>CAZQHK010000014.1:0-107038 GCA_964593455.1 uncultured bacterium
GGGGACGGCTCTTCTCATGTAAATTCATCTTAATCACGACTTTTGCAAGAGGCTCGATTGTGATAAATAGAACATTATTGCAAGGAGGATCAATATGGAAAAGGTACGGGAGAAGGAAATCGTAAATTATAAAAAAGCAGATACCAGACTGTATCGCGAGGAAGTCCTGCCATATGTGAATGATCTTGCCCGTTTGGCCTGTTACATAACCGGAAATTCACATGATGGTGATGACCTGCTCCAGGAAACCCTGCTGTCCGCCTACCGATCATTTCACACCTACCGGCCGGAAACGAACTGCCGGGCCTGGCTCATGACCATCATGCGCAACCAATTCGTCGACCAGGCCAGGCGGAATAAGCGGCAGGGGTATCCGGTTGTGATGCAACCTGACCAGGTAAACCGCTTGTCGCCGCAATATGAAAGCCCTCGCCAGATATCCGATCCGGAGAAGACCGTCAGCGGAAGGCTCATCATGGAAAGCCTGCGAAAACTCATCGGAAAACTGCCAGCAGCGTTTCGTCGGGTGTTCGTTCTGCGGTTCTTGAAACATTTCAGTTACCGGGAGATTGCCAGGATCATGGAGTGTCCTATGGGTACTGTACGATCAAGGATTTTCAGAGCACGTAACATGTTTAAGTCAATGGTGAAACAGGACCGGGCCATTCCCTTGTTAGATTATCATTAAACGCTTGTTTGAAAGGTAAGGTGGATCTGTATGAGGAAAAATCTAAAAATGACGATTATGGCAGTGGTGTTCGTGATGATGTCGGTGGTTTCTCCCAGGCTCCTGGCGCATTGCCAGATTCCCTGCGGTATATACGACGATCAGGCGAGGTTCAGCTCTATGTTGGAGGATGTCAGAACGATAGACAAATCAATGAGACAGATCAAAAGCCTGGGCCAGATGGAGGCGCCGAACTGGAACCAGCTGGTCCGTTGGATCCACAACAAGGAGGTGCATGCGGAGAAGCTGGCGGAGACAATTACGTACTACTTCATGCCCCAGCGAATCAAGCTCCCGGACGCGGTGGACGAAGCCGGTCGGCATAAGTATGTTAAGGAAATTACATTGCTGCACGAGATTCTACTCAACAGTATGAAGGCCAAGCAAACCATCGATCTGAAATACTGCACACGGCTGCTCGAGCTCATCCAACAGTTCCGGAAATCATACCTGGGAGAGGAATCCCCTTGAGGTGACCTATGGATATCAAGGAAGCAATACAGAAACGAAGAGCTTACCGTTCCCTGGACGAGGTAACAATTACAGAGGAACTAATACGTGACCTGGCCGGAGGCGCTTCGCTGGCTCCTTCGTGCTTTAACCGGCAACCATGGCGGTACGTCTTTGTTTTCGATCCGGCCGTGCTGAAGAAGCTGCATAGCACCCTGTCCAAGGGCAATGAGTGGGCCCGCAACGCCTCCATGATGATCGCCGTATTTTCCCATCGATCCCTGGACTGTGTCGTCAAGAAGCGTATCTATTACGCCTTCGACACCGGCATGGCCACCGCCTTCATCATTCTCCGGGCCACCGAACTGGGTCTGGTGGCCCACCCCATCGCCGGTTTCGATGAGGACAGGGCCAAGGAGATCCTGGCCATTCCCCAGAAGATGCGGTTGATTACCCTGGTCATGGTGGGCAAGCATTCGGAGAAGATGAAACCGGAACTTTCGAAGCAGCAGAAGGAGATCGAGAAGAAGCGTCCCGAGCGCAAACCCATCGAGGAGATTGCCTTCCTCAACACCTATGCTGGAGGACCGTCCGACGAAGTCTGACCATGTCCACACGGCTGTTCCAGGAAGGCACCCGAAAGCTTGGCTGTGGACACCTTCCCGACGGGGAACAGATTATGGGCATGGGACGTTTATCTATTAAGGTGGTGATACGGTTGAAAATCAAGTTTTGGGGAACCAGGGGATCTATTCCGGTTTCGGGAAAGGAATATAATGAATATGGGGGTAATACGGCCTGTGTGGAGCTACGGACCGGCGATGGCGAGATCATCATCATCGATGCCGGCACCGGAATACGCCGGTTGGGCGACCAGCTTCTGCATGAAGACCGACACCACTACCATTTCCTCTTCACCCACGCCCACTGGGACCACCTGATGGGGTTGCCGTTTTTCAAACCTCTGTACCGTGAAGACACGGAGATCCAGGTATACGGATGTCCCATCTCCCAGGATTCCATCAGGAAGATGGTGTCCAGGATTCTGGAACCTCCCAATTTTCCGGTACGCTTCGAGGATGTCCAGGCTGATTTCAAGTTTCACGAGGAATGTTATCTGTCATTCAAAATAGGTTCAGTTACCCTTGTGCCCATCAAACTGAGTCACCCGAACCAGGGCTTGGGATACCGGTTTGCAGAAAACGACCGGCAGCTTGTTTTCCTGACGGACAATGAGTTAACATACCGCCATCCGGGAGGACTGGACTATGAAGATTATCTCGAGTTCGCACGGGGAGCTGACATGCTCGTCCACGATGCAATGTACACCGAAGAAGAATATCACCACTCGAAAACCTGGGGACACACCACCTTCAAGGTGGCTCTCCAATTGGCAATGGAAGCGGGAGTGAACAAATTCGTCCTCTTCCATCACAATCCGGAACGAAGTGATGACCATTTGAACCGGATCGTCGATGAGTGCCGCCGGATCATCAGGGAAGCCGGATCTAACCTGGAGTGCTTCGCGGCCCGGGAAGATCCGGAACGCTATTTCGAAATATAGAGGACGTCCCTTGAAGAAGAACGCGATGCTCTGGGAAACGGCGGAGGACAACCGGGTGCGCTGTTTTCTCTGCTCCCACTGTTGCCTTATACAGCCGGGAAAATTCGGTGTATGCGGCGTTCGGCAGAACATCAACGGAGAGATGTTCACCTATGCCTACGGCGAGGTCATAGCCCGGCACGTGGACCCCATCGAGAAGAAACCGCTCTACCACTTCCTGCCCGGCACCCGTTCCTACTCGGTGGCCACCGTGGGCTGTAACTTCAAGTGCGGCTTCTGCCAGAACTGGCGGATATCGCAGTCCTCCTTCAAAGACGGCAGTGCGCAAACCGGCCGGCTGCTCACTCCGGAAAAAGCAGTGGAGGAGGCCCGGGAAAGCCGGTGTCGGAGCATCGCCTACACCTACACCGAACCCACCATCTTCTTCGAGTACGCGTACGACACCGCCCGGCTGGCAGCAGAAGCGGGATTGAGCAACATCTTCGTGACCAACGGGTACATGACGGAAGAAGCCCTGAATACTATTGCGCCTTACCTGCACGCCACCAACGTCGACCTCAAGTCCTTCCGGGAAGAGTTCTACCATGACATATGTAAAGCACATATCGCTCCGGTGCTGGAGACCATCAGGCGCATGAAGGAGATGGGCATCTGGGTGGAGGTAACCACTCTGGTGGTGCCTGGTAGAAACGATTCCGGAGAGGAACTGCGCCAGATTGCTCAGTTTATTGCCGGTGTCAGCCCGGACATTCCCTGGCACGTGACCAGGTTCCATCCCGGGTATCAGTTTACGGACTTCTCTCCCACTCCCCAGATCTCTCTCAGAAAGGCGCAGGATATCGGCCGGGAGAGCGGCCTGCGGCACGTCTACCTGGGTAACATCGTGGGAGGGTCGAATACCAGTTGTCATCGTTGCGGCGAGCTCCTGGTCCAGCGATCGTCGTTTTTCCTGGAAGTGGTAAGCCTGGAGGACGGCTCCTGTCCCTCCTGCGGAGCGAGGATAGAAGGAGTGTGGTGCCAATCCGGGGATACACGCTGAATCATTGTTAAAACAGACACACTCTCCGGTTAATTGTACCAAACCGTTACAGGGGCGGTAACGGAAGGATGTTATGATTCCAGAAGGCTTGACATGAACGATCAGGCATTCTGCCTTCTCCTGGAAGATAGCTCAGCTTAATGGTATAGCCTCCACCGGACAACTTTCCGAGGCTTCTCTGACCTCGTCCTCCAGTGCCGGCGGAACCTCTTCCACCCTGGGCACTGCTGTGTCTCCCGACATCTCGAACACCTCGGGGCAAATACTGACGCACAGTTCGCAACCGATACAGAGATCCTGGTCCACAGAAATTCTCATGTTAAAACTTTTGCCACACCGATCAAAGTGTTTCAAACAATGAACGAGCTTGCCGCTCTCGACCAGGAGGTTAACCGATTCCTGAGTGATAATGGCATTGAGAAAGTCGTGTCTATCAGCGATACCAATGCCACCGATGATCGGGGAGCAACTATCGGTATTGTCAGAGCGGTTACCTATGTGGAGTCTGTTGATTAGAAACTGCTAACGTCTTTCATAATGTTGACAAATGGAAAGGGAGGTTGTAGATCATGAAAGAGCAGGTGGAAGAAGCTTTGAATAAAGTCCGGCCGAATCTTCAGGCTGATGGCGGCGATGTTGAGCTCGTTGAAATCACTGAAGAAGGAGTCGTCAAGGTAAGATTACTCGGGGCTTGCAGTGGATGTCCCATGTCGCAACTCACTCTCAGCCAGGGCATTGAACGCTATCTGAAAGAAGCAGTACCGGACGTGGTAAAAGTGGAAGCTGTGTGAGTTGCCTGGAGTGCAAACGATGATACTGATCGATGGTAAATACTGGAGCGAAGAGATTATTTTCGACAATAAAACACAGCCAACATTAATCCCAAAGCCTGCTTCTTATTTGTCGGATCGGGAAACGACTGTTGAAGAGCCCAGCCAGAATGAAAAGTCCACTGATGAATCTTCTGAAGGCTGTTAAATAACGAATTAGCAAGCTCTTTTCAGGGCGTGGTCGAAATCTCCCTCTGGTGTTCAGCTACACTCAATCGTTGCCAACTATAGCACACTACTATGATCGGGATTTGTGGTATCATCGATCGCGATTGCTTTCTGTCCAGCGCTGATAAACCACGGCCAATGTGTGTGAGCAGTTGAGAAAAGAATCCGATTACCATATAATTATCATTGGCTCATGTGCAAAAAGGAAGTAAAGGGTAATTTATTACTTCCAATAGAATCCGAAGTCAGAACACGGGGACCTTGCTTACCATCCTGTCATGTTCTACTTCGTTATGTCACGTTTAGTCACGCTGTAAAAGGGTTTGTGGAAGTCGATCTTACCATCCTGTCACGTTCTGTACTGGGCAGTCACGTTGCTTTGGTTTGCAGAATGTTTGCAGTTTTGGGTTTAAATATTGACTTATGTTGCGAATAAGGCTACAATCGTTGCGTAAAAAGCAATGGGGTGAGTTTTGTGTCTGATGTACCGGTCGTTTTGAAAAAACTATTTTCTTCAAAATTGCGTATTAAAATCCTTTCTCATTTTTTCACCCATTCAGTAGAAACTTTATATGTTCGCGAGTTGGCCGGGACATTAGATGAACCGGCGGGAACATTGGCCCGGGAACTCGGCAACCTGGAGGTGTCCGGTATTCTCATTTCCCGGGCTGTTGGAAACCAGAAGCATTATGCATTGAATAAATCTTCTCCAATTATCGATGATCTGAGAAATATTTTCATCAAGACAACCGGGTATGGTGAAGCAATTAAGAAGGCTTTAAGCGGCGAGCCCGGAGTTGAGATTGCATTTATCTATGGTTCCTGTACCAGTGGCGAGGTGACGATTGAAAGCGATATAGACCTCATGCTGGTGGGAACTGTTGCAGACCGAACATTAGCGTCGGCGATTGGAGAAATCGAAAGTCGTTTGAACAGGGAAATAAACTACACTGTGTATTCACGTGACGAAGTCAAGCAGCGTCTCGGCCATGAAGGCGATTTTGTCCATGAGGTGTTTACCGGACCCAGGATACTTCTGGTAGGAAGTAGTAATGATGAATTTTTCTCACCTCATTAAAGACGGACGATTAAAACGGGGACGGTTTTCTAAAAAACAGGTAGAAGATCGCCTGGCCCTGGCCCGTCGCGATCTTGAAACTGCCCGGAGTATTGTTGAATCAAGCTCTGATTGGTCCTTCAATATAGCCTACAATGCTATGCATCAGGCCGGTAGGGCATTGATGTTTCACAGGGGATACCGTGTTTCTGGAATAGCCCATCATGTGACTGTTGTCGAGTTTATGAAAGAAGCGTTGGATCAAGAGCATCAGGATATCATTGAAATGATGGATCGGATGCGCCGTAAAAGAAATCGTTCTACCTATGACAAGGTGGGCAGCATTTCTCAAAAAGAGGCGCGAGAGGCACTCTCCGTTGCCCGGGAGTTTGTAGAGTTGGTAGCCGATATATTGGGCCGGTAATTCTGGCTTACTGACCTAAAAAACACTTGGCGAGTTCTTACCATCCTGTACCATTCTGTCATGTTTAATCCCATCCTGTGTCGTTCTGTACGCTCAGAACACGGGGACTTTGTTTACCGTCCTATCATGTCTTCCTTCGTTATGTCATGTTTAGTTCCGTTGTAACAGGGTTTACGGTCACCGATCTTACCATCCTGTCACGTTCTGTCTCAGGCAGTTGCGTTCTTTTGGTTTGCAAATGGTTTGCAGTTTTGGCACTTGTTGGGCGGCAATTCTACTGAAGGGGATCTATTTTTAAGAGAGGTTGATGTGTCCTTGCCAGGTTCCAATTTTCCATCAACTCGGTACGGTGAGGAACTGCCCACTCGATAACGAGTCCGAGTGCTCGTGGCGGAACCGAACCGGCAAAGGTGGTGAGTGTACAAATGTTGATGAGCGCTTCGTGTTCACCGTAGTAAGCGTGGAAGTGAGGAGGATTGTGATCTTCGAAGAACATCTTGATAACAATCCCGAAGAACCTGGATATCTCAGGCACTAATAGCCTCCGGACCGAGACCGGGAAAGATCTCCTCAGGTTGTTTTCCGGTTACCCTGAGATAAAGTGCGTCGGGACAGAGATCCACCTGATCGTCCCAGACCAGTTCTCCGGCAGGTCCTATTTTCACCCCGGTGAATGCGTCATAATCTTCCCACAGGGTAAAAACGCCTTTACCGACGAGATCAGACAGGTCGGCGCATCCGTTTCGGCCATCGGAAAACGTAAGATCGAGCTTGTAGTTATCCTGAACCTGTACTTTGACTATTTTTTTCATATATCCATCCCTAATAAAGCATATCATACCTGCCAGAGACGCGCAAAGTTTCGAGTTGCGAAAACAACGGGAACGGACTTACCATCCTGTACCATTCTGTCATGTTTAATCCCATCCTGTGTCGTTCTGTACGCTCAGAACACGGGGCGGGCTTCCAGGATGTCCAGGGTTTTCACGTCGGCGTAGGTACAGACGCGGTTTCGCCCTTCAGTCTTAGCCCGGTAAAGGGCCTGATCGGCTTTCTCCACCAGGTCTTTCTTCGATTGGATATTGTCTTCGGGATAGTTGGCTATGCCGATACTCACGGTCACGTTCACTTCTTCGCCTTTCAGTTTCAGCGGATGAGAGGCCACCGTTTTCCTTAGTCGTTCGGCCCGGACTACGGCGCCGGCCTGCGAGGTTTCCGGAAGCAGCAGCACAAACTCTTCACCGCCGTACCGGGCGGCGGTGTCTACGGCCCGGGAGTGTTCAGCCAGGAGTCCTCCCAGGGTGCCCAGCACCGTGTCGCCCTGCTGGTGGCCGTAGGTGTCGTTGAAGCGTTTGAAGTAGTCGATGTCCAGGATCATCAGCGAAAGCGGCGATTTGTACCGCATGGCCCGCTCCAGTTCCCGTTCCAGCGCTTCCTGAAAATAGCGGTGATTGTAGAGGGCGGTGATGGGATCGGTGAAGGCGAGTTTCTGGGTCCGTTTGAACGTCCGTGCGTTCTCCATGGCGCTGGCGGCATGATAACAGATGGTGGAAAACAGGTACAGGTGCTCGGGAGTGTAGGATTCGTCTCCGGTTGAGGCTATGTAAAACAGTGCGCTTCGCTTGTTCTCGATTTTCACCGGGCAGGCGATAAAAGAGTTCAGGTCTCCCGACAGGCGTCCTTGAGATTTGCTCACGTGCAGCGACGTCCTGATCTCCTTAGAGAGGAGTTTTCGGCTCAGGGTCAGCTCCTTGTTTGATATCTTCAGGATATCGGCTATAGCTTTTAAAGTGATCTTGCGCGTCGGATTTTTCCGGGTATAGATTTTGATCTCGCCGCCGAACTCGTCTTTTACCTCCAGAAACGCCCCGATATCATGATGGAAAAGTGGATTTTCACCGCCGAGCACCTGGAGCATGATCTCGTGTTCCTCAAAAGTGGAGTTGACTTTCTGTCCAACCCGGTAGAGTCCCCGGAGTGATTCTTTGTCTTTTTCGAGCTTTTTCATCAAACCGGCCCGTTCGATGAGTGTTGCCAATTCGCTGCCTAACAGCGAGAGCACGTTGAGATCGTAGTAGTAGGTAGGGTCCTGTTTAGTTTTGGAATTCTTCTGTCCCTTGACCATGATCAGTACCCCCTGAGGCCGGCCGTGAGTTACCAGCGGAACCAGGTAAAAGTATTTCTTCTGCTTGTTTTCAGTGAACTGCAAGAAATATGACAACGGTTCCTGGATAGCCGATTCGTCCAGTTGATCGCCAGAGAGATACCGGGCAAATTCTTCCGCGGTCCGGGCGGTCACCCGCTTGATCGTCCGGGCCGGCATTTTTACCTGGTGAATAATCTCAAAACCGGACTCGCTGTCGGGGATCAATATAGCCAGGGATTTCACGTTGAGGTGTTTTTTGACGATGGCAGAGAAAGAGTCCAGTCCCTCGTCCAGTGTTCTGGCTAGATTGAGCGATTTTGAAAGTTCAAACAGCAGTTGGTAGAACCGGGCGACATCGCTCTGTTTTACGGATTTATCTGACGATTTTGGGATCACGGTAAATCTCCAACCTTGAGCACTACTACGGTCATATCGTCGAACTGGTTCGTTCCGGCGGCGAACGAGTCCACTTCCGAGAAAATGGAATTAAGTATACCTTGCGCGTCCTTATCCTTGTTTTTCTTGACGTTGTTCTGCAAACGAGCCAGCCCGAAGTCCAACTCTTCACGGCTGCGGGCATCAAGAATTCCGTCGGTGAATATGATAAAGATATCTCCCGGCCGGCATGCTTCTTCGAGACGGTTGTACTGGTATTCATCGAAGATGCCGATGGGAACTCCTTCCACGTTGAGCTCCCGGCACTCTTCCTCGGTTTCCCGGAACAAAAGCACGGGATGGTGGCCGGCGTTGGAGAGGATGATCCGTTGCTCCTTGGCGTCGAATATCAAGTAAACACAGGTGGCGAAACTGTAGGAATCGATGTCGTCGGTCACCAGGCGGTTGACGGTGTTCATTATCTCTGCCACGCCTTCAGTGGTTTCCACCACGGTCTTGAATACGCTTCGTATCATGTTCATCAACAAGGCGGCCGGAATTCCCTTCCCCGATATATCCGATATAACGCATCCCATTCGATACTCGTCCAGCAAGAAAAAATTATAAAAGTCTCCGCCGATTACTCTGGCGGGCCGCGTGCCGGCGGCGATATCCAGCCCAGCTATTTCCGGGTAAACACGGGGTAAGAGCTTTTCCTGTATCTCACGGGAGAGCTCGAGTTCACGTTCGGTCCGTCTTGTCTCCAGGGCGTCTTTTAAGAGCCGGGTGTTCTGGATGGCTATGCCGGCATAGAAAGCCAGGGTTGAAAGCAGGTCGATATCGGCGGAATCGAAGTCTTTCCCGTCAAGTTTTTGCCCCAGTTCCAGTACTCCATACATCTTGTTTTTGACTTTCACGGGTACGGTGAACAGGCTTCCGGGTGTCAGTGTCATGGCGGCTCCCACGTGCGGTCCGCGGCTGTGCTCGGATTTGCTGGCCACTTTAAGGTTCCCGCTCCGGTCACTGAGTTTCAGCGCACAGGATTTGACCCGACCGACATCGACAATCTTTTCAACGATCTTTGGGAAAAGCAGTTTCGGCTCGAAAACCGTCTTGGTGATGTCGTATAGTGCCTCGAGTTTCAACTGGGAATCGTGGGCCTGTCGTTCCAAATCGGCGTTGACCCGTTTTACATTGTCGTACAGGACGATGTTTCTCACGGCCATAGCTACATCTGTAGCCACGATTCCCAGAAGCTGGAGTTCTTCCGGGGAAAACCGCCGCTTTTCTGTCGATCCGAGGGCGAACATCCCCAGTATTTCATCGCGGGTCAAGATGGGATAGGCCACTTGGGAGACCACCTGTGTTTCCCCGGTCTCTTCCACCACTCCGGTGGTATCGAACTCGAGTTCTTCCTCTTTGCCAAGAACTCCGGGGCCGGAGATCAATTCGAACTCCCTCAATAAAAGTTTGTAAAATTTGTTTACTTCTTCGGGATGCAGGGGTACCGAGGTTCTCACTAAAAGACGTTTCACATTAGTCAACAGAACGAAGGCAAAGATGTCATAGGGAACGAGATCTCTCAGTTTGGCGGCCACCAGTTTCATGATAGGCCGCTGGTCGAAGCTGAGACTGATCTCACGATTGATCTCTCTCAGTATTCTCCATTTATCCGACGCAGCGGTGGAAGAATTTAACGCCTTACTCACGAAGTCGTCCATTAGCCTTCTCTTTCTTTCACCCGGGTAACGGGACCGGTTTTCTTTCCGGGTTAAAAACTACCCAGGGTGAGCTCGATCGTTTTCTCGATCTTGTGGATGGTCTTGCGGTGCTTACCCTCGGCCTTGATCATTATTACCATTTTATCAGAATACTTCCCCTGGTCTGTCAATAAGTTTAGTTCTGTTATCCGAAATGTATTCCTGCCGTCCAGGTTGAATCTATCTCCCGTAATGTCAGCGAGAAAGTGTGTTAGATAACGGTCATTTCCTTTTTTATTCTGTTTTACCGCCCGGGTGAAAGACCCGGCCAATTCGGCTACTTTGAGAATCCCGATCTGGACGGCACTCTCAGCAAGATACTGTGCCGCCAGACGAGGAACAAGCGTTTTACTGGTCCGCTTTTCGGCCCCGAGTGACGTGTAGAGGGCCATGCATATGGTGAACATGACGGTCATTACCAACAGCACCAGACCGAGCGCAATTCCCCGCTGATTTACCCTTATATGTCTGGTTTTAGGCATTCCAGTGTGAACTCCCTTCGGTTGGTGTCGTCTTTCCACCATACGGTGAGGGCCAGCTTTTTCACCCGGCGGATGCTCTGGTAGTCTGTCTCTACCTCACCTTTGTATACTTCCGAGGTTATTACTTTGAAAGTCGGGTTGAACTCCAACACCGCCAGCGAAAAATGGAAAACAGTGCCGTCGGTTTTCCGAGGTGAAAGGTCTATGGCCGTTTTTTTCGGATCACGGTAAGATTTCAGGGTAGTGTCGGCAATGATGAAGTCTTTTGTTTTGGGGTTATTTGGATCACGTACGTCTTTGTAATCAGCCATTTCAAGGAGATTTTTCAATACTCCGTCCGTCAACTGAACGGCGGTGAGGAGCCGTCCCGCCTCCCTGGTTCCGCGGATGGAGTATCTGAAGAGTACGGTCAGGGGAATAATGGCGAAAGTAATAACGGCCAGAGCGGCCAGAACCTCAATCAGCGTGATACCCCGGGCACCGGCTGCTTGCGTTTGCCTGCCCGGCATGATATACTTTCCCGGTTGTAACCATACTGGAAAGGTGACATAATTATGGCTCATCACAAATCAGTCCTTAAAGACATCCGGCGAAACGCCAAACGCAACCTGCGCAACCGGGCGATAAAAACACAATTGAAAAACGAATTCAAGAAGTTCGATGGTCATATTGAAGCTGGTGAAACGGAAAAGGCGCAGGAACAGTTTTCCGGAATGTGCCAGATGATCGATAAAGCAGTGACCAAAGGAGTCATCCATAAAAGTGTTGCGGCCCGTAGAAAATCCAGGATAAACCGTCGTATTCACAGAGCTGCCTCCTCCGAATAGCCTCTATCATGACGGCCGTTTACAAGTTTGAGCACCAGTTGTTCAAGATAAACTGTCGCTGAGATTAACGTATCCCGTGACCTGAATTCTGCCCTGGCTGTTTCAGTCAATGCCCAGGCCAGATACTGTTCGTTAACACGAGAAGCATGATAAAAACATGAAAGCGTGATCCGGACATTCTGTTTGAGTACGTTTACCTTCTTGTCTTGAGGAAGCGTCTTCCCCATCATCTCACGCATGGTTTTCATGAGCTTTTGCGCGTTTTGGCGTAGTTTTGTTTTCTCCTGGTTATATTTCCACGCTGTCAACGAAGCGATCTTCATAAACGCCGTAGCCAACTCAAGATACTCTTTTGACTCCTGCGGCAGTTGATCTATTATGCCCCCGGCCTGGATCAGCAGCCTGATTCGTTTCGCCAGCATCCGGAAGACCATAATCGGTTTGTCGCCGGAATCGAGCACGTCCGAAAGGGACTTGAGAGACTCCGGGGCGTCCCCCTGGATAACATGATCAATCAAGGCAAAGATGTTCTCCCTGGCGGCGGCGGTGGCGGCGGTCCTCACGTCTTCAGCGCTTACAGTAGTGCGGGGATGAATGTAAACCGCCAGTTTTTCCAGTTCCCGGTAAAGCCGGGCCAGGTTGCTGCCCACCCTGGCCAGCATCTCTTCAGCTACCGGTATTGTTAATTTTATACCCAGCTCAGAAGCGCGCCTTGATATGATCCGGGGAATGGCATCCTCGAACGGTTTCCATAGTTTAACGCTTGTTACTTCGGTACGGTATTGCTGTTTCTTTTTCTTCCGCGGCATGTTCGTCGGCATTTTTTCGCCGTAAAAGACCAGGATGGTGAATTCAGGTATCCCGGCACTGGCGGCGTAGCTGATAAGCTGCTCCAGCGGGATTCGATTCATCTTGTGAAGATTACTTACCAGGATCAGTTTTTTTGCCGCCCCGAACGGTGGTGTATCGATGAGGCCGGATAGTACCGGCCAGTCCAGTTTATCCGCTTCCAGCCGTACCAGTCCGAGGTCTCTTTCTCCCGGTTTCAAAACCGCGTTTGTTATCATCTCCACCTTTTCGTTGATGACAAATGTTTCCTCAGTGTAAAGAAAGAGCAACGGAGGAACCCGGCCGCGGTTTATCAGTGAATCTAATTCTTTTGACTTCATTTTCGCCGCCATTCTTTCCAGACATGTTCTATATTCTTTGCGAACACATCCGCGTCCGGATCACGCAGCACCGCTCGTATCTGCGGGTTTTGGAGCAAGGGAGCCATTTTTCGTTGGGACAGGTCGGAAATAATCTTCGGGTCAAACAGTATTTTTTGTACGTCCTTTTTCTTGAGAAAATCAGCCAGTTTGGGGTGTGAAAAAGCAAATGTCCTAAACTCGGAGTTGGAAAGGTATTCGAACGCCGGGCCAAACTTGGCGGTGAGAACTCTGACCTCTCTGATGGAAGCGATTTTCCTGGCTACCTCGTCTTCTTTCCCAAGCTGGAGGTCCGGTTGTGTTCCAGTATCATCCGTGGCGGCTTCGTCGGTCAGGAGCGACTCCTCTATCTCTTTCTTGAAAGCGTCTATGTCGACCTCTTCCAGAAGAAAATCCATAAACTCGGGATCTTTGAGAAGTTTCTGGAAGTTATCGTTGTTCATCGCTTTGTTCAGGTTATTATTGCTCAAAGCTTCGGCAAAAGATTTGTCTGATATAAGTTCCCTGGCCGATTCATGAGAGAGTACTTTTTGGACCTGTGGTGTCTTGGTTAACCGCTCCCGCCGGTCCGGATCGGTGATAACGTCTTTTACCCTGTTAACCAGTACTTTTGGATCACTGATCACGTCGGTTATTTTTTCGTAGTTATCGAAGAGTGAGACGAGCGGATTGTCTTTCCCGATGACGACGAAAAGTTTTGGTTTTAAACGGTCGATGGTATCAAGCGTCCAGGAGTCGTCTTTTATCCGCGAGACAGAGTCCGGGAGTGGCAGAGCGACCAGGAGGAGTCCGGCCAGCAGGACCAGGATGATACCTTTGACGGCTCCGATACTGGCGCCAATCAGCCGGTTGGCGCTTGAAAGAACACTGGATTTATTCAAGAGTTTTGTGCCCAGGTGGCTGAGTAATTTAAAGGTTAACCAGACTGCCATAAAGAGCAGGAAAAAACCGAGCAGGTAGGCAGCGATAAGATTGCAGTTGAACAGGGATGCAAGAAAGGCTCCCGTGGGCCTGAAGTAGTGAAACGAGGTCCAACAGGCAGCCAATACCCCTCCCAGGTTCAGAATTTCTCGAAGCCCTCCGCGGAAGGCCCCTATTCCGATATTGAGCAGGATGAATACTCCGGCAACGATGTCGATGATAAGCCCGGCGTTTTTCATGGTTGTATGCCTCTGGATACCCAAGTGGAGGTTTTACAGCCGCAAGCGCGCTTCGAACTTCTCACTGGCAGCGGTCAGGATGCGATTGATTACTTCTTCTACCTCCTCTTCGGTAAGGGTGCCTCCTTCCTTTCTTAGCTCCAACGAGAAGCCGAGACTTTTCAGTCCCCGGTCGAGTTGATCGCCTTTGTACACGTCGAAAAGCTGGAGGTTTTCCAGTAATTCACCCGCGCTGAATATAATTTGATCCGCCAGGTTCCGGTTTTCCACCTCGTCCGGCACAACCAGGGCCAGGTCCCGGAAAACTTTCGGATACCGGGGCGGAGTCAGGGCTTTGAAACCTGCTTGTACCTGGCTTAGACATTCTATCAGGTCAATCTCCAGAAAATAAGTACGTCCGGGCAGATCGAACCGTTTGGCTGTGTCTGGATGGATCTCTCCCATAGCGCCCACCGTGGTGCTGTTGAGGCAGATCGTGGCTCCACGGCCGGGGTGATATGGCTTAATGATGTTTTTCTTGAACGTTATCCCGGCCATCCCCAGGCTGTCCGCCAGGTTTACCAGAACGCCTTTCAGATGAAAAAAATCTGCCTGGGCGGCGGGTATGTTCCAACACGGGGTCAACGCGCTGCCGGTCAAGGCTAATCCCAGATTGAGCCTTTCTTTCGGCAGGGACTCGGTCTTCTCCGTCCGGAAAAAGACGTGACCCATTTCGAAAATGGCTACATTCTTGTTCTGCTTGTTCACATTACGGGCCACCGTCTCAGCCATTCCGGGAAAGAGGGTGGTCCTGAGGACAGACATCTCCTCACTCAAGGGGTTCTTGAGCTTGACCGGGATAGTCCTCGGATCATGTTCCGGGTAACCGATACCGGCCAGTCGTTCGGGGTTGATGAAACTGTAGGTGACGGTTTCGTGAAAGCCCAGTCCTTTGAGAATTTCCCTCACCCGGTCCACGGCCTGGTGCTGCTGGTTTTCCTGGGCCAGGCTCGAGGTGAAAGTCGGTAAACGAGGCTCTATATTATCGTATCCGTATATCCTCGCCACTTCTTCCACCAGGTCGATCTCACGTTCGAGATCGTTGCGGTGAGTGGGAACGCGGACAATCAGTACCTGGTCATCTGAAGATTCCTGGTTCTCATTGACATCCACTTCAAGTTCCAGGGCCCGCAGGTGTTCGGCTATCTTATCGGCGGTAAGCCGGATACCGAGCGCACGGGAGACGGTCCGGGGACGCAGATTGATGATCGTTTTTTCCACCGGTTTCGCTATAATATCAATTGTCCCGGGAGCCACTGTTCCCCCGGCTACCTCGGCCATAAGCCTGGCGGCCCGGGCCAGGGCCGTAGGGACGTTTGCGTTGTCGACACCCCGTTCGAAACGGTATGAGCTTTCCGTGGACAGCCCCAGCCCCCGGGCTGTAACCCTGACACTTACCGGGTCGAAATGAGCTGCCTCGAGCAGCACGTTCCGCGTGCTTTCTGTGATGAATGTGTTCTCTCCGCCCATAATCCCGGCCACTGCCACCGGACGCTCAGCGTCGCAGATTAGAAGCGCTTTTTCAGGTAGTTCCCGAATCTGGCTGTCCAGCGTGGTAATGGACTCCCCGGGAGTGGCTTGCCTGACAATGATCTCGTGTCCGGCCAGGATATCGTAATCAAAAGCGTGGAGCGGTTGTCCCATCTCCAGGAGAATGTAGTTGGTTATATCCACGACATTGTTGATGGGCCTGGCTCCGAGTTTAAACAGGGCTGCTTTGAGCCATTCGGGCGACGGCCCGATGGTCAGGTTACGGACCAGGCGGGCGCAGTACCGATAACACAGGTCACCGTCCTTGACGGTGACCTGGCAAACTTCGTGTATGGATTCGCCGGATTCGCTGACCTCACAGGCCGGTGGCCTGATCTGCGTGTGGGTGAGGGCGGCGATCTCACGGGCAATACCGATTAAAGAGAGGCAGTCGCTCCGGTTCGGTGTGATCTCGAACTCGATGATATCGTCTTCCAGATCCAGGGCTTTGCCCAGCGGAATTCCCGGCTTTAGCGACCGGTCGAGGATCATGATTCCGGAGCTCTCCAGGGCCAGTCCCAGATCTTTTTCAGAAACGAGCATCCCTTCGGAGTCGATCTCCCGGATAGTGGCTTTCTCCACCTTTCCTCCTCCCGGAAGTGCCGATCCCGGGTGGGCCAGGGCAACGATGGCGTCCGTTTCAACATTGGGTGCCCCACAGACCACCGAGCAGGTTTCCGTTCCAGTATCCAGACGGCAGAGTTTCAACTGCTCGCTGCCGGGATGAGGTTTGATGGCGGTAATTTTCGCTGTCACCATGTCTTTGAACATGTCAGCGGTTGTACGGACGGTTTCCACCTCCAGGCCGAGCATGGTCAGTTTTTCGCATAGTTCACTGGTTGAAAACGAGAAATCAACGAGTTGTTTTAATAGTTTGACGGTTACTTTCATAGCTGGTGGTCACCTCTCCAAACCCGAAAAAACCAGTAGCATTCTACTGTTTTTTCGGATTAAAATCGTTTGAACTGGCGTAGGAAAAACAGGTCGTTCTCGTAGAACAGCCTGATATCTTCGATCCCGTATTTCAACATGGCTATACGCTCCGGCCCCATGCCGAAGGCAAATCCCGTAACTTTTTCCGGGTCGTATCCGACATTTTCAAAGACCGCCGGATCCACCATACCGGCTCCCAGTATTTCCATCCAGCCCTTGTTCGAGCACACCCGGCAACCGCGTCCGTCACACATTTTGCACGAGATATCTACCTCGGTGCTGGGCTCCGTGAACGGAAAGAAGCTAGGTCTGATCCGCACCTTGCGATCGTTTCCGAACAACCGTTGGGCAAAAGCGATCAGGACCGCTTTGAGATGGGCGAACGTAACATCTTCCCCCACCATGAGTCCCTCAACCTGGTGGAACATGGGAGAATGGGACGGATCGATATCGTCGCTGCGATATACTTTTCCCGGACAGATGACCCGCAACGGTGGTTTTCGTGATTCCATTACCCGTATCTGTACCGGCGAAGTGTGTGTTCTCAACAGGATGTCATCGGAAATGAACAGGGTATCCTGGGTGTCCCGGGCCGGGTGCTCAGGCGGGAAGTTCAAGGCTCCGAAGTTGTACCATTCATGTTCAACTTCCGGCCCTTCCGCTATGTCGAATCCAAGCTCTCCCGCGATCTTTTTTATCTCGTCGATGACCAGGTTGATCGGGTGGAACCCGCCGTGAGCCGGCCAACGTCCCGGCAGAGTTACGTCGATGCTTTCTTTCGCCAACCGGTGATCGGCCTCTTCTTGGGTCAAAGCGAGCCCTCGTTCTTTGATCGCCTCGTCAATTCTCTTTTTGGCTATATTTATACCCTTACCGGCCTCGGCGCGCTGCTCCCGGGGAAGCTGTCCCAGTCCTTTCAGGGCTTTGGTAATAACACCTTTTCGGCCCTGGTATTTGATCCTGAGTTTTTCCAGTTCTTCGGATGAAGATGCATCGCCGATCTCTAAGAGCGCTTGATGCATCAAGCGTTCCGAGTCAGATTTTGGGGATAATTCTTGCTGCTCCATGGATTGCCTCCTTGAACATTTTCATTTGAACATGGTTTCAATCTCAAAGACAAAGCCTACAATATATAAAGATGAAAAACAATACCATTGACGGTTGAACATCGTCAACTATGGAAGCTCGACCGCTCTGTGGACCATGGTTTTCATTGACACTTTGCCATTTTGACCGTTATAATTATCACAACTTATAGTATTTTTGGAGAAGTGTATCCATATGGGTAAGAGGCAAACCTCAACCGAGAGTGCGGATGCCTGTCAGGAAAGCAACGGGAGGTAAAACCTTATGTCAAAACTCACGAAAGCGATCTGCGCGGCAATCATCGTTTTTTTCGCCGTCACTACGGTCCAGGGCTTAGAGCTTGTCAAACCCGAAGACGGGGCTACTATTGAAACCACCATTCCACGGTTGGAGTGGAAAAAGGGTGATACAGATCTTTCTGAAGTAATCATCTGGGCTGAAGACGGTAAAGAAGTCAAGTTCCAGGCTTTTCCCAGAGATGCTTCCATCGGTGTGCAGGCCGGCAAACTGGAAGTGGGCAAGACGTACATCTGGTCCGTGCGGGAGCGGGAAAATATCGGTGCGGTACCGGATAAAGATTTCGCGGAGCGTTACCGGTTCACCATTGGTGACGGTATAAGCAAAGAGTCAGGTGCGTTCGTGAAAACCGGCAAGACGCTGGTTGTCCCGGTTGAGTTTTCCGATTTCACTTTTGCCGGCAAAGGGTCTCTCGATTACCGGGGAGAACTCACCAAGAAAATGGATGGCCAGCGTGAGTACTTCCGTATACTCTCCCGGAGTTCCCCCATTACCATGGACCAGACCACCTACGATATCGCCCCCAAGGTGAAGATCAACAAACCGCTTGCCCATTACGGCCGCAACCGCAAGATCTTTGGCAAGGAGTTCACCGACACCGGGGATTTCTTCCCGGCCTTTATGGGAGCCATCATGATGAAACGGGTAGCGGTCAAGGAATCGTTCAAGAATGGTGTTCCTGTCAATAAATACGATCATATAATTTTCGTTACCCCCGGCGATGCCGGCTTCACCGACGATGATCGGTTCTGGCCGCACAGCGTGAGTGGTAGTCCCCACAATATGTTCTTCATCCCCCGTGTCAACCTGATTGTTGGGCATTTCTTCACCGGTATCGTTCAGGGTATTAAGGTCAACATTGGTACATTCTGTCACGAGTTCGGGCACCAGTTGGGACTGCCGGATCTCTACCCATATGATCCGTTAATCAAAACCAAATGGTTTTCCATCGGCGGCAGCCCTAAACGGGACCTGGGCCTGTTTGGCCTGATGGCCAGCGGGAACCATTACGGTGAAACCGGAGTCGGAATGTGCTCGTTGTCTAAGAAACGGTCTTACGGCGGCAAACGTTTGAAAAAGGACTGGATCAAAGACCAGGTCAAATTCGTGACCGAGTCGGGCGAGTTTACTCTTTATTCCCGCGATTCACACCAGGAGACCACCAGCCTGGTGGTTGATATCCCGGGCACTTCCAGCCGCACGGACTGCTATGTGGTGGAGGTGTTCGACCGGAAGAACTCCGACAAGGACATGATGGCGTACAGCACCATCGAAGGCCGGTTTACCAAGCTCAACGCCGGGATTTTTATCTACCGGGCCAACTCTGATAATGTTAATAAAATCAAGGATTTGAAACCGCAGCCGTATATCGAGGGTGTGGCCGACAAAGACCAGATCGATGAATGGGAACGTTACTTCCTGGCCGGCGGCCGGTTCCCTTCCGGCGGCGTCGCCAACGAAGGTGCCTTGATCGAGATCAAGTCGCTGGAGGACGCGGGTGACTATTGGAAGGCCCAGATCTCGGTCAGCATGCTGGAGAAGTAATCAGGTGATCGAGATATTTGCCCGGTTGAAGACTTGTCCTTTCCTGCAGACACAGTGTATACATTAAGATGAAAACATTGGCAGGAAGGCTTGTGAAATATGCAGGACAAGTTGAACCCCCCCGTATACTTTCTTCTGGGAGTCGTGCTGACAATCTGTCTTATTATCCCTTCGGCGTCCCGATCCCGCCAAATGCTCATACCAAAATCCAAACCGGTCTTTATCGGCCCGGGTATATTTTTGTTTTTCGGGGCCGAGTATCTTCCGGTAGTAAAAGAAACCCGCCGCTACGCGGCCCGTGTTGAACTGGGACAGAAAAACCCGGCGGTAGCCGTGAAAACCCTGGAGAGACCTCTCTGGAACCCGGCTGCGACCAGAGAAGCAGGCCTCCTGGCGCTTCGGTTCCAGGGGGACGTTGATCCTATTCCCCGGGGATCGGCCTATCTGGTGGGTTTGACTGTTGAGACCGGCGGACAAACAGAACTACGGTTGGAAGAGTACGCTAATGCCGCGGTGTTATCCCGCCATGAATCGATAAGTATTTCGGTGGGAGGCCAGATCAATTCTCTGAGCCAGCCGCAGTTCTCGGTCGCCGGCGAGGCTCTGGTGTATCAGGCCGGAGGCGCTATATGGAAAAAACAATTGGCGCCCGGGTCGGTGGCCGAGCCGCTCTTTTTGCACGATGATCCAAATAAAGTGTTTTCTTCACCCGCATTTCTTGTTGACGAGAAAAGCGTGGCTTTCCTGGGGCGAATAGGAAATCGTATAAAGCTCTACATGGTAGAATCGGAATCAGCGGTACCGGTACCTTTGGCTGACATGGAGTATGCTCCCGCCCGCGGTCTGTCGTGGCCATGGAATGAACTTCTGGCTGATGTTCTTACCGGTTTCGTGAATGATCCGGTAACCGGCGGTATCGTTTTCGCCGGTCCCGATGGTTTGTATTCTATCGGGACCGAGCCCGGAGCCGAGCCTCACCAGATTATACCCGCAAACGGGAGAAGAATATTTGCTCCGGCCTGGTCTCCGGATGGAAAATATCTGGCTTATACCGTACTCTTCAAAGATGGACAAACACAAGTTTTTTTCAGGAACCGCCTGGGTGATGAAGAACAGAAAGTAACATCTGCGAGCCGGCGGGGGTTCTGTCCCGTATGGTCGCCGGATAGCAGGTATTTACTCTGGTATGAGGTCACGACCTCCGGCACGTTTGGGTATTATGCTTTCCTGGTCCACGGATTCGATCTTCAATCCGAAACTCGTTTCACGGTCCTGGTTACAGACATGGACCATATTCTCCGGGCTGATTCACTCCTTGCCAGGGGACAATTGAAGGAAGCCGGCAGTCTTTACCGTGAGCACACGGGCGGTGACCTGGCAAATCTTGGACCCGACCGTTTGCTGCAATGGGCACTTCAGCTTGACCAGACCGGAATGCTTGAAGAAGCTATGGACATCTATGATAGTTATATCGAATCTGGGTCCGGTGGTCCCGGATCGAGGCCGTATGTGCTGCTACGTTTGGCCAACCTGTCTGTTGATCTCGATGACCTGGAAGCCGCCCGTGGATATTATCTCGACGTCTTTTCCCTGTCTTTACCCCGCTCGGCGTTCGCCATAGCTTTGGAACGGGCCTTAGAAACTCTGGGACCGGAAGAGTTTCAGCAACTGGTGATGACTTTTCTTGAAAACCCGGCCCATTCTTCCGCCGATCTCGGGTTTTTAAGGAAAGCGTCTGATTTTCTTCTGATGAATGGACAGGCCGGTGAGGCGGCCGAGAGAATACTGGCAGCCTCCGAGAATTTTTCGTCGCCGGAAGAACAACTGCAATTAGTTGGTGAAATTGTTAATCTTACCCGGAAGGCCAAGCAGCGCCGGACGGTGATCGCTGTTCTGGAGCAACACCGTGCTTCCCCGGCAACAGGCCGTACTATTGCGCTTCTTGCCCTGGCCAACCTGCGCTTGGAAACCGGACAAATCTCTATTGCCATGAAGATGTTTAAACAGGCTCTCGAGTCTTTGGAATATCCACTCCCCCTGGTACTGGCTGTGGTGAAAGTGTGTCAAAGATTTGGTGAATACCGGCAGGCACTTCTTTTCATCGATCATGTCGATATGGCTCGGGCCGTTTCTGATACTGAGAGCTACGAGCTGCTTTTAATACGGGGGAAACTCAGCATTTCCATGGGAAAAGACACTGAAGCCGTCAAGCACTTTAACACTCTCATTAATAACCAACCGGAGCGAATAGAAGCCTACCAAGAACTGATCGATCATTTCTTGAACTCGAACCGTCCCGATCGGGCTCTGCCGATACTTGATAGAATCCCGGACCACTTGCGTAAGCTGCCTTTATTTGTGATCAGGAAGGTCAATACCCTGGTTGCACTGGAGCAATTGGAGGAAGCCCGCGATCTTTTACGGTTGCTCCTGCCACGGTTGAACGAGAAAGCCAGGACCGAATATGAGCCGTTAATGGAGTTCCTGGAAACGCAGGTGAAAGAACGGTAAGCATCTATTTCTCACGCTGGTTTCGTCTATTCGCACATGGTATAATGCCGTCGTTTGGAAGTGAAATTTTTTGAGTTTGATAGAAAAGAATATCCACGACATCCGTGTACGGGTAGATGCGGCCTGCCGGCGCTCCGAACGAGATCCCGCCGAGGTTCGGATCGTAGCTGTATCCAAAACTGTCGGTGCCGACTCTATCGAGGATGCGGTTCATTCTGGAATCACCGACGTCGGGGAAAACCGTATTCAGGAATTACGACCCAAAATGGACGCTCTGACTTCGTTGCCGATCAGGTGGCATTTTGTTGGACATCTTCAGTCCAATAAGGTTAAATATCTGGTTGGTAGGGTCCATCTCATTCATTCCCTGGACAGTCTATCTACGGTTCGCGAGATTGAGAAATGGGGAAAAAAAAAGAATACCCCGGTCAGGGCGCTTCTGCAGGTCAATGTATCGGGAGAAGAGAGTAAGTTTGGCCTGGTCCCGGAAGAGGTGGAACCGTTCCTGGAAGAAGTGGACCGGTGTAACTATCTTGTGTTGTCGGGATTTATGACCATCGGTTCATTTACTGCTGATCGGGAGAAAATACGGAGGGAGTTTAAGCTCCTGAAGAGTATCAGAGACAATACGATATCCTCGTCCAATTCCCGGCGGCAGACAATGACTTGTCTCTCCATGGGCATGACGGACGATTTCGAAATAGCCGTGGAAGAGGGAGCTCATTTGGTCAGGATAGGGCGGGCAATATTCGGAAAACGGGTGACATGACATGAATGGTATGGCGCTGGTGCAGCTGGCGCAGACTTTTTTCAGGGTAGTCCAGATACTGGTAATTATCAGGGTGCTTCTTTCCTGGTTCCCCAATGTCAGGTATACTGATTTCTATAAACTGATTCACAGTCTGACTGAACCGTTGATGAAACCGTTCAGAAAAATGTTAAATATGAGTAATGTAGGACTGGATTTTTCGCCGATTATCGTTTTGTTTATCCTTCAAATTGTGGAAAGATTCGTCATTGGATTACTGATCAAGATATGATTTTAAGATAGTGAAAGCTAGATTAGAAATTGAGGAGGCGTGGTTATCATGCGGCTGACACCGCTTGAGATATATCAAATGGAGTTCAAGAAGGGATTCCGGGGATATGAACAGGCTGAAGTAGATGAGTTTAAAACAAAAATAGGTAAAGATTATGAAGCTCTGGTGGGTGAGAACAGGAACCTCAAAGAAGAGGTGGCCCGCCTTAAAGAGCAGATGAAAGACTACATCGATATGGAGAAGACCCTCAAACAAACGCTTGTTTCGGCCCAGAAAACCTCGGGTGATATCAAGATGAATGCTGATAAGGAAGCCGAGTTGGTTATCAAACAGGCCGAGATGAACGCGGAGAAACTCATAGAGGATGCCCGTTTGGAGGCCCGCGATATTCTCCGGGAGATCCACACCCTGAAGAAACAGAAAAAAATGTTGAAGATCGAACTCAGGAATGTGCTGGACTCCTATTACGTTATTCTTCAGATCGACAAGGAGGAAAAGGCGCCGGCACCGAAGCCGAAGAAGGCCGTTTCCAGAAAGAGCGGTTCGAGGAAGTCCGCCGCTAAGGCTTCGAAGTAACTAATCGTCCCGTTGATTTTTAGAAGAACAAACGTGGAAAGTAAGGTGTCATTCTTGTGGGGAGGAAAAAAGGGTATTTCGACCAGTTGGAAGCGGCCGTAACCAGATTGCAAAAACGTGGTGTCGGTGAACCGGCGGTGGCGGTTTGCAGTAGCGACACTTTCAGGCCTCTGCTATCCTGGTTGGACGAGAAGGTCTCAATCCCTTTTGAATCGATCGACTATCTCCCGCAGGCTCCTTCCGGTGCAACCCCGTTTGGCCAATTTCGTTTTGGTCTCCTGAAGAATACCGATATCCCGGTATTGGCAGTTGAAGGCCGTCTTCCCGTAAGTGAGGGATTCAGTGCCGCTGAAGCCACCTACCTGGTCAGGTTGGCCGGTCTTTTGGGCGCGAAGACGGTTTTTCCTATTTCTACGGGGATTGGTCTCAACCCGGCCTTTCATGGCGGCGACGTCATGCTGGTGGAAGACCATATCAACTGCACCGGGACCGATCCTATGCGCGGTCTTGATGATGAACGCGCCGGTCCCAAAGTGCTCGATATGACCGAGGCGTACCACCTTGATCTTCTCGGAATGGCCGAGGAATTGGGAATCGAGCTTCGCATTAAATCGCATCGAGGCGTTTTGTTGAGTGTAGCCGGGCCTACCCTACCGACCAGGTCCGAGTACCGATTGTACCGGAACATGGGGGCAGACGCCCTGGAAGGCTCCTCCCTGGCCCTGGAAACCACTGCGGCCCGGGCGGCGGGGATGCGAGCCATCGGTCTGGTGGTCCTGGTAGATGTCGAGCATCCGGATTTTCTCGGGCCGGTCACCGTCGAGCAGATCGTGGCAGTTGAAAACACCCGGCAGGCAATTGTCGGCCGCCTGGTCGAGACATTTATAAGGAGAATCCACTGAACTATGTTATCACCATTGAAGTGGACCGGTAACGAGCTTTGCCTTATCGACCAGACCCTCTTGCCGTCAGAACTGGTCTGGATTTCTTGTCTAACATTCCAGGATGTAACCCGGGCAATAGCCGAAATGAAAGTACGGGGAGCACCGGCCATAGGGGTTTCGGCCGCTTATGGAATGGCCTTGGCCGCGCGTTCGTCTACAGCGTCGGTGGTAGACCCATTACTGGCCGACTTGGTCGAGGCCGGACAGGTTTTATGTGCTGCCCGGCCCACGGCGATCAACCTGGCCTGGGCGGTTCAACGGATGCTGTCGTTTGCCCGCGCCTCCAGGAGTATGATTTTAAAAGACCTCGTCTCGTCTTTGGAAAAAGAGGCAATTGCAATCCATGAGGAAGATATTGCCGTAAACAGAGCTATCGGAACTGCCGGTAACGAGTTGGTTCCTGCCAGCGCGCGTATTCTCACCCACTGCAATGCGGGAGCTCTGGCAACCGCCGCGTATGGAACCGCCCTGGGCGTCATACGGGCGGCAGTGGAGGCCGGAAAATCAATACATGTATGGGTTGACGAAACCCGTCCTTTTCTGCAAGGAGCACGGTTGACCGCCTGGGAACTGATGGAAGATTCGATATCCTGCACGCTCATCTGCGATAATATGGCCGGGTTCCTGATGGCCAGGGGTGAAGTAGACCTGATCGTCGTGGGCGCCGACCGAATTGCCGTCAACGGAGATGTAGCCAACAAGATTGGCACCTACGCGCTGGCTCGTCTGGCCGGGTGTCACGGAATACCGTTTTATATCGCCGCTCCTCTCTCGACCTTCGATCCGGCGGCAGAGTCCGGCGATGACATACCGATCGAGGAGAGGGCTCCTGAAGAACTGGCCGAACTCCATGGAGTTCGTATCGCACCGGCCAAAGTCGATGTTTGGAACCCGGCGTTCGATGTCACTCCGGCTCGTTTCATCACCGGGATTATTACCGAAAAAGGTGTGATTCAGCAACCCGACCGGGACAAGGTGACTGGTTTGCTCGGATGTAGCGGACAGTTCGAATAGGAAGTTAGACACCGGATATGCATCTTTATCATGAGTTTAGAAAAGTTGGAGAAGATCTTTCCCGGGGCGGACTGGTAGATTCCCACAGCGGCAACCTGAGTGTACGACTTGGGCAGAAGCTGGTTGTTACGCGGTCCGGTTCAATGCTGGGCAGGTTGACATTCTCAGACCTGGTGGAGGTTCTCCTGAATAACGAGACGTTGAACGGGGCCTCCATAGAAACAGTCGTTCATCGGGCGATATATCGGGGGACTGGCGCTAAGGCCATAGTGCATGCCCATCCGCCGTTCGTGGTTTGTTTGTCCTCTAAGACGGAAAATTTGATGCCCATAGATGGTGAAGGACAATATTATTTTCCGGACGGTATTCCGGTGGCTGCAGTGGCTGAAACTATCGGCAGCCGGGAAGTGGCTTCAGTGGTGCCGCCTTTGTTTTCTTCGTCTATGGTGGTGGCGGTACCCGGACACGGCACTTTCGCCATCGGTAAGGATCTCGATGAGGCGCTGAAATACACAACGGCGGCGGAACATGCCGTCCGCAACATCTACTTGACTACCATCTACGAAAAGTTCTATGTCCTCCCTTGAAAACCATGTTCCTCCGATAGCGAAATGCCAGTAATAACGTGGTATAGCTTTATTGACATACCCCCAACCCTGTGCTACTATGAGTTCCAAATTAATCACGATGATACCGCTATATTTACAGTTTAAAGCGCCGTTATGTATCAAAAGAAAGGAAGATCGACCGTGAAGATCAAGGATACGCTCAATCTACCGCGGACGGATTTCCCAATGAAGGCGAATCTAGCCAAAAACGAGCCCAAGATCCTTAAGTGGTGGAAGGATATAAAGTTTTATGAGCAGGTCAGAAAAGCCAGGAAAGGTGCGCCGGCCTACGTGTTTCATGACGGCCCGCCCTATGCTAATGGGAATATCCATATGGGGACCGCCCTTAATAAGATCCTCAAAGACTTCGTGGTCAGGTACAAAACCATGCGGGGATACGACTGTCCTTTTGTGCCGGGATGGGACACGCACGGGCTGCCTATCGAACTGCAGGTTATGGGTAACCTCAAGGAACAGGCCGATGATTTG
Source organism: uncultured bacterium (assembly GCA_964593455.1). Taxonomy (GTDB): domain Bacteria; phylum Muiribacteriota; class CAYSPT01; order CAYSPT01; family CAYSPT01; genus CAZQHK01. The sequence continues at coordinate 26,830 of CAZQHK010000014.1, forward strand.
AGTATCAAGGCGTTGCGCCGGGAATGCCGGCAGTTTGCGCTGAATTTTATGGAAATCCAGCGGGAGCAGTTCAAACGTCTGGGTGGTCTGGCTGATTGGTCGTATCCGTATTTAACTCTGGAACCCGCCTACGAGGCCAAGCAAATCGAGGTTTTTTCAGAGCTCTATCGCAGCGGCTACATTTTCAGAGGGAAGAAACCCATCTATTGGTGCACTCATTGCGAGACGGCCTTGGCCGAAGCGGAGATCGAGTACCAGGACCACCGGTCTCCTTCTATCTATGTGAAATTTCCAGCCATGTCGGAACTGCAGGGGATACTGGCAAAGCCGTACCGGTTCAATATCTATTTCGCTATCTGGACCACAACTCCCTGGACGCTGCCGGCCAACGTGGCCATCTGCTTGAAACCGGATACACAATACGCGGTAGTGGCTGTCGGGGGAGAGAACTACATCATGGCCGAGTATCTGGTGCCGGTGGTTATGGATGATCTCGGAATCGGGGACTGGCGGGTAGTGGAGACCGTAAATTCCAATGATTTGGAGAACATAATTTGCCACCATCCGTTCGTAGACAGAGAATCACTCATAATTCTTGGAAATCATGTCACCATGGAGCAGGGAACCGGTTGTGTCCACACCGCTCCGGGTCATGGTCAGGAAGACTATGAAATCGGCTTGAAATATAAACTACCGATCATCTCTCCCCTGGATCACCGCGGTGTTTTTACCATCGACGCAGGTGATTTTGCTCATCTGAGCTATGAAAAGGCTAACGGGGAGATCGTGCGCCGTTTGCAGGAAGACGGATATCTTCTCAAATGCACCGAAGTAACTCACCAATATCCACACTGCTGGCGATGCAAGCAGCCTGTTATCTTCAGGGCTACGAAGCAATGGTTTATTTCCGTGGAAAACTCCGACATCAGGGAACGGGCGCTGAAATCGATCAAGAATGTCAAATGGATTCCCGAATGGGGTGAACGTAGAATAACGGGAATGGTGGAATCAAGGCCTGATTGGTGTATCTCCCGTCAGCGATACTGGGGAGTTCCCATCCCGGTATTTTTCTGCAACCAGTGCGGTAGTGAACTGGTCACTTCCGAGACACTCGAGGCGGTTAGAAAACTCTTCGCTGAAGAGGGCTCGGACAGCTGGTATTTTGAAGAGGCTGATAATATCGTACCGCGGGGGACCAAATGCCCTGATTGCGATAATGCTCATTTCAGGAAAGAATCTGATATTCTTGACGTCTGGTTTGATTCCGGCATATCTCATCGGGCTGTTCTGGAGACGAGAGCCGGTCACAGCTGGCCTTCAGACCTGTATCTCGAAGGGAGCGATCAGCATCGTGGATGGTTTCAGACTTCCCTGCTCACCTCGGTCGGCACAAGGGGGCTGCCTCCGTATCGGACTGTGCTGACCCATGGATTCGTTGTAGACGGAGAAGGTAAAAAGATGTCCAAGTCTCTGGGGAACGTGATCGCTCCCCAAGAGGTCGTGGATAAACTGGGTGCGGACGTTTTGCGGTTGTGGGTTGTCATGGCCGACTACAAAGAGGATATCAGAATTTCCGATGAGATAATCAAACAGGTTTCCGATGCTTACCGGAAACTGCGAAACACACTGCGGTTCATACTGGGTAACATTAAAGGGTTTCAGAAAGAATCTGCTATTCCATACAAAGATATGCTGGAAGTTGACCGGTACGCTGTAGCCAGGGCCAGGCAATTACTCAGCCGGTCGGAAAAAGCATTCGATAAGTTCGAATTCTACCGTATTTACCACGATCTCGTTCACTACGCGGCGGTAGACCTTTCTTCGTTTTACCTCGACGTTATCAAAGATCGCCTCTATATTACTCCTCAGGATACCCTGCCTGGTCTGTCAGCCAGGACCGCTTTGGCTGAAATACTGAGAATTCTGTTGGCTGCACTTGGACCGGTACTTCCGTTCACGTGTGAAGAGGTTTGGCAGTATATGGAAAAGGAATCAAGTGAACCCGAAACCGTGGTGTTGATGGACTGGCCCTCCTGTGATCAGATGGTTGACAGCGCGTTCATGGAAAAATGGGATACACTGGTCGAGATCAGATCCATAGTGCTGGGAGCTATCGAGGGATTCCGCTCCACCGGCCGGCATAGTCTTGACGCGGAAGTAGTACTGTACCCGCTCGAGAGTGGTACGGAAACCTTGTTGACTGCCATGAAAGATTCTTTTGAGGAATTGTTTATTGTTTCATCGGTTGTGCTCTTCCCGATGGGAGAAAATGTCCCCGAAGATGCTTTACGGGGAGAGATGGTGGCCGTTATGGTCCGGGAAGCTCCCGGCCAACGATGCTCCCGGTGTTGGAAAAAACGTGAGTCGGTGAAACCTGACAGCAAAGAATTTTGTACTCGGTGTTTCACTATAGTAAAAGACCGTTATCCTGAAGTGCTCTCATCAAGCGGCTAATTTTGACAGCGCCTCCTGCCGAAACAGAGGGCAAGACAACCTGTCATAATAACAAAGGTATCTTTCAGGAGGCTGCAGATGGGTTCAGGAACTGGAATAGTTCTTCAAAGGTGCGCGGTTCTATCGGTGGTGAGTCTGTCACTAGTGGCCATGTATCCATACTTCGTCCTTTCGCATCTCAGAGCAGCCTTACGCCAGCGGCTTTTTGTGACTGTAGTAGTTAGCACTCTTCTATTCGACCAGATAACCAAATGGCTGGCGGTTCGGTATCTTGTGTACCGGGTCCCGGTTCCGATCATCCCCAATTATCTGTCGCTGACTTTTGTGAAAAACGAAGGAGCGGCTTTTGGATTGTTTCAGGGGAAGCTGTTCATTTTCCTGGCGGCCGCTATCATCGCCGTGTTCACCATATTGCGAATTCTTCGGAAGGTTCCAAAAAGTGAACTATGGTTGAGAATCGGACTGGCACTTCTTTTAAGTGGCGCGCTCGGTAACTTTATTGATCGGATTTATCACGGTTTTGTGGTGGATTTTATCGACCTGCACTGGTATCAATACCACTGGCCGGTTTTTAATGTGGCTGACTTGATAATAGATGTGGGGGTAGTCATCATATTGTGGAAGGTCTTCAGGCCCACGGTTTATTCCGAAGACATCCAGCAGGAGGAACCTGGGGATGCACCCGGTCATCTGTAAAATTGGTCCGATCACCGTTTATTCCTACGGGCTGTTTTTTGCCCTGTGTTTTGCCACGGGCACCATTGTTGCCGCCTGGCGTGCCAAACGGTCCGGATATGATCCGGGCGATATCATCGATTTAGCCATTGCCGCTTTCATCTCAGGAATAATCGGGGGAAGGTTGTTCCACCTTTTTGAAGCACCGAGATTTTATCTGGATCATCCCCTGTCAGCCCTCAATGTATACCAGGGGGGGCTCGTTTTTTACGGAGCTCTTATCGGGTTGATGGTCTGTGTCATCGTGTTCTGCCGTATTCGCAAATTACCTACCCTGACCATAATGGATTTCGTTGCTCCGGGTATTATGCTCGGTCACGTATGGGGACGGATAGGGTGTTTCATGGCCGGTTGCTGTCATGGAATCCCTACCGATTCCTGGTTTGGAGTGGCTTTCAAAGCTGCCGTTGACGACATCCCGCGCCACCCGACCCAGTTATACGAGAGTGCCGGCAACTTTGTTCTCTTTTTTGTACTGTTGGCGGTGGAAAAACGATGGAAATATTTTCCGGGCTTTACCTTTGCCTGCTATCTTTTAATGTACGGTTTTTCAAGGTTTATGTTAGAATTTATTAGAGGCGATGAACGGGGAGAGTATCTATTCGGTGTTTTGAGTATGTCACAGGTAATAAGTATGGTGGGCATAACATTGGCGGTATCTTTCCTCGTATACATGTATCGGAAGCGGCGGGAGGCTCCGGTTGTTTGACTGGAATTCAAGGGCGGAAAGACTTGTTAGTTATGCAAGTTGAGCCCGTCAACGGAGAGGTCATGACACTTGAAGTAGATGCTTTCGGTGTGGGAGTGCGCCTGGATCTGTTTGCGTCTTCTCGAACCAGTCTTTCCAGGAGTATGGTGCAGAAATACATTGCTTCCGGCTGCATAACCGTGTGTGGAGAATCGGTAAAATCCAGTTACCGGCTCCAGTACGGTGATGAAGTAGTTCTCGATATTCCCACTCCTGTTGAAGATAAGGTGCTCCCCGAAGATATACCGCTCGATGTCATCTATGAAGATCCCCACATGCTGGTGGTCAACAAGGCACGGGGAATGGTCGTCCATCCGGCCGACGGGGCTCCCAATGGCACTCTGGTAAACGCCCTCCTCTGGCACACCAAAGATCTTTCCGGTATAGGAGGGGTAAAACGGCCTGGTATTGTGCACCGGCTGGACCGTGGCACCAGTGGCCTGATCGTAGTCGCTAAAAAAGATGCCAGTCACCAGCATCTGAGCTGGTTGTTTCAGAGTCGCAGCATTTACAAAAAATACCTGGCTCTCGTGGTCGGGGACATTCCCGCTGCCGAAGGGACGATTGATATCCCGATTTCACGGCATTTTAATGATCGGAAGAAGATGCGGGTCGATTACCTGGGAGACAAAAACGCCATTACCAGGTATACGGTCCTGGAACGAATTTCGGGACACACCTACCTGGCTGTGAGAATCGTTACCGGTCGCACTCACCAGATCCGGGTTCACATGGCGCATCTCGGATATCCTGTCTTCGGAGATGAAAAATATGGCCGTGGTTCTTCGGAGATAAATGGCTTTACATTGCATTCGCATATACTTGGTTTGACCCATCCGGTGACAAAACGTGATATGATATTCCAGGCTCCTCCTCCGTCTGACATGGAGCGGGTACTCAATAGGCTCAGGAGTGGATGTGGTAGTAAATGAGACTTATAACGAAGCAAAACCGGGGATTAAGTGCGTATGGGGTAGCCGTCATGCTAGTGATACTGTTTTTCATAGTAATCGCGGTTCCTCAATATAAATATCTCAGAGAGTCCGTGCGGAAAGTCGCCTGCAACCACAAGAAAGAACTATTGGCACGGTCGTTGGAAATGTGTTTAAATATCGGTGTTTCTCAAGTTCAACCACCTTATAAGGAGGTTGATCAGGTCAAGCTTGAACAGTTAAAGGTGTTAAACGTGAGAGTCGAGTGTGGCAGCGGGGGATTCTACAAGGTAAACAAGAGTCAGCAAACCTACTGCACACTGCACGAAGCTGCCAGTGATTGGTAGTCGAGCGGAGGGGAAATAAATGGAAAACCAAAAACCTTATACAAGAAGCACTTATTTGATAAAAAAAGGACTGCAGTTCCGGTACATGGGAGTGATCATTGCCGCTATGCTGGCAGTGTGTATGGTCGTTGGCTTTACTATCTACTTCACCATCTGGTCATCTTTCAGTAAGCCCGATATAGAACTCTACAGACTGCAGGAAATATTTGAAGCTACCAACCGTCAGCTCATTGTGCGGCTGGTAATTTTATGTGCCTTTATTGCTGCTACCAGTATTTTTGTATCGCACAAAATAGCCGGCCCGGTATACCGATTCGAACAGTCTGCTCGGGCTATCGGTGCGGGCGATCTGAGTCTGAAAATAAAGCTACGTAAAGGCGATGAATTGAGAGAACTGGCGGAGGCCATGAATTATATGGCGGAAACGCTGGCTGAGGTAGTGCGCAAAGAGAACGATGTTCGGGACAGGTTAATAGAACTCATCAATGAGTTGGAAGAAACCCTGTCTGATGAAAAGAAGAAATTAGACAGCAGTATGCGGGAGCGAATAGCCGGTGAGCTCACCACGATAAATGAGGAGTTGAAGTCTCTTGGTACCTATTTTAAAGTCTGATAATCGTCTGTGGAGTAAGGGTATGTTGTTACTTTCGTTCCTGCTGGCAATATTGTTCCAGCCTGTTTTTTCGGGAGGGGGCTCGTTTGCGATGGAGCCGGGATATCAACTCCCTGCCTGGCTTGATATCGGATTTACACTCAACGGTGTTCCTGAAGTGGGAAAGCAGGTAAGCGTCGAGGTCAACCTGACCTCGCTGGTAGCTGATCTGCCCGGGTGTGAGGTGCGTCTCCGGTTTCCGTCGGGAGTCAAATTAATCAGTGGCCCCGCTTTGTGGTCATGCACTCTTGAAAAAGGAAAGACTACCCGGTTTTCCTCCCTTATCGTCTGCGAGGCGCCGCAGGCCGGCGCCATTGCGGTGATGTCGGTAAAGACCACCTATCCGGTGAGAAAACTGAAGACCATCGTGTTGCGGGAGCATGGAGCAGATGATCCAGAAGCTCGCGAGCTGATCCGTCAACTCAATCAACTAAAGGGACGATACCCGGTGGTGAGGACGCTGGATTTGTTCGTGACCGAGCATGAGGGATTCTCTGGATCATCAGAACCGGCTTTCGGGTTATACCTGAAGAACCGCAAGGTACCGGGAAAACGGGGTTTCGTTATCAAGAACAGCTTGTTCAAAGGCCGGTCGGATAAAGCTCAAGCGCAGGTGGAGAGCTTCAGAAGATTCTTGACTATTCTTGCCCAGCGGCCGAAAGTAGCTGAAAAAGTAATTCGTTCAGGCGGCAGCCTGGAGAGCCAGCTCTCGGAGCATGTTGAACGGCTTCTGTTTCTGGGTAACCGCTACCTGCTCGAGGGCAAAGCCGGTAAAGCATCCGATATATTTAAGGAAGCAATTTCGCTGGAAGCTGACGAGGTCCGGAAAGTGGCCTCTAGCAACGCTTTAGCCGTGGCTTTCTATCAGTACGGCCAGAAAAAAAAGGCCGGCCAGATATGGAAAGACCTTCTGGCCAAGTACGATGAATCTCCATTGATGCGTTACGTCGATTACAATCTGGGTATCAAGTACCTGTTGGATGGCAACAGCCAGAGGGCGTTGATCTATCTCAGAAACGCGTTTATCCGCAAACCGGAGTACACGCATGTCAAAAAGCTGTTAGCGGAACTGGAATAACTTCGCAACGGGGTTCCTTTGAGTCTTCTTAACAGGTTATGTTGATATTTTCCTGCGAGGGAAATTGTTTCCGAGTGCGACATCCGTAAATGCTTCCTCCAAGGGGCGCGCACGTCCTGTGCGCTGAACTCGCCATCGTGGCTCGAACAACAGCTTCTTGCCCCTCTCCGTTCAGCAAACGGCTGTTGCGCACTCTCCAACGACCCTCTCCGGAAAAAACAACATAACCTTTCTTCAATAATCAGCCTCATAGGAAGATTCTTCAGGTGGTATGTGTTTGGTGACGGTTGTTGTTCTTGCGCTCGGCTGTTCGCTGACGCGAAAGCGCCTCGCTTAAAGGGGGCTTTGGTTTTTGGAGAGCCTCAAGGCGGGACGGATGATTCGTGTGCTTGATGGATTGAAAGTGGAATAGTGTGGTTATTGTTCACTATCTGCAAGAGCAAGAAATTTCTATACACATTACGCAATGCTGAGTATAATAGAATAGATATAGTGGAGAAGTTGTGTAGAAATTAGTATGAAGTATTGTAAGAGGAGGGGGTAGTATGAAGAAGTTTTCCCGTTTGGTGGCAGCTGTGGTGGCGCTGGTTTTTGTCGCGTCTGCTCTGAGTTTTGCCGCCGGTGAAGAAGAGATTCTGTCGATTCAATTTTACCTGGATCGGCATTTCAAAGAATATGAGGCTGCGGTTCAGGGTGAGGACCAGATGCGAACGCCCGGTCAAACGACCGCTTTGGGTGATATCGAGAAGGCTTTGGAGACAGCTGACGATTACGTTGATCTTGATGTAGCCCTGACCATTCTCGATACTTATTCCGAAACCCAGGCCGATTCCCCTTACAAAGAAGCCCTGGCGCCGGTATACCGGCTCTTTACTGAACGTTTGAACGTGGCTATCGTTCGCGGACGCAAGGAACTGGAAGCAAAGCGAGAAGATTTATTAGGCACGCTCCAAACCATTGGATTCGGCCGGACCCGTGCTCCTTTTGAGTTTCTCCGGGGTATGTTTTCCGGTGACGGCGAACAGGCGTTGTTGGTGGAACTGGCCGACAATAGGTCAGGTCGCCGCGTGGCCTGGTTGGAAGAGGTGATCAAACATCATGGAGGCCGCCTCATAGACCACTGCCCGGTTAAGCATGATAAAGACAAATACAAGACCCACAACATTCTCCTGGTGGGGAGCGGTGAATGCCTGGGGAAATTGTATTCCCATTACGGGGGAATCATTCCTGCTGAATCATTTCGAGTCAGGATCAAACTCAAATCAGGTGGATTTCTGTCTAAGAAAAAATCCGATCTCATTGTAGAGCCTCCCAACGAATTTGATGCCGTTACATCCCTGAGTTGGATAAAGGGCAATGTCATCGAGCAAGGGTGGGACTACATTCATCAAAACTACCGTGAAGAGCTCGAAAAGCACGCTAAAACAAAGGAGATGGACGGGAAAGAATACTTCGTCGTAAAAGGTGCTGAACTGGAGTATGAAATATTCTATCCCCATTCCCGGGAGATCGTGGTGCAAAAAGCCGAGAAAAGTTTCGGCGATCTCTACTACGAAATGAGATAGGAGGTGGCGACCATGAGAAACATGAGATCTATTTTGACCTCGATACTGATCATCAGCATGCTGGTATTGTTTACCGGACCCGCCACCGCGGCTACGCAAGGAGAGTTGACCGATCTGCTGAAACAACTGGAGATCAAAGAGAAAGAACTCTACTCTCCCGAATTCGCTTATGACGGACTCCTGCAGCAACTCTGGAGATTCGACGGTTTCGGTGGATGGTTCCGGAAAAACCTGTTTGCCCGCAGCGCCTATAAGCGTCTTAACGATGACCTGGACCAGAAAAAGGGAACCGTCGACCGGATCACGCGGGAACTGTCTGATCTCAGACGCAAAATCCAGGGCAAGATTTACGATATTGCGTTTTCGTTTGAAGAATCCGGTCAGTACGGGGAAGCCATCAAGTGGTACCTCAAACTCGAATCCATTACCGACAAGATCAAGTTTAGAATCGCTACGTGTTACAAGGAAGATGGCCAATACGCGCAAGCCATTCAGTGGTTTTTCGATGTAGATTACAAGGATGATCACGTTAAATACGGGATAGCGGAATCCTATGAACTGTGGGGGAAACACAAGGACTCCACGGCCTGGTATTTCAAGGTATGCAATTCTTTCAAGGATTCGGATATCGAACGAAAAGCCCTGGGTAAGTTGGAAACCGTCGATTATCCGGAAAAAATGCAGGACTATCCGGATTTCTACCGTCGGGTTTCTGATATCTATATTGCCAAGGTTTTCCTGTTCCATAGCTCCGATCACCAGGTAAGCCGGGAGGCCTATCAACAGGCGTCGCTCAATTATGCCCGTCACCTGGACACCGACTCCGAGAAAGAAGCCAGCCGGAACATTGTCGGCCGGTATCGGCAGTTTTATCGCAAAGCGCAAATAGTCCTCGAGGAACAGGAAGAACGCGCTGAACAGCATTACGAGGAAAAACTGTGGAAGGCCAGGAGAAGGTATGAGCGGGCTAAGGATGAATACGAAGTTGAGCTCAAAGAGGCTAAAAACGAGTACTCACGGAAGCTGAACGAGCTTTTCTACAAATACCGGGACTTTGACGACAAGTACGAGCGGTACAAAAGTGAAGGCCGTTCCCAGGAAGAGATCGATTCGGCGAAACGGTGGCGCGACTACTATCAGCGGGAACACGCCAACCTGAATTCGTACCATGCCTGTGAAAAATTCATCGAAGATTACGTGGAAGAAGAGAAAGAACGGATGGAGCGGGCCGAAGATAAGTACCGGGAGATTACGTACCGTCGCGAAGAAATCATCCGTGACTACCTGGAACCGTACACCAAAAAACTGGAGGAAGCCCGCAAGACCTTCGACGTCATCCGGGACCTGCACGACGAAGTATATGGATAACTTCGCAACGGGTACCTTTGAGTCTGGGTTGGCCAGGAAAATATCAACATAACCCGGCCTTCTCAAGACAGGCTCATAGGAACCTCTTTCTATGCTTCTTGCTTATCATCTCAATTTCCTAATCTCTATTCCTGGCTCAGGAGGATCTTTGTGTAGAGCTCAACGCCTCGGTTCAAATCTTCTGTGGTGATGTACTCGTTTGGCTGGTGGCAGACGTCTATGCTGCCGGGTCCGATGATGGCGCAGGGCAGGTCGGCCAGCCCGGTGAAGACCGAGGCATCGGTGGTGTAGGGCAGGGTACCCGGTTCTTTGTCCAACAGCTTTTCAAGTTCGCCCATCATACCTTTGCCCGCCGGCATGAAGAACGGCGGCGACTCCAGTATCGGTGTGTAGGAGCATTTGAATCCTTCTTTCTCCAGGGATTGGAACAGTCCCTGAAGTTCTGCCGTGAACCGATCCGCATCACAGTATCCGAAATACCGGAAATCACCCTCAAGGTCCGCTTTGTCAGGCACCCGGTTAAGGATGTCACCGGCTTGAAATATCCCGACATTGGCGGTACATCCGTATTCGAAAGGCGAGAGCGTTTTTTTCATCAAGGTTTTGTTTATTTCGGCAATTTTCAGACTGACGCGTGAAGCGGCGTAAATGACGTTCAGTCCTTCGTGGGGTCGGCTGGAGTGAGCGCTCTTACCGGTGATTACGATGTGGAACCCGTGATAGCCCTTGTGGGCGTTGCTCAGAGAGAAAGAGGTGGGCTCTCCGATGATCAGCTTCATGTTTTTCAGCTCATTACGGGCAGCGGCAGTATTGATGAGTTCGCGAGCGCCCACCAGTCCATTCTCTTCGGTGTGTGTCAGTACCAGGGCCGCCGGTAGGCCGGGTGATGCGGTCGCCGCCTGTTCGAGAGCTTTCATCATGCAGGCCACCGGGCCCTTCATGTCTCCGGCGCCCAGACCGTAGAGTTTTTCATCCATTTCTGTCAACTGCCACGGGTCGGTGTCCCACAGGACTGTATCGGCGGGGACCGTGTCTACATGGCCGCATAGCGCGAAATACCTTTGCTCCGTTTTATCGCAGGTACGGGCAGCCTTGTTTTTGGCGATGAGATTCTGATGGGTTGTTCCCCCGGTTATCAAGACCGTAAATCCCAGTGGTGAAAGAAGGGGCTCCACGCAGCGCAAGAGATCGGTTGTCGGTTGAGGAGTAACGGTTGAAAACGATACCAGGGTTCTTAAAAGCTCAATGACGTTTTCCAAAGAGCAGCCACTCCGTTCTCCCGGATCATACCGTCCGGAACTGCTCAGACGTACTCGTCGAGCAGGGCGCCGAACTGTTGGGTTGACACCGGTTTCACCTTGAGTTGTTCCGCCTCTTGTATCAGTTCGCGGTCATTGGTTACCAGCAAGACCGGTATGTCGGGCGACGATTGGCGGAGGTACTCGATGTACTCAACAATAGCTTTATCGGCACGGTTTTTCCCCGTACCGCCCGAATAGATAATTTTAACATTGAGCCCGAACATATGGTCTGACCGTTCGGGGCCGTCAAAATAGATCCGGGCTTCACACTGTTTTGCCGGTTTGAAGATAGCCGCCACGGAGGCTGCCAATCGGTTCCGGCCTTCCGCTTGCCTGGAGGATTCCGTGTTAGGGCTGATTCCGAACAGATCCGATAGCGAGTATAAAACATTATGGCCGTCAAGGATCAGAAGATATGGGCTGTTTGTGCTTATATCCCGACAAAGTCTCCAGACCGGATCTTCAAAAGCCGGTCGGTCCGTTTCTTGCTGGGCATAGGTATCGTAGAGCCTGGCCATGGTGGTGTGATATTGGGAGTAAAGTGATCTGAGTTCGGCCGGAGTAAGTACGTCCATGGCATCGAGCATGTGCAGGAGATACCTGATTTTTTTAAGGTCCGGTCCGGATGATGTCGTGTTGATACGAGTCAACAAGGTCGAAACGATAGCTGATACAGGTTTATCTTCACAACCCAGTGTTTGTTCGATAGAATTAATCTCGTTCCGGAGTTTATCTTCACAGCCAGCCAGTTCCGGAAGAGGATTAAGCGTCTCGGTGGCTGCTTGCTGGATCCGTTTATACGCCTGCCGCAGCCGCCCGAGCCGGTCATTGAGGAGGCGCCTGTTGCCGCTGTGCCGATCTACGGTTTCCTGTTTATCCAGGACGGTTTCCACCCATTCAAGAAGATCGTTCGGCTGCTGATTTTCCCGGAGATACGCTGCTGCCTGGTCGCGGCGAAGCGGTTCGTTGAGCCAGCGGCGCGTGATCGACTGCATCTCTGTGGTGATACGGTCTCTGATCGTGCTCTCCAGCTTATCCTGTAAAGTCTGTTTCTCCGCTGAACGTTCGTTAAGAGCTAGTTCCGTTTCTTCCCGGCGTTTAAATTCCTGATTCACTGAACGCTTCAAGGTCTCGTTTTCAACCTGGAGCCGTTTCATTTCTCGAGACAACTCGTTGTACTGTGCGGTAGTATGTTTGTCATATTTCCCCTGTGATTTTTCAAGCTTCTTAATCCGCTTTCGCATTTCTTTCACCAGGCTGGCCGATTCTGCCTCTTTCTGCTTCCAGCGGTGAGCTTCCTCTTCTAATTCTTCTATTTTCTGTGTGGCTTCTCCCAGTGCTGATTCGGGAACTCTGCTCGTCAGAAGCTCGATAAACGGGCCGAGCAGGACGCGTATGTCTACACCTTTAACCGGAATGTTTGAACGAGAACCTCCATCGTCTTTCATGAGAAAGTCGGCGGCGAGTTTCCTTACCGGTTCCCGGGAGTCGAGAAGCAATCCGGTTATAAACTCCGGGCGGCCATAGAGTGTCAGCAGTTCTTCAAAATATCTCCTCAGTACTGTTTCAGAAAGAACGGCGATAAACCTGTTGTTGAATCCCTCATTGACCAGGAATTCTTTCAGATTGTCGTTCAATTCACCTGCTGCGGGGAACCGGTTGAGCAGGTATTTGCGGATATGAGGCGCGGAAGATTTCTTTAATTGAAATCCTCTAACTGCCTCCGGGTGGCTGCGGGCATACGATATCAGTGACTCGGGAGAAGCTTCGTTGATGAGCCTCTTCAGCTCCAGTAGTAAATCGTCCGGCAGGTCGCATCCATCGATGCTTGGCATATCCGTCATCTACTTTCCGTCTGGACGTATTGTATCAGCAGGATTTCTGAAGGACAAGAAAAACTGCCTTACGTTGCCCATTGCTAGATGAATATGGTAGTATTTTTTTATTCGAAAAACAGGTGGGTGAATGATAATGGAAGGCCGAAAAGTTATTATCATGGGTGCGGCTGGACGTGATTTCCATGATTTCAATGCGTATTTCAAAGACAACGAAGCCTATGAGGTCGTAGCTTTCACCGCTACCCAGATTCCGGATATCGAGAAACGATGGTACCCGGCTGAATTGTCAGGATCATTGTATCCACGTGGTATACCGATTCACAGTGAAGGGAAACTGCTCGAACTAATCAAAGAACACGGGGTTCACGAGGTAATCTTCTCCTATAGCGATATCTCACATGAACGTCTCATGAACAAGGCTTCGGCGGTGTTGGCCGCCGGTTCCAGTTTCCGGTTACTCAGTCCCAAAAATACCTTTCTCCGTTCGCGGCTGCCGGTGGTGGCTATCTGTGCAGTGCGCACGGGATGCGGTAAAAGTCAGACCACCCGGTACGTGGTTGATCTCCTCAAAGCCAAGGACCTCGTGGTGGCGGTTGTCAGACATCCCATGCCTTACGGAGACTTGATTAAGCAGCGGATACAGAAGTTCGCCACGCTGGACGACCTTGACCGCTATGAGTGCACTATCGAGGAGCGGGAAGAGTATGAGCCTCATATCGAACGCGGTTCGGTGGTTTACGCCGGCGTCGATTACGGGGAAATACTGGAACAGGCAGAGCTTGATTCCGAGGTTATTGTTTGGGATGGCGGCAACAACGATCTTCCTTTTTTCAAACCCAATGTCCACATCGTCGTGGCCGATCCGCTCCGGGCCGGACACGAGCTCAAATATCATCCCGGTGAAACAAATCTGCGGATGGCCAACTGCGTCATTATCAACAAGATTGATTCCTCTACCAGGTATCACATCGACCTGGTTAAAAGGAATGTAGAAAAAGTCAATCCGGGATGTCTCGTGCTCGAGGCAAGTTCTCCGCTGATAGTTGACGACCCCAAGATGATCCAGGGTAAACGTGTCCTGGTTATTGAAGATGGACCTACCCTCACCCATGGCGAGATGAAGATTGGGGCCGGGTACCTGGCAGCTTCAAAGTGCGGTGCTTCAGAAATCGTGTGTCCGAAACCGTATGCTGTTAACAGTCTTGCCGACACGTACAAGAAATATTCTCATCTGGGCAACATTTTGCCGGCTATGGGATACGGCGATGAACAGATCGCCGATCTTGAGGATACCATCAACCAGGTCCCATGTGATGTGGTGGTGGTCGGTACCCCTATCGACCTCAGGAGAATTATCACTATCAATAAACCAGCGGTTCGAGTCACCTATGAGATCGAGCTAAGCGAAAAAGAAAAATTCGAAGCACTTTTTGACCGGTTTTGAGGAATTGTCATGGAAAAGAATTTTAAAGGCCGGCACCTGGCGCTGGTATCCGATTTTTCCCGGGAAGAGATCGAGTTTCTCTTCAAATATGCTGATAATCTCAAACATCGCCAGAAGATGGGTGCCCTCCATGACAATATTCTCCGCGGCCGAACCCTGGCCATGATTTTTGAAAAATCTTCCACCAGAACCCGGGTATCTTTCGAGGTAGGCATGATCCAGTTGGGAGGCGCCAGCCTGTATCTTTCCAGTTCCGATCTTCAGTTGGGACGGGGAGAAACGGTGGCTGACACTGCCCGTGTTCTGTCCCGGTATGTCGATGGAATAATGGCTAGAGTGTACTCTCACTCCACCATCGAAGAATTGACTGAGAACAGTACTGTTCCCGTTATCAACGGCCTTTCCGATAAAGCGCACCCCTGCCAGGCTCTAGCTGATATGTTAACCATCAGAGAAAAACTGAAGTCTCTTAAAGGGGTTCGAATGGCGTATGTTGGAGACGGTAATAATGTGGCCAACTCTCTGGTGAGCGCCGCGTCAATTCTCGGTGTTCATCTGACATTGGCGGTGCCCGAGGGATTTGAACCGGATAGCGGGTTTCTCGATGCCGCCGCTCACCGTGCCAGAGAATCAGGCGCGCGGATCTATCTGACGCACGATCCGGTAGAAGCTGTCACCGGGGTGAATGTCATTTACACTGATGTCTGGACCAGTATGGGGCAGGAGGAAGAAGCTGATGACCGTCGGAGTAAATTCGCAGCGTACCGCGTTGATATCGGCCTTTTAAAGGTAGCTGCTCCTGAGGTGATGATCATGCACTGTCTCCCAGCCCACCGGGGAGAAGAGATTACCGATGAGGTTATTGACGGACCAAACTCGGCGGTGTGGGACCAAGCTGAAAACAGGCTGCATATACAGAAGGCCATACTGTCTTTGGTTATGTCGGCGGGACATACTATCTAGGTAGTAACAGTACGCCCGGCAGGATTCGAACCTGCGACCTCTGCCTCCGGAGGGCAGCGCTCTATCCAGCTGAGCTACGGGCGCTTCTCGAGCGGAAGTATAGCACAGTTGAAAACTGATAATCAACCTGACTTTCGGGGTACACCGGTCGCTCGAAAATTGTGAAAAGGTAAACCAATGGGGAAACAATGGAAGAAAAGTCTGGCAGCAAATCGGAGAATACCGCCGGACCGGCAGGCTCAAACCGCCCTGGCTGGTTCCATGGCCCGGTATAAGTTATTTCTGAGTTTAATCGGCGCCCTGGTATTTTTCATATCCGGGATTGTGATGGTTACTGTTGATCGTGAAACCGGCGGGCAACTTTTGTCAAGACTCCTTGTTTTTTTCGCGGTATTTCTGGGGGGCGGTGGATGTTTGATCTCGCTGATATTTTTAATGAGGGAATTCATCGGATTGGCGGGAGAGGATGAAAAGAACGGAAATACGGAGGACAGTAGGTGACTTCTTCGGACAACGCAATCGGGATATTCGATTCCGGTGTCGGTGGCTTGACCGTCTTGCGGGCTCTGACCAGAGAACTGCCCGGTGAAGATACCGTTTATTACGGTGATACCGCCCGTGTTCCTTACGGCCCGAAATCGGCCGAAACCATTACCAGGTTTTCTTTGGAAGTGCTTTCTTTCTTGTTGTCGTGCCGAGTGAAGATAGTCGTTATAGCCTGTAACAGCGCTACTTCGGTAGCCCTCTCCCGCCTCCGGGAAGTTTCCAGTGTCCCGGTTGTTGGGGTAGTGGAACCCGGCGTTCGGGCCGCCATCCGGTGTACAGGTAACCAAAAGGTTGGAGTTATTGGCACGGAAGCGACGATATCGAGCGGTTCATACCGGCTTATGCTGAAGAAATTATCTCCCGAAATAAAGATTTTTGAACGTGCCTGTCCCTTGTTTGTTCCGCTGGTCGAAGAAGATAGCGGGTATTGGATTGACAGCCCGCTTACCAGGCAGATTGTCGGTTTCTATCTATCCGGGCTCAAGAGAAGCCGGATAGATACTCTCGTGCTCGGGTGTACGCATTATCCTCTTTTAAATCAGGTTTTCTCCGAGGTAGTCGGACCTGATGTCCACCTGGTTGATTCAGCAACCGAGGTGGCTAAGGAAGTACGCCTGGTGCTGGAGAAAACAGGACTTCTTCGTTCCGGACAACGGATTCCTGAACGGAAATACTACGTTAGTGACCAGATTGAAAAATTTTGCCGAAGCGGCGGGCGTTTCCTGGGACAACCGGTAAACCAGGTGGAATTAAAACGTGTCTGGGAAGAGTTCAAAGAAAACAAACGCTTTTTGCGCGAGTAATGAAGACGGTTGCACCTTGCTTTCTACCTCTTTCTTTCCACACCTCAAGCAAGGAGCATAGAAAGTAAGTCTTGAAATTGGGAGAAACATCTGTTAGATTGTAGCCGAATAGTGTGCCGGTTCCCTTGGAAAATAGGAGTGCCGGTTAATGCTACGGTAGAGCCAACTCCGGGGTGTAGCGCAGTCTGGTTTAGCGCACCTGCTTTGGGAGCAGGGGGTCGGAGGTTCAAATCCTCTCACCCCGATTACCTGGAGGACAGTAGATAAAACAGTAAGCGGGAGTAGCTCAGTTGGCTAGAGCACGAGCCTTCCAAGCTCGGGGTCGCGGGTTCGAGCCCCGTCTCCCGCTTGACTTTTTTGATTATTAGCGCCTGTAGCTCAGCTGGACAGAGCAACGGACTTCTAATCCGTAGGCCGCTGGTTCGAATCCAGCCAGGCGTGTAGTAATGTGCGCCTTTTTAAATGGCATATTGTGGTGGGCGTAGCTCAGTTGGTAGAGCACTAGGTTGTGGTCCTGGTGGTCGCGGGTTCGAGCCCCGTCGCTCACCCGACAGCAATAGGGAGTATCAGTTATTTTGTTTTTAGGGCGGGTAGCTCAGTTTGGTAGAGCAACGGGCTTTTAACCCGTGGGTCCTGGGTTCGATCCCCAGCCCGCTCATTTTCTACACTTCTTGTTGTCCGAGTATGAAGTGGTGAGATTTTCCCGCCCACCCTCAAGCAAGCAATGTGGAAAGTTAGGGCGAGTGGCGGAATTGGTAGACGTGTATGATTTAGGGTCATATGGGTAATCCCCGTGAGGGTTCGAGTCCCTCCTCGCCCACTTACTTTCGACACTCCTTGCTTGAGGGTGGGACCACCCGGCTCACAGTACGCCTCAATGTTTGCACTCTCCTTTGGTGAAAAAACCAGCTTTCGCCCGGGTAACACTTACTTTCGACACTCCTTGCTTGAGGGTGGTTATCCCAATCCAACATCTTAACGCCCACAACAATGTCTTTTTCTCAAGAATGTCTTTCCTTCCGCCCTCTGAAGAGTAAGCGTAGAAAGTACGGTATTCAGATGAGTGCTTTTCCTGTTCGACCACAGGGTGGGACCACCCGGCTTCCTTTATTCCTCAATGTTTACACTCACTTATGGAAAACAACACAAGAT
The DNA here is from genome assembly GCA_964593455.1 of uncultured bacterium. Taxonomy (GTDB): domain Bacteria; phylum Muiribacteriota; class CAYSPT01; order CAYSPT01; family CAYSPT01; genus CAZQHK01. Next base: position 44,756 of record CAZQHK010000014.1, read on the forward strand.
TCCACAGGGACTTCTTTCCACACTTCTTGCTTATCTGAAGAGTAAGCGTAGAAAGCGAGGCAGAAGATCTAAGTGATGAGATCGCGGCATTGTAAAATCTCAATTTTCCTACTTGCGAAGGTTTTTGTTTTGAGATATAATGCTTGCGATTTGCGGGTGTAGCTCAGTGGTAGAGCTCCACGTTGCCAACGTGGTTGTCGTGGGTTCAAGTCCCATCACCCGCTTTCTTTATTTGTCGCTCTATTTCCCGAATAACGCACCGGCCGCGAAAAAATATCCATAGACCGATCAAGCCCTCGCATGAACTAGTCTTTTAGGGGACAGAACCAGCTCTGGTTTAGTTCGCTTGGCGGTAATATTTTCTGAAAGTTGCTTGTAGATCTGACTTTTGTGTATTATTAAGGGAGGAAAATATGGCCGGGACAATCTGAAGGTGGTCTCTGCCTCGCTTTTGTGCGCCTGTAATTTAGAGGATGGGCCAAGTAAGGATAGAAAGAAAGGACGTACCGGTAATGAAGGTTGAGAAGAACCGGATTGACGACACAAAGTATGAACTGATCATTGAAATTGAAGCTGAAAAGGTTGATAAAGAGCTCGACAGTGTGTATCGGAGCCTGGTTGGACGGGTCCAGATCCCGGGATTTCGCCAGGGTAAGGTTCCTCGGAAGGTTTTGGAAATGCGTTTCGGGCTCGATTATTTTTATGATGAAGTAAAAAAGAACCTCATTCCGGAAGCTTTTACTCAGGCGCTTCGGCAGGAGAATCTCGAACCGGTCAGGGAAAACATAGAGGACATATCTCTGGCCAAGGGACAACCACTGGTGTTTAAGGTGACAATGGAAGTCGTTCCGCCAGTGGAACTTCCCGAGTATAAAGGAGTCAAAGCTCAACGCGAAATAGAGCAGGTGGATGATGATCGGGTGGAACGGGAACTTCAGAATTTGCGTGAAAGCCATGCCCGGTTGATTCCCGTTGAAGATCGAGCGGCTCAAATAGGAGACTATGTTATCATTGATTATGAGGGGCTAAACGGAGACGATAAATGCGAGGAAGCTAGTGCGGAAAACTTCTTCCTTGAGCTTGGATCGAATATGTTCCCTCAGAAATTTGAAGAAACCTTGACAGGAGTGTCACCGGGAGAAGAAAAAGAGTTTACCATCGATTTCCCTTCTGATTACCGGAGCAATGTTCTGGCCGGAGAGACTATTGGCTTTACCGTCAAAGTGCGGGAAATAAAAGTAAAAGAATTACCCGATCTGGACGATGATTTTGCCGGTGAGATTTCCCGGTTTGACAGTATCACCGATCTCAGGAGCGAGATCAAAACGAAACTGGATGCGTTTGCCAAGGCCAGGGCGGACATGGGAGTCAGAGAAAAGATCGTGGAACAACTGGTTTCGATCAGCTCCATAACCGTACCGGAGGTGTTGGTTGACAGGAAAATAGCCCGGATGATTGAAAGTCTTGGCCGGACTCTTCAGTCCGAAGGTGTGACCATTGATGACTATCTGGAACGGACGGGCGGAACCATGGACTCTCTCCGGGAGCAGTACCAGGAATCAGCCGTCCAGGAAGTCAAACATGATATTGTGCTCAAGGAGATCGTCAAGCAGGAAAATATCAACGTACCGCACGAGGAACTCGATCAGCGAATCGTTGAAATGGCCGAAAGTACTAACCAGGATGTGGAACGGTTGCGGAGCGTCTTTGCCAATACCGTCAGTATGGCAGCGTTAAAAGATGATATTGCTCGCGAAAAAGCGATGGATTTTCTTGTCGAGCATGCCGACATTAAAGACGTAGTAGTCAAACAAGAAGAGGAATGAGGGTTCAAGCATGCAACTTGTACCAATTGTCATTGAACAGACAGTTCGCGGGGAACGGTCATATGATATCTATTCGCGGCTTCTTAAAGACCGTATCGTGTTTATCGGCGGTGGAATAAACGACCATATTGCCAATTTGATAGTGGCCCAGCTTTTATTCCTGGAAGCAGAAGATCCGGATAAAGATATCAATCTCTACATCAACAGTCCGGGTGGGGCGGTAACCGCCGGGCTGGCCATCTATGACACCATGCAATATGTTCGGTGTAATGTATCTACTATCTGTGTAGGGCAAGCAGCCAGCATGGGAGCGCTGCTTCTAACAGCCGGTCATTCGGGGAAACGATTCGCTCTTCCAAATGCGCGGATCATGATCCATCAGCCTCTAGGCGGCGCCCAGGGACAAGCGGTGGATATCGAGATCCATGCCAGGGAGATAATGAGGATCAAACAACGGCTTAACGATGTCCTGGTCCATCATACCGGCCAGTCCATGGAAAAAGTGGAAAAAGACAGCGATCGTGATTTCTATATGGAAGCCGAGGAAGCAAAGGCTTACGGACTTATCGATCACGTCATTGAAGAATCAAAACGCGAGAAAACAAAGGAGTTGGTCTGATGTTTCCGTCCAAAACCTCTACCCGACTCCGATGTTCATTCTGTGCTAAGAATCAGGACCAGGTTCGAAAACTGATTGCCGGTCCGGAAGTTTATATCTGTGATGAATGCGTTGAACTCTGCAACGAGATCATCGTGGAAGAACTCGGTCCGGAAAAGGCCAAACCGATTAAGGAAATAAATAAACCCAAAGAGATATACAAGTTCCTCTCCCAATATGTGGTTGGTCAAGAACGCGCAAAAAAGACGCTTTCGGTGGCTGTATACAACCACTATAAACGAATTTCATCCAATATGCAGGATGATGATATCGAGATTCAGAAAGCGAACGTTTTGCTCATCGGTCCAACCGGGAGCGGTAAAACCTTGTTGGCCAGGACCTTGGCCAGAATGCTCGACGTTCCTTTTGCTATCGCGGACGCGACCACTCTTACCGAGGCCGGATACGTTGGTGAAGATGTTGAGAATATTCTGCTTCGACTCATTCAGGACGCTGATTACGACGTGGAACGGGCAGAGCAGGGAATTATTTATATCGATGAGATGGACAAGATTGCCAGGAAGTCGGAAAATGTCTCTATTACCCGGGATGTTTCGGGTGAAGGAGTTCAACAGGCTCTCCTCAAACTCCTTGAAGGCTGTCTGGCTAACGTGCCTCCCCAGGGGGGACGCAAGCACCCGCACCAGGATCTGATCCAGATTGATACCACCAATATCCTGTTCATCGGCGGTGGTACCTTTGACGGACTGGATAAGATCATCGAGACTCGTATCCAGGAGAAAGTAATGGGATTCGGCGCCGATGTAAAGAGCAAAATGGAGAAAGACCTGGGATTCATATTCAGCCAGGTTTTGCCGGAAGACCTGCTTAAGTTCGGGTATATCCCGGAGTTTATCGGTCGGATGCCGGTAGTGGCGACCCTGCACCAGCTCAACAAGCAGGCGCTTATCAATATCCTGACCAAACCGAAAAACGCTCTCGTTAAACAGTACCAAAAGTTCTTCACCATGGAGGGCGTCGATCTGTCATTTACCGATGAGGCCCTGGAAGCTGTTGCCGAATTGGCCTTGAAAAGGAAGACGGGTGCCCGGGGACTGGCTTCAATTCTTGAAGAGGTAATGCTTGACTTGATGTACGAGTTACCTTCCCAGGGGGATGTTGAAAAGGTCATTATCAACCGCAAGGTTATCGATACCAAGGGTGGGTATATTCTGCAGAGAAAACAGGCCAAACCGGGGAAATCTGCCTGAGTGTTCAGCCCGCCGGCAAGCCGTCCAAAATTTTAGTACTCAGAGCCGCATCCGGCATCTGTTTTTGACTCACAATCTTCTGTTGTGCCAATTCCTTGAGTTTTTCAAACACGAACGTGTACATTTGTACATCTTGTTTGATTTGTTTGAAGTCGATATTAATTATGCTTCTGAGAATGGACGTTGATATAATGGATCTCAGTTCGATCAGCGCTTGATCGTGGCGTCTCATGGCATTGTAGATGATGGCCAGATTATATCGTGCAACCTGGTTTTTCGGATCGAGAAAAAGAACGGTTTTCAAACGTTCCACCGCCTGCGGCAGCCGTTTCATCCTGGAAAAGACCAGGCCCAGGGCAAAGTGAGCTTCCAGATAATTGGGTTTCAGAACGATAGTCCGGCGGAGAAGTTCGGCTGCTTTATCGAGTTTCTGCATGTGATACAGTGAGACGGCTTTCCGGAGCAGGCGGTATGGTTCTCCCTCTCCCAGCGGACGAATGAATGCTAGAATATACAGTACCATGGTTATCAGAAAAACCGCTTCCACCGTAAGAAGCAGAAATACATACCAGTAGGTGGTAACGTAAAGCCAGGTAAAAAGACCGTACAAATTATCATGAAACAAACTTTCATTCAGATGTTTTACCAGAACCATTTGTTTCAGGGAGGCCCGTGATTGTCCGTCCTGGTAATACTGATAAGCCAGTTTAATCCTGCACCTGGTGTGTTCCGGATTTTTCTGAAGGAACCGTTCATAGTAACTGATCGCTTGTTTTATATCCCCCAGGGTTTCCAGGCACTGACCGATAAAATAAGCAGTATCAAGAAAATCGGGTTGTACCTTCTCTACTTCTCTGAAATTTCCCAGGGCTGATTCGTATTTTTTTAAAGCGAAAGCTTCCCGGCCGTTGGCATATGGATCTCTCGTCTGAGCGGTTACTTCCAGTTCGAAAAGTTTTCTTCTTGCTTTTTCATGGGACGGATCGAGTTTGAGAACCTCCTCGAACTTTTGCATAGCCTTGAACCAGTCTTTCAGTCTGAGATACCTCATTCCTTGTTGAAAGGTGTCGGCTACCGTGGCTCTGCTGGGAGCGATAGTGCGCTCCTGGGTGGCTATTGCCGGAGGACCGCCGCTGCTGCCGGAGGTCTCTCCTTTACCACCTTCTTTCACTTCCTGTTCTAACTTGGCCGGTTTAACCGTAGACAGACCATGACGGATCCGCTTGAGTTTTCCTTCCGATAGGGCAAATTGAAGTTGTTCCTGAATCCGGGGGTCGTCGGGAAACAGTTGCAGTGCCTGTTTATACAACCGTGAGGCTTGCTTATAATCGCCCAGTTTGAATAGCCGCTGTCCCTCAAATAACAGCTGGTTGGCTTCCTGGCGGGCCGTTTGTTGAATTATCTCAAACTTTTCCTGAATCCGGTCATCGTCGGGGGCAATTGTGTGTGCCATGTTTATCAATTGCATGGCTCTGGTCAACTGTCCCTGGTTCAAGGCATTGTGGGCCAGATTAAGGTAAGCGGTTGCTTGGCCGGACACGGTTTTTATGCTTGAATCGTTCTGTCCGAAGACTGGTTGAAGTGAGATAAAACCAGCCAAAACGGCCAGGGTAAGGGTGAGTAAAACCGCTTTCCGGGCAAGGGACACCGTTACACCTCCTCCTTTAATTATACCAGATCGCCCGGTTTTTGAAGTCGGCTCCACAAGTTGACATAAGGAGGCAATTAGCTTACGATAAACAATAGGGAGTGTGCATGATCAAAAATACGATACTTAAAAGGTTTTTGCCCTGTTCAGCCGTGCATGTTTTTGCCCTTATGCTGGTAATCGGGATTGCCATGATAGTGCAACCCTCAGTGGCGGAGCCGCCCCTGGTTATCGACGATTATTCAATCGGCGAGTTCCACGAACAGTTCGGGAGCATGATGAAACGTGTTGATCACGATCTTCAGGTGCTGGAAAAAGCTGTTAAAAAAGGATCTGCCGAAGATGTTGAGCGGGCCATGGTGTTCCTGTTCATTAACTGGCGCAGTGTTAATCTCATGTACGAACATTGGGTGGCGGCCAATGTGAAAGAAGTGACCGGTACCGCGACGCTGGAAGAAGATGAAAAGCCAACGGATAGATCCGGAACCGGCGAGTTTCAGGGACCCATTGCGGCGGATGATAAACCGGTTGGTAACGAAACAATTGGCTCTGATATTGATGAACCGCGGTTTGTGAGCTCATTATTGGAAATGAAGACTACATCGCCTGACAGGGATGATGATCCAGGAGATCTCAATGAGGATGGCCAGGTAACTTTCAAGGATTTCATCATTGTTAAGATGTTGAATAATGACTCCGAGTATGGAGATGAAAGTCTTCGAACACGGGCGGATCTCAACGGTGACGGAGAATTCAATAACCGAGATGTCATCTACATGTATTGGAAAGTGGATTGCCAGGGTGATATGGACGGTGATGGAGAACTGGGTGATTATGATGTCGACCGGTTCAACGAGTTTGTCAAAGAATATCTCAATACCGACAAAGACCGCCGGCCGGCAGATATATCCTCGTTTGATATCGATGGTGATGGGCAATTAACCGACACGGACCCGCTTATGTTGAGACGAAAGCTAAGTATCGTGCATGGGGAAGGAGGTTTCTGACCAATGTCGTTTGCTCAAATGCGTTTTGCCTCGTTGAAATGGAAACGCTGCTTGGTCATGATTGCCTGGCTGGCTTTATCGACCATTGGCCTGTATCGTGCGGGGGCCTGCGGCCTTCCCATCGAACCGGACATGAAGCTTGCGGATGGTTCGAAACCTACCTTTCTTTACGAAGATGAACCGTATACCTGGAGAGTTGACCCCACCCGGTTTCCTTCCATCGGCTACACCTTTTGGTTTTTTCCGGGCAGCCAATCCGGACAGCGCCAGGATGGAGCATTGGGACAACGCCTGTCCCAGGGTATTCTGGTCCCCAGAAATTGGAAAACGTTTCCGATCGATGTGGGGCGGAACGAAGGTGAGAAGTTCGATTCTTTCGGGAACTACCGGGAGCCCAAAGTATATGGGGCGACATTCTCGAAACGGATCACCAGTCCGGTGGCCGGAGGCCGACGTACCTCCTTCAGCAGGTTTGCTTTCAGCCGATCCAGTTTTCTCGATTTACCTGGCCGGTTGCCGATGTTAAAACATCATTACAATTTCGAGAACCTGGCCTCGACCTCTGCCGAGCGGCGGGATATATTGAAAGAGTTCGGCCCCATATGGTTGCGTGATAAATTAGAAAACGGAGGCAACATTCCTCCGAATCTAATTGTTTTTGCCTGTCCTTTTCGCCTGCCGGAACTCCCGCCGGACACTGACAGTGACGGACCCGTCAGGGTGGTGGAAGTATACGATGAGACCTATGAGATTCCTACCGAGTGGACAATTACCGACTGGGCTGTTGACTGGAATATGGATCGGCAGAATATCGGCTATAATCCCGGCGACCAGTTCATGGGAGCCAGGGCCCTCAACTACACCCATACCTACGTGACTCCGTCTGATCCGGCCGAGTATGTTGTCGAGATTAACATGGCCGTGACACTTAAAATGCTGGCTACCTGGACCTGGTATGAGCAGGTCCGGGACGATGAGGGTCAGATCGCCGGTACTTACGGGCCATACAAGTTGAAGATTACCGGTGAGGCTTACAAGAGCAGCTCCGGGCTCGGCTCCTCATCGGCAGTCCCGGAAATCTGGACTGTTCGCGTGCTGGATAAGACTCCTCCCATCTCCTATCGGCTGGTAGATGATGGAACGGGCAGCGATCCCTACCGGCTTTACGGCACCACTGGTGATCTCATCAAAGAATGGAATGAAGGACTTGGCATGCTACCGGGTAATCCCAGGAATCAGGATACGGTGGTTATTCGGGTTCTGGAAAACAACCCCCATATAAACCTGGATGATCCATACCAGGCTCTGGGAGGAAACGTGAGTAAAATCCAGCTTCCTCCCGGAGGATACTGGGGATTTCAGGTCTCTGACTTCGTTAACCCGTGGGTTTGCCCGGAACATTACAAACTGGAAGAACGACAGCCTCAAAGCGGCGCCTGTCCCCAGTGCTCCCGCCCGCTCGAACGTGATTTTCTGGATTATACCTGGGGAATTACGCAAAACAGTTCAGGTACTAAAACCGTGGATGGTAAGGGAACAACATTTCGGTATTTTGCCGGGATGAATCCCGCCGATGACCAGCTCAAACTGGTTGACAGTAAGATGAATGGCTGGGTGGTGGAGATCGAGGTTGTCGGCGATGATCCCCAGAGGATGGGATTATTCAGTCGAGGCCAGCTTAGCACACAGGTGCTTTACTCGGTGCAGATGTACGATTACAATTACGAAAAAGGGTATCTGTGCGGCCAACCTGGACACGACCACGGCCAATGCGACTGTACGGCGGTGAACCGGGACAAGTTTGTTTGGGTAGAGATTCCCGTTGATCACGCAAACAAAACGGTGGAAGTCTACGATGCTAACGGCAGAGTGGTGTCCGGCGGGATATCCGGCAGCGGGGAGCGGAGTGATCCGGCTTATTCGGTGATGGAGATCACGGTCCCCATAGAGATGTTAGCCGAACCGTTGGGGTGGCATTTTGCCACCACATCTATTGATTACACCGATCCTTGGGGAAAAGAGCATCGGGGTTGGGGTGCAGGCGGGCGTCTCAAGTATTTCGTTGCTGCCGGGGACGGCAGCGGTAACTTCAATGCACCTTATTGGATAGCTTCCGACAGCCAACGGCATATTTTAAATGACGTATATCCGGTTCGATGGTCTGCTTCGGATGGATTGGAGGACCCTATTGCCGCCGCAGATCTCCGTGATGCGACTGTCAGGAGCGCCAAAGGAACCGGTCTCGGGGAGGCGGTCTCCAACGAGGATTGGGCGACGTGGCCGAGCCTGGCGAATTCCTTTGGCCATCCGGCCGAACCATGGCCATTGAGACCGGCCGGGAACGAACAAGATCCGGAAAATGGAGTATTCTACCCCCCAGAGTTCGGGGATCGTAATCAATGGGGCCGATATGGTCACATTATTGCCGTGGACGACGATGTGCCGACACTCAAGCTCAATGTCAGAGAAGGATCGCTCAGGCGGACATTTTCCTTCGGGGATATTGCCTGGGGAGATTACAAGCGTAAAGCCTACCGGGAATGTTTGAGAACAAACGAGACTGTATTCACCCAGACCAATAAGGACACACTCCGGGAACCGAAAGACCTGGAGTATCTTCTCACTACCAGGTTGTTTACCCCCGGGGAAAACGTTGATATCGAGTGGGAGTTCAAAGACACCGCTCAAGATGGTTACCGCCATATGGGTCAAAAGATCCAGGATGGTTCATTCAACCCCTGGTGCTATCGACTCCAATTTACCGGTGATACAGAACAGTACGCTCTGTGGACTTCTGAAGATATCAGGCTGGTATTCGATCTCTTCACGGTAGGCACGAAGATATGCGCCCGTGACAACATCAACGAATTCAATCCCGGCGCGCAGCCCGGCGGTATTTCGACACCGTTCAACGCAGCCAAACAGACCTACGATACGTTCGCGGTAGTTGACGGAGAACTGCAATTTGAGCAGGAGATGTCCTACGTTTTCAGATCAACCAATGTTGAAAACCCGCCCCGCGATTGCTTTGTGGAGGTAAAGGCAGCCGATCTGACACTCCCGGTGCTGACCACAAAGGATTCGCTGAAAATCAAGACCGGTGGACCATACGAACGTCTGCTCAAGGTTTTTTTCTACGTGGCCCGGACGGGTATGACGCGGGTAACGCTTGAGGAAAAAGAGAAGTAAGGAATCCGGGTTATCGCAGCAGACGCTCAATCTTCTTCAAGCGTGGCAGGAACGGATTTTCCAGGTCCGAGGCCGGTTGTATCTCCAGGTGGGCTACTCGCAGTGCCGTCGCAAGATCTTTCAAGATAACCGTGTAGCGTTTCACGACGTTGCGATGCGCTTCACAATATGTTATGAACAGGTCAACTTTGCGCAGATAGCCCGTGCGAACGCTGTGGCTGATGATGGTTGAGACCTTCTCTTCCAGTCCCTGCTCCCCTGATCCGATCCGGTCCAAGAGATATTCTATCTCCCTGTTTTCTGATTGTACGGTAAATCCTGACCCGTCGGAATTGAGGATGATAGTGCCTAGCAGATCGGTCTGGTAAACCGCCGCTTTAATTCTTTCAAGTTTATTCAGGGTGGTTGAAGCGGGATGCCCATAGTTGTTGTCTTCACCGAGTGATATGACGGCTATCTCTGGTTTTACGGCATACAGAAAATCGTTTGAGGTTGATGTGGAGGAGCCGTGATGGCCTGCTTTTAAAACCTGGGCCCGCAAGGTAAGTCCGTTTGCCAGCATCTCCCGTTCAGCGCTTTTTTCGGCGTCGCCGGTCAGCAGGATAGAGGTGTTGCCGAAGGTCAGCCTGAATACGATGGAAGAATTATTGACGGCGCTTCTCAGTTCGTCATCTTCGAGATCGGGGTTGCCTTCGATAACGGGAAAATCAAGCGGTTCACCTGGAACTCTTTTCTTTGGGTTGAGTACGGATACGGTAACACCGCCGCCCCATGTTTCGGTTTCGCCCCGAAAAACTTCACGGCGAGGAATATTATTTTCCCGGATGATCTTCCTGAACTTCTTGTAGGTCATAGTGGTGTAAGACGTTGTGTCCCACACTTCTTTCACCGAAATGTTTTCCAGAACGGGAATGAGTCCGCCGAGATGATCGCTGTGGGGATGAGTGAGAATGACTTTCTCCAATTCGGTTATACCTAATCGTTTGAGGGTTGGGACGATCACGTTACGACCGTATTTGATTTCGCTGCCATCGACCAGCACCGATTTGCCCGTCGGCAGTGTTATCAGGATGGCGTCACCCTGGCCGACATCCAGAACACGGATAGTTACGTTTGCCGCTTCGGCGGTACTGAGGCAGAGCGCGAGCACCGCGATCACCAGAATAGTAGCAAAAAACCGTCGATTCATCAGAATAATCTCCTTGGCCTAATTTTACTCAGCAATCATTGCTTCGTCAACCAAAAGAGTTCGTAACGGGGAAGAAACTCTGCTTTCCGTTCCTCTATCCTACTTCTTACCGGCATATTTGGCCTGTGAGAAATTGATTCTCCGCATAGGCGGAAAAAGGCTGACTTCTTCGAAATAGTGCGCGGTTAAACCGGCTATTCTTCCCAGGATGAAGACTGCTTTGGCCAGTGCTTCCGGAAGCCCCAGGTCGGCGATGATAGCACCGATAACTCCGTCGACGTTGATCGGGAGGTCCATGCCTCTGATACTCCTGAATAACGTCGAAATCTTCTGTGATAGTTCAACGGACTCGGCAGCAACTCCGGTTTTTTCGGCCATGGACCAGAGAACATCGCGGCGGGGGTCCAGCGTATGGACACGGTGTCCCAGGCCTTCTATTCTCCGTCCGCTCTGTACATATTGCTGCACGATCTCCCGGGCTGCTTCCCCGGGAGAAATTCGATCCGTCTCGGCTTTTGTGAGACAGAATCTGAAGAAGACTGCCGCTTTGGCTCCGGCGCCCCCATGAACATCGGTTATGGCCGACACTCCGTTGGCTACCGCTACTTCCAGGGCGGCTCTGACCGAAGCAGCCAAAATCGTAGCCTGGGCCGAGGGGGGTGTGACTCCATGATCCACGCAGGCTACCAGCATGGCTTCCAGCAGGCGGCTGACTGCATCATCGGCTTGTGCCTTACCGGTCAGGCATAGAGATATAAGTTCACTGTGGTTGCTAAGAGGAGCAAAAAGAGTTTGGTTTTCCCAGAGACGGTGATGAACGGCTCTGAGTGTTCGTCCCGCCAGCATGGCGGCTTTATCTGCTTTTTCGCTGGTGCTGCCGGCACAATTCTCCGCTAGTTCCGTATCGCATATGAGCAGTCTGGTGATGGTTTTAGACAGATCATCCCGGTCCCTTTGTGGTAACGGCGGTAAGCTGCGTCCAGCAGCCCGGCACATGATATCGCCCAACCTGGCTGCTGTCCCCTGATCTGGTAAAGAGCCGGTAATAAGGAGATGAAGTACTTCCGGATACGAGTTGTTTTCTATGAGTTCCGGGAGTGGGTATCCCCGTACCAGAAGATGGTTTGGTTCAACACGGGTGATAAACGTGCTCCAGGTGGTCTTCGGGGGAGGAGCGTCCCAGATAGAAGCCATTTTCTGATAATATCTCTTAACCTCAAAATATGTCCGACCGCCGAGCTTCTCCTTGACTGCCTCGATGAGATCGGTTTGACTGTTGACTACCACCACCCCCGCTTCGGTCAGCGACTGCTTCTTGGAGCAGAAAGTGCCGTATTCCTGTCCTGGTGAAACTACCGCTCCGGCGTGTCCCATAGTCTTGCCCTTTGGGGCCTGGGCGCCAGAAATCAAAGCTACCAGCGGTTTCGGGTATTTTTCGGGATGATCCTTGATATCTTTGGCCAGAAGTTCTTCCTGGCAGCCGCCGATCTCGCCGGCTACCACGACCAGGTGCGTATGGGGGTGTTTCATAACTATCGGCACGATCTGTTTGAAGGTGGTTCCGATAGCGCCGTCACCGCCCACTCCCAGCACTGCGTTTTGGGCGATCCCGGTACTGACCATTGCATCTGACAGGTGATAGAGGATAGCGCCGCTTCGAGATATAACGGTCACACCCTCGGGCCCAAATCGACCCGGTTCGGGTTCGGCCGGATAAAAGACGTCTGGCAACATTCCAATCTTGATGCCTTCCGGCGGAAATATCAGTCCGGGGGTATTGCCTCCGAATAGCAGAGTGCCGTTTGCTCGGGCAGCGGCAATAACGGTGCGTACATCTTTCAGAGGAATTCCTTCAGTTATCAGTACCACCAAGGGTATTCCCGCCTCAATAGTTTCCACAGCCGCGGCGGCGGCAGTGGAAAAATGTTTCCAGATACTGGCGGCGGCCACGTTCGGATGTTCTTTCAAACAGTCCCGCAAAGAAGCATAGACCGGGATCGTTTCATGGATCATAGTGCCGGCTTTTTCGAAAGCGACACCCCCGGTGACCGTGGTCCCGAAGGTTTTCATGATCCCTGCATGCTTGGTCCCCTGGTTTCCTAAACCGATCACGATGGTTTCGACCTGTTCCGTTTGTTCTATAGTCCGGGCCAGGTCGGGACGCTTTTCCCTGATGAGGTGTAGGAGCAGACCATCTTTGGGATTACATCTTTCAGCCATTGTTCCCTCCTCGTTCTTCGTCAGTGTCGGTGTTCAATACTCTGTTTTCGAGGACCCGATTGATTCCTTGACGAATGACTTCGGCCATGATAATGCGGTTGCCGACGACCAGGTCGAGATCGGACAACTCATCCGGTGTCTCCTGTAAAGCCTTCTCCAGATAGTCGCGGGCTTTCGGCAGATCGGTCCCCACCATCCGTCCGATCACCGGTATGACCCGCTCACAGGTACGTTTCCGGCTGCGCAAACATTGGATCAAACCCCGGATAAACACGTCACAACTGGAGATCCCGCCGAACCTGGAAGTGATGATGATATCGACTAACGGGTAATCCATCAGCAAATCGAACATGGCGGCCACTTTCTGCTGGCTGGGACCGCCGCCGCTGTCCATGAAATTAACGGGCACTATGGAACCGCCAAAGTATCGGTTGCCAATATTCATTACCTCGTCGATGGAGAAAATTCCATAACCGGCACCTCCCGGTACCAGGCCCACGTAAAGGTTTTTCCTGTTTTTAACGGCGTCTTCCGGTAGCAGGTCCACGTACGGGAAAGCCCATTTCATGGCCTTGCGCTCCCGTAAGGTCGGTTCCGCCACGTCATGGCGTCCGCTAAGAACTCCCAGTGTTTCCAAAAGCTTCCCCTGGCGGAACAGAGCATTGTCGTCCAACACTATCTTGGCGTCCGCTGCATACCAGGCGCCGGATTCGGTAGCCATCAACGGATTTATTTCCACCAGCCGGGCATCGCTTTTCAGATACACATTATAGAGCTGGTTGATAATTTTTGGTAGGTTTTGTGTTGGTACTCCGGCTGCGCCCAGTTTGTCGGTGGCAAACGATTCTATTTTGCTCAAAATGTGTTCCGGCAACGTGTCTGGTTGTCCCGGGACGGTCACCTTCAAGATGGCGTCAGGATGTAAACGGGCAGTCTCCTCGATATCGACACCGCCGGCTGCGCTGAGCAGTATAACGTTTTCATAAGTACCGGGATCCATTGTGATACCAGCATAACAGGCTGCTTTCTCATCAAGCGCTTCTTCCATAAGTAGCCGCTGTACAGGGTAGCTCTTGATGCTGAGAGAAAGAATCTCCTCGGCTTCTGTTTTAGCTTCCGTTGCGTTAACTGCAATTTTCACTCCTCCTGCTTTGCCTCGTCCGCCGACCAATACCTGTGCTTTGAGCACAACCGGGTAGGGGAGAGAATTCTTCTCGAGTTCATCCGCCGATTGGATGACTCCGAAACATCGCGGCACGGGAATACCGGCTTCCGCCAGCACCTTCTTGGCTTCAAACTCGTACAACCGCATTGTTTCACCTTCTTAACCAACATGGTAGAACACCATAGCTGATCCAACGAACCGGCTTATGGTGAGCATACTTATATACCGCACAAAGGCAGAAAACTCAAGTACCATCCAGTATATTTTGGGAATTTTCGCTATGGTGGCTGAAATGATAATCCACTGCCAGTGATCAAGACACATTCAGAAGGATGAATATGGCAATCCAGGTCATGATATCGAAAACCGAGAGAATCAGTATCGCCCGGACCTTTGATCCGCAGATACGAAAATTGTTTTTAAATACGGACTTCACTAATTTCAGACCCAGCCAGTTTCCCATGGGGAAAATGATCAGCAGGTAAACCCGGTGGCCAACCAGTTCGGCCAGAGCGCGGAAAGGAAAGGCCAGAAACTGTAGCAACCCTTCGTCTCTGCCAAATGTCATAAAGATGAAGAAAAAAACACCCATAAACAAAGGAATCACGAACGACAGGAACATTCCCGAACCGGTTAAAAAAAAGTTAAAGAAAATCATGAGACCACTAACTCTGGAAGCTATCGGTTAGTATTAGAGCCCGAGTGGGGAGTTTTCGCCCAGATTCTCTTCCTGCTTGAAACTTTTCTTGTCGATACAGCGCAGATACGCTTCCTCGTAAGATATCTTGCGGTATCGTACCAGGGTTTTGAGTGCCTGGTCCATGGTCTGCATACCCTGTTGCCGGCTGGTCTGCATGACTGAATATATCTGGTAGGTTTTTCCTTCGCGGATGAGGTTGGCAATAGCGTGGCTGTTGATCATTATTTCCATGGCCAACACGCGACCCGTGCCGTTGATTCGCGGAATCAGTTGCTGGGTGACCACAGCTTTCAAAGTCTCCGAGAGTTGTACTCTGACTTGTTCCTGCTGATGTGGCGTGAACACATCAATTATTCGATCGATGGTCTTGGGAGCGCTGGAGGTGTGGAGTGTGGATAAAACCAGGTGCCCGGTTTCGGCAGCGGTTATAGCCATGGAGATGGTTTCCAGATCGCGCATCTCTCCTACCAGAATAATGTCAGGGTCCTCGCGTAAGGCGGCCCTTAGTGCCTGGGAGAAGGATTTCGTGTTGCGGCCGAGTTCCCGTTGGTTGATAATACACATATCGTGTTCGTGGGCATACTCGATCGGATCTTCGATGGTAATGATATGTTCGGTTCGGTTATGGTTGATAAGGTCTATCATGGCGGCTAGCGTGGTGGATTTACCGCTTCCGGTCACCCCGGTAATCAGGACCAGGCCAGCTTTCTTTCCTGTCATGTCCACCAGGATTTTCGGTAATCCCAGCTCTTCCATGGTAGGCACCAATGTGGGAATTGTCCGGAAGGCGGCAGCCAAACCAAGGCGGTCGTAATAACAGTTGCCGCGGAATCGGGCGATGCTTGGCAGAGAAACTGAAAAATCGACTTCCAAATCCTCTTCCAGGGCTGCCCGCTGATCGTTGGTAAGAGTCTCGAATATGAGGCGCCGAACGGTGCCGGCATCAAGGTTTGGAAGGTCGGTCTTGATTATCTTGCCGTTGACCCGGAGGACCGGGGGAACACCGACGCAGATATGTATGTCAGAGCCCTGGTGATTAACGACCAGTCGGAAGAGGTCGTTCATTTTCAGATCATCAAGTTTAATGGATGCCACTGCGGTGGATAGCTTGACCCTGTCAGGCAAGGAAGTTGGTTTGACGGACTTCCGTTTCCAGTGACCCGGCAGACCTCCGGTTTTCTTTCCTGGTTTTCCGAATCCGTCGTTTGTCACGGCGTTTGGTCACCTTTCAATTATAACAATCAGAATGGGAATCGAATCGAGTTCCTCACCGCAGAAGGCGCAATAGTCCCCGTAGAAAGCAGGTTACTTAGTGCCCGCCGCTCGGCTTCCACCAGCGCGCTTTGCAGGCCTTCTTCCGTTACGGTTGCGGCAAAAGACACCGGTATGTCACCGAAGGTTCCGGTCCCATCGCACTGATCGCATCCTTCTCCGCGGGACAGCACCGCGTTGCCCAGGGAGCATATTGAGGCCAGGTTGCCGGGAACATTGCATTGATCAATCGGCCCCAGGCAGAATGGACAGTTTCTGCGCAGGAGATATCGTACTGCCATGATCCTGGTGTTACGTGTGAAAAACGCGTCTCCAACCAGTGTCCGTGCCGACGAAAGTGTCTGACATTCCAATCCGACGATGGTTCTGATGCCCGAACCTGCGGCGCGGCCGGTCATGGCTAGCAGTTTTTTATCACCGTTCTCTTCCCGCAGGCTGTCGATTAAAAGCAGGCGCGGGTTGAGGTGTAAAGCCCGGCGAAGAGCTTCTTTCCGACCATCCTGGTCAGGCGGTAGAAACAAGTAAGTCCAGGTATCCGGCATCTGCCAGAAACGTTCTCCAAGCACTACGGCGCTAAAGGAACTAAAATGATAAGGCAGATGTGAAAACATGCTGAGGAGTTGGTAGATACCGGCTCCTTCCGGGCTTGCGATCAGTACCAGTCCGCCCGGTTCCCGCCAGGCTGATTCCATTTTCTTCCGGGCCTCTGCTTCGCCTTCAAGCAAAGAAAAAGGATTATCCGGCACCGGTTGGGGACGTTCTGCAAACAATTGCCAGGCACCGGGCGCGCCGACTACGGTCAGGCGCTGTTCACAAGGACCCTGGGGTGTAGGAAAAAAAATAATTCCCTCGGTGAATTCTGTGCTGGTATCCGGTGTGACCATCCCGGCTATTTGCAGGGCCGAAACGAATAGGTCTTGGTCGGATTCGATAGTTATTTTAAGTGCCGGTTCCAGCTTCTGATTATGTTTGGTCAGGTGAAGCATAAGCGCTTCTCCATTTGAGAACAGGCGAAGATTATCACCCGGTTCCACCAGGGAATTAGTCAATAAATAAGTGAGAGCTTTATCCGGATCGAGTTTTCTGAATAGCTGTTCGAGTTTGTCCGGCAGAAGTTTTTTTCCGGTTTCCGAAGTGGTTATAAGGTCATTTTCGGTTTGTCTGATATCTATTTCCGGGGTTTCGAAAATTTTACCGAGATAGTTCTGAATCTCTTCTTCGGAACCGATGGAAATATTAATTTCCTCATCGGTCAGTGATTCGAGTGAGTTAAGGGCATCGATATCCAGGGGATCGGCCATGACTATCGTAACTTCGTTGCCGATTCTGAAAACGGGTATGAAGCTGTGTATCTTCATCTGGTCCAGAGGAAATGAACGGGCGACGTTTGGGTCAACGAGATCTTCCGAAAGATGGACATACGAGATGTTGAGCTGATCACCGAGCGCCCATATGATATCGTCATTGGTGACGAGTCCCATGGTAATGAGCAGTTCTCCCAGCCGTTCTTTCTTTTCCTTCTGTTTGGCGAGAGCTTCCTGCAGTTCTTCCTGGGTGATGAGCCCGCACTCCATCAGGAGATCGCCGAGTCTTCGTCTCTGGATGGCAGCCATGTATTTCTCCTTTCAACACAGATGAAATGGTAGCACAAGAACTAAATATATGTAAAGAAGCAGTCTCCGCATACGTGTTATTGAGTGAGGTTATACAGTAACTACCTGGAGGCCGAGGTGTCTTTTTGCTACGCTTGAAAAACATCCTGTTTTTCTCGCTGGGCCGACCTCGGCTCCTTCACATCCTGTGACCGCCTCGGTCGAGCCCCGCTGCAAAGACACCTCGGCCTCCGGGTATGCACATTTTTTTAAAAAACATCTCAGTACACGGTGCTTCGCCTTATATAGGTTTGGTTACGGATGTCTTCCTTCGCTCGGCTGTTCGCAAGCGAAGGCGCCGAACTTGACGAGGGTTTTTATGTGGTTATTGAAGTGGGGGCGGAGTGGTGTGGTTGCTGGATATAAGATGGAAAAGTGTGGTCATTGTGAGTGCTTGTTGATAGTGGTATAATTGCCCGCTATGGACAAGTTTATCATCGAAGGCGGTGTTCGGCTTAAAGGCCGTATCAGGATTAATGGGGCGAAAAACTCTGCGTTGCCCATCATGGCTGCCACTATCCTGGGTAACGGTGAATCAAATCTTTCGGATGTGCCCCGCATCCGTGACGTCCGTACTATGTGTGAGATGTTGCGTCGTTTTGGAGCTCAACTCGATACCAGCAGCGACAGGATCAAAATACAGACCGACAATATCATGTATACTGAAGCTCCTTACGAGATAATCAAAACCATGCGGGCTTCATTTGTGGTTATGGGTCCCCTGCTGGCTAAGTTGGGAAAAGCCAGGGTAGCTCTTCCCGGTGGATGCGCCATTGGCAGACGGCCGGTTGGACTTCATCTTAAAGGGTTCCGAAAGCTTGGGGCAAAGATCGACATTGTTCACGGCTATGTCGAAGCTAAGTGCAGAAAGCTAAAAGGAGACAGGATATATCTGGATTTCCCCAGTGTGGGCGCTACTGAAAATCTTCTAATGACCGCCACATTGGCTAAGGGGGAAACCGTGATCGAGAATGCCGCCATGGAACCGGAAGTGATAGACCTGGCTGAGTTTCTGGGTAAAATGGGGGCGGAGATTGAAGGCGCCGGGACTGATGTCATCCGTATCCAGGGGGGGAGGATGCTTACCGGTGGAAGTCATAGCATCATACCTGACAGAATTGAAGCGGGAACCTTTATGATCGCCGCGGCGGCCACCGGCGGCGATGTGACAATCGATAACGTTCGTTCCAACCATCTGAAAGCGGTGTGCTCAAAACTGCAGGAAGCCGGCGTCACGTTGAAATGGGACGGCAATACCGTCAGGGTGAGAAGCCGCCGCCAGTTTTCCCCGGTTGACATTAGATCTTTGCCGTATCCGGGTTTCCCCACTGATCTGCAATCTCCTTTCATGACGCTGCTAACAGTGGCCAATGGGACCAGCGTCGTCACTGAAACGATCTTCGAGAATCGTTTTATGCATGTAGCGGAGCTCGTGAGGATGGGAGCAGATGTTTCTATAGATGAAAGATGTGCCGTTATCCGTGGGGTTAATACTCTTGGTGGAGCGCCCGTTATGGCCTCCGATCTCCGGGCCGGTGCTGCTCTGGTGGTAGCCGGACTCATTGCCAGCGGTGTAACCGAGATTTCCCGCGTTTACCACATCGACCGGGGATATGAAGGGCTGGAACATAAGCTGCAATCACTGGGAGCCAGGATTACCCGGGTGAAAGCCAAAAAAGCTTAGAAGAGCTCTTTATACACCTCCAGCGTTTCTTTTATCATTTGCGAGGCGTGAAAGCGGTCTTTTACACGGCGCAAAGCCGCACTTCCCATTGTTTTCACAAGAGCTCTATGTTTGTACAGAGTATACATGGCCGCTGCCAGGCGAGGCGGATCATTACCGGGTATAAACAAGGCTTCCTTTCCATGCGACACCATCTCAGGTATCCCTCCGATTCCTGATACCACTGAAGGCAAAGAACTGGCCATGGCTTCCAGGAGTGAAAGCGGGCACGATTCCCTTAATGACGGCAGTAGAAACACGTCGGTGGACCGAAGAAGTTCGGGCACATATGGTGTGTCTCCCGTGAACACAATCAAGTCGGTTAAAGATAGGTCCCGTGCCATCCGGCGGAGAGAGTTTCCGGCCGGCCCGTCACCGGCCAGCACGAGTCTTGCCGGGACTTTGCTCCTGGTCAGTAAGGCCAGGGCTTTGATGGCAGTGTCCTGTCCCTTGGCTGCATGGAGACGTCCCACTACGCAAGCAATGAATAACGGTTTCTTCCCTTCCCGCCCTAACTGAAACCGATTGGTGGACGGGCGAGAACTACTAAAATCCTCAACCCATATCCCGTTATATACAAGCCTTATTTTTTCTCCTGAGATTCCATCCAGAGTGAGCTTATCCCGGGCTGCCCGGGAAACTGCGATCACCCGATCAGCCCAGCGGGAATACATAGGTCGGTCCAGACCGTGTACGGTGTGAACCACCGGAACGCCGGCCAGAGCGGCCGCCATCCCTCCCAGCCACCCGGCTCGATTGAGATGAGTATGTACCAGGTCATATTTTTCCCGGCGAAGTATCCGGTAAATTTTGAACAGCGAACGGGGATCGAAGTTGTCTCTGAAAGGGACCTTGAAGATAGTACCCGATGGGTGACACTGGATGGGAAAGGAATCAGGGCCGGACTGGCACATAATATCCCAACGATATTCCCGGGGAGATAGTCCCCGTATCAGGGTAGCCAGATGCGCTGCCCCGCCGCTTCCCGGTGTCGAAGTGCTCAGTAAGTACAGAATTCTAGGGAGATGTTTCATGGCATTTGAATTGTAAATGCAATAGTTTAAAGTGTCAATAATATCTCTATAAATACGTTAGTTTTACCTAGTAAAAAGTATAGGTACATTTATTCTAAAAAGTAAGGGAAAATCTCTTGACTTGCCAAGCTCCTTTATGTAGAATGCCCGCGAAATGCTGTTATAAACGAGGTGCGATCATGGAATCATACTTTGTTACCAATGCGCATTTAAGTAAATTTCTCATGTTCCTGGCAGGTAATATGGAACTTTTTACCCACACCCCCAACTTCGATGATTTTTCCTTTGTAAAATATCCCTCAAGCCTGGAGGAGGGAGCAACGGATGTTCCTAAAATTAATCTCAAAGGCAACCGCACCAGGGAATCGGTCAAAGCGTTTTTCTTTGATATCAGGGAAACAGTGGCCACCTTTCCTCAAGAAGCGGAGACCGGATTATTGAAACCCGTACAGAGGGCTATCGTAGGGCTCAAAGCCTGCGATTTGCGGGCGCTTAAACCGCTTGATCTGGTCTTTATGGAAACCGAGCCAATCGATCCTTTCTACAAGTTGAGAAGAGAGGGAACACTTCTGATTACAGCTGACTGCAATGATTTCGGGGAGACCTGTTTCTGTAATCTGCATGGTGAAAATCCGTTTGCCGAAAGCGGATTTGATCTCAATTTGTCCACCCTGGCAAAAGGAATTCTGGTGACAGTTGGATCAGAGCGCGGAGCGCAGCAGGTTGAAGAAGGCAATAAATATTTTCGGGAAGCCACTGGTAAGGAGATCGAAGAGCGGAATCATTTGAGGCAGGGGACAAGGATTAGGCTACAAGAGCAAAATGAAAGTTTTGAAGGGGCTAAACCGTTCTACGATCGAATTAAAAATAACCTGGAACACTCCATCTGGCATTCGCTTTCACACCGTTGCGTGGGATGCTGCGGGTGTTTGAGCATATGTCCCACATGTCATTGTTTCCTTCTGGTTGACCGCCGCCGTGAAGAGTACTACGAGCGGGAACGGGTTTGGGATTTCTGCATTTACCCGCGGTATGCCCGAGTGGCCGGGGGCGGCAATCCCCGCCCCGAACTCTATAAACGTTTGCGCAACAGATTTGTGAAAAAATTCCAGTTTTTCAAAGAAAAATGTGATTTCTACGCGTGTGTGGGGTGCGGGAGATGTTCCGATGTCTGTCCCGCTGATATAGAAATTAGGGACGTTCTTAAGGAGCTCGGTTAAGAATGGAAAATCCATATCAGCTGATTCCCGTCGAAGTCGAGAAAATTGACGTTGAAACGCCAACTATCAAAACACTGTTTTTAAGACCGGCGCAGCCGGTGCCGTTTCAAACTGGGCAGTTTGTGGAGCTGGCCATCCCCGGTTTGGGGGAGGGACCGTTTACTCCTTCTTCCGACCCGTACGATGAGGAGAAGATGGAGATTACCATCATGCGTGCCGGGAGAGTTACCGACCAGATACATCGTTTAAAAGCTGGTGATACCGTCGCTGTCCGGGGACCCTATGGGCTTGGATACCCTCTTGACAAGTTGAAGGGCAGGGAAATAGTCATTATTGGCGGCGGTGTTGGCCTGGCTCCGCTGAGATCGCTGTTTTACGCCCTGCTTCATACTGTAAAGAAATACAAGAAAATCATCGTACTCAACGGTGCCAGGACCCCCGACGACCTGGTATACCGCGGTTTGTACGACAAGTGGAGTAAGTTGGATAACGTTGATTTTAGAGTGTCGGTAGACATCGGTGACGACGATTGGAAGGGTAATGTCGGTGTTGTCACTACGCTCCTTGATGACATTAAAGTTAATGCGAAGAAAGCTGTGGCTATAGTATGCGGTCCCCCAATCATGATGAAGTTCTCTACTTTGAAGTGCCTGGAGATGGGATTCAGAGAAAATGCCATCTACCTGTCCATGGAAAAAAACATGAGCTGTGGATTCGGTAAATGCGGACACTGCCGCCTCGGGCAGTTCTACGTGTGTACGGATGGTCCGGTGTTTACGTTCGATACGATCAAGCACCTGCCGGACATATTTGATTAACGAGGATGAACAGATGATAGAACTGCAAAAAACCCGCTGCCTTCTCTGTTCTTTGATGTGCGGAATTGCCGCAGAAGTTCAGGAAGGAAATGTGCGGAACTTCGATTACCTCGAAAGCAAACCTCCGTGTAGAGGAAAAATTTGTGCCAGGGGACATTACCTGAAGGAAATCTACGCTCATCCAAAACGCCTTCTTGCAGCCGGTGTCAGGGCTGATGAAGGATTTCAGCATGTCACCTGGGATGAAGCGCTCAAGGTTGCCAAGACCAAACTTTCCCGCGTTATGAAAGCCCGGGATGGAGTGTCTATCGGGATTATATTGTCGGGCAATTCTTCGAGTGAAGAATCATATCTGGCTAGCGTGCTGGCCCGGGAGATAATCCAGACAAATTATATTGCCAGTTCAGCTTCGATTGAAGATCTCAGTTTGCTGGAAGGATTGTATAATTCGGATTTAGCTCTGGCGTCGGCCAAACTCAACTCTTTGAAAAAATGTGATCATTTTCTCATTGTGGGCGACGTGTTTCACCGCCATCCTCCGCTGGCTCGATTCATTCAGCAATGTAAGTTCGCCAACAGGAGAAACGTCAAAGTAGTCGTGGTCGATTCCAGGAAGAGTGCGACATCGTGGTTCGCCGACACGCATCTCCAGCCGGTTCCCGGTACCGACACCGCGTTGTTCCTGCAACTGGCTTTTGCGTTACATGACCGGCAAGGCAAAGAAAAAGCCCCAAAACAAGTCCTTCAAGTATTTAAATACTTGAAGAAAGCCGGTCTTCCGGACCTGGAAAAGATTACCGGTGTGAACCAGAGTGCGATTGCTACCGCTGCCCAAGCATTGTGTTCGGGGAGCCATGGAGCCGTCCTTGTAACCGGAGGGTTCGGCGCTTTGGCCGGAGGAACCGTAGCCGTAAACGCATTGAACTTGGCTGCTCACCTGGGTGGGGTGGAGCGGAAGATCCTCCCTTTGTTTACATATGGTAATTCCTCCGGTGTATTTGCCGTCGGGCAGTCAATCAGGAACGAAACGAAGAGCGGCAAGGATACATATGTTCCCCTGGCTGGAATTGTTAAAGCAGTGATGAATCATGAACTGCACGGGCTGCTGGTGTTTGGCGAAGACCTGCTGGCGCTCCTGCCGACGGCTGGTCTTAAAGAGGCTCTACATGATCTGGATTTTATCCTTTGTAGCGCTTCTTTTCCTAACGAACTGACCCAATTGGCCGACGTGGTGCTACCGCGGGCTGAATGGTTTGAGCGGTCGGGAAGTGTCGTGGACGGTGAAGGTAAGTTCGATGTTCTTGAAGCTATTTGCACGCCGCCCGGAGATGCCCGGAGTGATGAAGAAGTTCTAAAACGTCTCATCAAAAAGTTAAAGGGCCGGAAAAACACTGAAATCCCTGATAATCTGTTGGACGTGGTAAAAAAGATTATCGCTTCGCCGGGTAAATCTGAACGGGCGACCAAGAAACGAGTTGAGGAATTGGCCGGAGTTTTAAAACAGAGAGTTATCACCTTGTCAGGTGATAAAAATGATAATGATCCTCCTTTCCTTCTGGTTCCCAGGATGGGGGCTGTTCACTTTGCCGATGGCAGTTTGAGCCGTCGTTTTTCCTGGCCAAAGAATATCGCCGCGGCTCCTGATTTGTTTATGAATGCAGATGATGCCAGGGCGCATGATTTGCGCTCCGGCGATAAGGTAAAAGTAAAATCTACGTTTGGTTCGGGAGAATTCACACTCAAACTGACTGAAACGTTGCTCGCGGGAACCGTTGTTTCCAGTGGGCATTTTCCGGAAATCAGAACATTGTTCGCCGGGCGGCTGAAACAGCATGAGGCCGGTGTGGCCGGAATTGTTCCTGAGAAGGTAACTGTTACAAAAGCTGGCTGACCTTTCGAGAGGATGGTCCAAGTCAATGGCTAAAAGGATATTCCTGGACCTGGAGGCTTGCGTTGGTTGCAGAACTTGCAGCGCGGCCTGCTGGTACACACATAATGAAACTGAAAACATTTTTCATGAGGATATGAGTGAGCAGGCCTTTCTTCCTCTCATCTGTCGTCACTGCGAAGATGCTCCATGCCTGGCTGCCTGCCCTACAGGCTCTTTGGAGAAGGTGGGGGAAGACGGTTTGGTTAAACGACATTCATTCTTGTGCGTTGGGTGTAAGAGTTGCGTGTTAGCCTGTCCGTTCGGAACTATCAAGCCTGAGACTTCGTGTCGGGTTATATCCAAATGCGATCTCTGCCCGCCACGGCTTCAGGCGGGAAAAAGACCGGCCTGTGTGACCGCGTGCCCGGCCGACGCTCTCAAGTTCGCAGAACTTGAAGAACTGGAGCAACAGGGGTATCGGCAAGTTGAATCACGTCAGATAACTCGTAGCCTGTGGAAGAGGAGGTAGCTCAAGGTGCCAAAGCCGTTTCAGGACCTAGCCTATATGTTTCTCATAATCGCCGTGTTCCCGGGCTTCTTCTTCACGGCGGTTTGCGGTCTGGCGTCATCTTGGATTGACCGGAAGGTTACTGCCAGGGTCCAATGGCGGACAGGTCCGCCATGGTATCAGCCCTTGGCGGATATCCTGAAACTTCTCGGCAAAGAGACGATACTACCGGAAAGTGCCAGGAGAACCGGATTCTTTTTCGCGCCTATCATTGGACTAGCGGGAGTTACGTTGCTGTCCACACTGCTCTGGTGTATCAACCTTAATTACCAGGTCGGATTTGTGGGTGACTTGATTGTCGTTCTCTACCTGCTGCTACTGCCGCCCATCGGTGTGATCCTGGGTGGCAGTTCGTCGGCAAATCCTTTCGGCGCAGTAGGAGCTTCTCGTGAAATGAGCCTGCTTCTGGGATATGAATTGCCGTTCCTGTTGTCTCTGGGAGTCGTGATTATCAAGTCGGGGCTTAACATCGATCTGGAGAATATTATGAGCGCCGGTCCGGTTGTGGGGAGTATTTCAGGTGTTCTGGCTTTTATCGTGGCAATTTTATGTGTTCAGGCCAAACTGACCATGGTTCCCTTCGACTGCCCTGAAGCGGAGTGCGAGGTAATGGAAGGCCCATACATCGAGTATTCGGGAACGCCCCTGGCGATAATAAAACTGACCAGAGCGATGATGTTGTTTACCTTACCGATATTCCTCATTACTGTCTATCTCGGAGGGTTTGGTATCGGAGCCGACGCCATCTGGGGTGTGCTGAAGTATGTCGGCATACTGGTGCTGATTGTGGTGATAAGAAACACCAATCCCAGGGTGAGAATCGACCAGGCGGTCCGGTTCTTCTGGGGGCCGGTTACCTTCATCGCTGTGGCGGCTCTCATTTTGGCCCTGCTCGGGTTATAGGAGTGAAGCAGATGAGTTTGTTTAGCTGGGCACTGAAAAAATCCCTATGGGTTTTTCATGTCCCCACGGGAGCGTGCAATAATTGCGATATTGAGATTCTCGATCTTCTTACCCCCCGGTACGATGTCGAGAGATTTGGAATTAAACTGGTCGGAACGGTACGTCACGCGGATGTTTTACTCATTACGGGATGTGTAACCCGGAAATGTTTGCCGCGGTTGCTCAGAATTTATGAACAGGCTCCCAAACCCGTCAAAGTGGTGGCGTTCGGGGCCTGTGGTTGTTCCAGCGGGATATTCAGGGACAGCTACAACGTTGTCGGGCCGGTGGACAAGTGGATTCCGGTTGATGCCTATATCCCCGGATGTCCGCCGAAACCCGAAGGGATGATAGATGCCGTTGTTAAACTGATCGGTACTATGTAAGTAGTGAAACGTATACGTGCCGGACATGAGGGGAGAGACGCAGAAAGTGGAGGTTTTTAACGTTCCGGAAAAGCTCAACGAGCGTTTTGGGAAAGATATCTCGGTACTTGAAATCTCGGAGAAGCGTTTCGTTGCAGTGGTGGCTCCCGAGAATATGGTGAAGGTCTGCCGGTATGTTTTCCGGGACCTGGGGGCCAGGATGAGTACGGCTACCGGAATAGACCAGCGGTCCAGCGTAGAATTGATGTACCATTTTTCGTTGGATGCCCACAATATGGTTGTTTCTATCAAAACCTTTGCTTCCAAACCGGACTGCACTATAGATTCTTTTGGTGCCGAGGTACCGGCGGCGGTCTATATCGAACGGGAAATCTCCGAGATGCTGGGAGTTACGTTCCGCAATCATCCGGATCCCCGGCACCTGGAACTACCCGATGATTGGCCGGTCGGCAAGTTTCCCTGGAAGAGGGGAGAGCTATGAGTGTAACGATACCGATTGGACCGTATTTTCCCTCCCTGGAAGAACAGCAGTTCTTTGAACTGCAGGTCGATGGTGAAACGGTCAAGAGCGCCGATTTTCACATTGGATACAATCACCGGGGAATAGAATGGATATCAACCCGGAAGACCTTCGATCAGATACCGTTTCTGGTGGAGCGGATCTGTGGTATCTGCAGCGCTTCCCATCCCGCAGCTTTTGTTCGGGCGGTTGAGGAAATTTGCGGAACGGAAGTGCCTGAAAGGGCACTTTTCATCCGGTCGCTGATACTGGAACTGGAAAGAATACAAAGCCATCTTCTATGGGTCGGTCTGGGAGGACATTTTATCGGGTACAATACCGTCTGGATGTGGGCCTGGAAATACCGGGAACCATTGCTCCAGTTGTTCGAAAAACTGACCGGTAACCGTAATCACTATGCCATGTCAAAAGTCGGGGGGGTACGCCGAGATGTCAGTGATGCTCTCATTCCGGAGATCGATACCCTTATGGACGAGATCATGGTTAAGGTGGAGATGTTGACTGGGGCCGTTCTCGACGATCCTGTTATTCACGCCAGGTTGAAAGTCGGGCCGCTCTCAAAAAAGCAGGCTATTGATTACAGTGTCGTCGGTCCGACCGCTCGCGGTGCCGGTTTGATGATAGATGTCCGCTTAAATGAGCCCTATGCCGCCTATGATAAGATCGGGTACAAGATTGTTACTCAAATGGAAGGTACGGTTATGGCCCAGGCGGTGGTCAGGCTTCTGGAGTTGGCGCACTCGATCGACCTGGTAAAAGAAATGGTGGCCAAGATGCCCGCCGGCCCGTGGTGTGCCGAGGTAGGAGAAGTCCCCGAAGGTGAAGGAATCGGCCGGGTGGAAGCTCCCCGCGGTGAAGCGTTTCACTATATCCGTTCGGATGGAGGAAACTATCCTATCAGGCACAAGGTGCGGGCTCCCACGTATGTCAATCTGCCTTCGGTACAGGCCATGATTAAGAACTGTAAACTCGGTGATTTCCCATTGATACTTGCTTCGATAGATCCCTGTTTCTGTTGTACCGACCGGATGGTGGTTTTGAACACGAATATCGGCCGGCATCGGGTGAAGCTGGATGATCTTCTCATGTTGAGTTGGGAGGAGACCGAACGGCTCCGGAAAAAGTTCGGCCGTGCAACCCATGTTTGGCCTGAACTGTAGGGGAAAGGAGATATTGCGGTGCAAGAGATACAATCCGGTGGAGAGGTTTTGAATTCCTTACTCTTGCCTATACTCCTGCCTATTGCGGGAGCTATAGTATGCTTGATTTTGCCGGGGAAACGGTATCTCCGTGGTGGCGCTGCGTTTCTCTGTTCGATCATGACGTTGCTCGCAGTCCTCATATACTGTACCCCGCCTCTCGAGCTGGAGAGCACATGGGAGCTCATGGGAGGTATCAAATTTACACTGGCCGCCGATTCACTCAGTTCATTCGTACTGTTGTGGGTGGCTATTTTCGGCGTTCTGGTAACCATGTTCTCCATTACGTATATGGATGGGCATGAGGGAGAGCATCTGTACTATCCGGAGATATTGATTTGTCTGGCTGCTTCGGCGGGGGCTGTTTTAGCCAGGAACTGGATTGTCTTTATTTTTTTCTGGGATATCGTTCTTCTCGGCCTTTACGGGCTGATACTTCTTGGAAAGAAAACGAACGCGGAAGCGTCACGGAAAACATTGATACTGGTTGGGTTGTCTGACTTTGCCCTTTTGCTCGGAGTTATTCTTCTCTGGAATGTGACTGATAGCCTCAATGTCATTCCAGTGCTACCGGTAGCACTAAAGGGTCGTAAAACAATTTTGGCATTCCTTCTCATGGCGCTCGGCGCCCTCACCAAGGCCGGGTCATACCCTTTTCACACCTGGCTGCCGGCTATGGCCAAGGACACTCCGTCACCGGCGGTGGCACTTTTACCGGCCAGCCTTGATAAACTGCTGGGAATATACCTGTTGACCAGGCTGGTTTTGAACGTTTTCGTGATTACCCCGGGGTCGGCCATGAGCCTACTGTTGATGGCTATCGGGGCAGCCACCGTATTGGGAGCTGTTTTGATGGCCCTCATTCAACATGACCTGAAGAAGCTGATGGCTTTTCATGCTATTTCCCAGGTTGGATACATGGTACTGGGAATAGGTACCGCGCTTCCCATTGGAATTGCCGGCGGACTTTTGCATATGCTGAACAACGCTATTTATAAAAGCTGCCTGTTCTTGTGCGGGGGTGTGGTTGAAAAAAGGACCGGTACCACAGAAATTGCCAAACTGGGAGGACTGGCGGCGTGTATGCCGCTTACTTTCGGGGCTTGTATCATTGCCTCGCTTTCAATTTCGGGAATTCCTCCACTGAACGGATTTTATTCCAAGTGGCTCGTTTACCAGGGGGTTATCGAGGTATCCAGGAACGGCCATGCGGTTATCTGGATATTCTTGTTGGCGGCGCTTTTCGGCAGCGCGTTCACACTGGCCTCGTTTATGAAAGTCATTTTTTCGGCCTTCCTGGGTAAACGGCCGGAGAAACTGGCCGCGCCGCGTCCGGCCGGCTTCTTCATGGGATTTCCATTAATCATCCTGGCATTGCTCTGCGTCGTCTTTGGGCTTTTTGCTCAGGAGATTCCCATAAGCAAATACATCCTACCTTCTATTAACACAGAAAGCATAAGCATCATTGGACGGTGGGAAGCCGATCAGGCCACAGTGCTTCTCATCTTCGGCATGATTTTGGGACTGCTAGTCTATCTCATCGGAAATATCAGTAAACTCAAAGTTTCTCCAACCTACATCGGCGGCGAGCAGTTGACGGACGACCAGCTCCGGATAGACGGGACCCAATTCTATGGTCCCGTTCGCCGGCAACCAGGTCTGGCCCGCGGATATGAGGAAGCTGAAAGCGGCGCATTTGATTTCTACGTCCAGGGAACCATTGTTTTGAATAAGATGACAAAAACTGTTCACCGCTCTGTTGACGGGTTGATCGACCGGTTGACCGAGGCTGTGGGAGAGCTGACTATGGAAACCGGCAATCTGCTTGGAAAAGCGCATACCGGATCACTTCCGGCGTATATTTCCTGGTCACTGGTTGGATTACTTTTGATTTTAATCTACTTGTTTATCGGGTGATAGGTGTCTTGTGATTGGAGGATATGATAATGCTCCTTCTCCTCGCGGTGCTGCTGTTCGTGGTGATCGCCGCTATCGTGGCAGTGGAGTGTAAAGATCTCCTCTCTTCGGTAGTGGCCCTGGGAGCGGTTGGGTTTGGACTGACGGTATCTTTCCTCCTCCTTATGGCTCCTGATGTAGCTATCGCCCAGATCGTCGTTGAGATACTCAGTCTGGTTTTGCTGGTTGTGACTATTAATAAGACAACCAGAAAAGATACCACCGGTATCGGAAAGACGGTGGGAGAAAAATTTATACTGGGAGCCGTTATGGTGTTTTTACTTATTTTCCTGACACTCGGGACGCGGGCTGTTATCACGATTCCCTTCGGTGACCCGCTAATGACGGTCTCTCGGTATTATATCAGCTCCTGGCGTGAAGTTACACGGGCGGCCAACAGGGTAACAGCGGTCCTTCTTGATTTCAGGGCTTATGACACCCTGGGAGAGGCAACTGTGCTTTTTACCGCTGTTTTGGGAGCCCTGGCTGTGCTGAGAGGAAATGGCAGGCGGTCCGGAAAGAAAGGTGAAAGCCAATGAATGGGATGTCTATCATCGTCAAGACGATAGCCCGGCTGTTGGCGGGATTTGTTTTCTTGTTCGGTGTGTACCTGGTATTGTTCGGTCACCTTTCACCCGGCGGCGGCTTTGCCGGAGGCGTGGTCATCGCCGCTTCATTCGTCCTTCTTCTGCTGGCCTGTGGGAAAGAACTGACGGTAGATATTTTCGATTACGAACAGGCGTCGATGATGGAAAGTCTGGGTGCTCTCCTCTTTCTGGGCGCCGGCCTTTCCGGGGCACTAAACTCGTGGTTCTTTACTAACCTCAGGGCAGGGACCATGTGGTCCGGAGGAACACCGGGCCAGCTCTTGAGCGGTGGAATGATCCCGTTTTGCAATATAGCTATCGGCATGAAGGTCGGTGCGGCACTGTTCGCAATTATCCTGGTGTTGACTGCTTTCAAGAGTCCTAAGAAGGAGTAGATCGGGAATGGAAGAGAGTATTATGAACGGCTATGGAATAAACCTCGTTTATGTGGCCAGCCTGATCCTTATTTCTATAGGACTTTATTGCGTTGTGGTCAAGAAGAACCTGATCAAAATCATAATTGGACTAGGGATAATGGAGTATGGAGTAAACCTCTTCTTCATCCTCATCGGGTATCGTCATGGCGGCACCGCTCCCATTATGGATGAAATGGTTACCGATGCAATTTTTGTTGACCCGCTACCGCAAGCGTTAGTCCTGACGGCAATCGTTATCGGGCTGGCTGTTACTGCGCTTATGGCCGCGATCACCGTACGCCTGTATGAAAAATACGGGACTCTGGACATCACCGAGATGCAGCAGCTGAAAGGATGAGACTGGGATGAGTTGGGTGAGTTTCAAGGTTGACTATATCGTCCTCTTTATAGCTCTTCCTCTGGCGGTTGCGTTTGGTATCCCCCTGATCAAGAAACTGGGTCGCCGAACAACGGAGGTCCTGGCTGTAGGGGTTCCCCTCGTCCTGACCTGCCTGGCTGTTTGGCGGGTGGAGAGCGTACGTCTCATGGCGTTTAAAGGCAAGGCGATTGTCTATCCGGTAGGCGAATGGTTCGCCAAGTATCTGCTTGAATCGGGAGAAGTAACCGACAAAATACCTTTAGGAATAAACCTGGTTCTTGACAGTCTCAGCCTGCTCATGCTGCTGGCTGTCAACCTGGTGGCTCTCGGAGCGATTTTCTACTCGATTAAATACATCGATCATTATACCGGTGAGTATAAATACTACTCCTTATTTATGCTCATGCTGGCCGGGATGAATGGCGTTCTCCTTACAGGAGATTTATTTAATCTCTTCGTGTTCCTGGAGATTGCTTCCATAGCTTCCTATGCCCTGGTAGCCTTCGGATGTGAAAGTGAGGAATTGGAAGCATCCTTCAAGTACATGATTCTCGGCACCGTCGCCTCCACCATGATTCTGATGGGAATCGCTTTAGTGTATGGAGTTACCGGAGCTTTGAACATGGCTTATATTGCCAACGTAATAAAGGATCAGGGTAACAATGCGGCACTCCTTTTTGCCGGCGGTCTCTTCCTCTTTGGGTTTGGTCTCAAGGCGGCGCTGGTGCCTTTCCATGCCTGGCTGCCTGATGCTCACCCCAGCGCTCCGGCGCCGGTTTCGGCTGTTCTGTCCGGGATATTGATCAAAGCTATCGGTCTGTACGCACTGGTCAGGCTGACATTTAACGTTTTCGGTTTTAATGACACCTTTGCTGCCGTGTTTTTGGTCATGGCGGTATTTTCAATGATTATCGGAGCAGTCCTGGCGCTTCGGCAGAAAGATATCAAGCGGTTGATGGCCTACTCTTCCATCTCCCAGATGGGATATGTACTCCTGGGATTGGGCCTCGGTACTCCACTTGGCATCGTGGCCGGTCTGTTCCACCTGTTCAACCATTCAATCTTCAAGTCATTGTTGTTTCTCTGCGCCGGCGCGGTCGAGTACCGTACCGGAACCAGGAACATGGAAGAACTGGGAGGATTAGGGGAGAAGATGCCCGCTACCGGTCTGGCATCAGTAGTCGGATCTCTGGCCATATCGGGGGTTCCCCCCTTCAACGGTTTTTTCAGCAAGGCGCTGATCGTTTTGGCCGCCATTCAGTCTACCAGGTACGATCTGGCTATACTGGCTATCGTGGTGGGCATTGTGACCCTGGCCTATTATCTGAGGATGCAGCGGCTGGTGTTTTTCGGAAAAGCCGGTTCTAAGCACTCGGGGCTCAGGGAAGTTCCCGGGTTTATGGTAACGTCTATGCTCTCACTGGCAGCTCTGTGTGTGATTCTTGGTCTTTGTTTCTCGTCTTTCATGACGAGGGTAGTGGACCCGGCAGCCAAGGTTGTAGACAACGGTACCGAGTACTCGCGCCTGCTAACTGCCCAACATTAAGGGAGGGGCTGGAATGAAGAAAGTTGTTGTTTTCATACTGTTCCTGGCGGTCTGGCTCCTTCTGAGCTGGCCGGTAGGGGATCAGGTTTTTTGGCAGTCGCTGGTGTCCGGAGTGGTGATAGCGCTCCTGACAACGTTTATCTTCGGCGACCTGCCCATTGAATCTGCGAATAAATTCCTGAACCCAAAACGGTATTTCCTTTTCCTGGTATATGTGCCGTATCTCTTCTGGCAGATCATTAAGGCTAATTTCGATGTTGCTTTTCGGGTTATTCATCCGGAACTGCCTATCAAACCGGGAATAGTGAAGGTCAAGACAGGGCTTAAGACCGACATTGCCAAGACGTTCCTGGCCAATTCAATTACCTTGACTCCCGGGACACTGACGGTAGACATCGAGGGAGACACGCTCTATATCCATTGGATTTGGGTTGACTCGAAGGATGTCGAGGGCGCCACGAAGGCTATCGTCAGCAAGTTTGAAGGATTGCTCAAGGGGGTGTTCGAGTGAACGTGTTTCTGCTGATCCTGGTGGCCTTGTGTTTCATGTGCCTGTACCGTATTCACGCGGGACCCTCTGCTCCTGACAGAGTGGTGGCGGTAGACATCATGGGCAATATCATTATCGGGATACTGGCGTTGCTGGTTGTTATTCCGAATGGACGGGGCTTTTTCATCGATATAGCACTGTCTTTCGCGCTTCTGGCTTTCATCGGGACCATAGTGCTGGCAAAATACCTGGAGGGGCGGCCGTTAGATGAGTAGGGAATTTATCGGGTACATTTTTATCGTCTGCGGTTTACTCTTCGATTTCTTCGGATGCCTTGGTCTCATCAGACTCCCGGACGTGTACAACCGTCTCCAGGCTGCGACCAAATGCACGACTCTGGGGACCTGCGGTATTCTTTTTGGGGTCTTTATCATTTCACTCGGGGAAACGGAAGTGGCGGTAAAAGCACTTCTTTGTATCGTCTTCATACTGCTGACATCACCGGTCGGCGCCCACGCTATCGCTCGGGCGGCTTATCTTACCGGTATCCCGTTGTGGAAGGGATCAGTTGTCAACAGGTACGGTGAGGAGAAGGGGAACAAATGAAGAAACCGAAATGGCGAGAACTCTGTGAGGCGATCCGCGCTCTTTTCCTGGGACCGTACACTTCTTCCGAGGTAGCACTGGAAGAAGAGTTCCGGGGAGTTCCTGTATGGAGCGACGAGCAGTGTGTCGGTTGCGGAGCCTGCGCCGAGGTCTGTCCTTCCGACGCGATCACCATTGAAGATGAGGTAACCTCACCTGGGCACGCGGTCCGTAAGATTATCTATAACGCCGGCGCCTGCCAGTTTTGCGGTCAGTGTGAACGGTATTGTATAACTGATAAAGGTGTCGAGTGTTCCACCGAGTACCGGACAGCGGTATTTAGAATGGAAGACGCGGTGAAAACGCATGACCGTGAACTGGTGCTTTGTGAGTGCTGCGGAGCTGTGGTCGGCTGCAAAAAACATCTCGAATGGGTAGCCGGGAAAGTCGGTCATAAAGCGTTTGCCGTACCCACACTCTCTCTGGCAGTGAAAAAAAGAGCTCCTCTCGAACCGGTAAATGAAAAGAAAGGTATCGTTAATCGATCTTTTCTCATCCGTTACCTGTGTCAAGACTGCCGGGCTCGGGCCGTTATTTCCGGCGGGTGGGAATAGGAATAAAGCGGTAAGGAGAAGCATCATGCCAACGTGGTGGAAAGTGCTCGACGCGCCTACCAAGTGTATCTTTTTGAGTATATCGATTCCGTTGTTTGGATCTTTGATAATCTGGGTCTCGGCTTTGTTTTCGCGGATTGCCCGTAAAACGGTTACCTTCCTGGTATTACTTGCCCCTCTTTTCCTGGTGGGCAAGCTGCTGCCGATGGCTTTACGTGGAGAAGGATCTTACAATCCACGGGTCATACCGTTTCCGTATGAAGACGACCTCTCGAGTATGCTCTCATCAAATATTTCAAACCTATTCAGTTTCCACCTGGCTTCTGATACGGTATCCATTGTTCTGGCAGTTACCTTTACTGTGGTGGCGCTTCTAACTGCCCTGTATTCTTTTTCTTTCCTGGCAGGAAAAAAGAACCTGACTGAGTTTTATGCCCTGATGGCATTGGCGCTAGGAAGCGTGCTGGGGGTTGTGTTCTCGGCCAATCTTCTCTGGATCTACGTATTCTGGGAAATCGCGACCATATGTACCTGGCGGCTGGTTGGGTTTTGGCGGGGAGAGGACCAGGTACGGGCGGCCAA
This sequence comes from uncultured bacterium, assembly GCA_964593455.1. GTDB lineage: Bacteria > Muiribacteriota > CAYSPT01 > CAYSPT01 > CAYSPT01 > CAZQHK01. The sequence goes on from CAZQHK010000014.1 coordinate 79,928, forward strand.
CAAAGCTTTCACCATAACATTTACGGGAGCTTCCTTCATGCTGTTCGGGTTTCTTTTGTTGTACGCCACCTATGGGACACTGAATCTTATCGATCTTACGGAAGCTATTGAAATTGTTGCTGCGAAGGGAATAAATACCGGGATAGTTAATAACCTGGCCCTGTTTCTCGTTTTCCTGGGGATTATCTCAAAATCGGCCACGGTGCCGTTGCATACCTGGGTCCCGTCGGCCTACCGGTCGGCGCCGGCTCCCGCTGCGGCATTGCTGGCAGGAGTTGTTGAGAAGATCGGTATCTATGTGTTTCTCAGGTTGTTCGTTCTTACCATAGGTATCACGCCGGTCTGGGCGATGGTGGTCCCCGTTATTGCCATGCTGAGCGCTTTCATTGCCGCCTCGGCAGCTTTGGCCTCAGCCGATTTGAAAACCTTGCTGGCTTACTCGACTATCAGTCAACTGGGGTATGTGTTCCTGGGTTTATCTATCAGCCTGGAATTAGGAGTAGCGGGTGCCGTCATCTACATCGTGGCTCACTCGCTGGCGAAGTCCGGTCTCTTCCTGGCGGCCGGTGTTATCGAACACCAGACGGGAGAAACCGAGATCGATAAACTGGGCGGTTTGATCAAGAACTTCCCCGTAACCGGTATGTCGTTTCTCCTGTGTGGTCTCTCCCTCGCCGGTTTGCCGCCGCTGATCGGCTTCTACGGTAAACTCTATATAATCATGGGAGCTATCGGTGCTGGTCTTTACTGGATTGCCGGTATAGCCATTGTCATAGCGGTCATGACACTCATGTATGTTATCAAGGCGTTTACCGGGACATTTTTGGGTGACACTACACACTATTCGCGGGCTTATGAAGGATCTCCGATTATGGTGTCGGTGGTTTGCCTGCTGGCTCTGCTGTCAGTGCTCTCTTCGGGGCTGGTATTTGCTCCGTCACTGATAACGTTGTAATCTATACCCGCATTATCTCACAAGCACTTCTGTTACGCTGTTAAAACATTGACATCTTTGAACAGGGCATGTGGCGCGATGGTGTTCTGGTGCATGTTGGCGAAATCCGTCTCTCGCGAGAGGGCCACCAACTGATCTTTAAACAGATCGTAAATGTTGCCGGTAATCTGGACGCCTTTCACCCGCCCGGCGGGTTTTCCTCCTTTGATCAGCATACCGAAGAATACCGAGCCGGTAAATGCTCCGTTTATGATGTTTCCCTGCCATACGTCAGGAAGTGTGTAAATCAAAAGCCCTTCATCAATATTGGAGATGAGATCTCCGTAATGAACATCCCCGCCGCGAATGATCAAATTGGTAGCCCTGACATGCGGAACCACGGCGTAATCTTTCCAGCCGAAGATTGACTTATTCCTCAGCCCATTTCCGGTGGAAGGAAGCTCCTTCAGGTCGGATGCAGATTTAAGGTCTGTCAGGTAGTTTTTCAACACCCCGTTTTCCACGAGCACTGTTTTTTTGCAGGGTGTTCCCTCGTCATCGGCGGGGGCCGTGTCGATTGCGTCCGGGTAAAAAGGATCGTCGGTGATCGTCAGCTTATCGGAAAAAATCTTCTCTCCCCGCCGGCCGACCAGGGGGGATATGCCACGGGCCACGTTCGTGCCGGTGATTCCTGTGGTGAAACAGCAGAGCACGTCTGCCAACGCGCAGGGATCGAATACCACCGGCATTTTCTTGCTCTCAATACTGGCCACGGTACGGGCGGCGGAGAACTCCTCTATCAGGTTTTGCGCCATGGCCTCAGGATCGAATCCGGGGCGCGTCCTGGTATAACCGCGAGCCCAGTGAAACGTGCTGTGGTCCTCCGTGATGGAAGCCGAAGTGCCAAAGGAGTGCACGGTCTTGGCAAAATCGATGTCTACTCCGCGGCTGTTTACGATACGTATCCGGTGTTTCTCGCGGGCCACACTAGCGGAACCGTTCACTTTCGGATCATATTTCTCTATCAGTTGTGAAGCTTTCCGTATGATAGCCATAGCTTCATCCACGGTTTGCTCGGTGACTTCAAGTTCCGCCGGCTCTGTATCCAGTCCCGGTGCATCGGGATAGTCCTTCTCCGGCGGTTCGGCGAAAGAGAAGGTGCAAGCTTTGCCGACTTCCGCCACTTCAACCGCCGCTTTGACGATCTCACGGTAATCCGATGGGAGCGTGGAGACGGCAAACCCGAGTTTTCCGTTTTTCTGCACCCTGACGGCCAGTCCGGCGTCACGGTTGGTAGAGCTCATCTTGGGTTTTCCCTGTTCCATGGATACCGACAAATCCTGGGTTTCATGGAGGAATATCTCGCACTCATCGGTTTCGCTTTTCAGTAGTGTGAGAAGTTTATCGATATTCATGGTTTATTGTCCACCTCCCACCAGCACGCTTCGTATCCTGATGTGAGGAGAAGACAGACCGACTCCCAGGGGGAATTGTCCTCCCTTGCCGCAGCCGCCTCCGCCTCCGAGATGCACAAAATCGTTTCCCACGGCATCTATTTCCTTGAGGGTTTTGAAAAGGTTTCCCATTATCTTGATGCCTTTCAGGAGTTTTCCGAGTTTCCCGTTTTTAATCACGTACCCGTGTGCGGCGGCAAAGGTAAAATGTTCTCCTCCTATACCGCCGAGGGCATCAACCGCGTAGATGCCGTTCTTCGTGTTGGCTATCATCTCATCGGGGTCTGTTTCTCCCTGCTCGATACAGGTGTCCCGCATACGGCATATGGGAGGAACCCTGAAATTGATGGCTCGGGCGTTACCGGTGGGTCGTTCGTTCATGATGGCGGCTGTCTCCCGGGTATGGAGCCGACCTACCAGAACGCCGTTCTCAATCAGATACGTTTTTTCGGTCGGAAGCCCTTCATCGTCGTAAGGGACGTGTCCCCGGGTCCCGACGGACAACCCGGTATCGTATACGTTTAAAATAGGAGATCCGAACACCTCTCCGATTTTCATAATCTTCATGAGTTCCGGATCTTTATAGGTGTGATCGGCTTCGGAGGTGTGTCCGAAGGCTTCGTGAATGAATACCCCGCTGAGCTTGGGGTCACATATGACGGTAGTGATCCCCCCTTTGGCGGTTGGCGCATCGAGCAGTTCACCGGCCAGTCGGCAGGATTTATCTATCTCATCTTCCAGCCCGAGAACCACTGAGTAATCGTTGGAGCTCCCTCTGGAAACATGTGAGCTTTCCGTATGGCCGTTTTTCGTGGCCATGGCGACGATGGCCACACCCACATCGAGTTTATGCTGGTCTATGCGGGTTCCTTCACTATTCATATAGCACAGGTCGATAACAGAATCAAAGTAGCTTACCCGTGAGTTCCAGGTGGGTCCGGTTCCGGACAGGATACGTTCATTATAGCTCCAGAGGAGGTCCATTTTCCGGCTCAACGGAACCTGGAACGGGTCGTTGAGTATTTCGACATTGAAAGTAGCGATAACCGGCTCAACCGGCGCGAGTTTACCGTCCCCGCCACCCACGGCCCTGGCCATCAGGAAGGCGTCTTCAGCAGCTCGTTTCAAGTTCAGGGGATTGGTGAAACTGGAAAATCCCCAGGCGCCGTTATTAAGTACCCTGACACAGCCTCCTGAATCGAGTTTTTCTTTGATGCTGTCAACTTCTTTGGTCGCCAGCGACAGGTTGGTTGATTTTTCCGTGTGAAGTCTGATTTCCAGGTAATCACATTTTTGCCGGTATGATTCCACCGTGTCCTGGGCGGCGCTTTTCAAATCGTTTGCGAATTCCTCTTGAGTTTTGATAATATCACCGCTTTCTTCCTGTTTTACGGTACGATGAGTGTCCCGGTCCGGCCCATAATAGCGTCTTCGAGTTTTTCCGGACAGGTGACAATGGCTTTCTCTCCGCCGCCTTCGATAAACTCGATGACAGCTTTGATTTTGGGCAGCATACTGCCCGGCGCGAAATGTCCTTCTTCGATATACTGTTTGGCTTCAGCCACGGTCATGCGGTCGATGGCTTTTTCATCGGGTGTCCCGAAATTGAGAGCCACCTTTTCGACCGCGGTCGAGATAATAAGCACATCTGCGTTTAAATTCCGAGCCAGCAGGCTGGTGGCGAAGTCTTTATCGATAACTGCATCCACACCCTTGAGAGAACCGTCGTCCTGTCTGATAACGGGTATACCTCCGCCACCCACAGCCACCACGATGATTTCGTTAGCTATCAGGGCTTTAATGGCGGCGAGTTCTATGATCTGTTTCGGGATAGGTGAAGCCACCACCCGGCGCCAGCCGCGGCCGGCATCCTCAACCATGTCCCAACCTTCGTTCTGCTTAAGCATCATGGCCTCTTCATACGAAAGGAAGGAACCAATTGGTTTGGTGGGCTCTGTGAACGCCGAGTCTTCTTTATCGACCAGAACCTGGGTAACAACCGTTGCCACGTTTTTATGCATGTCATGTTTGTGAAACTCATTGCCCAGCGCCATCTGAAAATTGTACCCGATGGCTCCCTGTGTGTCGGCTCCGCAGGAATCCAGCGGCACCTCATGCACCTGGCTGCGGGCAATTTCCGACCGGCGCAGGACAAAGCCTACCTGGGGACCGTTACCGTGAGTGATCACTACCTCGTACCCGGCCTTGATCATCTTGACGATGTGCTGAGATGTTTCCAGTACCGCGGCGTACTGGTCCTCCACAGTCTGATGTGCCTTGTCCTGGATAAGAGAATTCCCTCCAACAGCTACCACGGCAACTTTGCCCATTGTGTTACCACCTTTCCTGAAGGCGCCCAATTAGCGCTTGGGCCTAGAATTGAAATAAGCTCGTAAGGCTCTCATTATAGCTATTGAAAGGGGAAGGTGTCAACTGCCAGACGGTGCTGGTTCATTACTCCAAACGTGAGTGCAAACATTAAAATGTAGCGTAAGTCGGGTGGTCCCGCCCTCAAGCAAGAAGTGCAGAAAGTGAGGTTAGAAATTTATTAGATTGAGACTTTGAATAACCTATTCCGGTTTGAACCACGTTACCAGGCGATTGATGTTTTCGTTGACGTTGGTTGAATAGACGGTGCAGATGGAGAAGGTTATGGACCAGTGGTTCTCCCAGGATTTGAAACTGAGAAAGTAAAGACTTGTCACCATTATCGAGCCCAGGATTACTTCCCAAAGTTTTGCCTGGCGGTCGGCGGCCGAGTCGGCGGTAATAACCTCGGCGCGAAGCAGACCGAGCATGAATAATGAACTCAGGGCGTTAAAAACCGGGAGGGCCAGATACATGAATTGGCGGGTATGTTCCATGAGGTGAAAATAAGCGGCAAAGGCCGCGCCGCAGTTCATGCACAGTGCCGAATAGAGCATGAAATACTTGCTGACATCGCCGATCCGGCTTTTGGCGAACGCATGGTAGATTGAAAGGAATCCGCCACCCACCGACAAAATTAACACAAATGCCACCCGAATATCCGATTTAATCGTGTTGACGATCGTTTGATTGAAAACAGGATCGGTAGCAAAAAGAAGTAACGCGGTCAGGCTGATGAGAAACAGTCCTACCTCGGTATAGGTCGGCAGTAAGCCACTGTTACGTATCAGCTGGAGCAGTTTTGCTTCAATCGCTATGAGACCTATGGGTTCTTTTTTCTTGGCACTCATTTTTCTCGCTTTCCGGCACATCATAACATACGTGTTTCAGAGTTTAACAAACTCGATCTCACTCTCTTCGTGGTTATGGAGGAAAGGCAGGAGGTTGAGATTTTTACCCGGGCGGCGGCTGGTCCATTCCTCCAAACCTGAGTGCAAACATTGCGCCGTAGCGTGGACCGGGTGGTCCCACCCTCAAGCAGGAAGCGTGGAAAGTGAGATAGGAGATTTAGCCCGAATAATTCACGAATCATCGTAGCGAGGTGAAGGAAATGGCCGCAGATACAAGGCGCGCAAAGGAAAAGGACCTTTTTCAAACGCAACGCAGTAGCTGTGGATATTTCCGAGCTGATGCAGATTATTTGTGAATAATTCGTGTAGACTCGGCGTCTTAATAGGTGAGAACAGTAAAACGTGAGCGAAAGGTTGTGAGATATCCGTGTCGAAAACGACCAGGGTAGCGGTGGTTGGTGCTATGTTAATGGGGCTAGTAATGGTGACGTTGAGTGTTCCGGTAGAAGCGGTGCCGCGGCAGATGGAATTTTTTAATGACCCTGACTTGAACGAAGTTGAAGAACTCAAGTACGACATCCATATCCTCAACCTGCTCAATGTTCTCTACTTGACACCGGATCAGATTGACGGTTTGCTCGAAGTACATGATCGCCGGAAGGATCTATTCTATGAGGTGAAAGAGCATCTCATCGGAAACAGCGAACAGGCAAAAAGTGCGTTTAAGGCGCTTCGGCATGCGTTGCTGTCAGGCCGTTCTCCAGAGGAACGGGTAACTCGTCTCGCTCAACAGTCCAATCGTGGGATGAAAGAGTTCGGATTTGAATCTCTTGATAAGTACAAGGATTTGGCTAGGGAAGCTGAAGATCTATTGAACGAAAGTCAGAAAGTTATCGTCGAACATTATGTGTCATGTCTCATCCCTCCGCAGAATGCAATAAATCCTCTACGGATTGGACAGTCAGGCGGTGATAAGGGGGGAAGGAAAATGCTGGAGAGAGTTCGACAAATGAGCGATGATACGTACCGGCAGAGAAAAGGTGGAATTGTCGATCGAGTGTATGGCCGCATGGAAAAAATGGCCAAGGGCCGTCCAAATAGTTCGCTTGACGGTGTCAGGCAAAAAATAGGTGAAATGTTGGATGATGTCAGGTCAATGTCAGATACCGATTTCAAGCTGTATGACGGAAAATCGGGCAAGGAATTATTGGTTGAAAATCAAAAACCAAAGAAGAACAAAAAAATGGTTATCAGGCCAAAAATCATGAAGTTTATCCTTCATCCCCGCGCAGAAATCCTTCTGCGTCAGCTGCAGTCTATGCAAAAGTAGTAATAAACGCAAGGCTAAAACAAAATTAAATCATATGGTTAATCGAAGTTTTTTCTCCAGGTAATATTTAATCAATTGCTCCTTACCATGGGCTATGCTGATACGATATTCGCCTGGGTGAAAACTTGACTAATGTCCTCCCAAATTGTTATACTTTGCCACTATGTAAATAGTAGGAGATGGTAACAATGAAAAAGAGGATATTTGTCTTTCCTGGTCAGGGCTCACAGTATGTAGGCATGGGCCGTGACCTGGCCGAGAACATACCCGAGGTCGCAAACCTGTTCGAGTCGGCCGACCAAGTACTGGGATACTCTATCACGGATTTGTGTTTCAATGGTCCGGAAGAACGGTTGAAAGAAACGCGGTATACTCAACCCGGTATATTTACCGTGAGTTGTGCTGCCTTGCTGGCGTTAAAAAATACCGGTGTCGATTGTGATGACGTCGCGGTTGCCGGGCACAGCCTGGGCGAGTACACGGCCCTGGTGGCGGCTGGAATTCTGCCTTTTGCAGAGGCGCTGAAACTGGTTAAGCTCCGGGGCGAGTTGATGTTCGAACTCCGCTACCCGGTAGAAGGCAGTCCCATGGCGGCGATCATAGGGCTCGATTCAGCCAGAGTCAAGGAAATAGCTAAAGAGGTCTCAGCCGGTGATGAGCAGCTGTTCCTGTCCATCTACAATTGTCCCGGTCAATACGTGGTTTCGGGACACCCGAAGGCGATCGAACGGGCGGTTGGCCTGTATGAACAAGCCGGCGCCAGAAAAGTATCTCCACTCAAGGTGAGTGGTCCGTTTCACAGCCCTCTCTATGGCGAGGCCCGTGATAAATTGGCTGAAGCTCTCGAAGCGATAACCTTTGAAGATCCAAAACGCCCGTTTGTAAATAATGTAACCGCCGATTACGTCCACGCTGCCGCCGATGTGAAACAGGGGCTGGTGGACCAGATGGTAAACCCGGTTCGCTGGGAAGCAACCGTTGAACGGCTGATAAATGATGGAGCTAAGATATTTATGGAACTCGGTCCCGGTAAGGTACTGAAAGGTCTTATCAGACGTGTCGACCGTGAACCGACTACCTTTGGAATCGATACTATGGCCACCCTGGAAAAGTCCATGGAAAAGCTGCTAGCCGCTTCAGGAGAAATTGCGGCGGCGGTCCAGGCCTGAAAATACTATGGGAGGAGGATGAGTACACTATGTCAGATATTCTTGAGCAGGTAAAAAAGATAACGGCAGAACAACTGGATGTTTCAGAGGACGAGATTACCGAGGAGGCCAACTTTCAGGATGATCTCGGCGCCGACTCGTTGGACCAGGTGGAGCTGGTAATGGCTCTGGAAGAAGAGTTTGACGTCCAGATACCAGATGAAGACGCCGAGAAGATCCGGAACGTTGGTTCAGCTGTCAAATACATTACAGAAAAACTGGGTAGCTAGATTCCCGTTCGGGTATCGACCTTAATAGCGGGGAGTGATATTGTGGAACGCCGAGTGATGGTTACCGGTGTAGGCGTTATTGCACCCAATGCGTTGGGTAAGGAAGCGTTTAACCAGGCCATACAGGACGGGAAGAACGGACTAGGATTGCTTCAGAAGTTCGATACAAGTGAGCACAGTTGTCATATAGGTGGCGAGATAGCTGAGTTTGATACGACACCGTATTTCTCACGAAAAGAAGGCCGCCGAATGGATCGGTTTACACAATTCGCCGTAGTCACCGCCAAGATGGCGATGGATGATTCCGGGCTTGATCTGGATCAGGAAAACCGTGAGCGGATCGGAGTTATCATCGGTACCGGTATCGGCGGTATTTCGACCTTCGAGGCACAGCATTCGAAGCTGCTCGATCGCGGTCCGGGCAAGGTGAGTCCTTTCCTCGTTCCGATGATGATCGGGGACATGGCGGCCGGCATGGTCTCTATTACCTTCAATGCCAAAGGTCCCAATATGGATATAACCACGGCCTGTGCTTCCGGAACACATTCCATTGGAGAATCGTTTCGTAAGATAAAGTACGGCGAAGCCGACATCATGGTTGCCGGTGGAGCTGAAGCTCCTATTACACCTCTGACGCTGGCCGGGTTCTCAACCATGAAAGCCCTGTCGTTCAGGAATGACGATCCGGAGCACGCTTCACGTCCATTTGACCTCAACCGTGACGGATTCGTCATGTCTGAAGGCGCCGGAATGTTAATTCTGGAAGACTTTGAGCATGCCAGGGCGCGTGGGGCTCATATTTATGCTGAGGTGATCGGGTACGGTGGCACGGCTGATGCTCATCATATGACTGCGCCATCGCCGGGTGGAGAAGGAGCAGGGCGTTCTATGGCCCTGGCTTTGAAAGAAGCGGGTGTGAATCCTTCGGATGTTGATTACATCAATGCTCACGGGACATCCACTCCCCTCAATGATAAGCTGGAGACCCTGGCTATCAAATCTGTTTTCGGTGATGCCGCCCGTCAGGTCAAGATCAGTTCAACCAAATCAATGGTGGGGCACATGCTGGGAGCGGCGGGGCCGCTGGAGTCGGTAGCGTGTATGCTGATGATGGAAGGCGGATTTGTCCATCCCACTATTAACTACCAGACGCCGGATCCGGAGTGCGATCTTTATTACGTACCGAACACTGCCATTGAACATCAGATCACGATAGTGCTCAAGAACTCATTTGGGTTCGGTGGACACAATGCTTCACTCGTGTTTCGGAAGATCTGAACCCGGCTTTAGGTAACGTGGGTTGACCTTTGTTTGCGGTAATTATTGGGAGGTAATCTGTGGGTTGCGGTTTGGAAGGTATAGGTTTTCTTGGTACGGCTTCCGCTGTTCCGGATAACGTAGTCACCAATGCCGACCTTGAGCGTATGGTGGATACATCCGATGAGTGGATCGTCTCCAGAACCGGTATCCGTGAGCGGAGAATTGCCGACGCAAATACAACCACCGGCGATCTATCGTTAAAAGCTGCCAAGCAGATTATGGAAGAGACCGGTGTCAAAGCTACCGATCTGGACACGATCATTCTTGCTACCATCACACCGGATTACGTATTTCCCTCCACCGCCTGTCTCATTCAGTCGGCGTTGGGTGCCGAGAACGCCAGTGCTTTTGACATGGAGGCCGGGTGTACGGGATTCATCTATGCATCCATCCTCGGCGCTTCGCTCATTAAAGCGGGAGTAAGCAAATATGTTCTATCGATAGGCGCGGAAACGCTCTCGAAAATAACCGATTGGGAGGACCAGGGAACCTGTATTCTTTTTGCTGATGGAGCCGGGTGTGCACTCCTTGGAAAAGTAGAAGAGGATTGCGGGATACTGGCGTATTCTATGTCTGCGGATGGGGGAAAAGGTCTTGAACTCTGTATGCCCGCCGGCGGATCCAGGAACCCGGCCACGCTTGAGACAGTGAAAGCCAGGGACCATTTCATCCATATGAACGGGAACGAGATATTCCGGTTTGCCGTGGCTGTTGTTCCCAAAGAAGTATATAAACTCGTTTCGTCCGCGGGGATAGAAATAGCGGATATCGATTACTTCCTGTTTCACCAGGCGAATTACCGTATTATCAATTCAGCCAGGAAACGGTTGAAAGTCCCTCAGGAAAAGATACTAATGAATCTCGATAAATATGGTAACACCTCAGCGGCGTCTATCCCGCTGCTTCTCGATCAAGAGGTAAAAAACGGTACTATCAAACGAGGCGATCTTTTGTGTCTGGTCGGTTTTGGTGCCGGCCTGACTTATGGAGGGTTGCTGGTTCGATTTTAATTTCCGCCAGCGCGTGCAGAGGAGACGAAAGTGGTGTTTGAGCGAAAGAGGATAGTCATAACCGGAGTCGGGCTCACAGCGCCGAATGGCAACAACTTGAGTGAATTTAGAGAGAGCTTGCTTTCGGGCCGCTCAGGGGTTACGACCATCGAGGTCAGGTACATAGGCGAGGTACCGGCGGGAGTGTGTGACTTTAACGAGTACCTATACCAGAAAAAGAAGGTCCGCCGCCGGGGTACCAGGGCCGGGTCCATTGCCATCTGGTGTGCCAATGAAGCTTTCACGGATGCTGGTCTCGATATCGCCTCGGAAGACACTTCGCGGGTTGGAGTTTACATCGGAACGACCGAACACGGAAATGTGGAGACCGAGAACGAGGTATATAACCTCTCGCAGTTCGATTACGATATCCAGTATTGGACTCATCATCACAATCCCCGGACGGTGGCCAACAATCCCGCCGGTGAAGTAACGCTGAACATGAAAATCACGGGTCCGCACTACTGCATTGGCGGCGCCTGTGCGGCCGGAAACCTGGGTCTCGTGCAGGGATACCAGATGCTACAGCTGGAAGAAGTGGATATCGCTCTGGCTGGTGGAGTTTCAGAGAGTATTCACACGTTTGGAATCTTTGCCAGTTTCAAGAGCCAGGTGGCTTTGGGAACTCACGAAGATCCCACCAAAGTGAGTCGTCCCTTCGACCGCGATCGGAACGGAATCGTAGTATCCGAGGGCGGATGTATCTATGTTCTGGAAACACTTGAGCGGGCGCTTGCCCGTGGAGCCAGGATATACGGTGAAATAGTTGGTTATGGAGTAAATTCCGATGCCAAAGATTTCGTACTTCCGCACGCTCCCCGTCAGGCGGAATGCATGAGAAAAGCTCTCAGATTTGCCAGGATCGAGCCTTCCGACATCGATATCGTTAACACCCATTCCACCTCGACTCCCATGGGCGATGTGCAGGAATCGAAGGCGGTTACCGAGGTGTTCGGGGATGCCGATGAGGTATACGTGAACAACACCAAGAGCTTCATCGGTCACTGTATGGGTGCGGCGGGAGTGCTGGAACTGGCGGGGAACCTGCCGGCGTTCGAAGACGGAATTATTCACCCGACCATAAATGTCGATAATTTAGATCCGGAATGCAAGGTCCCGATTCTGGTAATGAACGAGCCGGCGGCGGGGAAAAACATACGGTGTATTCTGAACAACAGTTTTGGGATGCTTGGTATCAACTCCGCGGTCATCGTTAAGAAATACGAAGAATAAACAGTTCCGCCCGTGTGCTGGGCGGATGAAAGAAGGGTAGGAGACAAAGAATGACAGCAGAAGAGATCAGACAGGCAGTCATCGATATCATTGAAGAATTGGCTGATGATGATGACCTGTCGGAACTTGATGATAATATTCGAATCCGGGAACAGGTAGACCTCGATTCCATGGACTTTCTGGACATTATCATGGAGCTTAGGAAACGGTATGGGGTCAAGGTCCCTGAAGAAGACTACATGAAGCTTTCTACCATGCAAGGTTGTATCGATTATCTGCAACCGCTGCTGGCTGACAAATAGGTAGTTAACAGTACAGTAGGATATCTGTGAAAGCCAGGTCTTGTAACCTGGCTTTTTGAGTGGACAAGGTCTATGTCATGAAACCTGAACTGATTTTATTCGATCTCGATGGCACCATGGTCAATACCAGCCGGGATCTAACCGACTCTTTAAACTTCGCTCTTTCTCAACTTGGATTCCCGCAATTAACATGTGACCAGGTTATCAGCCTGGTTGGACACGGAGTAAAAGAAACAGTTTTCAAAGGACTGCCGGCGGATAACCGTCAAATGCTCGAAGACGCCTATCCGCTTTTTCTGGAACATTATTCGGAACATTGTGCTGATAAGACCTTCCTGTATCCTGATATAGAAAAGGTACTGGAGCATTTCAGAGATAAAAAACTGGCAGTAACAACGAATAAACGGTCGTTGCTGTCGGAAAAAATACTCTGCCGTCACGGCATACTGGACCGCTTTGAAGCGGTGCTCGGGCCGGACCGGGTAGAAAACAAGAAACCGCATCCCGATCACCTGAGAGCCGCGCTGAAGATAACGGAGAGTTCGGCTGCTAAAACAGTCCTTATCGGTGACTCCCTGGCGGATGTGGAAGCAGCCCAGGCTGCCGGGATTGCAGTGTGTGCCGTCACATATGGGTACACGGCCCGTGATGTCCTGGCGCAGGGGAGACCGGATTACTTAATCGACTGCGCCAGCGAATTGATCGATTTATTTTAACCATAATATTCCACGAACCATTCTACTGCGGTTCGAAAATGACCGCATCTACATCGTTGTGCTCGAAAAAGGTCCTCAACGTACCTACTGGTACGCCTCCGGTCCTTTTTCTTCACACGCCTTGTATATGCAGCCATTTTTCTTCACCTCGTTACGAAGGTTCGTGGAATATTATGGTTTTAACCAGAATAAGTTTTTCTACAGGTATTCATTTTCGAGTAATCATATATTCGTTATAGGAAGCGATAATTTCGAAACCAAGTTTTTGGTAACAGGAAATAGCTGTGGGATTATCAGCTTTGACATTTAACCCGATCGTATCGACGATCCCTGATAATTCTTGGCAGAGCCGGGCCGTAACCATGGTGCCGAAACCATTATTCCTATAGCTGGGATGGGTTGTAATATTACCGAGGGCGGCAACACGGTAGGTGGCCGAGTAGACATGTACCCCGGCGATACTGACCAATTCTTTGTTTTGTTTAAGACCGAAATAATAGTTGGTTTCAAGCATTCTTCGGTCAAACCAATTATCGGGATAACTTGCTTTGTACAGTTCTTCGACATCGTCCATATCCGAAACAGATAACCTGATGACATGTGAACAATCGAATGTATCAACGGCTGATTTGTTATGCCGGGCCATTTTAAAATGCATGCCATATGAATCGAGTTTATAAGGCTTCGCAAAAACGCTTTCCAAACCTGGACTGAGATGAGCGTAGAATTGTTGTGGTAAAAGATGGATTATCGACTGTAATAGCTCGGACATGAGTGATGGAGATTCAGATAAAGCCAGAAGAGCCGGTAGTTTCTGTCCGGTATACAATAACGCTATTGCAAGAGGTGTTTTATCTTCAGTGAGTGCATACCAGGTAGTATCCGGCCAGAAAAAATCGTCCAAATCACCGAGACTGTAGATATTAAGCTCGGTGTTTGTTCGGAAAAATGATTCCAGAACAATTTTATCTCGAATAGGTAGTGTCGGCATTCAAGGTCCTTTGGTGACTAGTGCGTTTTAGTTTGTTCGGAAAATTTTCTGTAATACACTCTTTAGAGTATAAATTGAAGCCACTGTCATTTTTTAAATAATCTCGACCTTGCACATTACTTTCTATACCTGATTTTCAGAGAAGCAAGGAGTGTGGAAAGAGGTCCCTGTGGAATCTTATGTTGTTTACCAAAGATGAGTGCAAACATTGAGGAGTAGCGAGAGCCAGGTGGTCCCACCCCCGGCATTTTTTTATTTGTCGCAGACTAATAAAAAAATGCCGGGAGCCGGACTTGAACCGGCACGGGTCGCCCCATACGGCCCTCAACCGTACGTGTCTACCAAAATTCCACCATCCCGGCGGTGAGTTCGAGAGACTGTGCCTTCGAACTGAAGATTTATAACATCGACAACGCTATTTTGTCAAGCTATTTACCTTTATCGGTTATACCATGACCTCTTCCGGAACTATCAGTGTCTCCGAGTTCTTAGCCAGGAGATCATCGGGTACCGGCCGCTGAAGCGAGCCGCCGACGAGGTGCTCCAGATACTGCTTGACGGTGGTGTCCCAGTATTCTCTGGTAACATAATAAACTTTTGCACCGCCCAGTTCATGCTGGTATTCCGGCCACGGATAGGAAGGCTGTGCCATGCCAAGGCCCCATCGTTTCCAGCCATTGTAGCTTTCATAGGTGGCCCACCATTCCTCGTTGCCCAGTGTTTCAAATCCATACTGGGCTTTGGCGTAATACATGATGGCGCCGATCCTGAGTCCGCGCTTCAAAGCCATGGAGTGAAGGCTGATATTGATGTCTTCATTCATCAAACGGCCGTTGGCAAATCCAACCCACACGCCGTCAATCAGTCCCACCAGGGTGTACGGGTCTTTGAGCCGGTGCCGGTACCAGCCGAGAATCTCCGAATAGACTCGGGCGCCGACGATATCATAAAAATCATGTTCGCTCTTCATAACTTTTTCCACGTAGGAGAGCATCAGCGGCGCCTCTTCACGTTTGGCGGCCCGGATGACCAATTGGGAGCCGTCCTTCAAGCCGATGCAAGCTGGTGTAAAGGGCTCCATTTCCATGGCCGGTCCGCGAAGAATAGGCTCGATTTCACGGGCGTCAAAGGTCAACTTTTCTTGCGATACCTTGCAGGGAAGATCCATTTTCATAGGTCTTATTCCTCCTTTTCATTTTGTTGTTTCAGACAAATTTTCCACATTATAGATTTCTTGTCAACGGCCAGTCAAGGCTGTCCGGCAATCAGTCGTAAAGTATGCGGATTAAAGGTGTAGAAACGCGTGCGCGGCTATCCCGAAAGCAACTGAAACGTTGAAAGACACTTTTCGGCCGCTCATCGGTATTTCTACCACGTGGTCACAGTAGGTGAGAATGGTTTTGCTCAATCCTTTCACCTCGTTGCCCAGCAGCAAAGCCATAGGAAAGACTGGTTTGAAATCTGTAATGTTCAAACTTGCTGCAGTTCGCTCCAGTCCCACAATGCGCACGCCGTCCTGCTTCAGGAGCTTAAACAACCGCCAGGTCTGACGGTGATGTTCCCAGGGGACCAGGGTCTGTGCCCCCAGGGCTGTTTTTGCCAGTTTCGTCTGTCCGGAAGTAGGATATCGCTTGCCTATTTGGAGTGGAAAAGGGGTGTAACCGCAGCAGTAAATTTTAGCCACACCCAGCCCTTCCGAGCTCCTGAATATCGATCCCACATTGTACGCGCTCCTGATATTGTGAAGTATGACATAAAGTGGTTTCACTGGTGTCCGCATGAGGTAATACTATTTGTTTTTGACGAGTAATTCAACTCGGGTTCAAGCCACGTGTCTGTTGACAGTATCGGCCGCTTCTGGTAAGAATGAGCGTGGCAGAAGTTTATATATATAACTTTTATAAAGAGGCGGAAAAGGAGTTTGTGGTGCGGCTGAACAATGTATCTGTGTGGCTCAGAATATGTGTTTTTATGGTTCTGATCGCGCTCATTTCCTCGTTGACCGTGGGTGTCGTTCTCTCCTCGACCGGCGACCGGCGTCTCTGGATGGTAGTTGGCTCCGTAGTTCTGTTTTCGCTCCTGACAAGCATTCCCCTGATCAGGAGTTTTACCGTCCCTTTAAATAAACTTAAAGAAGGGATGGACGCTCTCTCTTCCGGAAGGGGGGAGCTGATCCCCGAAGTTCATGAACAGGATATCATCGGTGATGTTCTGAAAACATTCAACCGGGTGGTGCAGGTGGTGGAAAAAGCCATCAGAGGCAAAGATATGCAAGTAGAGCATGTCAAAGCGACGGTTCATAAGACCGAGCGCAACGCGGCGGAACTCAGCGTCCTGTATGATCTGGCGCACAAAGTTATGGGAGTCCACGCGCTCGGAGAGCTCTTTTCGGAGGGGCTTTCTCATGTGGTTGACATAGTCGAGGTCGAGTGGGCATATGCCATGCGTTATGATCATGAAACCGAAGAGTACGTTATGGAGAAAGTGGTCGGATTTAAACCTGAGGTGGCCGCTGAGATCAAGAAAATTTTTAATGTCAAGAACCGGTTTCCAGCCGATCGCACTATTGCCGAAATCGTGCGTCACGAAGGCGTCCCGTTGTTGTCGCACAAAGAAGCGCGGGAATTAAAATTCAAAGACTACGACGAGTTCAGCGATCTGAAGAGTCACGTCAAAACGTTCTGTTGCGTACCGATCGGACAGGGAGAACAGTTTGTTGGAGTGCTCGGATACGTCAATAAACGAGGAGACAGCAAGTTTACCAGGGCCGACCAGGATTTCATGATACAGCTTGCGTCTCTGGTCGAGGCCGGGTACCGGCGGATACGAATGTTTGAGAACGGGTTTGTCGACAATGAGACCGGTCTTTTCAGGTCCGAATATTTCCGGCAGCGGTTGGTCGAGGAGATGGCTTTCAGCCGCCGGTACAATACACCCATGGCTCTGGTAGAAGCAGCTATTGATAATCCTTCTGAGAGTCTGACATCGGTGAAAAAGATAACCCGGCAGGTGGGATCACTGCTCAAAAACCATCTACGTGTTATAGATGTGATGACTTCTCCGTCGCCGGGCCGGTTCTGGGTTATTTTCTCCGATACCGATCCCGAGGGAGCGATCATCGGTGCCGGACGTATCAAAGAAAAAATTGAGCGGTCCGTGTTCGGACCTGACGGTAATCCCCTGGCCCAGACTATCAGTTGCGGGGTTGCTCCCTATCGCGCCCAGCCGGCCACCGCTGAAGCAATTCTCAAGACCGCCTCACAGATGCTTGACGAGGCCCGGTCTAAAGGGGCGAACAGGGTAACCTGCGCCGATGTTATCGTTGAGGATGACACCGGGGCGACAGAAAAAATGATGGCCTCTTAAGAAGAGTCCATTAAGGAGGAATAAACAGGTAGTGGGCGAAGATAATTTCTATATAACTACCGCGATCGCCTATGCAAACGCCAAACCGCATATGGGGCACGCACTGGAGTTCGTGCAGGCCGACTGTATCGCCCGTTACATGCGACTGCTCGGCTGCCGGGTCCGCTTTCAGACCGGGATGGACGAGCATGGTGTGAAACAGGCGGAAACCGCCGCCGAACAGGGGTTGAAACCGCAGGAACTAGCCGATAAAAACGCGCAAAGTTACCGCGATGTTTGCCAACTGTTATCGATTAGTTTCGACAACTTCATCCGGACCACCGACCGTGAAGGTCACTGGCCCGCATGCCAGAAACTCTGGCAGCTCATGGCGGACAAAGGCGATATCTACAAACAGAAATACACCGGGATCTACTGTGCAGGTTGCGAGAAATTCTTGACCGACCGTGATATGGAAGACGGCAAATGTCCCATTCATACCGGGATGGATCTGAAAGAGGTATCGGAGGAAAACTATTTCTTCAAACTTTCAAGGTACAGTGAGGAGATCACCCGGTTGATCGAATCGGACGAGCTGAAAATTCACCCCGAAGAACGCAAAAACGAGATACTGTCATTAGCTCGGGAAGGCTTGAAGGATGTTAGTTTTTCACGGCCGAAGACTTCTCTCGAGTGGGGTATTCCTGTTCCGGGCGACCCTTCACAGGTAATCTACGTGTGGTGCGACGCGCTTAGTAATTATATTTCCGGGTTGGGATATGTCGATGAAAGTGATCTCTACCGGCAATTCTGGCCGGCCAAGGTACATTGTATAGGTAAGGATATCCTGCGGTTCCATGCCGGTATCTGGCCCGGGATATTGCTCTCCGCCGGGGTGGAGCTGCCAAAAGCTATATTCGTACACGGATTTATTACTTCGGAAGGACAAAAGATGGGCAAATCACTGGGGAACGTGGTGGACCCGGTGGATATCGTTGACACCTATGGCACCGAGGCGCTCAGGTATTACCTGCTTAAAGAAATACCGTCAACTTCCGATGGAGATTTTTCCCTTCAACGATTTGAGGAAAAGTACAACGCCGACCTGGCCAACGATCTCGGCAACCTGCTTAACCGGACAGTGGGTCTGATCAGGAAGTACCGTCAGGGACGTCTCGAGGCCGGAGCTATGTTGTCGGATGTCTGGGGTACCTTGCCTGAAACCTCCGCTTCGGTGGTTGAGGCGGTTAAGAAAAATATGCTTGACTATCAGCTCTCCCGGGCCATAGAGGCAATCTGGAAATTGGTTAGAGAGCTCAACCTCTATGTTACCCAGGCCGCTCCATGGACCCTGAAAAAAGAGAAAAAGGCAGCAGAGCTCGACTCTGTTCTCTATGCTTTGGTGGAAGGGCTCAGACTGGTGAGTCTCCTGGTCTATCCGTTTCTGCCAACAGCCGCTAACTTGTTCCGGGAGCAACTCGGGTTACCGCCGGTGGCCGACGGCGATCTGAGCGGTGAACAGGCCGATTTCGGTTACCTGACAGGTACGATCGAGATCAAGGGAGGACAGGCGGTATTTCCCCGTCTTGACCGGAAGAAGAAAAAAGCGCCGCCGGTCGGGCAGAAAAAGAAGAAAGCGCAAGCTCAGGTGCCGGAAATTGCAATCGAAGATTTTTCGGCTGTCGATCTGCGGGTGGCTGAGGTGTTGACAGCCGAGCCGGTGAAGGACAGCCGAAACCTGTTGCAGCTGTCCATATCACTTGGGGAAGATGAGCCCCGGCAACTGGTAGCGGGTATCGCCAAATGCTATACGCCGGAACAGCTTGTGGGCCGGAAGATCGTGGTGGTGGCCAACCTGAAACCGGCCCGTATCATGGGAGTGGAGTCGCGTGGTATGTTGTTGGCGGCCGGCACCAGCGAAAACCTGGGACTTCTTTTAGTGGACCGGGATATACCGGTAGGCACCAGGGTCAAGTAATTGGACACGCCCGTGCTTTGTGATGCTCACGCGCACCTGGACGATGAAAAATTTGCCGGCAGGCGCAATGAAGTCGTAGCTGGGGCCGGGAAAGCCGGTCTTACCATTATTGTCAACCCGGGCTCCGATCTGGAGTCAAGCCGGCAGGCGGTAGAACTGGCTAACCTCCATGATATCGTGTGGGCCAACTGCGGGGTACATCCCCATGACGCCGAGACCTGGGATACAGACACTGCCGATGAAATCTCCCGTCTTCTGGAAGACCCAAAAGCGGTAGCGGTCGGGGAGATAGGACTCGATTACTATTGGGACGGACCATCCCACGACAGACAGAAAAAAGCTTTTCTTGAGCAGCTTGACCTGGCCGGGCGTCTTAATCTTCCGGTGGTGGTCCACTGCCGGGAAGCTTTTGCAGACCTCGAAGGATGCCTCAAAGAGATGTGGCCCCGGGCGGGGGTTCTTATCCACTGTTTTTCCGGGGGAGTTCAGGAAGCCAGAACCTATCTTGATCTGGGAGCGTATATTTCTATAGGCGGGCCGGTCACGTTTAAGAACGGCCTTGTGGCCCGGGAAGTGGCGGAGTACGTTCCCGCGAACCGTCTATTGCCTGAAACCGATGCTCCTTATCTGACCCCCGAGCCGTTCAGGGGGCGGCGGACGAATGAACCGGCTCTGGTGAAACACGTGATAGACAAACTGGCCGCACTGAAAAATCGCGATCCGTGGGAGATGGCAGCGGTATTGACCGCGAATTGCTGTGCTTTTTTCGGGCTCTCACTGCCGGTAAAACTGTTGGTCAGAACGGATTGAACCCGGGTGCAACGGTATTTGAAAATTGAAACGAGTGGTGGCGATGAATAGGCCGAAAACCGCTGTGCGGCGAGTCAAGATCGAGGCGGGCAGCCGTACCTATCGGGTTGTCATCGGTCCGGGACTGCTGTCAACCGCCGGGAGACTGATCGAAGAGACCGGTCAGGCGGGGAAGTGCCTGATCGTAACTGATAAAAAAGTGGCCGGTCTCCATCTCGAACGGTTGCTCGAAGCACTGAATAACTCCCCGGTCGAGGCGACCTGTACTCTCTTTTCGGGCCGCGGCGAGAGCCGTAAAACACTTTCCACCGTCGCCGGGGTGTACCGGGCGCTTTGTCAGGGGCAGTTCTACCGAGACGACCTGGTGATCAACCTTTCGGGCGGCATGTTGGGTGACCTGGCCGGGTACGCCGCCGCTACTTTTATGCGGGGGATGCGATGGATACAGTTTCCCACCACGCTCCTGTCCCAGGTTGACGCCTCTGTGGGCGGTAAAGTGGGAGTGAACCTTCCTCAGGGCAAAAACCTGGTCGGTACGTTTTACCAGCCCTGGATGGTTGTGTGTGACACCGAGGCGCTCATGACCCTGCCGGAGCGAACCTATCGCTCCGGTCTGGCGGAAGTGGTAAAGATGGCGGTGGCCTTCGACCGGACGTTTTTCGAGCTGCTGCGGGCCCGGCGAGCTACCGTTGCCAATCGAGATCCGGATATCCTGGCAGAGGTTATCGAACGGAGTGTCACCCTCAAAGCGAACGTGGTCGGCCGGGACGAGCAAGAGCATGGTTACCGCATGACGCTTAATTACGGACATACCCTGGGGCACGCATTGGAAAAAGCCGCGGGGTATCGATCGCTTACGCATGGCGAAGCGGTAAGCCTGGGAATGTGTGCAGCCGCGGAACTGGCTCACGAATTGGGACTTCTTTCCGAGCGAGACGTAACTGAGCAGTGTAATCTGTTACAGTCCTTCGGTCTGCCGGTTAGACTGTCGGGAAACAAGGGTAAGAAAGTCAGGACAGACGAAGTGTTGGCAGCGGTATCGGCTGATAAAAAACACCGCCATGGAGGGCTACGATTAGTATTACCAACCGGTATCGGAACCGTCGAAATACAATCAGATGTACCGGTAAAAACCATGGAACGGGTATTCCGGGTTTTTCTGGAAAGGGGCTGAAGGCAATGGATAAGAACAGAATCATGGTGGTCCACGGACCGAATCTCAACCTGCTCGGCAAACGGGAGCAGAATCTCTATGGGAACGACACCCTGGACGATATTCACCACGAGCTCGATAAGGTGGCTAAAAGGCTGTCTATAGAACTCGCGTTCTTTCAGTCAAATCACGAAGGCGAGATTATCGATTTTATCCATCGGGGGATGACGATTTCAGCCGGTCTGGTGATTAATCCAGGCGGCCTAACCCACACCAGTGTATGTCTTCGTGATGCTATCAAGGCTGTTACCATTCCGGCGGTGGAAGTGCACCTGAGCAATATCTACGCCCGGGAAGAGTTCCGCCACCATTCTTTGATCTCTCCGGTCTGTATCGGCGTGATCGCCGGGTTTGGTATGATGGGCTACCTTTACGGCCTGGAAGCGCTGATGTTCTGGCTGAAACAACACTGAGGAGCACGCTTATGCCAGCTCAACGTATCAAGGTTTGTGTTACCGGCGCCGCCGGGCGGGTCGGCCGGGCAGTGGTGGCCGGTGTCGTCAATGATCCCGCTACCGAACTGGTGGCGGCGGTGGATATTAAAGATATTGGACAGGACGCCGGATCGGTGGCGGGAATTGAGTCCTGCGGTGTGCGTATCAGCGCCTCGTTAAACGAAGTATTGCAGAAAGTGTCGCCTGACGTGGTGGTAGATTTCACCCTGGCTGGGGCGGCAGTAAAACATATCAACGAAGCGCTCGAGGCGGGCTGTCACCTGGTGGTGGGCACTACCGGATTTTCGGACGATGTTCTGGAAAATATCGAGACAGCCGCTCGCGCCGCCGGAAAGAATGTGGTGCTCGCGCCAAATTTCTCGCTGGGGGCCCTGCTCATGATCGAACTTTCCCGTACCGCGGCCCGTCATTTTGGTACAGTGGAGATTATAGAACGGCATCACGATGGTAAAAAAGACTCCCCTTCGGGTACCTCCCTCAGGACCGCTGCTCTTCTGGCGGAGACGATCTCCAAGAAAGACGACCGTCAACTCCTGGACGGTTCAGGCCGGGGACATGATGTCCAGGGCGTAAAGGTCCATTCTATCAGGCTTCCTGGCATCTGTGCCCACCAGGAGGTGGTCTTCGGCGGTCCGGGTGAAACTCTGACCATCCGCCACGATACCATCGGGCGGGAGTGTTATGTGCCCGGGGTCCTGCTGGCGGTCAAGAAGGTGTCTTCGCGGCCCGGTTTAACACTGGGTATGGAGAAAATCCTGTTCGCCGAGTAAGTCTTCTAAACACCGTTGAGAGCTCGTTCCAGCACCGGCGGCAGGAACGGTTTTCCGCGTTCATTAAGAGCGGTGGCGATAAATCTGGCCTTGACAATCAGCTTGTTGTCCGGTTGACGGTGGATGTTCTGTACGAAGACGAACCTAAGCCGGGAGTGTCGTTCCAGATTCAGGCTCACCCGGAACCGCTCCCCGCTTTTCAAAGGATGTTTGTAGTCGAGTTCGGCCCGGGTCACCACCAGGTGGATATTCCGCCGGGTAAACTCGGCAAAATCGATCCCGATAGTTTTCAAGAACCGGTGCCGGGTATGTTCCAGGTAATTCTGGTAAACAGCGTTATTGACGATGCCTTGCAGATCGCATTCATAGTCTCGCACCTCGAACTCCAGGGAAAAATGGTAATCTTCATCAGCAGGCATTGGCTCTTTTCTCCTTAAGAGGAATTTTATCAATTGTGTTGTGGGCCGTGCAACATACCTACCTGTTCTTCTGAAATAAGTTGTGTGATATAATTCTGTCCTCTAATGAATGACGATGATTTTGACGATCAGGATAACGCTATGATTAATTTTCTTACATCCAGCAGCAACAGGAGCATCGCTCAGGGACAAAACGACTATATCGAAGGTGTGAACTGGAACCGTTTCGCCGCTGACGCCGATTACAAGCTCGGCGTTCTCATGCAGCACCAGGAGCTGCGACATAAAAAAGCCGGCTACGAGATTTAACCAGGGCTTCTCTTCCTGAAGCGCTACACTTCTGAATAGCATTCAGATAAGTTTTACTACGCGAGTGATGAGTTCTGTCCAATGATTCTTAATCACGCTTCACAACGTCCCTGTATTAATTGTGGTAATTGATTAATCATATCATATTACACTCATTATCAGAGGGACAACGAAAAACACCGCCTATTGAAAAGACGGTGTTTTATGAAATCCTGACTAATTCTTCCACATCATCCGGTTGTATCGTATTATCCGCAACACGATTGACCTTTTCAACACTGCATGTTCTGCAAAGATGCACGATCTGGAAACCTTTTCCGGACCTGAACTTCAATCCGACTGGTTCCATCAATCCCCGGCATCCGCTTGAACGGTCGCCAGGCGCGATATCCACATGCTTCGAAAAAAGGCAAAACGGACAGTGATTCCGGTAGCTTCCGTTATCAAGCGGTACTACCTCCTGTCCGCACTGCTCACACAGGAATCCGACATTTTCATTTCTTCTGCTCATGTCCCAACCTCCTTGATTTGATGTTGTTGCTCAAATCAAGGGGCCAGGGTTCCGTATCCTCTTTCCTGTTACGGCTCCAGGCTTGGCTGAACTATTGACATGTTCATCGTCGTTCCTTTAGGGTCAACGATTACTTCCGGTTCCTGCTTCATCAGGGCCTATTTCATCCCTGAATCCGGACCACGACCGACTTTGTGCATTTGGATCGGCCACTGTAAGACGGGAACTCCCACCTTCCACCGGTAAGTGTATGTCCAGCCGCACTGGCTTCGGCGCCGTCCCCTGTGCTAGGCACGAGCAGTGTGGTAAAGGTATCGCTTCATACACTGAGCCCTCCATTTCCATACGTTTCTTAGTGGCGGGCTGCGACAATAGTTACAAAAAACCATCTCGGTCGGCGCTGGCGAATCCGGATTGAAATCATCTTCTTTCGCGAGACGTTGTTTTAAATTGAGAAACATCATGTCTCAATTTGAGTCATCTGGTTTATTCCCTGGTGCGAGCACTCCTGTCATATCCCTTATCCTTAGCCGGTTTAAAGTATTATCACCCGGTTTGGCACACGATATGCTTTTCTCTCCGGGCAGAAAGGGTGATCAGGATGAACCAGAACACATCTCAGTACGCAGAGCTTTTAACGGGAGCGGTCATGGGTATCGAGGCGAAACCGGTTAGTGTAGAAATCAACATCGCCCGGGGACTGCCTGCCTTTAACATCGTGGGGCTCCCTGATGCCTCGATCCGGGAGAGCCGGGAGAGGATCCGGGCAGCCATCCAGCACACGGGATGCGAGTTCCCCCTGGGGCGGATAACAGCCAACTTAGCGCCGGGAGATACGCGAAAAGAGGGACCGTCTTTCGATCTATCTCTGGCAGTAGGTATTTTGGCGGCCACGGGACAGGTGGATCCGGGGCGGGCGGCCCGGTATCTCTATATCGGAGAACTTCGCCTGGACGGCACGCTCCAACCGTGCCGGGGAGTGCTGCCTATCGTATCGTCATTGAAAGAAGGACTGGCTGATACGGTGATCGTGCCTCCTGAAAATGGCGATGAAGCAGCGGCGGCGGGAGATATGGAGGTGCTCTGCGCCGCCACGCTGGCGGATGTGGTGGCCTTTCTCAAGGAAGAGGGACAGCTCGAACGAAGAGATGAACATAGTCTGGTGGTCTGTGAACAAGATGGAAACGGTCTTGATTTTGCCGATGTGCGAGGGCAGGCGGTGGTGAAACGGGCCCTGGAGGTGGCCGCTGCCGGGAACCACAATGTCTTGATGGTGGGAACTCCCGGGGCGGGAAAGACCATGCTGGCCCGGAGGGTCCCGGGTATACTGCCGGCTATGAGCCGGGAGGAGTGGATCGAGGTGACCAAGATCTACTCGGCAGCGGGTCTTTTACAAAGCGGGGAACCGGCCCCCTTTGCCCGGCCCTTTAGAACGCCGCATCACACTATTGGCCGGGCCGGCCTGGTAGGTGGAGGGTGTGTACCCATGCCGGGTGAAGTCAGCCTGGCCCACCGGGGAGTGCTCTTTTTAGACGAGATACCCGAGTTCAACCGGCCGGCTCTGGAAAGTCTGCGTGAACCGTTGGAGTCAGGTGAAATCATCTTATCGCGGGTGTTAGGTACCGTCAGGTACCCGGCCCGGTTTCTGCTCATGTCGGCGGCCAACCCTTGTCCATGCGGTTACCTGCTTGATTCCGGGCAGACCTGCACCTGTGATCCTTACCGGGTCCGCCGTTACCGGTCCCGGATATCGGGGCCGCTGCTCGATCGGATCGATATCCACGTAGAGGTTTCACGGCCAGCTGCCGGCGACCTGCTTAACCGGGTTCGAGGAGAAGGATCGCGGGAGATACGGGAGCGGGTGCTAACTGCCAGACAGCGGCAGAAAAAACGGTTGAACCGGGAGATCATGTGCACCAATGCCAACATGAATCAGGCGGAACTGGAAGAACACTGCCGGCTTGCCCAGGATGGAGATATCTTCATGCGTCACTCTCTGGAACGTTTGGGACTCTCGGCCCGCGCGTTTCACAAAGTGCTCCGCGTGGCCAGAACCATTGCCGACCTGGAAGATTCACCGGCTGTTTCGGTGGCTCATCTGGCTGAGGCCGTGTCATACCGGTGTTTCGATAGGGGCTGGATTTGAGTTCCAAGGTTGTAGATTTAAATGGAAGGGTGTTTAGTTGAGGAGACCGGTAGTGATGGAGCTCTCTTCACCGGCGGGTTCCTCTTTGAACTCGTAGGTCTCGCCACACAGTTCGTACTCATCGCCCCAGAGGTCGAGCTTGTCTTTACGCCAGAGTTCGAACCAGATCTTGTTATTGGCGTACATGCGTCGGCATTCCGTAATCAGGGAGTGCTTCAACTGGAAACTGACCTTGGCGGCAGCTACTATTTGGCCGTTGATCTCGATCTCGAAAAGTTTCAGTACCTTCAGGCACTCCACCTGCGCTTCGAGTTGGGAGAGAAGCGAGGCCTTAATAACCATCTCCCGGTACTCGGTGGATTCGATAACTTCCTGTTCGGTCTTCCAGAAGGAGCTTAAGAATTCCCGTTTGGTTTCACGGCCTTTACGGTACCGGTAATGGTGGTCCCCTTCCCCGTACCCGGGGAAGTACTCATGATATAAGTTTTCCCGGTGCTCTTCGGGAATGAGCGATATGAGTTCACCCGATTCGTTGACCGCGTCGGTGGTTATTTTTTCCACGATTATGGGAACGATAGGATCCAGGGCTCGTTTTTGCACGGGTTCAAGCTCTTTATAGATCGTTGACAGGGCGAACAAATGGACCGGGTCGCCTTTTTCCATGGCTTTTAGTACGGTTGATGCCATTTCTTCACACAAGGCGCGGTACCGGCGGGCTTTGGCAATGTACGCCTGTTCCAGTTCGCCGATTTCCGATATCTTCTCGAAGGGATACTCTTCAACCTGGTACCAGGTTTCCAGTTTTTCCCAGTAAGCTTCGATGATCAGGTAACTGTCCAGAGTGAGGTTGTTCAGGCCAAACCCGGCGGCCGGGTTCAAGAACAGAACCGCGGTCAGAATACCGATCAGCAGCGCTCGTTGTTTCATTGTCCGTGTCTCTCCTTTTGCGTGTAGTCCGAGTAGGATGGGTGTAATGTTTAGGGGTTAGATTTATCAAAATCCGTTTAAGAATAGTGGCCGGGAGGACCCTGCTGTCAGGATCTCCCGGCTAAAACGGGTTAGAGTTTTTACCAAAGTGATGCTTGTTCGTATCCGTCACCGATATCTTCATTATTCTCGTCAACCGGCGGTATGGGAGGAGGAGGAACGGTCTCGGATCCGATAACGACT
>CAZQHK010000015.1:0-101667 GCA_964593455.1 uncultured bacterium
CAACCGGTTCCTTTGAGTCTTTGTTTTTCTATCTACCGTTGAGGCCCGGAGCCTCTTCCCGAGGGACACTCACGGCGCTTGCGCGCCTCCGTTCGGGTTATGCCCTCGTACAGAGACTCCGAACCTCAACGTAACTTTTCTTCAACAATCAGGCTCATAGGAAGATGCTTCATTTGGTATGTCTTCGGATACGGGTGTATGTTTCTTTGCTCGGCTGTTTGCTTTGCAAAAGCGCTGAGCGTGAGGTGGATCGTGTGTTGGGTGGATGGTAAGCGGAGCGGTGTGGTTTTTGCGTGATCACAGGGTGGGACGGAAGGGCTTTGTTACTGGTTTGTTTTGAAAGATGACTAGGATCGGATGGACCTCATAGGGTCCTCTTTCTACGCTGCTTGCTTACTATCTCAATCTCTAAAAACGATATTTCTCTTTAGATTAGTTTGAGGACGGTTGTCTTTCCTGCGCTCGGCTGTTTGCTTTGCAAAAGCGCTGAGCGTGAGGTGGATCGTGTGTTGGGTGGATAGTAAGCGAAGCAGTGTGGTTTATGGCGAGGCCACAAGGCGGGAAGGAGAGACTTTGTTACTGGTTTACTTTGCGGTATAATATTGGAGCCGGAACTTCTTGAACCGGTGAAAGGAGAGACAGAGGCTCCGATGACTTCGACAGACCTGACCGTGGTCGTTCCTGTTTACAACGAAGAAGAAGCCATTACGGCAACAGTGGAAAAGTTGCTGGATCTGACCTTTGAACAACGGGTTATCGTGGTGGATAAGAAAGCAGCTGACGCGACGGCTAAACCACTGATTATCGTGGTGGACGACGGTTCAACGGACGGCACCCGGGACGTGCTCACCCGGCTGGAACAAACTCATGGAGAACGTATCAAGGTCCTGCTGCATCCCGAAAACCGGGGTTACGGGGCAGCGCTCAAAACGGGGATCAGGGCCGCAGCGACCGAGCTGGTAGCGATCATCGATGCCGACGGAACCTATGACCCGGAAGAGCTCTCCCACCTGGTGGAGGCTATGGACACGGCCGATATGGTGGTGGGCAGCCGGGAAAAAGGCGAGGTGAAGATACCGCTCATCAGGCGTCCGGCCAAATGGTTTCTCAAGACCCTGGCGGAGTATCTTACCGGCCGCCGGATACCAGATCTCAACTCCGGGTTGAGAGTCTTTCGCAAGAGGGCCGCCGTGGCCTTCCTGGCAATTTTACCCGATGGTTTTTCGTTCACCACAACCATCACCCTGGCTTCCTTGAGCTACGGTTTCCAGGTGGAGTTTGTGCCCATCAGCTATCATTCCCGGGAAGGGCGTTCAAAGATACGCCCCATCAGAGACACACTTAACTTCATCTTGCTGATCCTTAAAGCCATCACCTATTTCAACCCGCTACGGGTGTTTCTACCTATCGCTTTCTTACTGCTCTTTTCCGGTTTTTCCCTGCTGTGGATCAGTTACTTTTGTTTCGAACAGGTAATGGATATCACGGTCATCGTGCTCTCTCTCTCGGGCCTGCAGATCGGGCTCATCGGGTTGGTGGCCGACCTGATTGTCCACGGCCGGCGGCTGGGTGACAGCCAGGAAGGACAATAACACGGCCGTGAAAGTGCTCCTGATCAACCCGCCCGCCTGGGGTACGGTTCAAGGCAATAATCCGTCTTTTATCGATCGGGAACGCGGATTTAATCCACCGCTGGGCCTGCTCTACGTGGCGTCTGCTGCTCAAGCCGAAGGACATCGGATCGAGGTAGTGGACTGCCAGGCTGAACAGATTGGATACCGGAAACTAGGACGCGTCCTGGTATCCCGTACCCCCGACGTGGTTGGTATCCACGCCATGACGCTCACCCTGCCCGACGTCATCAGGACCGCCTCTATGGTAAAAACTATACTCCCCGCGGTCCCGGTAGTGCTCGGCGGACCTCACACCATCTTTTACCAGGCTGAAACTCTGAGCCACTCGTCGATTGATATCCTGGTGAGAGGCGAGGGAGAAAACACTTTCACTCACCTTTTGGAACATCTGCAAAATAACGTCGACCTGTCCTCCGTCCGGGGAATCAGCTTCAAACACCGGGGAAAGATCGTGACCACGCCTGACCAGGAACTTTGTTCCGATCTTAACAGTCTTCCATTCCCAGCCCGAAAGCTAACCCCGGTGGCCCGGTACCGTTCCGTCATTGCCCGTCACTCTCCCATCACTACCATGGTAACCAGCAGAGGATGCCCCTACCGTTGCACCTTCTGCTCCCGCCCGCACCTGGGAAAAGAGTTCCGGGCCCGCTCAGCGGCAAACGTGGTCGATGAGATGGAGGTCTGCCGTAAGCTCGGGATACCAGAAATTCTCATTTACGACGACACCTTCACGGTGCAACCGGACCGGGTGGCAGACATCTGCCGTGAGATCAGGCGGCGGAAACTCGACGTGACCTTTGATATACGAGCCCGGGTCGACACGATTTCCGCAAGCATGCTGCATGACCTCAAACAGGCCGGCTGCGACCGGATACACTACGGGGTGGAAGCGGGAAACGACCGGATGATGGAAGCAATCGGAAAATCGATCACCGTGGCCCAGGCAAAGAAGGCGTTCGAGATGACCCGCGAAACCGGGATCTCCACCCTGGCGTATTTCATGGTCGGACTGCCCGGACAGAAACAGGCCGACCTCGATGACACCTGGGAGTTGATCAAACGAATCAATCCGGATTACCTGCACCTGACTATGCTCTCCCCCTTTCCCGGCAGCGCTGTTTTCGCGCAGGGAATAAAGCAGGGGATATTCACCGACTTTTGGCGAGACTTCGTTCTCAAACCGGAACCCGGGTATCAAACCCCTTACTGGAAAGAACACCTGTCCCGGGAAGACCTGCTCCAGTTCATGGCCGCCGTCTACCGCAAATTCTACATGACCCCCCGGCGGGTAATACGCGAGATGGGCAACATCCGCCGCCTACCATCAAAAATCAAAGCCGGCCTCTCAATGCTCATGAACCCGAACTAACTTTCCACGCTTCTTGTCTGAGGGCGGGACCACCCAACTCCCGCCACACTTCAATGTTAGCACTCACGTTTGGAGGAAGGAACCAGCCGCCGCCCGGGTTAAATCTCCATCTCCTATCTCACTTTCCACACCCCTGATCTTTCGTAAAACAAACCAGTTTTTATTATTTATTATTTTTCTTCTATAAACAGCAGCGGCAGGCACCTCTCGTAAGGAACATAGGCAGGCAAGACGGCAGGAAGCCGTCGAGCCTGACGGGACCTGAGCGGAGGCGCAGCCAGGATGGCGGAGCCGTGAGCGTTTCCTGGAGAGAGGTACCGGCCGCTGCGGGTGCAGAAACCAGACAAAAAATAAAAACCCCCGGGCCTCGAAAGGTCCGGGGGTTTTATTTGCTAGTCTAAGCGTTAGGTACTGTTCTTTAGAACTTAGCCCTCATCTCGACCCGGATGCGGTTCCAGCCGCCGGAGTTCTGCGCGTAATTATTATTATCGAACTCGACCGTGTCATAACGCAGTCCGATCGCTGTGTTTGGAGCGTAGTGGTTGTCTATCCCAATGGTTATCCGCTGGTAACCCTCGACATTGCTCTTATTGGCCGACACCGTTTCATGGATGACCGTGCCGGACGTCTTTTCGGAAAGTTCCACCTCAAATAGAAAAAACACGTCTTTGATTCCGGTGAGAGATCCGGTGGCAAAAGAACGCCCTTCGGGAAGTGTTCCCAGAGCCATGTTTCCAAACATGTCTTTATACCGATGCCAGTGGTAGACATTGCCGGCCACGTTGGTAAACTCATTATCACCCTTGCCATACAGGATCTCGATGTCGATCTTGTCGGTGAAATCCCAACCTATACCGCTCAGCCAGAAAGAGCCCTCAACGGTATTGTTATCAGGATCGGACTGGCCGTACTCAAGCAGGTACCAGACCTTATCAATCAGGACCCCATCCAGAGTAAACCCGTAATTACTGGGGTTCAGGGTCGGGGTGGAGTTGATAAAGTAGTAAAACTCAGCGCCGTGATCTCCGATGCTGAATTTCATGTCCAGGCCCTTCAGAGCAAATCCACTATCATGCGTTCCGCCGGTAACCGCATCATCCATGTCAGCAAACAACACGGTCAGATCCAGCGCTTCGATCATCCGACTTACAGTAATGGCATCGAGCTTGTTGTCCAGGACAATACTGTGACCGACTTTCACGAACTGGCGTCCGATCCGGATATCGCCAACATCAAAGAAATTCATCATGTTGACGTAAGCCAGGTCAATATCCACCGTGCTGCCCTGAATGTCTTCGCCCAACTCGTTTCCAACCAGTTCCTCGTTTACTATCCTGACAAACGTGTCAATATCATCATCGACAGACGCTCTGACGTTCAAACCAATCTGGTAATAAGTATTTATATTGTCATCCGTTGTGTCATTTTCATACTTCAGGTTATCCATGTGAAGCCAGGAATCACCGCTGATTTTAATTCGGCCGGAAGTTTTCGTATCAGACCTCTCCTGCTGCTTCAATAGTGTCAGGTTGTCACTTACGGATTGAATCTCATCTTCCATGACAGCCACCCGGACACCAAGCATAGCCAACTCGTCTAAGAACTCCTCCACCAGCCTGTCGACTTCGGTTCTGTCTGCCGGGGCCATTTCGCCGACCTGCTCCAGGGTGCGGGAGAGGCAGACCGCCACCTCGTACCTGGTAACGTTCTTCTGTCCCCGGAACGAGTTGTCCGGCAGACCGGTCATGATACCTTTGTCCACGAGTCTCTTCACCGCATCATAAGCCCAGTGCCCAGGCTTGAGATCGGAAAACGGATTGGCCAATACCGGACCTGCTAACCAAAACACCAGCATAGCCATCGCAAATACCTTACTTATTTTCATCTACCTTCGACTCCTTCCACCCCCGCCAATCCGATAGGCCCTTTTATTCATAGTTAACCTATTCTATCAAAAATGAAGATATTTTTCATCTATTGAATTTATGGCTCATGTGCAAAAAGGTCTGATCGAAGGATTGTCCTCAAACCATCCATAGTGTAAACTGACAAAGGAGTAAATTGCAACCTTTGAAAGGGATGGCGGAAACAGTGTTCAGAAAAAACAAAGACCATCTTCAGGTCAGTATGTATGGACTGGATGTGCTTCTATCAAAAGGCGTGAAGAACATGCTCCAGAAAAGTTGGGCGCCGGCCTTTCGAGAGCACATTTTCCTGAAGATAAATGAACAGCGCTTTGCAGTCTTATACAGCGATACTGCCAGCCGCCCCAACTTCCCGGTCAATGTGTGGGTAAGCCTGGAAATGTTGAAGGAGCTTTTTGATCTCACCGACGAAGAGCTTCTGGAGCAGTTTCATTTCAACTATCTATTTGCTCACGCTCTCGGTCTGGAGGGGCTGGGCGAGCTGAGCGTTTGCCGGCGTACGTTAAACTACATAAGAAACCGCCTACTGGAGTACGAGGCAGCGACCGGACGAAACCTGCTTGAAGAAGAGTTCCAAGCCCTGGCCGATGATGCCGCCGCGTGCTTTGGCGTCAACACCAAACTCCAGCGGATGGACTCCAGCCTGGTGGGATCATTTATCAAGAAAATGACCAAGCTGGAGCTTCTGGTGAAGGTGCTCCAGAACCTCTACCGCGACCTGCCGGCAACAGAACAAAATCGTTGTCAAACCCGCCTGGGCGAGTATGTGGAAAGTGAAGCCGATCACATTACCTATCGCCTGAAGCGGGAACAAGTCGAAGAGCACCTGAAGAAGGTCGGAGAGCTGCTTTTTGATCTTCACGAAGCTTACAAGGATGACGACCGGATCAACGGTTTGAAAAGTTACCGCCATGTGGGCCGGGTACTGATGGAACAATACGATATCAAGGCAGATGGGGATACGACAGAGATAGAGCCGAAAGCCAACAAGGATATAAACTCCGGTTCCCTCCAGAACCCGGCGGACGACGAGGCCACCTACCGCAAGAAAGGCAAGAAGGAAAGCAAAGGGTGTATGTTCTCAACGTGTCGGAAACCTGCTCGGATGATTCGCCGCTTCAGCTGATCATGGAGGTTGCCGTAGAACCGAACAACGTGTCTGACGAACAGATGCTTGCCGAGCGGATCCCGGAGATACAGGAGCGTACCGGTGTCGAGGAAATGATCACCGATGCCGCCTACAGCGGGAAAACCTCCGAAAAGGCTTGTGAAGAAGCCGGTGTCACCCTGGTGCCCACGGAGATAAGGGGACGTAAGGAGTCGGATGAGAAGACCCCGCTGAGGGGGTTGCGGTTTGACGATGAAAACAAGGTTATTGCCTGTCCGGCCGGCTATATATCCCTAACTATTACAGCTACAACCCGGAGACTGGCAGGCACGTTGCTCATTTCCCCCTTGAAACGTGTCGACGATGCCCGCTGTTGGCGATGTGCCGTGTCAGGAAAATGAAGAAGTTTTACAGTCTTCTCTACAATGACAGACAGGCTGTTCTGGCCCGGCGGCGTCAGCAGTTGAGTGAAGACGATTACCGGCAGAAATGCCGGTTGCGACCGGCGGTTGAAGGTACCATAAGCCAGTTCAAGCGAAGCATGTTTAACGGCAAGCTCAAGGTCCGGGGATTGCGAAAGAGCCGACACAGGCTGATCCTGAAGGCAATGGGAATCAACTTCAAGCGGATAGCGGCTTACGTTGGGGAAAGACTGGCTGAATCTCTTGATGCGGCTGTCGCAGATACGGTTTCATCAATTTCTGAGGGTATTTTCACTCTTTTTTCGTCCATGTTGACCATATTCAAGAAAAAGATCGACTTTGGAGTATATGAAGGGGCTGAATTGAGCCTGGCTTCTTGAGCGGCTGGCCGGTCCAGCCGAGGTTTGGTGCTGGCTTAAACTTAGTTTTTGCACGGGAGCCATCTATTGAATTTATACCTTACACTTTTGTTATGTCACTTCGACAAAGTGGGAGATGGGACAAAGAAAAATCCCCGGGCTCGAAAGCCCGGGGATTTTTTTTGCTTTAAGCGTAAGCGTCAGGCAAAGTCCCTTAGAACTTAACCTGCAGCTCGACCCGGATGCGATTCCAACCGCCGGCGTTAGCCGTGGTGTCGGTGGCATCCACATCGTACTCGACCGTGTCGTAACGCAGTCCGAGCGATGTGTTCGGCGCGTACTGGTGGTCCAGCCCGATGGTCAGACGCTTGTACTCAGGCGCCGATGTAGCGATGGCGGCATCGGTCTCGTTAGTCTCGACCTTTTCGTAAATCAAGCAACCATCAGTCTTCTCAGACAGCTCGGAACTCAGGGTGACCATGATGTCCTTGATACCCTGGAGGGAACCGGTGGTGTTGGTGGTTCCTTCACCATTGGTTGTGCCGTAACCGGCAGCCATGTTACCGAACATGCCTTTGTGGGTGTTGTGATAGTAAACGCCGATGGCGTCGTAGTCCTCGTCACCCTTTCCGTACAAGATGTCGATACCAAGTTTGTCGGTGAAGTCCCAGGCCAGTCCGGTCAGCAGGAAGCTACCATCGCGAGCAGCGGCGGCCGCATCATTATCGGAACTACCAAACTCAAGAAGATAATCGATTTCCTCCACCAGGCCGCCAGCCAGGGCGAAACCCAGGTTGGTCGGGTCGGTGGCGCCGGCACCCTCGTTGCCTTGCTGAATGAAGTAGAACTCGGCATCGTGGTCGCCGATGGCGTATTTCAGGTCGATACCCTTCATGTCAAAGCCATCCCTATCACCAGCGGGACCGCCAAGATCCGCCTGGTCGGCGAAGAAGAGAGTGACACCCAGCTGGTCGATATCTTTGTCGAAGGTGATGGAGTCGAGCTTGTCGTCAAGAGCGATGCTGTTACCGACCGCAACAAACTGACGGCCGATCCGGACATCGCCCAGGTCGAAGAAGCTCTTGATGTCGACGTAGGCCAGGCTCATGAAAAAAGAGCTGCCCTGAATGTTCTCACCAAATTCATCTCCTACCAGCTCGTCGTTGACGACCCGGAAGAAGGTGCTGATGTCTTCATCGATATTAGCTGAGAAGTTGAGGCCGATCTGGTAGTACGTGTTCAGATCGTCATCCGTGGTATCTTCCTCAAACTTCAGATTGTCAATGGCGATCCGGCTGTCGCCGGATATGCTGATTCCGCCGCCGCCACCGCCGCTACAACCCTTCATGCTGCCAGCGTCGGCTTTGATGACCGCGATGTCATCGCGTACGGTCTGCAACTCATCCTCGAGCGCCGTAACTTTAACGCCGAGCAGAGCCAGCTCGTCTGCGAATTCAACCGTGAGTTTTTCCAGAGTTTTGATGTCGGTGACATCTACTCTGCCCTTGAGCGATCCCATTTTATCCAGAGCTCTGGCCAGTGTAACGGCCAACTCGTAACGGGATACACCCTTTTCGCCTTTGAAGGTACCGTCCGGCATGCCGGTCATGATACCCTTTTCCGTGAGTTTCTTTACCGCGTCATAGGCCCAGTGGCTGAACGGAACGTCCGAAAACGGGTTCGCCAGAACCGGAGCGGTGAATGCTACTAATACTGCTAATACTAATACTGCGCTTAACTTCTTCATGCTTATTGCCCCTTACTTATTTTGTAGTTTTGAGGGGGGTCGGTGCAACTTATAGGATTTGGTGTCCCGGCAATGTACGAGCCTCCAGGTTACCTCGCTTCATCGTAGGTGGGATTAAAATCCTTTTCGATGCTCATTCCCCTCGTGTGCTTCCTTAACCGTTTCTGCCTAAGACCATTTCCCGGTGTTCTCTCGGGGCTCACCACCTTTCTGCCACCTTTTCTTCAAGAAAACGGGTCTGCCATAAGGCAAACGGTTGAAGCCAGTTTAAGTTTGCTACCAACAGACTATCACATCTTAAATTTTATGTCAAGTTTTTTTATTTATTTTTTTCCTCGACCTGGCTCTGCCAGATTTTTAGTATATAATATTATATTAAATAAGTCAAGGCAGAAAGACCGGCCGGCCGGAACTGCAAAGTAAGCCTATAAAGATAGACTATTAAGACATATGCGATGAAAAAAAACGCTCCGCCAGAATCACGGCCACAAGATCATCGAAGGGTTCAGGGGGATAGCGCAGCGAAAGGGGGACCAGGCGCCACAACCCCCTGGGTGGGTGCTCCTGAAAATAGCGGCGGCGACCTTCCAGGGTGGATTCCCGTTCATCCACCAGGCGGACCCGGTCTTCGGGAAACAGGCTCGCGAGTTCTTCCACTACCAGACGCGACCCAGTGCTGTTTCCTACCACGAGAAGATCAGGAACATATTTATCTTTAAGACTCTGCACCTCATCAAGCAGATCGGAGCGGTCCACTACGTTCACTTCCAGCACGACGGACCCGTCAACCACAGCCAGCCCGCATTTTCCCCGGCCCGGATCAACCGCCAATACTCTCAAAATCTCCTACCTTACTTTCTACACTCCTTGCTTGAGCTAATCTCATTATCCTTTAAGATTTCTTATCTCTATCCTATAGATCTCACCGGTTAACTAAAGAAAGCACTTCCTTCTCAATCCCGGCCACGGCGTCGTCCAGGCATTCTTTCGGAGTTTTCTTGCCGATAAGCGCCAACTCCATCTCGGGGTTGATGATCTCCTCGAGCTTGTCGTACATAGGAATCCGGGGCCGGGCTTTCGCGGTGAGCATCTGTTTCATGAACATCTCCAGTTCGGGCAGATCCTTGAAGTTTACCGACTCATACACGGATTTAATCACCGGTATCTGCTGCAACCGCTGACACCACTCACGCTGGTAAGCCTCGGAAGCGATATATTTCAAGACTTCATGGGCAGCTTCCGCTTTACCCGCTTTTTGAGCACTCTTGAAAATCACGAAGTTGGTGCCGCCGACATTCGATGAGGTTCCGGACGGTCCCGCCGGGATAAGCCCCACCCCGAAATCGATCCCCGCCGCTTTGAACGTATTGAGGTTCCACGGACCGCTCAGGATCATAGCATACTTCTGGTTGATAAACCCCTGGGAAGCGTTGATGGCACCACTCATCCAGGCACCCGCCTCGATCCCGGTTTTCGCTCCTTTTATCTCATATTTGCTTCTATAAAGATCTACCTTGTAGGAAAGCGCTTGAACCCCCGGCTCCTCGTTGAGCGTACAGGCCAGGTTACCTGAAGAAAGTCGTTTCAAAAAACGGGCGCCGAACGAATTAAAGAAGGGAAAGGTCCACCACAGGGAGTTATCCATACCGAAAGCGTATTGGGAACGAACCGGATTGGTAAGAATCTTGCCGTATTCCACGAACTCAGTCCAGGTTTCGGGCGGGCGGTCCGGAGACAGGCCGGCTTTCTCCAGCTCGGCCGCCGAAGCGGCAAACAAGGCCCGGTTCCAGTACAAGGCAACACACGTGGTCTGATCGGGCAGCCCGTAGAGATGCTGTTCCCATTCCCCGCTGGCAGTCACGATGTCGATGACATTGGAATCGAAAGCCGCTTCCACGAACTCTTCACGTAGCTCATCGATACCCGCGGCCTCGAAGGTGCTCAACGAGTCCAGGGGAACCACTGCTTTACCGTAGGCCAGGGACACCACATGGGCACAGTCGACACGGGCGATATCCGGAGTGGTTCCCGTCTGGCAGGCTGTCTTCAACCGGGGCAGCAGCCCGTCAAACGGAACCCGGCCTATATTGAGCTCTACCTCCTGCCCTACCAGCTCTCGGGACTGCTCTTCAAAGCCCTTCATCATCTCTATAAAAACCGCGTGTTCTTCGTTGTTGTAGTTCTCCCACAGGTTCAGAGTTATTTTACCGGACTGGTCAGCCGGTTTATCTCCTGAAGTGCAGCCGGCAGCAAGCAGGCAGACAGATAGAGATATCGCCACCGGCAAAGACCATCGCAGCTGAAAAACCCCACCCGTTTTAAACCGCATTTTCGCCACCATATAATCCATTCCTCCTACCGTACTCATTCTTTAACCGCACCTGACGTCATGCCCTCGATGAAGAAGCGTTGGGCAAACAGGAAAAGCAGGGCGATGGGGATAATGGAGAAACAGGCGCCGGCCATCATCGATTCCCAGCGGATGGCGTACTGCCCTTTGAAAAGGGCCAGGCCTACCGGCAAAGTCCTGATAGCCGACTCGGGAGTGGTCACGATAAGCTGCCAGAGAAAGTTAGACCACTGCCCCAGGAACGTCAACAGGAACAGGGTGATGATAATCGGCAGCGACAATGGAATGACGATCATCTTGAACTGCTGGAACTCGGAAGCCCCATCGAGCCGGGCCGCTTCGAAAAGCGAATCGGGAATGGTCTTTATATACTGCCGCATGAGAAACAACCCGAACACGTTGGCCAGGTGAGGGATGATGAGCGCCGCGAACTTGTTAATCCAGCCGAAGGTGCTCACCAGCGCAAACTGCGGCACCATGAACATCATCCCCGGAATCATCATGGCCGAAAGCAGCACCATGAACAATGTGTCACGGAACATAAACTCTTTCTTGGCAAACGCATAGCCGCCCATAGTGCAGATGAGCGTTGTTAGAAAAGCGCTCCAGAAAGCCACCCAGACACTGTTGATAAAGAATCCCGGTTTGAATTTGCTCTCCCTTTCAAAGTTCATGACCCAATCGAAATAGAATTTTAAAATTTCCCCGAGGCCATATTGAATATAACTGAAAAAACTCTTTTTTTCAGGGAATTCAAGTTGGGGTCCAAACGGAAAATCCTTGTTGAACAAAATTTCTTTAAAATTTCCGAGTGTGTACAGGTCCTCAACCGCCGTGGCGAAACGCCGCCGGTACCGGAATCGGTACGTACACCGTCCCGTCGGCAAGGCGCTCAGAGTACCATGGAAAGAGCCATCGAGCGAGGGACCGTTCAACGCGAGTTCCTGTCCGGAGTCGTTCTCCGGGTCCTTCCCTGAAGACCACACCAGCGCTGATACCGCCTGTGTTCCCAGACGCGGGGAGACAGTGAACATGATGGTATCACCCTCGACGCGAACCTCACCGGTACTGCCGCCGGAAGAAGGCTCGACGTCCGGAGTCCGGCCAGTGACCACCACGGTTCCCACATCACTGAGTTTGACCCGCCGGGGGATGAACTCGAACTTCAGCGCCTGTCCGGACTGTTTGATCGCGGTCAATAACATCCATAAAAGCGGCATCAGCACAAACAGCGCACCGATTGATAAAACCGCCACCAGAACGAAGGTCACCAGCTTGTTTTTTCCTATCGTGCCGTCCATCGGTATCCCCCCCCCTACTTCTCTTGCAAAACTTTAATATTGATAAACGATATCACCATGGCGATCACGAGCAGCAGATAGGAGATTGCCGCAGCGTACCCGTACTGTCCCCGTTCGAACGTCTTGAACAGGTAGAATCCGGACAGTTTGGTGGCTCCAACCGTCCGGCCGAACACCTGTGTAATCGGGCCACCGGAAGCGTTGGTCATGGCGTATATCTCGGTGAAAGCATTGAGCGAAGCCAGCACACCGGTAATGATCATGAACAGGATGATGGGTTTGACCAGCGGAATGGTGATGTGCCGCAGCCGGTCCCACCAACTGGCTCCGTCTACCTCCGCCGCCTCGTACACGGAAGACGAGATATTCTGGATGGCCGTCAGGAAAAGGATCATCCCGAACCCGGCGCCTTTAAGTACCATGGCCAGCGCGATGGCTGGAAGCGCCGTCAACGGGTTCCCCAGGAACCCCGTATCGGAGAAGAAGGTAATCCCGATTTTGTTCAACATGACGTCCAGGAGACCGAACCGGGGACTGTAGATCAGCACCCAGATTATCCCCACAACCAGCAGATCAAGCACGTTCGGAAGAAAATACGCGCTTCGGAAAAACGATCGCCCGGGAAGCTTGTTGTTCAGCAGGACCGCCAACAACAGCGACAGAGCTATTCCGGCAGGAATGGTCAGGGCGGCATAGAGCAGCGTCACCACCAGCGACCACCAGAGCTCCGCGTCAGCGGTCAGCAGGGTCACGTAATTGCTTAATCCGCACCACTGCATATCCCCGAAAATATTGTACCAGTCCGAGTAAATACTTGTCTTATGAAACGAGAGAAAGAGAGAATAAATAATCGGATAACCAAGAAACACGGCAAAAACCACGAGAAATGGCAGCAGGTAGAGATAAGATACGACGTTGTCCGTTATCTTTCTCCTGGTACGTCCGCTAAGTTTCAATTTGCCTTACTCCTTGTCCTGAACACGTTTCCATGTTCCCTTGCCAACTCGCTGCCCCTCGCTCACGATCACGATCAAACTGTCCGGCAGTCGACCGCTCGCACCCCCGCTGTAACCGAGCCTGATTACACCCTGGGCCTGCTCCTGAACGGTTATAACCTTTCTCATTACACGGTCTTCATAAACGCGAAAACTTCTGGGAAACAGTTTTTCCTTTGGGATAGGCGTAAACTCAAGTTCCGCACTGCGGGCGCCGCCCGGCAGCAGTTCGAGTTTTCGGATATCAACCGCGTATATTTTCCGTTCGCCCGCGAGAGAGACCCGGTACCCCACCTGGCCGGGAGACGTATCGGGCGGCGGCGCCGAACTATCTTTAACGTCATCATCAAGTGCCGGTAACGAGTTGTCGGAGGACAGGGCGCCGGCGGTCAACTCAGCAGTCTTCGCAACTTCCGGTTCCCGTTCTCCCGGCACGCTTTCCGGGATAGCTTCGTCTACGGAAACGGTTTCCCGGGTAACTCCGGCCACAGGTTGCGGCTTGGCCGGGCCGGAATCATCATGGCCGGATGTGTCCGCCGACGATTCAGCTACTTCAACGGAAAGATGGTCCAGACTGAAGCGCCGGAGACTATTACTCTGAATATCAAGAACATAAAGGACTCCTTCCAGCAGCATGATGTCTGCCGGCAAACCGACATCCGCAATGCTGCCGCGATAGGAACCATCGGGAAAGAACACTTGAACTTTCCGGTCAAAATAATCTGCTACCAGGAGCTGGCCCGATTCGTCCACGGCTATGGCCGAGATCTTTTTGAACAGCCCGGGACCTTCGCCGGCCTCGCCTACAGTCATGACAAATCGTCCCATGGGATCGAATTTCTGTACCCGGGACAGATCCCAATCAGCCACATAAAAATTTCGTTCCCGGTCAACCACCACATCCACCGGAGTAACAAAAGAACCGGTCTCCGAGCCCCACCGTCCGATCCAGACTACTACTTTTCCCTCGGGATCAATCTTATACACCGATGAGGAAACGGTATCGGTTACGTAGGTAAATCCCAGATTATCCAGACAAAACGCCCGTGGAGATTTAAGACCCAGGCCTGACAAGGACAGGCTTTCCTGTAGCCTTCCACCCGTATCCAGGTACCAGATATCGGTTCCATCGAGCACCACGATATCCTTTCCCCGGCAGGCGATATCCCGGGGACGATTCAAAAATCCTTTATACAAAGCACTGGTTTTAATAACCCCATCGGGGCCAAGCTCGAGTACTCCCGTAGTGGATTTGTCAATAATGTATATCTGGCCTCCTGGAGAAGAAGCAATTGAAGAAGGCTGCTTGGCACGGGAAAGATCAATATCATTCAAAGCCAGAGCGGAGCTTATTACGGACAACCAGATAAGGCATGCGGTTACAACCGGGGAAGAGCCTTTCACTCCTATCGCCTCGGAACGTTTTTAACTACCAGAGTCTGCTGGACCAGGTCCTTCAGTACTCCTTCGGCTTTCTCCGCCTCTTCCCTCGATACGTAGCTGCCGACTCGAACACGGTAGAGTCCATTAGGCTTTTCCGGCCCGAAAACGTTGACCGTAAATCCTTTTTTCTCCAGCATGGTCTTCAAGTTGTTCGCGTTCTCAGCCTGACCGAACGCTCCTACCTGTACGGAAAAACCTTCTTCCGCCGCCGTGGCCGGTATGGCCGGCACCGGAGCGGGAGAAACAGCTTTATCGGGAGCAGGCTTAACCACCGGCTGTACCGGCGGCGGCGCCGGTGCGGGCTGCTTGACCGGTTTCGGTTCCACCGGAACCGGAGCAGGTGTGGAAACGGATACCGGCTCCGGTGGAGTAAGAACAGGCTCAACCTGTTGAACACTGCTCACTTCGACAGGAGTTTGCCGGCCGGGATAACGGGCGCGGTCTCTCGTCTGCCGCCCAAAATAGATTCCTGCATACAAGGTAATGAGAAGAACAACGATCCACCCTAGAACGGCGATTATCCGATCACCTTTCTCGGAATAATCTCCCCAATCGTAGTCCCGACTTCGCTTCGAACCACCCACGTCAAACGCCCCCTTGTAATTGTTTCTATATATAGTAGAAAACCAGGCCCCAGTGCTAAACGCCCTTTTTTAAACCACCAGGCCCTCGCGCTAAACGCCCTTATTAGCATCAGGGCCCGTAAAATGCCGTGGTTTTCGTAACGAGGCGAAGCAAATGGATTCATCTGCCAGGCGCGCGACCAAGGCTCCCGGAGATGTGGCCAAGCCACATCGAGGACAGCCGCCCGAGCGCAACACAGCAGATGGATTCAGTTGCAAGCCGCAGTAGAAAACCACGGCATTTTACGGACCCAATTATATCACGAGATTGATCTCTGAACCACAATGGGGACATTTTTTCTCATCGAGGTTGCAGATAACGGAATACCCTGCCCGCTCGATAAGAGCCTGTCCGCAAGAGGGACAGAAAGTGGTGTTAGCGGTCACGTCCATGATATTGCCCAGGTATACATAATCAAGCTTTTTCAGGGCCATTTCCCGAGCCCGTACCAGGGAGTCCACCGAAGTAGGCGGCATGCTCGCTTTATAGTGAGGGAAATACCGGGAGAAATGAAGCGGGATTTCCTTGCTGACATTAGCCAGCCAGTCAATCATTTTATTGATATGTTCCTTGCTGTCGTTCAGGGTAGGAATAAGCAGGTTGGTAATTTCCAGATGTACCTTTTCATGGGCCATCTTTATGGTGTCGAGCACCGGCGCCAGCGAACCGCCGCAATGACGCTCGTAGAAACTGTTATCGAAGGCTTTGAGATCGATGTTCATGGCATCTATCAGCAGCAGAATTTGTTCCAAAGGTTCGGGATTAACATACCCGTTGGTGACGAGCACTATTTTAATCCCTTTTTCCTTCAGTAACCGGGCACAGTCAATGAGGTATTCGATCCAGATCATCGGCTCATTATAGGTGAAGGCGACCCCCAGGCTTCTTTCCTTATCCACCGAGGAAACCAGCTGATCCACAGAAAGTGTGTGCAGCGTGGCGCCGGCCTGAGATATCTCCCAATTCTGACAGAAGTAGCATTTTAAATTACAACCAACTGTTCCCACCGACAGTATTTCCGTCCCGGGATAAAAATGATAGAGTGGCTTTTTTTCGATAGGATCGATGCTGAAAGAGGTTACTTTCTCATAGGTGAGCGCTACCAGTTTACCGCCAACATTTTTACGTACTCCGCAACAACCGGTTTTACCAACACTGATTTTGCACAAATGAGGACACAACAAACAGTGAACTTTTTCTCCTTCAAGGGAATCATAGAACAGCGCCTCATGCTGTTTGTCGGTCATAATAGGAAACATCCTATGTAGAAATATTAGTGGTCCGTGAACAGAGTTTTATGGATTCCTTGGGACACTTGTCCACGCAAATACCGCAGCCGACACATTTTTCGAAATCGATTACGTGCGCTTCCTTCTTCTCTCCAGTGATGGCTTTCAAGGGACAACTCCTGGCGCACAGCGTACAGCCGGTACAGGTTTCCGGATCGATAGTCGCCATCCGGTTGGGCGGGACTTCAAATACGATGGCTTTCGTGGGACAAGCAGCCACGCAAGCCCCACACTCAACACACCCGGCATAATCTATTACCGCCAGTTTATTGTCCACCTTTATCGCCTCTGTGGGACATACTTTTGCACATTTGCCGCAACCGATACAACCAACCTTGCAGGCCTTGATAACAATTTTCCCTTTTTCTGTCGACCGGCAAGCAACCACAATCTTGCGGTCCGGAGGCATCAGGACAAGCACGTTACGAGGGCAGCCTTCAATACATTTACCGCATCCCGTACACAAGTCCGGATCGATATCGGGCAAACCATTTTCATTCATGACAATAGCTCCGAAAGGGCAAACCGCGGCGCAGCGGCCGAGTCCCAGACAGCCCAACCGGCACTCTTTTGGGCCATCGAACATCTGCATAGCCGCCAGGCAGT
This sequence comes from uncultured bacterium, assembly GCA_964593455.1. GTDB lineage: Bacteria > Muiribacteriota > CAYSPT01 > CAYSPT01 > CAYSPT01 > CAZQHK01. The sequence continues at coordinate 17,173 of CAZQHK010000015.1, forward strand.
CTTCGATACCGGTATACGTGTACTTGCTTTTGGCTTTTATCCGGCTGCCGCGACAGACCAGGCGGGCCACCACCCGCGTCATCGCATCGCCGGCTTCAACCCCCAGAACAGCGGCAATGGCAGCCGACGCTCCCTGGCCGGGAATACATTTCGGTAAGAGGGAGGAATCACCGACCACCGCCTCGGCAAAAAGACTGCATCCGGTGAAACCACACGCGCCGCAATTGGCTTGAGGAAGCAATCCCTCAACCTGTTCTACCTTTGGGTCTTTGTGGACGGCAAACTTCCGTTGGGCTATTCCAAGCCCGATCCCAAAGATTCCCCCCAGAACAGCCAGGGTCAGTACAGCGGCCAGCATTCTGTGATCTTCCTCTCTACATCATCCCGGCAAACCCGGAAAAAGCGATAGCCATCAGACCGGCCACCACAAAAGAAAGTGGAGCACCCTCCATGCAGGCCGGTGGATCTCCGAGCTGCAATTCTTCCCTGATACCGGCCATCAACAGCAAAGCCAGAATAAAACCGATAGAAGCGCCCAGGGTATGGACTACTGTCAGCAGAAAACTATACCCGGCCGTAATATTCAGCAGAGCTACTCCCAGCACGGCACAGTTAGTCGTAATCAACGGCAGAAAAATTCCCAGCGCTTGATATAAAGCCGGCGATGTTTTCTGTATGACCATCTCCACGAATTGGACCAGGGAAGCTATAACCAGGATAAAGCTGATGGTTCGCAGATATTGAATTTCAAACGGAACCAGGATAAAACGCTCGAGCGCCCAGGTAATAATGGAAGCCAGCGTCATGACGAACATGACCGCTACTCCCATACCGGTTGAGGTTTTCAGTTTCTGTGATACTCCGAGAAACGGGCACAACCCCAAAAAACGGTTCAGAACAAAATTGTTTATGAAAATAGCCGACAGGAAAATAAGTATGGCTTCCTTCATCGCTTATTCCCCCTTCTGACCAGGTTGTTAATTAATCCAAGTAAAAGCCCCAGCGACAGAAACGCCCCGGGGGGAAGGACCATCAACAGGGCCGGTTGGAAGCCTCCGCCGAACGGTTTGAACATGGCCGGCGTCCCCATCAGCACGGTTCCGCTGCCCATCATTTCCCGGATAAACCCGATGAGTGACAGAGACAACGTGAATCCCAGCCCCATCCCGATACCATCCACCACCGACATGAACGGATTATTCTTGGAAGCAAACGCTTCGGCCCGGCCCAGGATAATACAATTGACCACGATCAGCGGGACGAAGATGCCCAGCTCTTTGTGGAGTTCGGGATAGTAAGCGGCCATCGCCAGATCGATGATGGTCACGAACGTGGCGATAACGATGATAAAAATGGGGATCCGTATCTTCTGGATTTTCTTGAAGGTCTCCTCGGAGAAACAAAGCCGCAGAATCACCGTTACCATGGAAACCATGAAATTCGAGGCAACGAGCACGAAGGTTGCGGCCAGCCCCATCCCGATACCGTTACGGACAGAAGCAGTAACCGCCAGGGTAGGACAAAGTCCCAGCAATAACCGAAAGACCGGGTTCTCTTTGAACAGTCCCTTGGAAAACTCTTGAACTACCCTCACGTTCCTGCCCTCCTGTCCTCTATTTTGAATCAACTACTGTTTTTTTAGAAAAATTAATGAATGCTTCATTTTTCAGGTTTAACCAGAGTACACAAGCCTTGCGGATGCCATTGGTCGCTGCCCGGGACGAAATCGTGGCTGCTGTTATCGCGTCGATAGTTCCGCGGGGAACCCCGGGCTCAGCTGGCTGTACCGACTGTGTGGCCGTCGTACTGGCATCCATAGGCCCGCTGGGAGATTTAGCACCGCTGCTCTCATCCGTCAAACCCTCGATGTTCTCGGGCACCGCATCAATCTTGAGGAACAACTCATAGGGACTATGCCCCTTGAACTGCTCCTGGAACCACGGATTGCGAACTTCAATCCGGGGATTGTCCTTTTGGAGTGCCGACGCTTTCTCAATATTGATTTCGGTCATCTTCGAACCGAGTCCCGGTGTTTCCGTATGTTGGATGACATTGATACCGATGACAGAGCCGGCCATATCCAATCCGACGACAGTGGAAATCGGGCCGCTGTACCCTTGTGGAGCCACTTCGAACGCTACCCCGGCGGGTTCATGTTTTTCCTTGATCCCCAGCTTTAATCCCAGGGTGAACGTAAGCGTGGCTTTACCGGTTTGGACCTCATCTTTATCTGCCAGTCCAAGCTGATGGGCCCGTAACAATATCCCGGAATCGGTCACCGGTACCGATACCATCTCGAATTTCACTGCCTCGGGGAGCACTTTGCGGTACGCTTCTTCGGTGGAACGCCGTTTGTTTTCTTTGATTATCGGTTCGGTCATCCGGAAGGTTGACGCCAGGCCAACCGCCGCAAGAGTCGATACGAGACATAATACAATTCCGAGTTTGATTATGTCTTTCATTTTTTATCAGGCACCTCCCCGAAACGTCTGGGCACCGTCAGACGATCAATGAGCGGTCCGGCCGTGTTCATCAACAAGATGGAATAACATACTCCCTCCGGATAACCGCCGAAAGCCCGAATCAAGCACGTCAGACACCCCGCTCCCACACCGAAGAGCACTCTCCCCAGCGGCGAAATCGGGGTTGTCACCAGATCAGTAGCCATGAAGAACGCTCCCAGCACCAAACCACCGGCGAACAGGTGAAACATCATGGCGTACAGGCTGAAGTAGGAATCTCCCATGAACAAGAAGGCAAACGCACCAACGGTACCGATATACGCAATGGGAATATGCCAGGTGATGTGCCCACGGTAGAAAAGATAGAGCGCGCCGATCAGGAGAGCCAGTACCGACGTCTCTCCCAGAGAGCCTCCAACATGTCCGAGAAAGAGGTCCCAAAGTCCTTCGCCATGCTTGGAAAGAGCCCCCTCGGCAAATCCTCCAGCTTTCTTGATAATCGCCAGCGGCGTCGCGGTGGTAATCGAATCGATCGGGCGCCACCAGCGTTCACTGCCGAAGACCGCAACAGGTTTTTTCCAGGTAGTCATGAGCTGTGGCCAGGAGGCCAGGAGAAAGGCCCGGCCCACCAGCGCCGGGTTGAAGATATTCTGTCCCAGACCGCCAAACACATGTTTTCCAACGACAATGGCCACCACTGCCCCGAGAGCCGACATCCAGTACGGCACCTGGGAGGGCAGGCAGAGCGCGATCAGCATACCGGTAACAACCGCACTGCCGTCACGCACTGATCCGGGACGGCGGGAAACCCGCAGACAAACAGACTCGGTCACCACCGCCGCTAGCACGGCGGACAATATGTGCAAAAATGCCTGGATACCAAAGAAATAAATCGCGGCGACGAAAGCGGGAATGAGCGCCAGCACGACATCCCACATCATCCTCGGTACGGAGACAGGGCTGAAAAAGTGAGGAGCAGGTCCAACAATAATCGGGGCCTGGTCCTGCTTCTTGGCTGCTCCTTTTTCTTTACCTTCAGCTTTTGGCATTTTTCAACTCCATCTTGCCGTGTTTTATCCATTGGACGATCGGGATCCTGGCCGGACAGATAAAGGTACAGGAACCGCACTCCACGCAGTCGTTCAAACCCATATCTCCAGCCTCTTCGAAACGTCTTTTCTTCGCCAGCCGGGCCAATGTCGTGGGCAGGAGATAGGCCGGACAGGCATCGACGCACCGGGCGCACCGGACACAAGGCATCTCCTGTCTCTCTTTGACCACTTCTACCGGAAACACCACTGCTCCCGAGGTCCCTTTGACAACCGGGAAATCGGTAGTGTACTGGGCTAATCCCATCATCGGTCCGCCTGAGATAATCTTCCCGGGAGTACCCCTGAATCCTCCGCACTGCCTAACGAGATCCGAAAACATTGTTCCCACCCGGACCAGGAGATTTCTCGGGGTTTTAATTCCATATCCGGTAATGGTCATAACTCTCTCATACAAAGGCTTGTTATAGCGAACAGCTTCCCATACAGCCAGAGCCGTTCCGACATTCTGTACCACACAGCCAACGTCCATGGGCAGCCCCCCGGAAGGAACTTCCTGGCCGGTAAGAGCGTAGATGAGATTCTTTTCCGCACCCTGCGGGTACTTGACATACAAGGGGACTACTTCAAGATCCAGATCATTTTTCGAGTCGGCCATAGTATCCAGCTGGTCCAGGAACTTCCTGCCGGCAGCGCGTTTGTTGATTTCTATCCCGATCCTGCCCCGGGAAACACCAAGGGCTTTCATGATCAGGAAGATCCCCCCGATAATTTCGCTGGTGTATTCCATCATGACACGGTAATCGCATGTCAGGTACGGTTCGCATTCCGCTCCGTTGAGGATGAGGTTTTCTATCTTTTTATCGGGTGGCGGAGAAAGTTTTACGTGAGTAGGGAAAGCCGCGCCGCCTAATCCGACGATTCCGGCTTCCTGAACTATGTTCCGAATATCTTCTGCCGAGAGCGCCGCGATCTCTTCATCGGTTCTCGCAACCAACGATTCGTGCGGTTTGTCTTCTCCATCGGATGTAATTATCACCGCATCCGACTTGCCGCCGGAAGGATGGATAAACGGTTCGAGAGACTTGACTGTGCCTGAAATGCTGGCGTGTATGGCGGCGGAAATAAAACCTCCCGCCTCGCCGATTTTCTGTCCTCTTAAAACCTTGTCTCCCACCTCTACCAGAACCTTACTGGGCCAGCCGATATGCTGGGAAAGGGGGATAACCACTTCAGACGGAAGTTCCGCTACCTGGACCTCTTTCTCGGCCGTGAGCGACTTCATTTCGGGAGGATGTACTCCTCCGGGGAAAGATAGCGGCCCCTTACGGAACAAGCCAGACAATATAGACAACTACTTTCACCTACTATTCTGGAGACAAACGAGGGGACATTATATATGAGCACGGTAACGCTGTCAAGCGGGAGGAAAATGAGATGGAACCAGCCCTCGTATTCCACCAGTCTCCGTGGCCGCGGCAGGAGTGTTATGAAAGATTCGGTTAAAGTCGGTTCATCAATATGCCGAAGATAACTAGGGATAACGATACGTAGCGAGGAGAGAAAAAAACACATGAGAAAACTGACGCTGACAGCAATAATTTTAATCCTGGGCACCCTGGTGTTCAACGTAGGTTTCTGTAAGGTAAACTTAACCGAACAGGAAGAGAAGGTCGAGCAGGTTGAAAAGTTACTTCTTCCGAAAGACACTCCCCGCCGCACACCGACACGTACCATGCGTGAAACTTCTCCGATGAGACACTACACCGAGACTCCGGCGGGCCCGGTACACAGCGACTACGGCCTGCATTACACCACCATCTGAAACTCAAGCCGCCACCGGGGCGGAGCCTTTCGGCTCCGCCTCCGTTTTATTTTCGTGACCATTACCTTTCAAGGTTTCCCTGACCTGCCGTTCAACCTCACTCCGGATATCCTGCTTATCCCGTAGTATCATCCAGGTGCCTTCCTTCCCCCGGCTGAGCTTTTCTTTGCCGAAGTAGAACCATGAACCCCGCTGGGTAACGACACCCCGGTTAACGGCGGCCTGCAGCAAATCCGCTTCTTGACATATCCCCAATCCGTACCTTATTTCCAGTTCAACTTCCCGAAACGGGGGGGCCACCTTGTTCTTGACCACCTTCACCCGGACCCGGTTACCGATTGCCAAACCTGCTTCTTTCAAGATCTCACGGCGCCGGATATCGAGCCGGATTGACGAGTAGAACTTTAACGCCCGGCCGCCGCTCGTGGTTTCCGGACTACCGAACATCACGCCGATCTTCTCCCTGATCTGGTTGATAAAGATAACTACCGTCTTTGACCGGTTGATGGTAGCGGTCAGTTTCCTCAACGCTTGTGACATCAACCTGGCCTGCAGGCCGACATGCGATGCCCCCATATCGCCTTCGAGTTCCGCCCGGGGCACGAGAGCAGCCACGGAATCGAGAACCACCATGTCCACCGCCCTGTTTCTCACCAGGATGTCCATGATCTCCAGGGCCTCTTCACCACAGCCCGGCTGCGAAACCAGCAACCGGTCCACGTCCACCCCGAGTTTCCTGGAATACGAAGGATCGAGAGCATGCTCGGCGTCCACAAAAGCAGCCGAACCCCCACCCTTTTGCGCCTCCGCGAGGGCCTGCAGGGCCAGGGTTGTCTTCCCGGACGATTCCGGGCCGAATATTTCGATCACCCGGCCCCGGGGCAGCCCCCCGACGCCGAGAGCGGCGTCGAGACAGATGGACCCGGTGGGGATAACCGCTATATCACCGTGGTGCATACTGCCCCCAAGCGGCATGATAGCCCCCTTGCCGAACCGTTTGGTAATCTTTGTGATAGCTTCCCGCATTCCATCCGCTCTGTTCTCTTTCATGTTATTCCTCCTTTTCCGTTTAATGGTTGTTTACTGGTACAAAGCGTACGGCGTGCCAGGTGAGAAACTAATACCTGACAACGAGACGGAATTGAGCTTGATTATTGAGATACCCGGATAGGGAGGCTACGAACAGACGAAAAACGAGACCCGAATAACCGACGCAAAACAAGACACTTCAACTCACCTGTGTCTCAAAATAAGACACTTCCAGATAGCGTTGACGAATTCTACCGCTGAAGTTACAATGACTGTCCCGGTAACGACTAGTGACAGATTGGTAGTACCATCTATGATTATAGAAGCGATACGCAGGTTCTACATAAATCAGGCGGTCCGCTCCCGGTTGGCCGAGTACTGCGGCGGAAACTGGAGGTATCCTCTCGCCTGGACCTCGCGCTACCTGGTGGGCTTCGGATTATCCCTGAAACAAAGCGGCTTCGCACTCCCGGTCCGGGTGGTCTCCAACACCGGCATAGAGTCCCTGATGGACGAGGGACTCGACATGTTCCGGTCCGTGCTCGACGCGAACGGGTTGCTGGCCGTTTTGGACGTGGAGTATTTCAACCTCGACGGCCTGTCCGATCTGTACCATTTTCCGGAAGACCAGTTACGGAGAATGGAACCGCTGTACAAATCCCTGCAAAGCTTGTATCACCACTACGGGATCAGAGCACTCAAGAACATAACCGCTTCCGGGTTTCACTTCATCGGATTTTTACCGCGCGGCACCGCCGCCTGGGACTGTTTGAGCAAACCGCTGTATCTGCCGCCGTCACTGAGGGCCAAATACGACCTGGTGGTACCCAACGACATCAAACGGCTCGAACCGGTACCCGCCGACACCGGGTACGCGTATGAGCGTCTGGGGCGAATCCTCACCTATCTCTGCCACCAGGCCGTGAGACGGGTCACGGATCACACACCGCTTCCGCTCACTATCTCCGACGTGGCCCCGGGTGAACCCAATCATCCCCGGGACGGGATATCACTCGACTTGACCCAGTACGCCGACCCCGTTTATATGCGTCCCATCCGGATGCCGTTTACTCCCCACCAGAAACACCTGGTCCACGTGCACACGGTGGACAGCGACATCGTCAACACGGTTAAACCACCCATCGTGATCCCCCGGCAGGAACAGGATATCGCCGCCGTGTGCGCCATCTGCACCGACATGAATCTGGCCGCCGAGTACGCGGCTGAAACCTGTACGAGCATTCCCCATTCCTCAAAAGGATGGATAAAGCTTTTCGAGAGGTATCAAACCTCGATCCTGGCCGGCTTTCACCAGACACTGGACCGCGATATGGAACAGTTGGAACTCGACCGAGAGCTCGCCAAACCGTTACCGGAAGCAGACCGCCTGCCGCCGTGCCTGCAGGGGGCTTTGTTAAACCCAAATCCCTGGCTCCTGGTCCCCACCAACCTCATGACGCTCTGTTTCCACCTGCGTGAAACCGGCTACTCACCGGCCGAGATCGCTGCTGGTATCGCCGGCATCTACGACACCGATTACGACTGGCCCATCAACTGGCGGAAATACGATCCCTGGAGCAAGGCGCTTTTCTGGGTGCGCTCCTACTGCGGACTACTGGAAGACGGCCTGATGGCGGCCGCCGCTTTTAGCTGCGAGAGACATCAAAACCGGGGATTTTGCCCAGATCCCGGCTGCGGGCGGGGTATCGGAAAATCATCGATCCGGGTTTGAAACAAGAAATTGTAAGGTAAGCGGGCCGGCCAATTTACCAATCGACGTCAGAACCCTTGCGTTTTCTCTTCTTTTCCGTGATCTCCCGGGGATGCTTGGCCCGATTGACGGCGGTGTTGTAGGTGATAATTCCCTGCTCGTAGAGATCCCTCAGACTCCTGTCCATGGTCTGCATACCCTGAACACTGCCGGTCTGGATCAAGGTATGGAGCTGCTCGATCTTGTTCTCCCTGATAAGGTTCTTGACTCCCTGGGTGCCGATCATCACCTCGCTCGCCAACACTCTTCCCTCTTTGTAAACCCGTGGCAGCAGAAGCTGGCAGATGACTCCCTGCAGGGACATCGACATCTGCATTCTGACCTGGGCATGCTGGTGCGGAGAAAAGACATCGATCAACCGTTCGACGGTCTGGGGAGCATCCTGGGTGTGGAGCGTGGCAATAACCAGGTGCCCCGTCTCCGCCGCCGTGAGCGCCATCTGGATGGTCTCCAGAGACCTCAGCTCTCCCACCCCGATAACATTGGGGTCCATCCGCAGAATACAGTACAGGGCTTCATCAAAAGAGACCGCGTCGGTCCCCACCTCCTGCTGGACCACGAAACCTTTTTTGGGCCCGTGGATATACTCGATGGGATCTTCCACGGTCACGATCTTGACCCGGCGCTCGCGGTTGATGAAATCGATCATGGCGTTGAAAGTGGTGGTCTTCCCCGATCCCGAAGGACCGGTGACGAGGATCAAACCCCGGGGTTTGCGGCAGAATTCCATGGCCATCTCAGGCAAACCCAGATCTTCCAACTTGGGGATCTCTAAAGAAACGATCCGGAAACACCCCTCCACGTACCCGCGCTGGTGGTATATATTGGCCCGCACCCGGCCGATATCTTCCATACTCATGGAGAAACCCACGTATTTTTGCTGCTCGAACCGTTCACGCTGGCTCTCGGACATCACCTCATACATCATCTCCCGCGAGTCTTCCGGGCTGATAATGTCGTACTTGATTGTCTGCAGTTCACCGTGGACCCGGATCAGCGGCGGCACCCCCACGGTGATGTGAAGATCAGACGCCCCCTGCATGACGGCGTAGCTCAACAGATATGAGATTCTCATGGCAGTTTTTTCGCTCGCGCGGATGGGCCGAGGATTCGCACCGCCCGTCCCTTTATTTCAATGCCCGTTAACATGATAACCCTGGAGATTGTGTGTTCTCCTCCATCTCTGACCTGTCTATAAGAGCACAAAACCATCACGGAATCAACCGGAACCTCCAGGGTCTCCTCTATTATGTTCGGAGAATACTCGACCAGGGGAAGAGCCTCGGAACCCAGTTGTTCGTCGTTAACAAAGATACGTTCGTCTGACATCGAAACGGTATCCCCCGCGACGGCCAGCACCCGTTCCAAGGCTTGATAGGTACGCCGGTACGGAATAAGAGGCCTCCTTCTCCCCCCCCACCGGGCTCCTTGCACATAGGACGAAAACAACACGATGTTTCTACTCCGGATAGGTTCGTCTCCGTCCTGATACGGATGGATGAGAATCAGGTCCCCCCTCTCGAAGGTAGGACTATACTCATCGTTTTGGATTGTATAGGTGATGACTGCACTTTTGGTATAACCCTGCACCTGGATATAAAACAAACTGACTATCGTGACAGCGACACTCCACAACATGAACCGGGAAACGTGCATTTTATCCGGAAATCTTGTTTTCTGGTCATCGTTAAGCCCTAGATACATAACTATCACATGGAAGAAAAACAGTTGATAGAAAACGAAAACCGAATTTTCAAGTATGGAACAATAGATCGCCACGGCCATCATGACGCCAAAGGTCAGAAACAAAGCCAACCCCAGGGAATATCTTTTTTTCCTGACGTAATGCAGACCGGGAATAAAATTCAGCAGTGCGTAGAAGAGTACCCAGCCTAACTTTAAAGCCGTGTCCAGCAGCAGGGCTTTCACAGAATCCGAGCTGACTTCTCCGAGCAAGCGGCGGAACCGCGCCCATACCCGTTCCCTGGGTAGCGGCGGGGGACGGTCTTTTTTACGAGGAGGATAGAACTCACTCTTCAAATTTGTCCCACCTTTTGTCGTTGGGATTGAGCTTTTTCGCGATATCCATAAAATCGCGGGTGAAATGGGTAACCGAAACGGTACCATCGGGGTCGATGATAACCTTGCACCTGGTCTCGACAGCGGATTTATCAGTATCAGTACCTGGTTTTGATTTCCGATTCTTGTTCCGGCTCATAGTACTCCGACGTCCGTTTCACATCCTTGACTTCTCCCAGGAAGTCTTTGAAAAGATCCGCTATGTCCATGCATTTCTTACCCTTCATCCCCTTAACATGGACTTTGGTTTCACCGGATGGAGCTATCTCGATATCCAGAGTTATCTTATCCTGCATAACGTAAAAATCCTTTCCCCGCTTGTTACCCGATCAGCCGTTCTCGGCGAAACGCGTTCGGACTTACACATTTTCAGCACCGCCTTTGCCGCCGAACATTCGCAGCACGGACCCCACCAACCGGTCGATGGGGCCCCGGGGTTTCAGCCGCCTGAGCGCGGATGTCGCATCGGGCAGATTAGGGCTGACCCGGACAGCGCTTCGGTAATACTTGAGAGCTTTTTCATTATCCTCCATACGCTCGTAGCAGCGGGCCAGTACGAGCCACAGCCAGTGCCCGGAGAACGGCAGCGTCTTGGCCTTGTTCAGGTAAGACAGCGCCTGGTCGGGATACCCATACTGCAAATAAATATGCCCGATCCTGATCAACACCAACGAATCTTTAGGTTTTAGATCGATGGCCCGCAGGAAACAGTGCCGCTCATTCCCACTGCCACCCATGAGGAGTATCTCTCCCCGGGCCAGCCAGACCGACTCGGGAAAACTGACGTCCTGGTTAATCGCTCCGTCGGAGAACTCCATGGCTTCGGTAAACTCATGTTTTCTGGCCAGAAGCAGCCCTTTTAACGAGAGAAGTTCCGGCGAATCCGGAAACTTGCCCAACCCCCGGTCAGTCCATACCTCGGCCTCGGGCAGTTCGTCCAAATAGATCAAAGCCCACGCCTGGCAAGCCCAGGCGGAGTCGTAGTCGTTATCCTCTTCCAGGGTCCGGGAGAAAAGCCGGAGAGACTTCTCGAAGTGTCCTTCCCGAAAAAGCGCCTGGGCCTTCTCGAAGAAATAATCGGCGGTAAACTCCGCCGGAGGAATCTCTTCTTCCGTGCCTTGCGCCTTCTTATCGGTAAATTCCAGAAACTTGAACCTGGACAACCCGTCACCTCATTAATGCCGTTTACCGACGGTCAACCTGATGGTCCCGTCCTCGTCCACATCTTCCTTTTCCAGGATAAAACCTTTTTTCTTGAGCTCTTGCTTGACCCGTATCCTGGCGTACTCCTGGTTTACCCGTTTAACCACCTTTTCACCGCGCCGCTTAAGCTCCTCGCAACTGAGTTCCTCACCCGTCACTTCAACCCGGCAGTCACCGCGTGGATTCTTGATGAAAGCGATCTCTATATTCTCGTCTTTCACGACAATTCGCTCGTTGCGCTGAAGAGACTGCTCGACCACCTTGGCGGTATCTATCGGGATCTGGACCGTGTTGCTGAGAGGTTGGGATTCAGCCGCGTCGGTTTCCTGTTTATCGGCCAAAACCTGGAGCCCCAGACCGGCGGCAGCGGCGGCGATGGCGGCACCGTATATCGCCCAGCCAGCCACCCCCGAAACAGCAATCAAGGGAGTTATACAAATGATTCCGGACATGTCCATTCACCTTCCCTATCTTCCTCGGGACCTTCCATCCGGCCTGAGTTGCGCTACTTTGGGCGACTGCTCCGTCAACTGGCCGGCCGCGCCCGAGAACCCGCCCATTTCCTGAGCGCGTCGATCTGGCTGCTCATGGTGACGGAAAGCGGCACGGTATCCCTGGCGTTCTTGATCAGCAGCGCGGTAGTAAGCTCCGTCCCCGCCTCGAACGCGTCGAACATGGCGGATATGACCACCTGTTCGATCTCCGAACCCGAGAATCCGTCGGTGGCAACAGCCAGGGCCTGAAAATCGAAAATAGCGGAGATCTTCTTGCGTTTGCGCAGATGGATCTCGAATATCTCCTTGCGCTCGCGCGCGCCCGGCAGATCCACGAAGAAGATCTCGTCCAACCGGCCCTTTCTAAGAAGCTCTGGCGGTAATAGATCGATCCGATTGGCGGTGGCGATCACAAAAACCGGCGACTTTTTCTCCTGCAGCCAGGTGATAAACGTGCCCAGCACCCGGGCGGTAGTGCCAGCGTCGGAAAACCCGGAACTCTGTATCCCGGAAAAAGCTTTCTCGATCTCGTCCACCCAGAGAATGGACGGCGCCACCGACTCGGCGATGGTTATGGCCTGCCTGATATTGCTCTCCGAAGACCCTACCAGGCTGGAAAACACACGGCCCACGTCAAACCTGAGAAGCGGCATCTTCCAGAGCTGCGACACCGCTTTGGCGCAGAGACTTTTTCCGCACCCCTGGACCCCGATCAGAAGCGCCCCCCGGGGTGAGGGCAGCCCGAAATCACGTGCCTCGTCGGTAAACGCTAAAGCCCGTTTTCTGAGCCAGGCTTTCAGGTTCTCCAAACCGCCGATATCGTTCATCTGGTCCTCGGCGGCGTAATACTCGAGCACACCTGATTTCTTCACGATCTGTTCTTTTTCGGACAGGATGACGGAAATACTATCCGCCGAAAGCTCCTTGGTCTGGATCACCGTTTTAGCCAGAACGTTCTCAGCCTCTGAAAGCGTCAGACCTAGCGCCGCCTTCAAAATCATTTCTTTTTCGCCGGGCTTGAGGTTGATCTTCACCTCACTGCCCGCCTGGAGCTCCCGGATCATATTCTGCAAAACATCGTTGAGTTCACTCACATCAGGCAGCGGAAAATCAAGGACCGTTACGCTCTTCTGAAGCTCCGGGGGAATGTTCATTACCGGCGACAGGATGATGAGAGATTTGTAACTGCTCTTCAGATATCCGTCCAGTTCGCGAATCTTCCTGTTAACCCCCGAGTCTCTCATGTAATGATGTATATCGTTAAACACGAAAATGGCGGGATCAACAAAATCAACCACGTCAGTCAGAGCTTGCAGCGGGTCACGGGACGACTCGCTGATCTTGCCGGCTGAGCGTTCCGATTTCGCCAGCGGGTTGAGTCCCCGGGTATAGGACCAGGTATACACCTTTTTGTTCAACTTCACGGCCAGTTCGCTGATTATTTTTAAAACCCGTTCTTCTTCCCAGGAAAGGATATAGATAATGGAATACCGGGCCCTGATAAGGGTTTCCAGCTCACTTGCGAACTCGCGGATGGACAATGAAAACCTTCCCCTCGACCTTTATCTGACCGGATAATTCAAACATTTGCGCAGCAAAAAATTATGTCAATTCTTCTGCTTAAAGTATAGTCCCGGAACGGGAAACCTGTCAAATCAAGAAAACCAGCCGGGCCACCAGGAGCATCCTGAAAAACATGACCGGATAGAGCCCCTTGTACACGTAGACATAGCCCAGGGCCAGACCCGAAGCCAGCCGGGTGGCAAAGGAAAGAGCGGTCAGGTAATTGAACCCGTAATCAAGTCCCAGGAAACTGAACGTCTTGACGGCGGCAAAAGCAAACAGCAGCGACGAGAGCAGTACCGCCACATGCCGGTTCGGGTAGAGACGGTACAGAAGGGTCAGAAACCCGAACCTGAATATAAGCTCCTCGAAACAGGCGGATTTCAGCATGAGCACCACGAGGCCGGCCACGGTGGATGGGTACAAAAACGGCATCTTCACGGCCAGCGGCCGGTCGAGCACCAGGAACATGACCACATCAAACACCAGCGCCCAACCGACGATACGGAGAAGATCCTTTTTACCGTCTCTAAGAGACCCCAGTCCAGCCAGCCCCCGGGAAGCCGCCCAAGCAAACCCGCACGTTCCACAGAGCAGGCAGGCCAGGAAGATCAAGACCATATCCCTGATCATAAACTGGTAAACCGGCACATCAAACCCGGTGATAACCGACAGCATCCAGGACGTGTCAAATCCGGCTATCTTGCCCTCGATAACGGAAGAAAAACGGATGAAATACGAATGATACACATAAGGAGCGCTACCCGCCACGCAGAAAAACGACAACCAAACCCCCTGCTCCACGTTCCGCCACCGGGCCAACTCCCGCACAACCTACCGCCTCCGTTAACCATTATATATCTCCATACCAGGATACTCAATTTCCCACCCCAAAATTTGACGAACCACCCTAAAATATGGTAGAAACGTTGAACACCTTGAGCAACACTCAAGCTAAAAAGGGCCATTAGCTCAACCAGGCAGAGCAGCTGACTCTTAATCAGAAGGTTGAAGGTTCGATTCCTTCATGGCCCACTCCACGGGAAGCCCCAGTTGATGGGGCTTTTCTTATTCCTGGCCTTGCGGTTTCCACGACCACAAAAGCCCATTTGACTACACCTTGACTACACCCCGACTGCAAAACACAGAAAAAGCCATCTGATTCCCACAAATCAATCCATTTGGCTTGTCACAATCGGAAAAGGTATCAGAGGCAGCCTATGCCTGTGTGAAGCTCCGTATCAGTCTGTCTTGATTGCCCTGAGTAAATCTGACTGCATACCTGAGTGCTGAGAGGTGTGTCTGCCTGGTTGTGAATCCAGAGGAAAGGTTTTATACAAATGCTACTACTGTAAAAGCATGGTTTGAGAAGACACGTTGACCCGGATCAAAAGACGATAGAAACAAGTTCATCAACTCAAGGATAGGGTATTAGGTGTTTTCCAATCGAACCTCATCACCTCGACGCTCGCTGAAAGCCGTTGGCCTTCTTCCCCGGAAATCACATTTGTTTCAACCCACGTATCGATAGCCGAAGTGACAATGGCCGCTTTTTTCCTGGGCAGTCTCATTAACATCACCATCCCTTTGCAATTATCTCTTTATCCTCATTGAAAAGCAACAACCATGCCAAAATCCGGTATCGGGTAAAAGTCAATGACAATCATGTTTTAAGCGAAGCGAAGAAGCGGTGGCCTTCACCCTGCATACACTTAGCGGACAGGCCGCGCGCGCTGGATGCACAATGGATAACCCGGACAGGGATTTTTAGGGGCGCGGATGAACTCCCTTACGGCAGGATGAGCTTTAGAAAAATCAAGACACCTATACTGCCGAGCACACTAAGGATCGGCATCTCCGTGCTGATTTCGGGGCTCGGGACGAAGGCCTGGTTGAAACCGGTAAACAATTCTCCCGTCTCTTTTTCGCAGATGACAAAGAGGCTGTGTTCCGGTTCAGACGGTTTGTATTCGACATCCAGGAACTCCGCCATCATCACGGCGGCCGCCCGGCAGCGGTCGTAATCTTTGCTGAGACCCGACAGCCTCATAATTTCGGAACTTTTCAGCACCACCACCACCGAGTAATGCCAGACTATCATTTGATTGTTGGCGACGTCCCGGTACCCGGTAACGGCCACCAGAAGAATATCGTTAAAATTAATTCCGGCACTATCCCATTTTATCCCCATCACGCTCGACTGCCGGTACATCGTTTTGCGGCGGGAATCAAGGACATAGTAGACATCCGTAACGAACAAAAATAACCAGCTGAGTGCGGACAGGATGACCCACAGCTTAATTTTTTCAGGCGGAATAGGTTTGTTGAATTCGGACCGGAGAAAGAAAAGGAACGGCATCATCAAAAGCGGCGTCGTAGTCAGTACCACCAGTCCGCGAGCCACTAGTTTCAGGGGGCTGGCCGTGAGTGTTTTAAGCCGGAAAGCGTCCATTGGGAATATTGCAAGGTCGTCGTACGAGGATATATTGATTATTATTCACTCCAAAAACTCGTATCGTGTTGTTCAAACTCAGGATTCATCCGGCGGCTTGAACCGCCTCTTCAACACGGACCCTATTTTAGCGCTGATGAAACACGGCAGCGCCAGCACCGTGAACAAGAGCATACCGAGCGGCAAGAGACTGAACGACATCGGGTCCCCGGCGAAAAGTGCCTGGAGAAACAAGGTTACCGGTTGGATCATCATCATCAGCATCACCAGCCGCAGTGGTTTTTCCGGCCAGGTAATACCGATAAAGACACTGCATCCGATCAGGACCGGATAACCGATCTGCCAGTAATACTCGCTGTCCCACGCCTCGCGGCGGCCGGTGAAATACGTAATCGAGAGCCACACGGCAGCGCTGATTACAACGGCGTACAAATACGGTACTGCCTGTAGAAATTTCTTCACCTAATCGTCCAAAACCGTTTCCATGTCCGCCACGCACATGGTGGGCACCAGCCCGCCGCCCTGGCTGACATTGATGATGGAACTATCTGAAAACCGCGTCATCGAGCCGCAATAGTTACCCCGGAAAGAATACGGATTAATGTTCACCTTTTTCAGCTGTATGCATGCGTCCTTGCCCAACACAGGAAACACTTCTTCCGGTATGTCCACGTATTCCTGGACGACCCAGTTTCCCAGGGCTATATTCTTTTCAACAAGCTTATTCCAGGTCCCGGTATCGGTTTGCACTCCCAGGAAAACATCCTTGCCGCCGTAAGACGAAGCGGGCTTCAACACCAGGGTATCTTTATTGCCGATAACGATATCCTTGAGGCCGGCCGTAGTCCCCCTGTACGTAACCTCCTGCTCAACCAGGGTCTTAGTCCAGGGAATGGTGCGGTTGATGACTTCGAGTTCCTCTTCGTCGAAAATGTGCTGGAACCGTGGTTCAGTCAGGAGAGCCAGCACTTTTTTATTGCCCACGATATTGGTGCTGAACGGGTTACAGACGCAGGCCAAGCCGTCTCTAATTCCCTGGATGAACATTTCCACTTCGTCCAGTCGTTCGAGTAGTTCCCGTGTGATCACCCGTTTGTAGATCAGGTGCACCGGTTCGCCGTCGGCTTCCATCCGGCCGCGGTTGATCGTTAATTTCTGCGGAAAGGTAATGATCGTTTCGTACCCTTTACGTTCGAAATAACCCTTCAAGATGTCAAACTCCGCGGACGTGGATACTCCTTCCCAGTCGACGATGGCAATGGTCGGACGTTCGGGGAACGACGGTTTTTTCGAGCGGAATTCGTCATAACTGTCAAGCAGCACATCGAGCACCCGCTGATTCATGTTCAGGTACTCAACCTTCCACTCATTTAATACAGGGTACTGCTTAAGAACCTGCTGAAACCCGAGCTCGACGATTTCCGAGTAGGACATCCCGGCGGGAGAGTCACAGTTGAACTCGAGAAATTTCAGGGTGTAATCGTCTATGAAGGCATCCAGCCTGGTTAGAACCAGGGGCATACTGTAACCGAGATCGATTGAAAAAAGAGCGTTTTGAACATCTCTGAATCCCATCAACCGCCTGACCTCTTCATCCCGGAGATAAAGATCGATAAATTTGGCCAGGGCGCTGCTTATTTTCTCCACCGCATAGACCAGGATACGGGTCTGTTGCGGGGAAATGAAGTGCGGTTTCAAGAGCGTCGGGAACGGCTTGTTCTTGAATAAGCACTTTTTTTCATGAAGAAACCGCATGAGGAACTCGTATTGCTTATTAGCGAATTCTACATCTTTTAACAACTCTATTAGATAGCTCATATTTACTTTGGCAATTTGATCGATCATCGCTCTCTCCTTGACAGTCGTGTGTTATCGACGAACACGGTTATTTTTTCTGCCACTTCCACAAACCCCGGCCGTTTTCTTTCGCTTCCCGTTCAGCCTTCCGGAACTGCTTCTCATACTTGCCGGCGCCGAACTTCGTCCAGTAATATGTCCAGCCGCTTCGCACCATCTCCACGTTGATGTTTTTATCCTCCGCATAAACGTAGGCAAGCACCCTTTTAAAGCGGTCAGTGACAGGTTTCTCCGGGTCTTCAAGTTCGATAAAGAGGTTCTTTCCCTTCAGGTAAGACCGCAACGTATCCGTCGCCTGTTTGTAACCGTACTTTTGTTTTTCTGGAGTATTTATTCTCAACATGCGAACGAAAGTTTCTTTTTTCCGCCAGGTAACCTTGATGGTGTCCCCGTCGGTGACCCAGATGAGCGTGCATGGCTCCAGGACCCGTTTCTTCGGAACGGCTTTGGGTTCTTCAATAAGTTCCATCCCGGGATTAGGGTTGACCGCGGTGTTCAACAACCAGGCTTTTATTCCCAGGTGACGGCAGAGTTTGCGGGCATACAGGTATTTTTCCGGCGTGTCGCCTTCATCATCCATGTACAGGGCCAGGGCCGGTTTTTTTCCGGTCTCGTACGCGTATTGCAGCGCATGCCCGATGCCTCTATGGTAGTTGTAGACGTGCTCTACCTCGATAGCGTAATCATCGGTGAGTATGTTGATTTTTCCAAACTCGACGGGAACCTCGGTCTCACCGTGAGCAAAGGCTTCGTTCCAGGCGTCCTGCCATTCCTTCTCGGAAGCAGCGAATACCGGAGCAGACCCGATAAGCAGAACAAGCACAACTGATATGATATTGCGTTTGACGTTATACATAGTATTCTAAGGGGGAATTTTACCGGCCGTGGACGGATGAGTCAAATATTTTTATGTGTACGCCGCTGCGCGCACCTGTCAAAGGAGTATAATTATCACTGAAAGTAGTACCCGGGAAAGGTAGCTGTCCCGGGTTGACAGGAGGGTTGATAAACCCGTCATGGCCACCGGCGGTAGTAAATCCAGGACACAGCTTCTGGCTGCGGAAAAAGAGTTGATCCCCGGGATCAGGCAGCGTAACTTCGGTGCCCGGCTCCAGGTGGGACTCCTCTATCCGAACACTTACGCCGTGGGTATGTCCAGCCTCGGGTTTCAGCTCCTGTACCGCATGTTCTCATCTCACCTCGAAATTCAATGCGAGCGGTTTTTCCTACCGGATAGATGGCGGCCGGGGACCTCCGGAAACGGGCTTACATCTCTCGAAGAAGGCCGGCCGCTGGCAGACTTTGACGTGATAGCGGTCTGTATCGCCTATGAACTCGACCTGTTCAACCTCGCCCGGGCGCTTACATTATCCGGAATACCGCCGCTTTCACGGGAGCGGGATGAATCGCACCCGTTGATCATTTGCGGGGGACCGCTGGCCCTGATGAATCCCGAACCCATCGGCGCACTGGCGGATGTGGTCTGCGTATCCGAAGCGGAACCGGTCCTGCCGCCCTTCATAGATGAACTTTTGACATCACCGCCGCAGGGAACCTGGAAGCGTCACAACCTGCTCAGGCAGCTGGCCCGGCTGGCGGGTTGGTACGTACCTGCTCTCTACCGTCCGGCATTAGATACAGACGGCAAACTTATCGATCTCGCACCCCAGGACGGTGTCCCGGCCCGGATCAAGCGCGTGGTCCAGGCGGACCTGGCCGGTTTGAATTCGGCCAGCGTCCTGATCAGTCCCGGGTCTTCATTTTCAGACATGTGCCTGGTAGAAGCAGGCCGAGGCTGCCCTCACCGGTGCGCTTTTTGTTTTGCCGCGGCTGGTTACCATCCCCTCCGGTTCCGCCGGCAGGAAGATGTGCTCGAGGACATGGAGAACGCCCTGGCGGCCACGAATCGGATCGGCCTGGTGGGAATCTCCGTGGGCGATATTCCATGGATGGATGAGCTGTGCAAAACGCTTAGCGGCCGGGGGATAGATATTTCTCTCTCCTCTCTCAGGCCGGACCGGATAACGGAGCCACTGGTTAAACTCCTGGCTGAAGGCGGATGCCGGTCTCTGGCAGTGTCGGTTGACGCCGTCAGCAGCCGGCTCAGGCAATCCGTCCGGAAAAAGCTGAGCCGCACCGAGATACTATCCGGAGTGGAGCAACTGGCCCCATTGAAACTAGAAAACCTGAAGATCTACCTGATGGTGGGGCTGCCGGGCGAAACCAACGAAGACCTGGAAGAGGGAAACGAGCTCCTGGCCGATATCAGGCAGACTGCCAGGAAGGCGGCGGTAAAACGGGTAACCGTCAGCCTCAACATCTTCATCCCCAAACCGCTGACACCTTTTCAGCGTGAACCCATGGAAACTGTTCCCGTTCTTAAAAAAAAGGTCCGGATGCTGAAATCCAACCTTCCCGGAGGAGTTTCACTCGATTTCAATTCCGGATTTCAGGATTCACTCATCCAGGCGGCCATCGCCAGGGGGGACCGGCGAACTGGGGAAGCAGTCGGGCTGGCGGTTCTATCCGGCCAGGAACGGAAGGGCTTTCGGGAGTTGTCCGATCGTGTCCACACTCCGATCGAGGAGTCGGCGTTTCTGCCCTGGGATATCGTGATCTAAACCGGGCCGGAACACGAGCGGCAGCACAAGCCAAAACCAGCTAGGACAGCGTTATTCACAGGTTTTCTTTTACTTATCAGATCTCGTTGTGATACAATAATGGCCGAGGGACATGGAGTGTCGCCTCGTACAACCTTGATGGTTGGTCTACTAGGAAAGTAGCCTCCACCGACTTCTTTCTTGGTTGACCGCTGATATTTAAGACAAAGGAGGTGTATTAAAGGTGGGCCTTCAACCCGAATTAAAAACTCAGATCATTGAAGAGTACAGGACGCATGAGCAAGACAACGGATCTCCCGAAGTGCAGATAGCCCTTCTTACTTACCGGATAAACCAGCTCAACGAGCACTTCAAACTGCACAAAAAAGATCATCACTCCCGCAGGGGACTGCTCAAGATGGTCGGACAACGGCGTAGACTGCTCGATTACCTGAAAAGAATTGACCAGGAGCGCTATAAGCAGTTGATCAAACGACTTAAACTGAGGAAATAGTCCACTTAATCTTACGTTTGACCGGTGTCGGTCCGGCGTTAAGTTAGAGTGGAAATGTATGAATGAAAGATAGGTGTTTTTTAAAAATGGAAACTGAATACGAACGTGCCACGGAAGCATCATCCGGGCCACGTGCAATTACAGCCGAAGCCTCGGTGGGAGAAACTCCCATACACTTCGAGACCGGCCGTATAGCCAAACAGGCTGATGGCTCCGTGATAGTAACGTGCGGAGAATCGAAAGTCCTGGTTACCGCCTGCGGAGCAAGAGACTCAAAAGGAGCTGTTCCTTTTCTGCCTCTCACAGTGGAGTTTAGAGAAGTATCCGCCGCCGCCGGTAAGATTCCGGGCGGGTTTTTCCGGAGAGAAGGCCGTCCGGCCACCGAGGCAACATTGTCAGCCCGGATGATCGACCGGCCGATCCGGCCCCTGTTCCCCAAAGGATACAACTATGAAACCCAGGTGATCGCTCTGGTCCTTTCCTATGACCAGGAACACCCGACGGATATTCTGGGGATAAACGGAACTTCGATAGCTCTTTCGATGTCGAACATTCCCTGGGACGGCCCCATCGGAGCCGTCAGGATGGGCTACTATGAAGACCAGTTGATCGTCAACCCGACTGAAAACCAGATAGACAACGGTCTTCTCAACCTGGTGGTAGTCGGCAAGAAAGACGGAATCTTAATGGTGGAAGCCGGGGTCCTCGAGCTCGACGAAGACATCATCCTCGACGCCCTGGTGATGGCTCAGCAGGGAATCGCCACCATCATTGCCGCCCAGGAAACGATGATCCGGCAGGTAGCGAAACCAAAGAAAGAATTTGTCGTTGACGAGATACCGGAAGAGATCCGCTCCCAGGTGAACAGCCTCTGTGAAGGCAAGTTGACTACCGCCATCATGGTTCAGGGCAAGCACGATCGCGAAGCCGCTCTCAAGGAACTGAAAACCGCCATCCTTGAAGAAATCTGCGGGACCGAGGAGACAGAGGGACTTATCCCCCTGGTCAAGAGCTATTTCGACGAAGCCAAGAAGGCCGAAGCCAGGCGACTTATCCTGGTAGAAGGCCGGCGTGCCGATGGAAGAGGCTGCACCGATATCAGACCCATCTGGGGATCTACCAGCGAGCTGCCCCGGACACACGGTTCGGCGCTTTTCACCCGGGGAGAAACCCAGGCATTGGGTTCCGTGACCCTGGGAACCGCTCGTGAAGAACAGATTATCGACGGGTTGAAAGACGAGTACCGTAAACGCTTTATGCTCCATTACAACTTCTTCCCGTTTTGTGTCGGGGAATGCAAGTTCCTGCGCGGCCCAGGCCGGCGCGAGATCGGGCATGGCGTACTGGCCGAACGGGCCCTCACGCCAATCCTGCCGTCGAAAGAAGACTTCCCGTACACCATTCGGATTGTGTCGGATATCATGGAAAGCAACGGATCGTCTTCCATGGCGTCGGTGTGCGTTGGCAGCCTGGCCATGATGGACGCCGGGGTACCGATAAAGTCACCCGTGGCCGGAATCGCGATGGGCTTGATAATGAAGGACGGGCATCACGCAATCCTGACCGACATCAGCGGTTTCGAGGACCATCTCGGTGACATGGACTTCAAGGTGGCCGGCACCCGCACGGGTCTTACCGCCCTGCAGATGGACAACAAGGTCGGAGCCCTGCCGCGAGAGATTCTTGAGGAGGCACTCAAACAGGCCAAAGACGCACGATGCCACATACTCGACAAGATGGAACTGGTCCTGGACCAGCCCAGAGAAATTCTTTCCGAACATGCTCCGAAGATCGTTATTATGAAGGTCCCGCAGGAGCAAATCGGGACGGTCATCGGCCCCGGCGGCCGGATGATCCGCAAAATTATCGAGGAGACCGGTTGCGACATCGAGATAGAGGACGATGGCACTGTTTTCATTATATCCCCTACGTCTGAAGGTATCCAGAGTGCCAGAGCAATGGTCGAAGGCCTTACCGCCGAAATCGAAGTCGGCGGAACCTATCTTGGACGGATTACCAGGCTTATGAATTTTGGTGCTTTCACTGAGATTCTACCCGGAAAAGAAGGGCTTGTTCACATATCCCAACTGGCTTTTGAACGGGTAAACAAGGTGGAAGATATCGTAAAAGTCGGTGACGAAATCGTGGTGAAAGTCTTGGAGATCGACGACCAGAAGAGGATTAATCTGAGTCGGAAAGCAGCTCTCAGAGATCAGCAGAAGGGTATCAAACCGACTATTATAGGCGGGGAAGAAAGCCAGAAGCTGTTTAAAAAATAGTACGAGTACGTTTCAACCCGTGGTCAGAGAGGACGTGGAAACCATGGAAGAGCAACGGGAGATGGAAGACAGGTTGTCATACACTATCAGGACGATTGACGATGTCACCGTGGTAGATCTTATCGGCGAGCTCGATATGTATACGCTGCCGCTTGCTCAGGAACTCCTGAATACCCTCCTTTCT
Source organism: uncultured bacterium (assembly GCA_964593455.1). GTDB lineage: Bacteria > Muiribacteriota > CAYSPT01 > CAYSPT01 > CAYSPT01 > CAZQHK01. Next base: position 40,534 of record CAZQHK010000015.1, read on the forward strand.
GATCAGCGCAACAAAATCATCTTCAATCTGGCTAAACTCAGGTACGTTGACAGTTCGGGATTGGGTTTCTTCACGGGCACCCTGAAGAATGTCAGGCAACGAGGAGGAGACATGAAGCTGGTTAATCTCAGTTCCTATATCTCCAGGATCTTTGCCCTGATTCACCTGGATTATTTCATCGACGTGTTTGAAAGCACCAGGGAAGCAGCTGAAAGCTTCAAGGAAGCGCTTGAAAACGCTATCGAGAAGCACCGTAAAGCGGTGGAACTCAACCAGGGGTATCCTGACGCTCATCTCAAGCTTGGTTTGTCTTACCGGGCCAAAGGAGAGTACGAGAAAGCGATTAACGAGCTGAAGGAAGCCGTTACTCTCAATCCCGACTATGCCGAAGCCTGGCTGGCACTGGGGAAGGTTTTCAAGGATCGGGCTTTGCTGAAAGAAGCGGAAGAAAACCTGAAGAAAGCCCTGGAACTTGACCCCAAGAGTGCCGAGACGCTGGCCGAACTGGGAATGCTTTACGGAGATCGGAAGATGCTGGTTGAAGCCGAGGCTAAGTTCCGGGCCGCCATCGACCTGAATCCCGGCTATGCGGATTATCATTTCTATCTGGCCGAGGTACTTAGAAGTCAGGGCAAGAAGGTAGAAGCAGTCAACGAGTACCGGGAAGCTCTGGCGATCAACCAGAGTTACATCCGGGCTCGGCTTTTACTGGCTCAAACCCTGCTTGAGATCGGACAGGAAGATGAAGGACGGGAAAATCTGAAAAAAGTCCTTGATGGCGCTTTCGACGAGACTATGCGTCGTAAAGCGAAGGAACTCATGGAATAACAGTCGAAAGGTCGTTTTAACCATGGGGAAGAGTTTATATAATAAAGTTGTAATCGTTTCCAACGGTAATATTGATCCGGCTGAACTCCGGATAATTAATGAAAAAGACTTCATCATCTGCGCCGATGGGGGTGCCAATTTTCTGATTGAAACGGACATAACCCCCAATCTGATCGTCGGCGACCTGGATTCAATCGATGACGAGGTCCATCATCACTACAAAAACAAAGACTGTGATTTCATCGAGTTTGATACCGAGGAAGACAAAACTGACACCCATCTGTCGCTGGAGTACTCACTGCAAAATATCATTTGCAGCGAGATTGTCATTTTGGGTGCCCTCGGACTCAGATTCGATCACACGCTGGCCAACCTTCACCTGCTTTACAATGCCAAACGCGATCACGATAAACTCGCGGAAGAAACAGGTGAGACGCATCCTTTGAACATCAGGATCGTCTCCAACGCCGGCGAGATTACAGTGACCGACGGAACACTCAAACTGCAGGGAGAACCTGGCGATCTGGTATCTTTTATACCTCTCACCGACAAAGTCGGGAAGATAGAGTGCAGCGGTTTGAAGTTTCCGGTGACCGAGAAGTCCCTACTTCACGAGGACGAAAGTGGTCTCAGCAACGAGATGACAGACAACGAGGCTTGTATCACCATTAATGAAGGCATCATGATGGTGGTCAAAAAGCGCAAGCAATCGAGTGATTTATTGCGAATCAACAGCGGCCCGGCACCGATCTTTTTCACCAAACCGAAGGGTCACTGACAAAGAGATCGAATTGTTTCCGGCCACGGGAATACCCGGAAGGGTGAGTTACGCATGGCAAGAGTTTGTGAAATATGCGAAAAAGGGAGAATGACCGGTAATAAGGTCAGCCATTCCCACAGAAAAACCAGGCGGGTTTGGGAACCCAACCTGCAGAAGGTCAAATACCAGGCAAAGGGACAGGTCAAACGCGGACTGGTCTGCACCAAGTGTTTAAAAAAGGGAAAAATAGACAAGGTTTAAAGCAGAGGCTGTGGGGGATCACCGGGCTGGAGGTATAACCCCGTGACATCCAAAAACCGTGGTATTACGATCATCGAACTGCTGGCGGTGGTCACTATCCTGGGTATTCTTGCGGCTATCGTCACCCCGGTGGCCCAGGTGGTAATTACCCGGGAACTCGAACTCGATCTGATGCGCCACCTGAGGGGGGTCAGGCGGGGAATTGACAATTCTCACGAAATAGCCGTCCGATGCTGGGTGGATAACGTAGTCAACCGAAAAGATAGTGACCGATGCCGCCAGTGCAACAATTTATTGACCGCTGTGCTTTGTCCGAATCCTTTACACGTTAATCAGTCGGAACGATGGAATGCCAGATCGCTCATCAGATGCAATAACGCAATCAGCGCGCCGCCGGGCCCCTGCCTGGATCCTGACGGTCAGGGAGGATATCGTCTAGACAATATACTTTGCCCTGTCTGTAACCAAAAAATACCAGCTTTCGACAGCAGTACCGGCGAACCCATAGTAAGGTGCACCGCAATAGACCCGAATACAGGGAGTATCTGCGGAGGTGTTGTGGAAAAATACCAAAACTACCCGCTGACCAACTATCCCACTGCGTTTCAGGACATGTACATTCTCAACACGCTTCGCTTCTCGTTCACGTACAATCCCGTTACCGCCGGCCGGGAAGACTGGGACATCACCCTGTTCCGCCCGCCCGGGAGACGGAGTTTCGATCTGGCCGTGAATGGTGTGGAAATTATCTCCTACATGGCCAGTCCCCCAAACTCGGGCACCGTTACTGACGGCTACCCGCGGAAAGACGCTACAAACGGTCTACTCAGGGAAGGCAACGGGTATATCCTCGAATCCTGGGAATGGAAAAGCCTACTGGATGAATACGGTTATTTGGACCTCAATAAATGGTCTGTCTACGCGGCTAATTACGGTATTACCGTTTTTGACGGGAATACGGATACATTCAGGAGTTTTGGCGCAGTTTTCACAGCCTATCCAAACGCGACAAGCAATTCTTTTACCTATATTTTGCCGAGTGGAATAACGATTAAGCAGATTTACCTCCCTCAGATCTATGACGTACACTTTCCACTCCTTTCCAAAGTGAACCGATTGACCCTTGACGGCAAGAAGAAATACAGCGATCTGTAAACCTGAAGTTCGGGCAACACGAAGTGAACGGAGCGCCTGACACATGATAAACCGTGGTACGAAGCAGAAACGAAGAGGACACAGCAGCCGGGGCCTTTCGCTGGTGGAAGTGATGGCCGTCATCACTATCATGAGCGTGCTGGTCATCCTGGCTGAACCGCTTGGTTCGGTCATCTTCGTCCGGGAAAAGGAGATCCTTCTCCTTCAAACCCTGCGGCGAATAAGAAAAGCCATCGACCAGTACCATGAACGGGACTCCAATGCTGACGGTACGCCTGACTATATCTGGCCGCGTTCCTGGGTGGACCTCTATGACAGCGGTTTTATCAAGTCCAGTATGACCGTCAATCCCATTTCCGGAGAGGTCGAAGATTGGGCGGTTATTTTATCGCTGCCCGATTCCGGTTCCACAGCCATGAACCTGATCAATGCCGGGAATGCCCGGTATCCCCATGATCCTATTTTTCACATCTCCCCCCGTGACTGGCACGTCATGCTGGACAGTTTCAGTTACCCGGACCAACTTCCGAACCGGCAGCCATGGAACGGAGCTAATTTTGGACAATTCTACGGCGACGGCGTGGGAATATGGGACATCCGATACCCCGAAGCCCGGATCGGTCTTGACGAACGATCGACCTACGACATGTGGTGAAAGGCAGGCTACCGGTACTATGGGTATCACTTCCGCCCCGGTGAAAAAAAAATCATCTATCCTGAACCTGCCCAACACCTTGACCGGTCTCAGGATAGTTTTGACCCCACTATTTCTCTGGCTTTTCCACCAGGGAGATTCTTTTAAATCGGCTTTCGCCCTGCTCTGCCTTATCGGCTTGACTGATTTTCTGGACGGCACGGTTGCCAGGTATACCGGCCAGGTTACCAGGCTGGGACAGATTCTCGACCCCATGGCCGATAAGTTTTTCCTGGTCAGTTCGATGGGGGTCCTGGCCTGGGAAGACTCACGACTGCTGCTGCCGGTAGGGATTATTATCGGTCGAGACATACTCGTAATCGTAACGTCTTTCATATTTTACCTGAATGGGAAAATCGAACAGGTCCAGGCTCACGTACTCGGCAAATTAGCCGCCGCGCTTCAGGTGCTGGGTGTGGTTACCGCCTTCATCACCCATGCCTGGCGACCGGATCCCGGGCTGGCACCCATACCGTTTTACCTGCTCTCCAGCGCCGCCTTGTTCTCCATCGTGTCGGGAACAATTTATATCGTAAGAAGTTGGACCCGCCCCCGACACCGGTCCCATCTTTACAGCAAGGAGGGATTTGAGTGCCAGAGGAGCGTCTGAACAAAATCATCTCCCGAAGTGGAATAGCCTCACGACGGACAGCGGAGAAATTGATGATCTCAGGTATGGTTACCGTCAATGGAATCACGGTTACAAATCCAGGAGCAAAAGCCGATCCGGGCCGTGATCGGATTACCGTCAACAATAATCCGCTGCCACCCCCGCAACCCTACCGTTACATCCTTCTTAACAAACCGCCCGGTGTACTCTCAACCGCCTCCGATCCTTTCGGCCGGAAACACGTGATCGGGTTGATTGCCGAAAACCATGTCCGTCTCTACCCGGTAGGCCGGTTGGATAAGGATACCACCGGTGCTCTGCTGCTCACTAATGATGGAAGTCTGGCCTATCGTCTAACGCATCCGCGCTTTAAAGCCGAAAAGATATACCAGGCCCATGTCAAGGGTCGACCCAAGAAATATGATCTTGACCGGCTCATAAAAGGGATCACGTTGGATGAAGGACCAGCCCGGTGCGATCGGGTTTGCATCAAGAAAAAAGGAATATCAAAAACCGTCGTGGAACTGGTTCTGCACGAAGGGAAAAAACGTCAAATAAGAAGAATGCTTGAAAAGATTGGGTATCCCGTGGTAAAACTCCATCGAATAGCCATTGGCGGAATCAGGTTGGCCAAACTGGCCCAGGGAGAGTGGAGAGACTTGACTGATACGGAAGTCGGAAAGCTGAGGGAAGAATGCTGGTTCAAAAAAAACTCGACAATGGGTTGAACGTGATCGTGGAGGAAATTCCCCATGTTAAATCGGTAACCCTCGGTCTCTGGATATTGGCTGGGTCGACCACCGAAACCAAGAAAAATAGCGGTGTTTTCCATTTCATGGAGCATCTCATATTTAAGGGAACGCCGAAGAGAAGCGCTCAAGAAATTGCCGAGGCCCTGGAATCAGTCGGAGGACATCTCAACGCTTTCTCCAGCAAAGAATACACATGCTACTACGTAAAAGTTACCGATGAGCATTTCACCCTGGCAATGGATGTTTTGGCCGATATCACTCTCAACTCCAAGTTCCCCGCCGCTGAAATCGAGCGGGAAAAACAGGTGGTACTCGAGGAGATCAAGATGTACGAGGACTCTCCGGACGAAATCATCCATGACCGGTTCGCTCAAACGCTGTGGCACGACAGCCCGCTGGGGTATCCTATTCTCGGGAGAAAAGAGATCATCAAATCTCTTACCCGCCGATCGCTTATCAGGTACTACCGCCGATACTACAATCCCGGAAACATGATTCTCTCCGTAGCCGGTAGTGTCAAGTCCAAAGCGGTGCTGAAGGAAGCCAAACATCTTTTCGGTGGAAAAAGCGGGAAATTGGTACCGACTAAATGTTCCCGGGGGAAGGGCAGTGCCCGGAAAAATATTGAAACCAGAAAGATCGAACAGGTGCACCTCTGTCTGGGCAGAGAAGGACTTTCCCAGACAGATGACAGACGGTTTGCCCTGATTCTCCTGAATACCATCCTGGGAGGAGGAATGAGCTCTCGGCTCTTCCAGGAAATCCGCGAAAAACGCGGGTTAGCTTATTCTATCTTCTCATACCAAAGCTCATATAAAACCACCGGGCTCTTTTCGGTATACGCCGGGTCGAGTCCCCACAATCTCAGCAGTATTCTGGAACTGGTAATGGAAACTTTCAGCCAACTTCGAACACACGGGGTCACCGAAAAAGAAGTGAACCGGGCCAAGGCGCAGCTTAAAGGAAATTTGATTCTCAACCTGGAAAATACCGCCCAACGGATGACCCATTTGGCCCGGCTGGAGATCTATCACGGCCGCCTTATATCGTTGGACGAACTCATCAAGAAAATAGAAGTAGTGACCAGGGACGATATCACGGCCGTGGCCAACTGGTTATTGAAACCTGAAGAACTGGCCGTAGCCGCCATCGGGCCGGTGAAGAACAAGGACTTCGCCTGCTTGAATTGTTGATATCATGAGTTTAAACAAAAATAGACTTTCCCGCTTGAGAAAACTCCTGCGGAGCCTAAAAATAGGTCAAAATCTGCTCGTCTCGAACCTGATTAACATACATTATCTATCCGGGTTCACCGGTTCTAACGGATACCTTATTATTACTCCTCGGCATCAAGAACTATTAACCGACTTCAGGTATTGGGAACAGGCGGAAGAGGAGGCTCCCGACTGGACTTTGATCAAGGCCAACCAGAGCCTCATAGCGGAACTCACCTTCCGGATTAAGAAGAATAGGATTACGACCCTTGTCCTGGAAGCTGACACGGTTACGATAGCCCTGGAACGGCTGCTGAAAACACGACTGCCTAATGTGCGGATGAAACCGTCTATGGGGATGGTCGAACAGCTGAGAATGATAAAGGACGCGAAAGAAATTGAAAAGGTAAAGAAAGCGTGTTCAGTCGCCGATAAGGCACTTGAGGAAGTATCAGCGGTGATCAAGCCGGGACTCAGAGAAAAGGATGTGGCGAACATTATTATACAGGCGATACGAAACGCCGGAGGAGAGAAAGAATCTTTCGATCCCATCGTCGCTTCGGGTCCCAAGGGTGCCAGACCACACGCGCTGGCCTCAGAGCGCCGTCTGAAGACCGGGGAACCCGTCGTGGTCGATTTCGGAGCCAAAGTGGAAGGTTACTGTTCCGACATGACTCGAACCTTTCACATCGGGCGACCAAGCAACCGGTTTATCAAACTTTACGACATCGTATTGCAGGCGCAGCAAGAATCCATCAAGGCAATTAAACCCGGTATTTCCTGCCGGGAGATCGATACTGTGGCCCGCCGGATTATCGGGCAGGCCGGCTACGGAAACCAGTTCGGACACAACCTGGGACACGGAGTGGGGCTGGCAGTCCACGAAGCGCCCTCTTTTGCTCCCGGTAACGAAACAAGGCTGGCACCGGGAATGATACTCAGTGTCGAACCCGGAATCTACATTGAAGAGTGGGGCGGTATCAGGATTGAAGACCTGATCGTCGTCACAGAAGACGGATGCGAGGTGCTTACCCAAACGGACCGGACTCCCAGACAGTTGGGATAAGGAAGGAGGAAAGGGCAGAACCATGAGAAAATTTCTGACAATTGTATGGACACTCATTCTGATATCGATGGCCGGTGCTGTCCTGGCAGACTCGGTGCTGACCCTTCCCGTACCTGAAGAGATATTCGTTGAAGGTCCCGATTTCAACGATGTCGCTCACATGGTACTTCGAGTGAGTATTCCCCCCAAGCAGGAACAACCGGCACCCACTATAGAAAAACCTAAACAGGGTTTCGATTACTTCGACTTCAATCCTTTTCCCAAGGTGAGTAAGAAAGAAAAAGATCTGATCAAGCGCTTGAGCAGGACGGGGCTCAACGCCGGTATGTTCACTCCGGGAGACATGAATCTCATGATTAAGACAGGTTTCATGACCAACCAGTACGAATTTCAGCGGGCCGCGGCTCTCATCCTGAAAAACTTTTTAAACTTGTCCGACAAAGACATTCTAAAACGTTTACGGCTGAGCAGGAAAAACCTGGAAGATTTAGAGAAGCTGACCAACGATTACAAGGTTGAACTGGAAAAACGCATGGTAAGCACCAGCCAGATCAAGGAGAAGATCGCTCACGTCCGCCGCCTGCTCGAACTCAACACGGGTGTAGCCCGGGTAATCAAGGTTGAAAACGCGGAGAACGGCGATACCCTCATTCACTTCATGGTCCGGCAGGCTCCCGACGAACAGTAGTTTTTTATCGATCTGCCCGAGTACAAATCTTAATCCGATGTTTGGCTTTCTTTCAGTATCTTTTGTATCCGTTTTAAAAATAATCCCGGAGGTTTTCTGCATGACGTGGCAAGGTTCCCGGAATGAATTCCTTTCCGGATTTTGATGAACACCGCCAGCGCCTTCTCGTAACTCCCAAGGTCCATGTAGCGCATAAACAATCCCAGTTGAAAAATCAATTCGCCGGGCCGCCAGAAGGCCGCCATTTCTTCGTATTTCAACGCCAAACCGTGTTTCCCCAGAAAGGCCAGGATGACACTGTAATTGTGGTTACCATACGGGCTCAGCCTTTTCTTTTCCAGGTAACGCTCATACTCCTGCTCGAGCTGACGCAATCGCGCCTGGAACAACGGTGATCCCGGCGCTAACGGCCCCAGGGAACGCAACATGGAATTCATTATTTTTACATCGTCAGAAGCCGGAATGGATGCACAAAACATAAGAACAAAAAGAAAACTGAGCGTCAAAATCCCGATTATTCTGAAGGTCATCACAGGCCTACCCTTCCACACACAATATATTTAAGAACCATTCAAACGCCACCGCCGGCAACAAGCGGTCCGGAGATTAGGAAGCGGTGGGAGTAGGATAGCAAAGCTACAGCTTGAACACTTCAGTCATGTCCTGCATCATCAGGCAGAGTTCTTTCCCCTTACCGATGGGAAATACCTGGTACACGAGCAGGCGATCACCACACATGATTTCATGTTGTTTGAAGTACTTTTTAATGCTGTCATCGAACGTATCGATATCCTCGCTCGCGATATCGAGCACTTCTGTCAACTGCTCGTCCCGGATCTGATCAAGCTTGGCGTCGATATGGTTGAGGAAAGCGGAGTTGGCAAACACCAGTGTCTTCTTTTTCCTGTTGATTTGGCCCACCACGACATAAAAAGGAAGCGAGTCGAAAACCGATTCGTAAAACTTTGTCAGGTTCTCGACCTTCCGGCGCTGCGCTACCAACTCGGTGATATCTTTGGCGATCCCGGCGATACGAATCACCGTGCCTTCAGGCTCGCGTAAGGGAATCAAGGAGAGCAGCAGGGGAATCTCCTCGCCCTCTTTGTTTATCTCGGTAACCGGAAGATTCTTGTATGTCTGCCCCTGGAACACGCCTTTCCAAACTTCTCGTAGACGCTCTTTTTCGTAAGCCGGGTAGAGAATGGTCACCGGGTTGCCATACATTTCCTCGGCGCTGTAGCCAAAGGTGCGTTCGGCACCCTTGTTCCAAAACACTACCCCGTGACGCTTATCGGTAATGATGATACTGTCATGGATTTCTTGTGCCAGAATTACCAGCGCCTCTTGAATCCAGGAAGGATCAAACTTATCAACGCCGACTTTTCCCAATTCTCCTTCGCACACGCAAACTTCCCTCTCTCCTCATCCTATGCTGCTTTATCTTACACTTATCCAACACTATTACACAAGTATTCATTAGAACAATATTTATCCGGAGACACTCCGGCCACCCGGGTCAGATTAGTCTGAAGTCAATACTAACAACCTTATTACAAGGTCTATTGAACAGTCTAATTAGCTCCAAATCCTGTTGTATTAACCAGTCAGGCATGGTATTATTTGACCGTTATCTTGCTCCGGTACGGCACTTCCTCTTTTGTGTGTTGCGGTAACTGTTCCCGACAGTGTTTTCATCGTTTGACCGGCCGTAACGAGACATAGAAAACATACAACCTTTTGGAGGTATCAACTGCATGATCATGATCGATGGGGTGGATTGGGTGGAAAAGATCCTGGAAGAAGATGAGGACTCCTCCCAGGCTAATCAGCCGGCAAGTTCTCAACACTCTGTCACCGGCCTGACCCGAGGGCCCGCTACAGATACGGTCATCGACGTCGGATGAGAAGCTATTCTCCGGTATTGCTCATCGTTTGCCTGACAGCTATCTTGGTCTCCACTGCCGCTCCCGCCGGCACCCAAAACCTTCCTGACCAGCTGGGAAAACTTATGGACCCGGAAAAATTGGAAAAACTGCAGGAACAGCTCCGTCAGGAATTAGAGCAAGGACAACAGCCATCAGGAAAGAAATCGGGAGGTATCGACCTTACCTACTGGGTGTCCTCCTTCTTCTTCGGACTGCTCGGGACGGCCTTTTTCATATATGGCAAGAAGCAATCCGACTACAAGTTCCTGCTGACCGGACTCATCCTGATGATCTACCCGTACTTCGTTCACTCCGGTATCTGGATAGTCGTCATCGGGATAGGAATACTGGGTCTCCTGGTCCTCGCCGCCCGATTTATCTAGAAGCAGGCTTGTTCGCACGCCTTCGTGGCGACACACGATTTCACGATTGATTTTGTCGTGGTTTGCTCAGCGCCGTAACCAGGGCGAAGAGGGCCAGGTTGCAGAAGACGCCAATCACCAGTCCGTCGATGTCTGTAGTCGTTTTCAGAAAATGGTTCCAGGCCAGCGTACCGCCGATTCCACCCACTGCGCCGGCCAGGAAACCAGCCTTTGAGGTACGAGTGCCAAGCAGGACAGCCGCCAGAGGGACCAGGATAATGGGCGCCCAGAAGTTGTAGGCGTAGATGAGGATATCCAAAATACTTCGGATCTTGATGGCAAAAACCACGGCCAGCACGCCGACAAACAGGTTGGTGACTTTCGCGTAGAGAAGTTCGCTTTGCTCGGTGAGTTTATTTCCCCAGACCGGTTTGACGATATCGTTGATAAAACCGGTAGCTGCACCGTTCAGAAAAGAATCGGCTGACGACATCACGATCGAGATTACCCCGGCGATAACGATACCGCGGAGGCCAATGGGCAGCGCCGTTTTAATCACGAAAGGCATGGCCAGGTTGGGGTCCAGGTTGGGAGAGATAGTTAAAGCAACCAGGCCGATGGCGCCCGTGATGGCAAAAAACGGGATGGAAAATATTCCGCTCAAGAGCGTCCCCCGCGCCGTGTGATGAGCGTCTTTCCCGATAAAGAGCCGTTGCACATATGGAGGGACGAGTGTCTCTCCCAGCAGAAAGGTCAGGAACAGAGAAACGAACGCTCCCAGGGATACTTTATCGCTTAGGATCGAAAAATGACTGGCCGGAACAGCGGCTTTAATGGCAGAGAGACCTCCCGCTTTCGTTATACCGAAGATGAGAGCCAGCGGTATTCCCACAGCCAGTACACAGAACTGGATAATATCCGTCAGAATAACAGCCCGCATGCCGCCGACCGTGGAGTAAGCAATGACGATACCGCAGCCAGCCAGTATCCCCCACAGTGGAGGGATTCCCATGAACACTTCGAAGACCATTCCCATGGCTCCCACCTGGGCGCCGACGATGCCCGCGCAGAGGAGAACCGAGAAGACACCGGTCACGATCTTGCCTGTTTTACCGTAATCTTTCTCCATGATATCGCCGGTTGAAATGAGGTCGGGGAACCGGTCCATATTCGGGGCGATCAGGGTGGCTACCAGAATTTCCTTGAGACTGAATCCCCACAGAGCCACAATGTTCATCACACCGAACAGGAAAACCTTTTCGGCATTACCCGTGGAAAACCCGCCGCCGATAAACGAAGCCGAAAGAGTCGCGAATATTATCCATGACGAGTAGGAACGATGTGACACAGAAAACTCTTTCAGGCTTTTCATCCCCCGGCCGCACCAAAGTCCGATCAGAAGAATAAAACTCAGATAGAAAACAACAATGATTTGATCAAGCATTCGGTTACGACTCCTTATCCTGGTTTGTTGTAACGGTGTTTTTCAATACTCTAAGAAATGCCTAATTGATGGTAACAGTGAACGGGTGTTTCAACAAGAGCAGAATCATATGCTCTTGCCGCAACCTTACTCGGGTTGGTAGAATTGCAGCGGAAAGAAGGTACCGACATATGCTCAATCAGATCGATCCAACCGAATCCGGCGCCTGGAAAAGCCTGCAGGAGCACTACCAGACAATCAAAGACACACACATGAAGGATATGTTTGACCAGGACCCCCAGCGGTTCTCGAAATTTACTATCGCGTTTGAGGACATACTCCTTGATTATTCAAAAAATAGAATAACCGGGGAAACAATGAGGCTGTTGCTGACCCTGGCGGAAGAAACCGAAGTGAAAGACGGCATCGAAAAGATGTTCTCCGGGGACCGTATCAACGCCACGGAAAACCGCGCGGTACTGCATACAGCTCTCCGGAACCGTCCGGAGAATCCCGTCTACTTCGACGGCCGGGATGTCATGGGTGATGTCAAGGAAGTGTTGGAGCAGGTTCGGATATTTTCCGACAAGATTATTTCAGGAACCTGGAAAGGTTATACGGGTAAAGCGATCACCGACATCGTCAATATCGGAATAGGCGGATCGGATCTGGGGCCGGTGATGGTCACCGAAGCACTCAAGGCGTATAAAAAACCGCATATGAACGCTCACTTCATATCCAATGTGGATGGTACGCACATCGTGGAGACATTGAAAAACCTCGATCACGAGACCACCCTGTTCATGATTACCTCCAAAACCTTCACCACCCAGGAGACTATGACCAACGCCCACAGCGCTCGGACCTGGTTCCTGGATGCCGCCGGCAGCGAAGAGCACATAAAACGGCACTTCGTGGCTCTATCCACCAACAAGGAAAAAGTAACCGTTTTCGGGATCGATCCCAACTCCATGTTCCGTTTCTGGGACTGGGTCGGCGGCCGGTACTCGCTGTGCTCGGCCATCGGGTTATCTATCGCCTGCACCGTCGGATTTGATAACTTTGCCGGTTTGCTCGCCGGCGCTCAGGCCATGGATACCCATTTCAAAGAGGCCCCGTTTAATGAAAACATCCCGCTCATTCTCGCCTTGCTCGGAATCTGGTACAACAACTTCTTCGAGGCGGAATCGGAAGCCATACTACCTTACGATCAATATATGCACCGGTTCCCGGCCTATTTCCAGCAGGGCAACATGGAGAGCAACGGTAAGTATGTCGACCGGAACGGAAAACCCGTCACTTACCAGACGGGTCCGGTCATCTGGGGCGAACCGGGCACGAACGGCCAGCATGCGTTTTACCAACTCATCCATCAGGGCACGAAACTGATCCCCTGCGATTTCCTGGCCCCCATTCTCAGCCAGAACCCCATCGGAGATCATCACCAAATACTGCTTTCAAACTTCCTGGCGCAGACCGAGGCGATGATGAAAGGGAAAAAAGCAGACGAGGTCCGCCGGGAAATGCAAGAGGCCGGCACAAGCGACGAGGAGATCAACCGGGTCCTGCCCTTCAAAGTGTTCGGAGGAAACAGGCCCACCAACTCGATCCTGTTCAAGAAACTGACTCCGCGGACCCTGGGCTCACTCATCGCCATGTACGAACATAAAATATTCGTTCAAGGTGTCATCTGGAACATCTTCAGCTTCGATCAGTGGGGAGTGGAGCTGGGAAAACAGCTGGCAAAAAAGATATTGGCCGAACTTAAAAGCGGTGAGACCGCCGCCGGTCACGATTCATCGACCGGAGGGTTGATCAAAGCCTGTATTGATGGGATGAAATAGGAGATTTTACCCGGGCGGAGGCTGGTTCTTTCCTCCTAACGTAAGTGGTAACATTGAGGTGTAGCGTGAGCCGGGTGGTCCCGCCCTCAAGCAAGGAGTGTAGAAAGTAAGGTGGATTGTATTTGATAAAAAGTCTTTACACCAGCGCCCCACCGCATGAGGATCCGGCCCCGGCAGTGCAGCCGAAACAATGTTTTCCCGTGACGATCCGCCGGGTGGACAAGACGGTTTTATCGAAGTAACGGATCTGGTCGGGGACACCGCTTTCCACCGGATAACCAAGCGCCAGGTTGAAATCGCAGTCATACAGAGTACCGTCCCAGCCGACACTCACCTGCTGCCGACACATCAGGTTTTCCAGCGTCTGATCGTTGAACGAATCGAGCAGCAGGTTCCAGTATTCTCCTTCCCGGCTGCTCGAGTGAAGATCAATGCCGAAACGGCCCAACGGCATGTTGGTAATGGTATGCAATCGGGTGAAGGCAACATCGTGACGGTCTGCCAGCTCACGCCGGTAATCGGATTCCAACATCTCTTGAAGAGGCGGCAGAAAGGGTCCGCTGGGATTGTACACGAGATCGAGCGGAAACTGGGGATCTATTCCATATCCGAATCCGTTGAGAAGCCTTATGGCATCGATTATTTTTTCATAGACACCCGCTCCCCGCTGAGCACGCACATTCTCTTCGAGATAACAGGGAACCGAGGCCACGAGCCGGACCTTGCGGTCCCGGTAAAACTTGGCCAGCGGTTCCATCCCGGGTTCGAACAGTACGCTCAGGTTGGTTCTCACCTTGACCTGGAGCCTGTGATCACACAACGATGACACGAAACGAACGAAATGAGGATTAAGTTCGGGAGATCCACCGGTTATATCTACTAAACAATTATCCAGATCACTGCACGCTTCAATGACGTCCTCCATGGTATTCCAAGACATCATCTCGGGGCGCTGCGGCGAACAGTTCAGGTGGCAGTGTTTACACGTGAGGTTGCACCGGTACCCAAGGTTTACCTGTACGATATCCAGGTCCCGCGCGTACAGACCGCTGCACCCCAGGGCGGCAATATGCTCTTCGAACTCGTTTCCACCCGGATAGACGTTCTCCACCTGGCCCAATACCTCCATTCGATTTACTTCATTAATATGAGAGATTTCCTTACCATACTATAACTATAAAATGTCCTCCGTTTGTTCCGGGTCAATAACCGGCCACGGTGGGAGGAAAGATATGAAAATCCGGACCCGACGTAATAAGAGCAAATATCAGCCAGAGTATGATAATAATCAGGGGAGGCATGATCCACCACTTTTTGTGTTTCATCATGATGGAGAAAAAAGAATTCATTTTGATACCGATTATCCCCCAAATTACCCGCGGCTCGCTTACCGCTAATTTTCATATCATCCAACAGAAGACTAACAAACCAGTAAACAAAGAGTCGATAATCACGGGAACAGGTCGGCCGCGTGCCGGTTCATGTAATCGGCCACGGTATCAGCCGCAATTCCGTGAGCTATCTCGTTTGGGTGCTGGTCAATAGGGTGCACCCAGAGTTCGGGACCTCTGAATGATTTATACGCCGGCAGCAGATCGAGGACGAGAATATCGTTGGACTCGCAATGCTGGCGAATCGTGTCATGAATAGCCGTGAAAGGATAGTTTTTATCCAGACTGTAAAAGTACGGAAAGATAACCACCATCATGGTAATGTTACGGTCCCGGCACATGGCCTTCATGTCGATAAGAGCCTGGCGGCACCGTTTCCATCTGACACTGTCTTCACGGTAGTAACCGTTGAACGTTTTTATGTGTGAACGAGCCTGGGAGGTAAAAAGATACCGTTGGCGCACCCATCCCCACAGGGATGAGTAATTTGACAAGACATCTTTAGAATTATCGGCGATGGCGTAATGCCGGTAATATTCCAGCGCGGGGTTTTTCATGTCCTCTTCTTCTTTTACATCATCGAGCGCGAAATAAACCATGACACAATCAGGATCATAATCCAGACCACGATACTCCAGGAGTTCCTTCTGGTTCACGGTATTGTAGTAAATCATCGCGGCGTTTACGGTCTCGATACGCGGCTGTTCCCGTCCTTTTTGCAGTAACTTCTCCAATTTAGCTAAACATACATCGTCTTCTTTCACGCCGTTGCCCCAGAGAAAGCTGTCACCCAGCCCTAGAATACGGTATGTTCCCGCCGGTTTTCGGATAGAATGATCCCGCCCGCGCCAACCCGTCAAATTATGGTGGTGATCGATAGAGAACCCCGGATCGAAATAGTTGCGGGGATCCGAATCGTAGGTAATTCGAACCGTAGATTTAGGGTAAAAATTGTATGGGCTACACGAGTCAAAAGCGGGATCGATAAAAAGCGAATATTTACGCGGTTCGTGGTATCGGGCTTCCAATCCGGAAACGGTGCAAACGATTTCCAGCACCGCCAGAGCAATTATAACAGACAGGACCGAAAGAGCAATTTTCTTCCATAGAGGCATATGGAGTCACCTGTAATTTTCAATGCGCTCATTCTAAAAGAAAGCATAGACGAAAGCGATAAACGACTGGTCCGATGTAAAAAGCGCAAACAATAGCAAGAGTATAATAAGAATAAGCGGAGGCATAATCCACCATTTCTTATGCTCCATCAATACCGTGAAGAGAGACCTTGAACCAGACCGGCCTTCTTCATCTTCATTCGCACAATTCAATTGGTGCCGGTTATCCATACTGTCCCTGCTTCGTTATTCTGTTATTGGTAAATTGTTATCAGCCCGGTAAACATACTAACAAACGCGAGAACAGGTAGTCAATAAACAGCGACAGACATTGCAAAACAGAAGCAATGAGATTGCCCGACGATTGCCGGTATGTTCGTTTTGAAACAATCGGTCCTGATAGTGAAGGAAAAGAGCTGCTGGTACTGTCGTTACTCTTTGCATAAATTGAGGAGATATACTATAGTATTACATTATGAACTGCCCTTCTTGCGGAGCAGAGATAGATTCTGATCATTCACTGGCCCAACTGATAGTATGCCAGTATTGTAACTCGGCTATCGTGCTTGATGAAAAAGCCACCCGGGTAGCCGGAAAGATGGCGGTGCTGGCCCAGACACCGGGTCCGTTTTACGTCGGCGGCGCCGGCAGCTACAGGAACCGGCGGTTCCGGGTAATCGGGCGGGTGCGTTACGGGTACTCCAAGGGCTTTTGGGACGAGTGGTACGTTGAATTCGACGGCGGTACCACCGCCTGGATAAGCGAGGACGAAAACACCTTCAGCTTGGAGCGGTGTGACGATATGGCCACGGCGCCGGTGGAATGGGAGTCCGCCCAACCCGGTACCATCATACCCATCGGTGACGCGCAGCTTCACCTGGACGAGAAAGATGTTGCCGTTTGTGAAGGAGGCCAGGGACAACTTCCATTTCCGGTCCTGACCGGTGAGGAGGTACCGTTTCTAGAACTTAGTTCCGATAAGCAGTTTGCCACGATCGAGTACGAGGAGGACGGTAGCGCGCGTGTGTTTTTCGGGCGGCGTATTCGGATAGATCAAGTGGAAATGGACATGACCGCCGAGGAAGCCGGAGTTACTGCCGGTGCCGGTTTACCCGACGTAGAGCGGGACGCCGGTGAGGGAGCGCGGGAGCGGATTGTCCGCAAAGAAGACCGTGTCAAAGCACTGAAGTGTTTTTCCTGTGGCTCTCCTCTGGAGATTCCCGATCTCAATGCCGAATCCATGTCATGCCAGTACTGCGGCTCTAACCTTGACCTGACATTGCGCCGTGTTTCCTGTCCGGGCTGCGGGGCCACGGTCCCCGTTCAGGGTGGAGACTCAGCCGGCAGCGTAGTATGCTCCCATTGCCGATCCCAGCTCGACATCAGCAGCGAAGAGCCCTCGGTGCTGGGTTCATTGACCAGCAAAGCCCGCCCGCGGATACCGTTCAAAATTGGCCAGGAATGCAATTTACGAGGCCAGAATTACCGGATAGCCGGACACATCCGTTTCTCCGAAATAGATGAAGGGCAGTATTACCACGCCGACGAACTGCTGCTATTCAGCAAAAAAGCCGGTTACAGGTGGCTTATTCTGGAGGACGGTAATTTCTCGCTCTCTCAGGAGTTGACTCAGCGGCCGACCACTATCACTCCTCTCTATGCCAGCCAGAAACAGAAATTTCATTTTGATGGCAGAGAGTGGACCGTTTTCGATACCGGTTCCTCAAAAATCACCTGGGTGGACGGAGAACTGCCGTGGGTGGCCGAGTTGGGAGACTCAGCCGCCTACATGGACGCCATTAACCCGCCTTACACCCTCACTGCCGAGTGGACCAAGGAAGAGATGGAGTGGTACCAGGCCGAGTTTATCTCCCGCGAAGAGATAGCGAAGGCTTTCAAGATGAGCGAAAGTCAGTTGCCCTACGTCCCGGGAGTGGCGCCCAATCAGCCCTTCCTCACGACGCCGTTTCGCCGACAATCTTCTCTGGTCATGGCCGGGTTCGCCGGGCTTTTCCTCCTGTTCGTACTCTGGTCATTGGTCAAGATGGGACGCAAGTGCGCCAACCTGGATTTCAGCACTAAACTGTATTCTGAGGAGTACCTGAGCGAACCGTTTACCATCAAGAGCCGCAATGCTCTCTGCCAGGCCAAATTCGATGCCAACGTCAGCAATAACTGGGTATACCTCGATGTGGCGGTCATCAACGCCAACGAAGAAGCGGTGCTCGATTTCTCCACCCAAATGTCATACTACAGCGGCTACGATGGGGGAGAACACTGGTCGGAGGGCAGTAAAGACGATTCAGTGGTGTTCAAACTCAAAGATGCCGGGGAGTACCGTCTCCTGATTAAAGGTGACTCAGAGGGTTCGAGTAGACCGGGAGTTGGGGCCGTGATCCGCGAAAACATAGTTCTTACCAGGTATTTCCTGTTCGCTTTTTTAGCATGTCTTATCGGCGCCGGCATCGAGTTTGCCAGGAAGATGAATTTCGAGCAGAAACGATGGGCGCCGGTTACTGAAGACGATGATGACTGAGAAGAGGTGAAATAGTGCACAAAGCCATTCCCGTGCTGGTGGCCGGTATGCTCTTATTATCCGGTTTCCTTACCTGGGCAAGCACCAGCGGCGCCGGTGTTCCTAAACCGGTGAAGAAACCAATCAGTATCCGTGAAGGCTCGGTCCGTACCGCTGCGGCGGGGACCCGTCGGCACCGGCGCAGTCGTTATTTCGGCGGCGGCGGCCATAACTACGGAAAATAAAAACAGCACCGGATAGAACTATTTTTTGGAGAAAACAAGGGTTACCGAGAAGGAGGGGTATGCAGTGCCTGAAGAGATAATAAAAGAATTCTGGCAGCTCATACCGACCATTCTTTACTTTCTGGTCGGGCTGGGGTTGTTCGGGTTCAGCGTCTGGCTGATGGAAAAAGTCACACCGTTTTCCATTCGTAAGGAGATCGAAGAAGACCAAAACGTGGCCCTGGGAATCACCATCGGCGCCACCCTGATCGGACTGGCGATCATCCTGGCGGCGGTTATCAAGTAACGGGGGCAGATTCTGCGGAAAACCCGATTTTTTCGGGTAGTAACGGTTTTCAGATATTCAGGTGGTGATTATGGGTAGCACATCGCCGTCCGGCGGGAAACTTGATCGCTCGGCGGGCCTGGTTTTGATACTTTTTATATTCGTGCTGGCTATCTGCGGTTTGGTGTATGAGCTGATTGCCGGTACCCTCTCCAGCTATCTGCTGGGCGATTCGGTGACCCAGTTTTCCCTGGTCATCGGGCTGTTCCTGACCGCCATGGGCTTGGGTTCGTACCTGTCAAAATTCATCACCAGGAACCTGCTGGCCCGGCTGATTGGGATGGAAATAGCAGTAGGATTGGTGGGCGGCATGATGGCCCTCATCGGATTCGCAACCTTCTCTCTGTCCTCATATTACGTACCGGTCCTCCTGGTTATGATCGGCCTGATCGGTACCCTGGTCGGTCTTGAGGTCCCGCTCATGGTCAGAATTCTGCGGGAGATAAGCTCGCTACCCATCACCCTGGCCAACGTGCTGTCGGCCGATTACGTGGGCGCTCTGGTGGCTTCCATCGTGTTTCCGTTCCTGCTCTTGCCCCAGTTTGGCGTGGTACGGGCGGGACTACTGATGGGCGTGGTCAACGTAGTGGTGGCGGGAGTGGTACTCTGGCGTTTAGCTCCGTTTTGCGGTCGTGCCAGCAGACGTTTGAAAATCGGGTGCGCCCTGGCGTTAACAATCCTGATACTCTCCTTTGGTCTGTCCGGAAAACTGGTCGCTTTACTGGAAAACAAGCTGTACGAAGACGAGGTGATTTATGCGTGTGACACCCAGTATCAACACCTGGTTCTCACCCGCTGGCGTGAGGATATCCGGTTGTTTCTCGACGGCCACCTCCAATTTTCCAGTATTGACGAGTATCGGTATCACGAAGCGCTGGTACATCCGGCCATGATTTCAGCCAGACGGCGGAATACGGTGCTGATACTGGGCGGAGGTGACGGGCTGGCGGCCCGGGAAGTGGCCAAGTACCCGCAGGTAGAACGGATCGATATCGTCGACATCGATCCCGTGATCACGAACCTGTTCAGGAACAACGTCACACTGAGTAAACTCAACCACGGTATACTTTCGGATTCCCGGGTACAGATTCATAACATCGACGCCATGAAATTTTTGAAAGACACTGCCGGCCTGTACGACGTCATTCTCATCGATTTACCCGACCCCAGCGGAGTCAATATTGCCAAACTCTACTCTAGAACATTTTTCAGCCTGGTGGGCCGCCATCTGGCGGATGGAGGCCGTCTGGCCTGCCAGAGCACCAGCCCGTTCAGATCCCGGGAGGCGTTCTGGTGTATCGTACACACCATGGAAGCCGCCCGGTGGGGAGCGGAAGGGCTGCGGCATCGGTTAGCCGTGCATCCTTATCACACCGTGGTGCCGACCTTCGGGACCTGGGGTTTCGTCGTGGCCGGCGAAGACCTGCTGGAGGCACCGCAAGCTCCTCTGACAGTCCCGACCAGGTATCTTACGCAGGAGATCCTGAGCGGATTGTTTGTTTTCCCTCCGGACATGACCGAGGTGAAAACGCCGGTAAGCAGGCTGGACGATCCGGTGGTCAGCCACCTGTACCGGCGCGGCTATCACCAGTACCTGGAATGAACCGAATAGTACAGTATTAAGCACAATAACAGGAGAGGAATGAATCACATGGAAAATCTGGCAGGAAAAGTAATGCAGGACCGCAACTGGTTCGAACAGTTGGGGCTCAAGATTCCGGGATTCAAAGGATATCTCGACAAGGAGCTCAGACGGGAGACCGATAAGATCCTGCGAGAGTTTCTGGCCAAGCGGGTGGACGAGCTGCGGGGTCGGCTCGATCCGGTAATGCGGGACCTGGTGGACAACGGCGGTCTCATGGTAGTCAACGAAGTGGACCGGGTCAAGAAAGCCATGGAGAAACTCGTGAGCCGCCTGCGTTTCGCCACGTACGGGTACTCGGGGCTGTTCGATGCAGTCAAGGTAGGAGAAGAGGAACTGAACCGCCTTTACATGTTCGACATGGCTCTGACCGAACGGATAGACGGGCTGGAGCAGGCCGTGGGTGAAATAGGAGCAGCGGTGAACGATCATCAGCAGCTCAAAGCAGCCACCAGGAAAGCCCTGGACATGGCCCGTGAGTTCGATGAACACTTCAGTAACCGGGAGCGGCTGATCTGCGAGCCCACCGGGACGGAAATGTAAGGAGGATGATCCTGCATGGCAATACGCATGGAAGTTATCAAATATTTTGACGAGACGGGACAGGCTATCGTCCACCGGGAGCCGCCGTCAGGTTCGATCGATATCAAACTCGGCGCGCAGCTCATTGTCCAGGAGAACCAGGAAGCGGTCTTCTTCCGCGACGGCAAGGCCTACGACACGTTCGGTCCGGGCAGGTTTACCCTGACCACACAGAACGTGCCGCTTCTCACCCGGCTTCTGACCATCCCCTGGGAAGAATCACCGTTCCAGGCACAAGTCTATTTCGTGGCCAAGAAAACTTTTATCGATCTCAAGTGGGGCACCAAGGAACCAATCCTCTTCCGCGACACGGAACTGTCCATGGTCCGGCTCAGAAGTTTCGGCAAGTTTTCGATCAAGATACAGGACAGCATGGTCTTCATCGGCCAGCTGGCCGGAACGCAGGGAAAGTATACCACCAACGAGGTAGAAGACTTTCTGCGGGACCTCATCGTGTCCCGCTTGACCGACCTTATGGGTGAGAACCTGCAAACCATTATCGATCTGGCCCAGATGTACGACGAACTGGCGGCGGGTCTCAAAGCCCGGGTAATGGAGGATTTCACCAAGTACGGAATCGAGCTGGTGGATTTCTTCATCGGGGCCATCACCCCACCCGAAGAAGTCCAGAAGATGATCGACGAGCGGGCCGGCATGGGAGCCCTGGGTAACCTGAACCAGTACATGCAGTTCAAGGCCGCCCGGGCCATGGGCGATGCCGCCAAAGGCGGCGGCGGTGGAGCCGGCGGAGCCGGGGGTACCGCCTCCGCAGGCATGGGGCTCGGTCTCGGCGCCGGGTTCGGCGCCATGATGCCGGGAATGATCGCCAACAGTATGGCCCAGGCCGGCGGAGGTGGAGGCGGAGCAGTGCCAGCGGCCGCGGCGGGAGCGGCTCAAACAGCCCAGGCACCCGCTGGTCAACCCTGTCCAAAATGCCAGGTGGTGGTAGCGGCAACCTCCAAGTTCTGCACCGCTTGCGGGACTCCCATGGCGGCCATGATCGCCTGCTCCAACTGCAGCGCTCAACTGGCCGCGGGAAGCAAATTCTGCGGGGAGTGCGGCACCCAGCAGACCCAGGCCGCTCAGCCGGCTACCTGCGCCAAGTGTAACGCCGAGCTAACGCCGGGCGTTAAGTTCTGCGGGGAGTGCGGCACCCCGGTGTAACGTGTCACTGAACCATTCAAACGCGAGAAAAAAAGGCCTCTCCGAATACGGGGAGGCCTTTTTTTACGGTCCTATACCTTGTAATCCTTCCAGAATTGATTTCAAAACACTACAAACATAATCAACCTTTTCCTCTGTCATCATCATACTGCATGGCAAATTCAGGCCGTAGGGAGATATTGCATATGCCGTTTTGTTTCTCTGGCGTGCCTGTGCGGCTTGTTCCAGTGCGTGATAGGCTGGCAGGGAACTTAAGGGGTGAAAAAAAGGCCGACAATCAATATATTTTTTCGAAAGCAAAGTCATCAGAGTCTCTTTTTTTATGCCAAACTTCTTATTGAGGACCACCGTCACCATCCAGAAGGAGTTTTTGGTAGCCGGCGGTTCACAGTTCAGAGAAATACCCGATACACCTTCCAATTTTGACCGGTACCACTGAAAGATCTCACGTTTTCGTACTACCAGTTCATCAATCCGTTCCAGTTGAGCGAGACCCAGGGCTGCCTGTAAGCTGCTCATCTTGTATTTATAACCGACCTCGGTATTCTGGAACATCGTATCACCCGGACGGCGCCCATGATCCCGCAAGAACAGGCTGCGGTTATAAATTTTCTCACTACTGGTTACCAGCATTCCACCTTCGCCGGTGGTGAGTGTCTTGGAACCATGAAAACTGAACGCTCCGGTATCTCCTAAACTACCCGCCCTATTTCCTTGATACTCGGAGCCAATGGCTTCCGCTGCGTCTTCAATAATAACAATGTCATGTCGCCTGGCAATGGCACTAATTCTACTCATGTCCGGCATATTTCCATACAGGTCAACCGGAATGACTGCCCTGGTACGAGGACTGATTAACCGTTCAAAAGACTCTGCTGACAAACACCAGGTTTTCTCATCCACATCTGCAAATATCGGAATGGCTCCCACATATGAGATAGGCGCCGAGCTCGCTATCCAGGTTATGTCCGGAATAATTACCTCGTCGCCGGGTCCGACGTTAGAAGAAAGAAGAGACAAGTGTATAGCCGATGTACAGGATGGAAGAGAAATAGCATACTTTACACCAAGGTAGGCTGCAAATTCTTTCTCGAAACGCTCATTATAGATATTTGCTTTTTTATACCACGCATTGGTAACCGCATCCGTAACATAGTCTATTTCCTTCTGGGTAATCCAGGGTCCAGCAACAGGAATTCGTTCCATGCTCCATCAATCCTTTACGCATTTCAGATAACCATCCGGAGCTACCGTGATAAGAAGTTTTTTTTCAATAGTTTTATCGATTTCAAAACGATCATTACTTTTCAGAAACTCCCAAACGGCAGTTTTGGGGTTATTTCCCTTCCCCCATGGTTTGTCAATAAATGCTTTTTCAGGAACATCTTCGATGAGAGTATCGAAAACCACCAAATAACTACCTTTTGTCACCAAGGGAGAATACAACTGTAACTCTCTTAAAACGTGATCGTGGGTATGATTAGAATCCAAAACTACCAGTATACACTCTTTATGCTCCACTCTATTATATACTTGTTTTAGGATGCCATCATCAACTGAAGAGCCTTCTAACATTTTAATTCTTTTAAACAAAGGATGACTTTCTATCTCGATGCGGTTATGCTCCCTAATATCAATATCTATACCTAAAACCTCACCATTCCCTCCAATTAATTCCAGAATGGAAGTATAAAAAATTATAGATCCACCATGGGCAATACCTGTTTCTATTATTAAATCTGGCTTTACCTCCCAAATAATTTCCTGCATGGCAATAATATCTTGTGGTAATTGTATAATCGGTCGTTCAAGCCAATTAAAATTATAAGTGTAACGATATTTGATTATTAATAGATAGAGTTTATCCAATAATCCATGCAGTTCTTCATCAGTACTCATGGATTCAATAACTGATAAATCATTTGCTATTTTATCCGTCATTAAAACGTTCTTTCTTTTTTATACACGCATATATAATATTGCAGTCTTCAGAGCGATCCTTTCCAATTTCGTAACAGGCACGGCAGAATTCTGCCCGCCAATCTTTTTTTTCTCCTCCAATCCTTCCCCAGCCAAAACCTCCTTCCTCCCATAAACCATTGGTTAAAAACCAGTCCATCTGGGGAGTAGAGAGCATTTTATAGAATATTCCTCCTGTTTTTGTCACATGCAAACCCGCCTTTTCTATGTCTTTTGCAAGGCTTTTTAATGTGTATGAACGGCGGTGACCAGCCACCTTGATATCAAAGGGAGACAGTTCTTCACAATTCTTCAAAGTACTCATAATGACTGCTATTTTGCGGTTAATCGCGCTGGCATTCGGCACCTGCACAATCAATATCCCGTTTTCCCGCAGGAAGCTGGCGGCCTTCTGAAGCACACGTACGGGGTCTTGGACATGTTCCAGAATATTCAACATGAAAACAGAGTCAAATCTTTCTACCAGTTCCAATTCTTCAATGAGGCATTCATAGAATTCCACATCCGGGGCAAGTTTGCGTGCTTTAGCCAGATGTACGCTTGACGCATCAACACCAACCACGCGTTTAAAATGCCGTCTGAAAATAGCCGTTATAGTTCCATCTCCGCACGCCAGATCCAGAACCGACGAGCCTTTGCTGTTCTCAATGCATGATACTGTCTGATAATAAGCAAGAACTTTATTATACTGACTGTAATTTACAGAACGTGCAAAAGAGAAACCCTCCTGCAATATTTTTTCACTTTCCATCTGATTCTCCCATAATTATTGTGATTCCTGACAAAAATCACTAAAAAGTCTACTAAGGCCATCCTGAATACTGATTCTAGGATACCAGTCAAGTTCTGTTCTTGCCCGGGAAGTATCCATCACAATATTGGAAACGAAATCATTAATCTCACGATGTTTGATGGGGCTATTTGTACCGGCGATCTTTACGAGAAGATGAGCAACTTCGGTAGTGGATATTCCTTTTCCGCCACCAATGTTAAATGCTCCATCATGATTGCCCTCCAGGACGGCGGCAATTGCTGAAATAACATCATCAATATACAGTAAATCAAGGGAAGGAAAGCCGTTAAGATATTTGTGGGCCGTAATTTCCTCATTATGAATGGCCTTTTGCATGAAGTTATGAATAAATTTTGGTTTATCGCCGGCTCCGTATACAGGACTGGAGCGTACGATAACATAATCAAGGCCATACCGGCGCCGATACTGATCCAGCAATATCTCGCAGAG
This sequence comes from uncultured bacterium, assembly GCA_964593455.1. GTDB lineage: Bacteria > Muiribacteriota > CAYSPT01 > CAYSPT01 > CAYSPT01 > CAZQHK01. The sequence continues at coordinate 66,318 of CAZQHK010000015.1, forward strand.
ATACTTGGTCTCACCGTAAGGACCCTTTGGGACCGGGGGCAAAACTTCCGATGCCAGCAGGAAGTGCGAACGATAACCAGAATATATTTCCCAGCTCGATGGATACACCAGTTTTACATTGTTTTCCTGGCATACATCAAGCACATTCCTCAGCATAACAACAGTCTCTCCCATGGCCTGGTTACTAGTGTAGATACGTGGATTTGCCAGGTGAACGATGGTATCGATTCCTTGTTCTTTGACCATCAGATCAAGGTCAACCGATCCTTTAAAAATATCAATAGCTCCACGCTCTGGAGCGATAATTTCATGCTGCGTTTGAATCTTCGGAATCAAGGTCTTCCCGATCGTCCCTGAACCGCCCGTAACAAGGATATGCTTAGAACTATCATCGATTCTGGCAACACTATCGCTGTCTTTTTCAATCGCCTGCCGCACTGCAGAAAGAACCTCGATCTTCATTCCTTTTTCACCGGTTGCCTTCATAACTTTTCGAACCGCTTCGTTGAAAGGCCGGTGTAATGACGTAGCCAGCACCCCGGCGGCAATTGCATTACTGCGTGACAGGCCATAATCACAACAGATGACTACTTTCTCTTGCTTAGATAGATGCAATATAGCCTCTTGAATTTTCTCTTCGGCCACAGTACCAAGGTTGCCCTTTTTATCAACCATATCACGAACATCAACGATGTGAATATCTGGTTGTCCGGACACATCTTCGTAGGCGCCAGTGCCTATGTTTTCCGTTATCCATTTGATCATTTGAGTTTTCCTCTACTAACAAAAACTTCAGCCAGGCTCCGGAGATAAAATCCTTCCCTAATTTTTCCAGGTTTCTCGAATGCGCCAGTGCTAAGATAGTGAAGAAATATGTCTACTTCATTTATCCCCGCTAACGCCCGCAGATAGGTAGAAGCTGAAAATCTCGGATTAATCTCAAAAGGGATTAAAACACCGTTTTTTAATCGCCCTTGAATGTTTATTGGACCCTCGCTTAGAATCGCCACAGCAATCTTTTCAGCAATTGAACAAACATCTGGAAAGTCTTCTATTAAACCCTGACTGTATCCGCTCGAAATCAATCCGGTTTTACCTTTTGACAATAAAGACAACTTTGTATTAAAAGATCTTTTCAAGGCAATTGAGCAAGCGATCTGGCCGTTAGGAAGCGACAATACACCGACGGTAAATTCACCTTCGCTTTCAGGTATATATTCTTGCATAATAGCTGTTTTTCCATTTTTCGAGAGATATTCTAAATAAAGTGCTGCTTCGATCTTGTCAGCAGCCAGAAAAACATAACTACTGCCCCCACTACCCGTAGAAGGTTTTACTACACAGGGAAATGTCATTTGGTCAATTTCACTGGCTTTTTTGGTCAAAGGTACTTGAAAACCCAATTCCGAAAGTGTTTTAAAACATAAAGCTTTATTTGAAAATCGTCTAATAAGCTCCGGAGAATTTCCTACAAATCGTATCCCCTCACCGGTAAACTTGTTTGCAGCTTCAGCCAGTAAAATCATTGGTTGCTCGGCGCCGGGAATGATGAAATCAATAGCTGCTTTACGACAAACATCCAAAACCGATTCAATATAGCTATCCGGATCAACTACGAATGTCTCTTTGAATCCTCCATGGTAATGGCCATAAGCAAGTTCTGAAATATCGCACCCGTATATCATGTATCTTCGAGCCGCCAAAAGTGACTTCAATAGTTCAGTGCCGAGAGACGCGCCTCCTATACCTGCAATCAGCACCCGAGATTTTCTATTCATCATTCGGTTCCATTAAAGGAAAATTATTATCTTGACCTGAGATTATACGATTCGTAATATCAGGCCATCGTATACCAAAAACTGGATCATCCCACCTTACACCGCGAACATGCTCCGGAGAATAGAATTCAGACATCTGGTAGAAAACCTCCGTGTCATTCTCCAAGGTCTGAAAACCATGGGCCAAACCCTCGGGCACAAAAAGCATCCGATATTCATCGGACTTCAAGTCCGTTGATATCCACTGGCAGTAAGTTGGGGAATCGTGTCTTAGATCAATAATGACATCATAGATCGCTCCCTTAGTACATAGAACAAGCTTTGCTTCTGCCTTGGGTTCCACCTGGTAATGCATACCTCTCAAGGTTCCTTTGCACGTGTTGTAAGAGATATTGCACTGGACGAAATTGGACTCAAGACCATGGTTTTCAAATTCTTTGCAACAAAAGGTGCGGGCAAAGAATCCGCGTTCATCCATATGCTTTTCCATTTCGATTACAAATGCGCCTCTCAATAGCGTTTCAGTAAAAATCACTTACATTACCTCTACTTCCGGAATGGGAATTATGAACTTCCCTCCCCAGGTGCGGATGTATCTCAATTGCTGCATTATTTCATCTCTGATATTCCAGGGAAGAATCAACACATAATCAGGTCTCTCAACGTTAATCTGCTCGGGAGCTTTGATCGGTATACGAGTACCGGGTAGATACTTGTTCTGCTTAAAGGGATTACGATCCACCGTGTAATCCAAAAAATCGGTCCTGATCCCACAATAATTGAGAAGTGTATTACCTTTGGCTGGAGCTCCGTACCCGATGATTTTTTTGCCTTCATTCTTGGCTGCAATCAAAAATCCGAGTAACGACCGTTTGCTCCTCTCCACGTTTTCTCTGAACCGATAATATGTCTTTTCTTCCAATAATCCTGCAGACTTTTCCCTGGCCGATAATTCAGAAACGCGATCAGTAATACTCAGCAACTCGTTGTTTTGATGCCTGGCAAGTATCCTCAGCGATCCTCCATGGGTGGGAATTTCCTCAACATCAAAAAGTACCAGTTGGTGGGAGGCAAATAATCGTTGCACGGTTTGAAACGAAAAATAAGAAAAATGTTCATGATAGATCGTATCAAATTGGTTCTTTTCCAGCAGTTGAAGGAGATGGGGAAATTCCATGGTAATAATGCCACCGGGTTTCAGAGCTATCTGCAGACCCGCCACGAAATCATGCAATTCGGGATTATGGGCGAGAACATTATTGCCAATAATTAAATCAGCTTGTTTACCGGCGTGTCTCATTTTGATGGCGTACGATGTGTCGAAAAAGGCAACATCGGTATCAAGGCCTTTTTCAATAGCTATTGCGGCGGTATTTGCGGCCGGTTCGATTCCCAGAACAGGGATATTGTGTTTCTTAAAGTATTGCAGCAAATATCCATCATTACTGGCTATCTCCACCACGAAAGAATCCTGGTTGAGATTACAACGGGAAACTATCATCTGAGTATATTCCTGACAATGCTGCAGCCAACTTTCGGCATATGAGGAATAATAAGCATAGTCAGATGAAAAAATATTCTCTGGTGATTCAAATTTTTCTATCTGGACTAAAAAACACTGCTCGCAGAAATATACATCTAGAGGATAATGTGGCTCCATCCGGTTCAAATCGTCTTTTGAAAGATAAGCATTGGACAGAGGAGAGTTACCGAGCGATAAAAAAGGCTGCTCCAATTCCCCGTCGCAAGCCCTGCATTTAAGCATCTTCTTCATCTTTCTACGTTGTTTCTCAACTCGATATACCGATTGATATGATCAATTCTCTGTCCGAAGACTTTTTCACCGGATACCCCATCAATCCTGTATTCATCTATCGAAAATACAATAGCTTGCTCAATATCCAATACAGGTTGCCAATGTAACACGTTCACCGCTTTTGATATATCGAGATGCAGAAAGTTTGTTTCCAGGCCGGAACTATTACTATTCTCAATAATGAAACTACCACTTCCCCATTGTTTAATGGTTTCTTCAACAAGCTGCCGTACGGTTACCATATTCTTGGATAATGGCCCAAAATTCCAAGCACCCGAATATTTCTTTCCTTCTGTGAATAAAAGTGATCCCAGGTGCAGATAACCGCCGAGGGGGTCTAAAACATGCTGCCAGGGCCGGACTGCTTCCGGATTTCTCATTACAATCGGCCTGTCATTGAGCAAGGCTCGCATGCAGTCCGGAAAAATCCGGTGGTCAGCCCAATCGCCGCCGCCGATCACATTCCCTGCTCTGACAGAAGCGATATGAGCGGTGCCACTTTCTTTGAAAAATGATTGCCGGTAGGACGAGGTGATTATTTCCGCGGCAGCCTTGGAGGCACTGTACGGATCTTCCCCCCCCAACGAGTCAATTTCCCGATAACCGAAAATCCACTCCTTGTTTTCATAGCATTTATCGCTGGTAATATTTATGGCTGTTTTCACTGAAGCCGTATGCCTGACGGCTTCAAAGAAATTTACCGTTCCCTGAATATTGGTATTGAACGTGTAACGGGGATCTTCATACGAATCTAAAACCAGTGATTGGGCGGCCAGATGAAAGGCTATTTCCGGTTGATGTTCTGAAAAAACCTCAGAGAGTCTTTTGTATTCCCGGATATCTCCATCAATATGAGTGATCTTCTTATCCAAATGACAGAGCACGAAATTATCTTTTTCAGTTTTCGGTTCCAGGGCATAACCAACCACCTTCGCGCCGAGATGCAACAACCATAGAGCGAGCCAGGACCCTTTGAAACCTGTATCCCCGGTAACTAAAACCGTTTTGCCTTGATATATGTTATTAAAAGCGTTTCTCATCACCAGAACTTCACCAGATTTTCCAGGAAGCTTGATTGGTATTCCAGAGTTTATTCAGATAATCCATATCTCTCAAGGTGTCCATGCATGCCCAAAATCCTTTGTGTTTGTAAACCATAAGCTGTCCCTCAGAGGCAATTTTCTCCAACGGACCGAATTCCAGGTCGCAGTTATCGTCGGGAGTGAGATAATTCAAGAATTCTTTGTTAAAAACGAAAAATCCACCATTAACAAGCCCCGAACTGGCTACCGATTTTTCCGTAAAACTTTCAACCAGATCCCCTCGAATCTTCAACTCACCAAAACGGGAGGCGGGATTAATACCGGTTACCGTGACCAATTTCTCATGGCGGTTATGAAAGGCTAAAAGATCATGCAGATTTATATCGGATATACCGTCTCCATACGTCATCATAAACAGGTCATTATCGATATATTTCTCGACCCGCTTCAATCGGGCTCCTTTAAGCGCTTTATCTCCGGTATCAGCTAATGTTATTCGCCATTTTTTTTCATCCAGATCACTATGTATTTTGATATTATTCCGTTCACCCAGGACAATGGTAAAATCATTATTCAACACCTGGTAGTGGTAAAAATATTCTTTTATCATGTGCCCTTTGTGGCCCAGGCAGAGAATGAAATCTTTAAATCCCTGGCAGGCGTATATCTTCATGATGTGCCATAAAATCGGATGTCTGCCGATCTCAACCATCGGCTTAGGTTTAAATTCGGTTTCTTCCCGCAGGCGGGTACCTAAACCACCACATAAAATAACTACTTTGGGATTTGTTCCTGTTTCTGTCACTGGATATATCACCTCGATACTTACTCCGAATAATCCCAAGCCAGCTTCGTACAAAAGTCAAAATCAAGATGAATTACGATATCACGGGTATGGAACCACATTCAAGCGCCCCGGCTCTCTTTTCTCGAAGAACAATTCGATCCTTCTCCCGAGACCCGGCGGCATTCTGTCCAAAGCCTTCATGCCCAAGACGGTAATACTTTCTCCCACTTTGCGTTGCAACCTGGTATTGAATTTTAGTATCATTTGTCTCAGAATTTAACAGATCGGTTGTGCTAATGGCTAACGCTAAAGTAACAATTGCAGTACCGGTGTACAATGAAGGGGAATACCTGAAAAAAACGTTACAGAGTATCAAGGAACAGACGTTTAAAGATTATACCTGTCTTATTTCAGATAATTGCTCGTCCGATAAAACGAGTGACATTGGTCGAGAGTTTGCCCAACAGGATGAACGCTTCCACTATTTTCGTCAAAATGAAAATGTTGGAAACGTACGTAATCTTGTGTATTTATACGAAAAAATTGTGACCGAATATATGATGATTTTTTCAGGGCATGATCTTATCGAGTCGACTTTTTTGAAAGAAACTGTAGGAATTCTCGAATCCCGAGATGATATTTCCCTTGCCTTTTCCAAAGTGACGGCAATTTGGGAAGATGACAGGGAAATACGACCTTTAAATGAAGCGGAATACAACTTTACCGGAGAGTCTATCTCCAGATACCTTCAATCGGTAGCGACATTAGCCAATTGCACTTTGACGCAGGGCGTTTTTCGTAAAAAACATGTCGAGGATTTTCAATTTGGAGTGATCTGTCCTGGTCCGGATCATATACTTATCAGCCATCTTCTCTGGTATGGCAATGTATATTATCACGATGAATATCTTTACAAACGGCGCTTTTTTCAAAAAAGAGAGGCGACACAAATGAAGCGTTTAACAGGGAAAGAATTACAATCAGATTATCTCTTAATGTATAACGCATATTTGGAAGATTTTAATTCTTTGTATAAAGGTGACGAGAAGTACAGACAATTTCTCAACTATAAGATTACCGATCTTCTAACTCAACGATTTGGCCTGGACTGTCTTGGAGATAATTATACTGCATAGAGCGCACGAGATTGGTCTTAGTGCAACGCCGAACTGAATTAATCAGGAAGCAACCGAAGAAGTTAATTTAAATAGTGACTATTGATTCAATGTCAAACAAAAAGATTAGCCCGCGAGATCTTGCTCTGTTTCTTTCTTTTCTTCCCTTGATTCCATTTCCGCAGGCGAGACGAGAATTTTTTCAGCATCATGATGGCGAAGTCGGGATTGATCTTGACCACCTGTTTGAGAATTGCTCTATTGATGATCAGGACCTTGACGTCACTCAAAGCTTTTATGGACGCGAACCGGGGCAGTTTTTCCAACAACGACATCTCCCCGAAGAAATCTCCCGGGCCCAATTCGGCGATGTTGATTCTATTGTAATCAGGCGGAGGTCCCTGGATGTAAACAGAAGCTTTTCCTTTGGCAATCAAAAACATCTCTCCGCCACGACTGTTTTCGTGACATATAATTTTGTACTTGGGGTATCTTTCACCATACTGTTGACCAAATTTCCGATAGATTTCCTGCATTGTTATACTTTCGTTTATCGATCCGTTTTGTGGCATGTAATATCACCTTCTTTTAACATTATAAATTCATTGATACCTCCCTGCAACCCATTGTATTCTCTTAAATACAGAACCAGGATGAACACTTGCAATAGTGCTTATAGAAGTACCATTTGACGTCCCTACTTCAACGATGTAGTATCATTTATCAAGGAGAGTGCCGCTTGATGAAAAAAGACTCGCCGGATAACCTGCACGGCCAGGATAATTCAGTCCTCCGGCTCGACCAGCTGCTGGCTGTGGCTGTTCGGCATCACCAGGCCGGCAGACTGGAGGAAGCCGAGCAGATTTACCGGCAGATACTCCAGGTGGTCCCCGATCAACCCGACGCGATGCACCTGCTCGGAATCATGGCCAATCAGACGGGTAAACCCGAACTGGCTGAGCAGCTCATCCTGAAATCCATCAAAAAGAATCCCACTGCCTTCCATTACTACTCAAGCCTGGGGCTAACACAGAAATCACTGGGGAAACTGGACGCCGCAGTAGACAACCTCCGGGAAGCTCTGCGATTGAAACCCGATTTTATAAAAGCGATTTTCAACCTGGGACTGGTTTACCAGGAAAAAGGCGACCTGGATGCGGCCATCGAGCAATTCCAGGAAGCGATCAGGCTGAAACCGGATTTTGCCGAAGCTTACAACAGCCTGGCGACTGCTTTCCATGACCAGGGAGACCTGGAAACTCCTATCGAACTCTGCCGGGAGGCAATCCGGTTGAAACCGGATTTTGCCGAAGCAATTCACAATCTCGGAACTACTTTTTACTACCAGGGGAACCTGGAGGAAGCCCTGGAACAGTACGACCAGGCTCTCCAGTTGAATCCGGACTATGCCGAAGCTCACCTGGACAGAGGCAGAGTTCTCCTGTCCATGGGCCGTTCCAATGAAGGATGGCGCGAGCATGAATGGAGGTTTAAAACCAGGAATCCCGTTCACCAGCTGCGGCTTCCACAGGCCCGGTGGGACGGCTCATCCCCGGAAGACCGGATCATACTGGTGTACGCCGAGCAAGGAGTCGGCGACGAGATCATCCACGCTTCCTGCTATCCCGATCTGATCCGGTCGGCAAAACACTGTGTTTTTCAGTGTGATCCACGCCTGGCCGACCTGTTTGCCCGCTCGTTCCCCACTGCTACTGTCCGCGGTACTCCTCGGCACGATTTATCCTGGCTCGATGACCTTTCACCCATTGATGCCTGGATAGCCGCCGGCAGCCTGCCGCTGTATCTCCGTCCCGATCTTGAAAGTTACCCCGACCATCGGGGATACCTGGTTCCCGAATCCAGTCTGCTGGAAAAATACCGGTCTCGATTAGACCGTCTCGGCCCCGGCCTGAAAGTTGGAATCTGCTGGCGTGGAAAAGAGAAGTCGGCTACATCATCAGGAGCATTCACCACCTGGGAACGTCTTGAACATTTCACCCGCCTCGAACAATGGAAGCCTATTCTGGCAACTCCGGGAATTCATTTCATCAACCTTCAGTACGGAGACTGCCGGGAAGAACTGGACACCATAAACGAAGATCTGGGGATCAGCATTCACGAATGGGACGACCTCGATCTCTTCGAGGACCTGGAAAGTGTCGCTGCGCTAACCGCTGCCCTGGACCTGGTAATCACGGCTCCCACCGCTGTGTTTGACATGGCCGGAGCACTTGGAGTTGAAACCTGGATGCTCTACCTCGATCCGGACTGGATTATGCTGGGAACCGGGAGCTTGCCGTGGTTTCCAGCCGTCAGGGTATTCTACCGCGGGCGGACCGGGAACTGGGACGATTTACTGGGAACAATAGCAAAGGAACTCCAACTGCATCCCGGAAGTATCATTTGAGATCGGCGGAGCAATGGTCGCCGATCCCGTACCGGTCCAGTATTTCTTGAGAAGCAGCCTGCGCGTCTTTTGCGTCCAACACGATGAGCTTACCACCCCAAAGCTTGATGAAATGATATTTACCCTGGGGGGCTTTCAGCATCTTGATGACATCACGAATATGACCAATCTTCTGCCCGTTGACGTGGGTTACCACCTTTTCGCTAAATTCATGATACCCACGATTCACCTGGTGGGCCAGAACCTTTGAGAGCAGCACTACCTGGTGAGTATCCTCCGACATGTCGCCGAAGTAATAATTGTAGCGTAACAATGTGGGAACATTTTTCCATTCCGACCAGGCGTTTAGATAGTTCTCGCATACGGGCGTAAAAACCAGCCCGGCATAAATATAGTAGGTGGGACGAATGTCGTATTTGACACGGGGGACCAGCGTTTTCCATCCCATTAAAACGATCTTTTCCTCCACCACGGCACCCTCGCGCAGGAGCATGACAGTGATGGTATCATCGATCTGGTGCTCCCGCATCAGGCTGAACATACTGATCCGTTCATCGTCCAGGAACGGGATGGTCGCATCGTTGGCGATGGGAATACTGTCGATACTGAGCAACACGTCACTTTCCCGGATATGGCCCCAGGCGGAGGAACCGTAATCCACCTCAGTCACCATCACCCCGGTCTGATCGGCGGTCATCTTCAGGAAGTCCCGCAGATAATCGTTTCTGGTATGCTGGACCCAAATTCCCAGATAGGGAGCCCCATCGTATTTCCCGTCCTTGATATCCTTCATGAACCGGTGAATGACCGGGAGCGGTATGACGTATCCGAGCGCTTCTCCGCTGCGGTCTACCTGGAAGGCAACACCGACGATTTTGCCTTCCTTGATGACCGGCCCGCCGCTGTTGCCCGAATTGATGGCCGCATCGATCTGCATGGTGAGGAAGTTCATGTGGCTGTGCGCGTATCCCTGCATCTCGATTCGGGATACCACTCCTTCGGTAATAGACAGCTTGTCTCCCCCCAGGGGAAAACCATACACGGAAACCGCATCCTGAAGAGAGGGCATGACGCCGAAAGACAGGGCGGCGGCATCTTTGAAAAACTGCTCATCTTTCACCGTGAGCAGTGCCAGATCAGAATCGTGGGCGACGTACTCCACCGAGGCGGTAAACCGTTTAACTTCACCGGCTCGGATAACCTCGATGTAGGACTGGTCGCTGACTACGTGAGCATTCGTCAGAATCCGGTTCCCTTCGATGATACATCCCGAACCTGTCCCGTCCTTCTGCGCGCGCATCTGCCAGGGTTGATCATAATTCGCCTCTTTGTATACCGCGAATATCTTAACAATGGATTTTTTGAGCGGATCCCCTTGTTCGGCTGCCGCCAGAGACGCCGGCCGGTGATTTCCCAAAACCATCACCAAAAAAAGAATCAGTAATCCGGACGTATAACGTCGCATATCCTTACCTCCCATTTTGAGTTCGGTGTCCCTCGGTCCACCATCGGCCATGATATCCACTTGGCAAGGCTCTCGACAAGTTATGATCCAACAAAAGAACAAATGAATTTTCTTCAAATAAAGCTATGATAAATATTATTTGATTATGACTTTGTATTGTTCGCACACTCATTCGCAAGTAAAATTGAATCAGGAATACAACCGGATAAGGCCACATAGCTCTCTGGATTACCGCCCAGCAGCAGAAGCATATGAACCTATGATATTGGAACCTATAACTCTAACTTTGGCAGTTGTACAATGATTTGGGACAGGTCAGCCCCTTGTCGCACCCGCAACAGATCCTCACTGACAAAACCAATTGTATACGTATCACTCTGCCACTTTGCAGCCAATGCCGAAAAGGTTGTTTTTCATCTTTGAGTGGGTTTATTATTGCTGGCAACCACGACACAGAAGTATCATGAGGTTGGGAATGAGAAACAGAGGCTTCTTATGAGTAAAAGGAAGAATAAAAAGCAAAAAGCCCGGCGGAAAAAGCAACCACAAACGGCCCGGCCTTTTCTTTCAGGGCATAAAAAGCTCGATGAAATCCTGGCAAAAGCATTGCAATATCACCAGGACGGTGATCTCGACCAGGCCGAATCTCTCTATCGTTCAATTGTCCGGATGGCTCCCGAATATCCGGACGCTTTACACCTTCTAGGAGTTATATGCAGCATGACCGGCAGGCTTGAGGAAGCTGTTCGGTTAATTAAAAAAAGCATCAAAGTCGCACCTATGGTTGACCATTATCATTTTAACCTTGGCTCGGCCTATACCGCCCTGGGCAACTTAGAGGCTGCTACCCGGTGTTATAAGGAGGCTGCGCGGCTCAACCCCGATGACATCAAACCCCGTCTTAAACTGGGGAATCTTTACCATTTGCAAAGGATGCTCCCCGAAGCTGTTGACTGCTACAAACAGGTCCTTGAACGTGATAATGAAAACCTGGATGCCCAAAACAACCTGGGGGTTGCCTATCAAGGGTTGGGAGATTTAAACGCGGCCGCTGAGTGCTTCACCAAATCGTTTCGAATCAACCCTGATTTCGCCGAAGCACACAACAACCTGGGCGGCGTACTCCAGATCAGAGGAGATGCTCAGGGAGCGTTAGATCATTTTACCAAAGCCCTTCAATTGAAACCGGATTATCCCGAGCTGCATAACAACCTGGGCAACTATTACCGTGACCAGGAACAGTACGATCTGGCCGGGAATCATTACGCAACAGCTTTGAAACAGGATCCAAACTACATTGCCGCATACAATAACCTGGGTATCTCTCTCCGAGCGCAGGGCCGGCTCCAGGAGGCTGTGGAACAGTATGAGCAGGCACTCAAGTTAGCACCTAACTATGCTGAAGCCCACAATAATCTGGGGAATGTATTTAAAGATATCGGCCTGGAGGATAAGGCGGAAGCCGAGTTTAACGAAGCATTATTATCAAAATCAGACGATCCGGAAACTCATAATAATCTGGCCAATGTGTTGTATCGGCAGGGACGGTATGGTGAGGCTCTGGAGCGGCAAGATAAGGTGTTGAGCATCAACCCTGATTGCTCCGATGCCCGACACGGCCGCTCCATTAGCCTGCTGGCCTTGGGACGGTTATCCGAAGGTTGGAAAGATAATGAGTGGCGGTTTAAGAAGAAGAAAGATCCGATCCGAAAACCTATCTTCACACAGCCTGCCTGGAATGGAGAACCGCTGACAGATCGTTCCATATTGATTTACGCCGAGCAAGGAGTTGGTGATGAAATACTGTATTCTTCTTGTTATCAGGATGTGGTCGACCGGGCCGGAGATTGTATAGTGCAGTGTGACTTGCGGTTAAAAGATCTTTTGAAGCGTTCATTTCCCGAAGCCAAGGTGGTCGGGGCGGCCCGGGATGATACTCAATGGCCCTCCCGGGTACCGGCCTTCGACGTTCATATAGCCGCGGGCAGTCTACCCGGATATTTTCGTCAAGAACTGACGGACTTTCCGGAACACAACGGCTATCTGAAAACTGATCAGGACCTTGAATCCGCCTGGCGTGACCGATTGGCAGAGGTTGGAGGAGGTCTAAAAATAGGAGTGAGCTGGCGAAGCGTAATCAAATCGGAGAACCGGGAAAAATATTTTACCGGTATCAGGCAGTGGAAACCCGTTTTCCAGGTACCTGGCATTACGTTTGTCAACCTCCAGTTTGATGAGTGTAATCTGGAACTTGAAGAGGTGCAGCGAGAGTTTGGAATCAAGCTGCACTCCTGGAATGACATGGATCTTTTCAACAACTTTGAAGAAGCCGCAGCGCTGATCTCAAACCTGGATCTGGTAATAACAGGACCGGCCTCGACAGCCGATCTGGCGGGAGCGCTCGGCAGACCGGTCTGGATGCTTGCTTTCTATCCGATATGGAAGATGCTGGGCACCGGCGGGATGCCCTGGTATCCTAACACCCGGGTCTTCTTCCGGGAACACAATGAAAAGCGGGAGGACACCATCCGCACTCTGACCGCGGAACTCGAACGGTTAATCACAGAGTAAATGGATGTGTTGGCGGAGGAAGGCGGCCCCTATTCTGGAACGGTGGGGATGACAGGGCATGTCTTTGGTGATCAGGGAAATACCCGCTGTGTTACCGATAAAAAACCTGCACCTGGCATTCAAGTAGATATCTCCGAAATCACTCCGGAAACGGGTAGCGTAATCGATGATTTTGTTGACGAACCGGCGCAGTCTCTGATTGACCCCTTCGGGCGTGGTATGTTCCTGAGTGCCCGAGAGCAGACTCTTTATCTCTTTCAATATCCTTTTCGTTTGATGGAAAACGTATGACACGGAACGCAGATCCTTTCCCTTCAGCGGCTCTATAGTATCATGGGGTTGATGCCAAAAGAACGGTTTCCAATTATTACCGGAAAATGAATAGCAGCGGCTGGTTGTTTCGTGGACAGAATAAAATGGCGGTGTTAGGATAATTTTCGCTGTGAGTTGGGAACAGGAGACACCCGTGAGGAAAGCGTACAATAAGCCGCTGTATTACGAGATCGCCTTTGATTTCGTCGATATTGCCGGGCAGATTGACCTGTTCGAAATCTTTATCCGGGAATACAGCCATATCGAGGTAAAGCGATTCCTGGACATATGCTGCGGGCCGAGTCTGCAACTGAGAGAGATCGCCCGGCGTGGCTATCAGGTTGTGGGCCTGGACCTCAGCGGCCGAATGCTTCACTATCTGATCAACCGGTTTGCGGAAGAAAAGCTCACGCTGGAAACAGTCGAGGCGAACATGAACGATTTCGTCTTGGAAAACAAGGCGGACTTTGCTTTCATCATGATGGGTTCCTTCCGGTTTCCGGACGTAAAAGACTTGCTCGCGCATCTGGATAAAGTTGCCGGCGCACTTAACCGGGGTGGGCTCTATCTCATCGAGAACATGGAACTCGAAGGGCCTACCCCCTCACAAAAACCTAGGCAATGGTCCATGGAACGGGATGGAATCTCCGTCGAAGCCACCCACCGGACGACCTTGCTGAACGCGCTGGAACAAACATCGCTGAAACAGCTTGTTCTGGAAGTTGACGACCACGGCCGCAAAATCAGGTGCAGTGATGAGAGAATCAGCCGTAACATTCTCCCCATGGAGTTTTTAGCGCTGCTTCAGTTGAACGGTAAATTCGAATTCATCGGCAGGTTCGATCGTTTCATTACGAAACGGATAATGAAGCCTACAATGGACAATACCGTCCTTTTGCGAAGGAAGTAACGGCCCATGACAGAATTAACTATTCCATCCACGATAGCTTCCCACGATAGCTTCGTTCTTCGGTAAGTCTCTGAGCACCAGGTATATTGTGCAATGCTTCTTATAAGTGTTGCCACACACAGAACAAACTTTCCCTTTATCGAATACATGGTTCTTATCCAGAGTAAATCGATTGGGATGATGCTTGACTGTCCCTTGATAGATAACAGCTTGACCATAATCCTCACATGAAGGTTCCAAGCCACTTATCTTGAATAACCTATATGTAGCTGAATAAAAATTTATCAAACCGACTTTTTCTTGTATTGATTTATTCCTAATTTCGAGCGCTCTGTTTTCAAATAACCGGGGATCTGTAAAACCTGCTGCTTTTGCCTTGGTTAAAAAATCGTTCCAATATAAAGCACCGCCCAGGCATTCACCCAACAATTCCTGGTCATCACTAAGCTTCTTAGGGACATGGCGATCAGCATAAACATCAGAAAAATACATTTCTCCACCAGGCTTCAACAAACGAAAAACATTTCTTAATACCGCACTTTTGTCAGGAGATAAATTGATGACACAATTGGAAACGATAATATCAAATGAACCATCCGGTAGGGCGAGTTCATCTAAGTGTTCAAGATATCCTTTTCTGAAATCCACATTGCTCTTGGCATATCCAAACTTTTCTCGATGATGGTCACTATACTTAAAGGCCACTTCAAGTTGTTCATCAGTCATGTCGATACCAAGCACAAAACCCGATTCTCCTACTAATTGAGATAAGGTGTAACAATCACGTCCTGCACCACTGCCTAAGTCCAGAATATGGGCACCTTCCAGAACTTGCGGAACAACTAGACCGCACCCATAATAGCGAGATATTACCTCCTCATGCACATTTGCCAAAGCCTTTTTTACATGAATTGGCAAAGCCATAGTAGTGCAGCAAGCATCAGTTTTAAGGTCACTGGAATTTTTCAATACTTTTCCATAATACTCTTTGACCTGAGAATACATTGTGACTCCTCCTTAAAAGAACCTCTGATAATAAGCTTATCATTTAAACGAGAAATAGCGAATCGAAGTTCCAAAAATGGCGCCTTCCTTTAAGTAACCGCTGGAGACGATTACCTTTGCCTCCGGGTCGATCTCCAGCAGTTTTGTGACGGCTTCCTTGCCGCCCATGCCGCCCGGAATGGTCAAGTCCATTACCTTTCTTTTTGGTCGTGAAGAACGGGTCGAATACCTTATCAATATGTTGCTTTGTTATGCCGGTTCCGTGGTCTTTCATGGATATCTTTACATAGGGTTCTTTTTTCAGGATAGGCTCATGCTCCGAGCCGATAGGGATATTCTCAGCCTGAATTTCGATTACGGGCCCGGTAAGATAGGACAGGACGTCTATCATCTCTTCGCTGGAAGCTTTTTCTCTATGGAATTCTTATGAGTAACAAATCTTAACCCCTAGCAAAGATAAGTAAAGCCACAACGGTTAATTTGGCCGCAGCTCGGACAATAATAAGATCCAAACGCATTAAATAGCATGTTTAACATAGCCGTTATAGAGCTCTCTTTTTCGAGGTCGGGCCTGTAGGGTTGTACTCGTTCTGCTGCATATATGAATAAAAAATAACCGCAAGCAAGATAAAAAATCGTAATGCTGAACTTTAACACCAGTGAAACAGCCTTTCCTCCCGTTTATTCAACAAATGTATCTATACATATTTACCATATTTCATTTTATGCTTTCTACACATACTGTTCACATAAAAGAACAAGTCGCCGGACGGGTTTGAAATCTCGTCAGCACTCTACACAGTGGTTTATGGTGATACACAGTGACTCTCAGACTCTACTGTCTCTATAGTCTGCATAGTTTGTGCCCGGGGATGCGAAGGTGTTGCTGCGGCAACTGGTGAAATAAGCGGGTCAATGGTATAATATCCTGTGCTTTTCGGGTTGGAATGAGGAATATTATCATACACAAACAGCCATACTCTGATACGTTCCTGGTAGTCATAGAGCGACAGGGTGTCACGGAGTCGTTTATCACTGTCTCTCCCGCTCCAGGTGAAAACCTGTCATCCGTGATCAGGCGATTGAAAGGCCTTCTGGAAGAACAGGACGCCAGGGTGGTGAAGTTCGACGTATTCGGGTCTATCGGTGAATTCGACACGCTGCTGAGTTCCCTGAAAAATGTGTTCGGGCATGTCGATTGGCCGATCACCTGGGTCGAGGGGATCAGTTGTTTTATCCATCCTGTGGCAGGCTTTCATGTGCATGCCGTATCGGGCGTGGCCGTTGAAACGATATTCTTGGATGAAAGTCCCGCCGCCCGGGTTTTCGATGATGATTTCAGTCGGTACTGCGTGCTCGGTAATGTCTTCCCGGTTCCTACTTCCGCTTCCCGGGAAGAACAAACATGGAATGCTTTCATTACTCTCGAAACGTTGCTTAACCGGGCCGGGATGGATCTGTCGAATATTGTCCGGACGTGGTTCTATAATGAAAACATCCTTGAATGGTATGACCAATTCAACGTTATGCGGGACAGTTTCTTCAAGAAAAGGGGAATTTTCAAAAGATTACTGCCGGCCAGTACCGGAGTCGGAGGAAATAATCAATACAAGGCGGCTCTCATTGCCAGTACTGTTGCCATACGGGCCAGGGGAAACAATGTCAGGGTGCAAGAAGTAGTTTCTCCGGGCCAGTGTCCTGCCCCCGACTACGGGAGCGCATTCAGCAGAGCGGTTGAGATAGCCATGCCGGACCATCGTGTGGTGCTGATTTCCGGAACTGCAAGCATTGATACCGGTGGCCAGACTGTTTATCCTCACGATATAAACGCTCAGGTTGCTCATACTATGGAAGTTGTGGAAAGCATCCTCGAATCCCGCGGTCTGGACTACTCTAACATTACCCGGGCTTTTGCTTATTTTAAGAGGGGGCAAGACGCTCCGGCTTTATATCGGTACTGGAAAAACAAAGGAAAACCTCCCATGCCGGTGATAATTATGCAAAATGATCTTTGCCGTGATAATCTCCTGTTTGAGATCGAGGTTGATGGTGTTTCACTGGAGTAAAGCCCCGACCATGTGAAGAGATTTCAATGCCCCTGGGGCACCCTTGTCGCCCCCGTGTAGGCGTCCACTTGCGGAGGGTTGGGGAACATGGCTTCCTGAGGCTCACGCTGTATGGCGCGGGCCAGTTTAAACAGGCTGATGTTCACCTTTGATTTTACTAATTCAACGACATTGTAGGTGTCAATGAACGTATCATAGTATGCGGGATCTTCCTGAGGGAGAACGAATGCCTTGTGGGCCTGTCCCTGCTCGTCGAAATAGGCCAGGTACGGCAGCGCGCTTAAGCCATCACGACGGTTGCTCACAAAGCTAAACCAGCGTCCGTTCGAAGACCAGCGTGGGTAGCTTTCCGACAAATCACTGTTGACATTGTCAAGTCTTCGGTATTGCTTTGATTCAAGATCAAGCACATAGACATCGGAACTCCTTTGGTGGATTGGATAGGTGGTTTTGTCAGACAGAATGTGCAGTATATATCTGCCGCAAGGCGAAGGACGGGGAAAGGCGCAGGAAGTACCGAGATCCGAGTAGGCCATGACTGTTTCCGGTGAACCCCATGTATCCGTGACCGTATCGTAGGATATGCGCATCAGGTCGAATCTGAAGGTAGCTAAATCCTCGAGCATACGGAGTGGTTTGTCACCGGACCTGACAAAATAGATGTACCTGCCATCGGGCGACCAACAGGGATGGGTCTCGATATACTCGTTCTCGAAGACCTCCCTGGTGGTGCTGATGCTGTTGCTCTCCACATTGTAGACCACCAGATCGCCTCTTTTCTCAACCGCTTCAAAATAGTATAGTTTTTCGCGGGAAGGTATGTACCCGAAGAATTGGTTCAGCGTGGCCGCAATGTGGAGACCGTCAGGATGCCACGAGGAATAGGCCAGTGGCCTGAACATAGGGGGCTGTTTTGTACTGATCTTGCGTGCTTTGCCGTCCATGACGAGCATCATGCCAGCCTGCACCATTCGCACATGGAGGAGGAATCTGTCGGGATTGTGCTGGTGGAATGTGTGACAGTTGATGCACCCGACCGTGCCGTCCCGTAGGGTTATCAGGGGCGAGCGTTCAAACGTCTCCAGGTTTCTTTGGAAAATGCCCTTGACCCAGGAGGTGCGTTTATTGGGCATGAGCAGGCGGTAGACGATGTATGATTCGATGGGCTCCCGGGCAACGGTGTTGGTTATCCGCTCGAACTGCACCCAGGTGCCGTCTTGTTTCTTCGCATATACATCGTAATAGAGGTGTTTGCCCTTGTTGTTCTCAAGCATCTTTCGCCATGCCTTCAGTGGTATCTGGCACGTCCCCTTGGGACAATGGAGTTCAAGCGGTGGTGTCGTATCAGATGAAATCCTGACCACATAGTCCCGGCCGTCCTCTTTGATACGGAAATTCAATGGGGCAATGTTTGGCGGAATGACAAGAGAGGTATAGTCCGGGTCAAGGCGCGGTGGGGCCTGAACCGCGGTGGCTGATGTGAGGTCAGGTGTGCGGCTGCAGGACACCAGCAGCAGTCCTATGGCTATGTAAAATGCTGCCCGAATCAAAGGGGTCATGAATTTTATCCTCCTCAATCGGTTCCCAGCCGCATGATTCGATCCAGGTTCTGGCGCGCTTTGACGAAGTCCTGATCCGTTCTCGCCACCTGGCGATAACGGGCGGCCGCCGCCTCAAACTTGCCCTGAGACATCAGCGCGTTACCCAGAAGGTAGTGGGTTTCGGACCCTGCCTCGCTTCCAGGGACAGAGGGCATAGTTCTGACAAAGAAGTAGTAGTACATGTAAGTACCGCCAAACACGCTTTCCAGCTTACGTTGTACTTCGTGCCTGCTTGTATCCTGAAATACCAGTTGCTGAAACCTTTTAAAACGTGACACGGTATCATCATCATACGTGAAACCGTGTAAGTCAATAGTGCTGCCGCTGCCTTTCTCCAACCCCATGAGCGCCTCCTGACAATGAGTCGGTATGGAAATGTAGCCCGCTTCTCTCAAGTGCTGGATGTTTTCAGCAATCAGAGGCAGCGAAGCTTTATCGAGGAGAAACCAAGCGGTTAGATACTCGAATGCCAGGCGATTCTGCGGATTGCTTATCAGAAGGGTGAGAAGAGGTACAAAGTTGCTCAAATACATGTCAAGCTCAACCGTTGGTAGCTGCGTCCTCAATTCTGCAAAACATCTGTCTCGGGCATCGGTGTCCGCTATGATAGCCTTATAGCGCTGGGCAAACTCCTTATGAAAGAGGGTTTTCTCGAGTAGGTTGAGATACTTCTCGGCAATCTCATAGTTGCCGTTCACCATGTTGCATTCTGCGATACGCTTCAAGTTCTGGTAACTTCTCCCCAAGCTGGCCAGATCATTGTAGGCACATCTGAAAGCGGCGTTCATGTGCCCCATCTCGAAGAAAAGGTCGCTATTGTACATTGTCTCCATTTTGACGAAGTCCCCGGAGGAAAAGTTCAGCACAAGGCCGCGCGTGCCCCAGATTTGAGGGTAGTCGAACATCTCTTCTAAGAGTTTTCCTTTGTGGTTGAGCGCGTAGTTCGTGAAAAACTGCACCATCACCTCCCGCGATGGATTCCTCCCCGCCTTGCTGAGAATAGCATCCCATTGCCTGCTTTTGTACAGTTGATGATAGTCAACAAATTCGCTCAACTCTGAATCGTACTGACTATATAGCAGAAACATGGCGAGCCCGATGAGAAGCACCATTTGGGCACCTAGGCCGCCTCTCCTGGTCCAGAACGACTCCAGACGCTCAGGGCATGAGATTCTCATCCAGAATGGCATGAGCAGCAAGTAGGCATAAAGTACGATAACCAGCCAGGAATATGAGGCAACGAAAATAGTCGGGTATATCACTGCGTTGCGAAAGGAAATCGGGAACAGCCAGCGATAGGCGGCAAACGGCATGCAGAAAGTTAATGCCGGGTAGAGGAGCTTGAAGACAAGATTGGATGGCAGTGGGCTGTCGAACCACTCCCAAGCCGTTGCCCAGACGGCAAAGAACCAGACATATCCTCCGACAAGAAGATACAGGAATGGGGTGGCCAGCAACGCGTATATGTGTCTCGACACTCCCCTGCGCAGAGACAGGTAGCCCAGAAAGGCGCCACCGGTCATGACCAGGCCTAGTGTGCCCTGTATGTAGTCAGGGCACTTCCAGGCGGGGGTTATAGATGTATGCAGGGCAAGCAGCAGTATGCATGGGAAAAAGGTCTGGAAAATATATACCGTAGGCTTCAGCTTTTTCTGAACGAGATAGAATAGCACACCGAAGCAGGTGATGCACACGGAGATAGTCAGCGCCCCAAGCCATTTGTAGTGGTAGAACTGGCCCAGAAAGCGGGCAGCGTAGCGCAAGAGACCGCCAGGATGGTCGAGGAATTCCTGCAGGTACTCACGGCCGAATATGAAGAAACAGTTACTAGTCTTGCTTTGGGATACAATTACATAGTCGTATATCCAGTTATATAAGGCAAAGGAAGAGATGGGCAACAGTAGCAAACCGATATATTGTAGGTGTCTGTTTCTCATGATGTGTCGTGTGTAAGTCCACGGATTCCATCTGGCAAAGATTAACTCCCGGTAGTAATTCTATTACCTCCCTTCGCCTTCTGTCAAGCTCTTCACCGCTAAGAAACGCAGTATGGTATATTCGTTTATTAGCAATTGCTAATATGGATGTGGGTTTTATGACCGAGGCGGCCGAGCTATTTAAGATCCTTTCAACTGATAGGAGAATTGAAATCATCGAATTTCTCAAAAAAGATTGGAAATATTATTCCTTGAACCGGGAAGCTCTTGAAAAATGCCGGCAAAGGCTTAATCGAATCTGCACCTGTGGGTGCCTGGGTAAGCAGGTAAGCGTTAAGAATAATCACGAAGGAATGTAAAACAGGGATATTTTTTTTAGGCATCTTTTTAAGTAATTACGCATAAACTGGATTGTAGGGAGGTGATCGCAATGGCTAAAAGCGATAAAGAAGTTGAAAAGCAGGCTGGAGAAAAGAACTCTCAGAACGAGAGTGAGGCTAAAGGCTCCTGCGGTTGTGGTTGTATCCCGTCTCCTTCGAAGGCACAATAGGAGAAGTTTTATGTTGGGGGCGGATTGAGTGCAGTCTGATCTGCCCCCAACATGACCACCACAAGACTCGAAGAGAATCAAATCTCCTTATGTCAACTTGCTCTACTGTCTCTAGAGCCTCCATAGTTTGTGCTCGGTGTTGCGAAGGTGGTGCTGCAGTGAGCGCTTTTCCTCCCCGCCAGTCAGAGCATGGAATCTTCATTTGTTCCACCCGAGATAAGCATGAGTTCACTTATCCTGCTATCTTCTCTACATTTTCGCAGTATTTCAACTTGGTCCCGACGTGACCTGTGACTTGTGCCTCATCATACACCTCGACTTGTTCGGTGACTTTAGAATCACTCTCTTTAGATCGTTGCAGAACGATGATAAAGCAGCCGGCCTCCAGTTCAAAAACTGTACCTTTGTAAATATGGTAGGTGGGAATCGCTTTACTCACCGTGGTCCCATGGAAGTGCATGCATTTTACTTCAGATGAAATAAGACGAGTTATTGAACGGAGAGATATTTGATACTTTATTGGAAGCAAGGATATTAACAGCGCAGTGGATGCGGGAGTACAACCGGATACGACCGCATAGTTCTCTGGATTACCGTCCACCAGCACCAGAAGTGTATGAACCTATGTTATTGGAACCCGTGACACTAACTCTGGAAGTGGTACAATGATTGGGGGCAGGTCAATACAATTAAAGCGTGGAAGGATATCATAGCATGACCATGAACAGCCAGGAAGGATACGGTCTGTGGGCGGAAACGTATGACAATGAAAAGAACGCCCTGATTGCCATCGAGCAAGCACGAACCCGGGAACTTCTCAAAACGCTTACCTACTTCCGGGTACTGGACGCCGCCGCCGGCACCGGGCGGTACTCGATCCCGCTGGCAGCCGGAGGTGCTTCTGTCACGGCCGTCGATAACTGCCCAGAAATGCTGGCCCTAGCCAAACAAAAGGCACGCCGTGAAGGTTTGGACATTACCTTCCTAAACCAGTCTATCGAAGAAAAGCTCCCTTTCCCAAAAGATTCCTTCGACCTTGTTGTATGCGCCCTGGCTCTGTCCCATATTCATCACATTAAACCTGTGATTGCCGAGTTCTACCGGGTTCTGGAAAACGGTGGGCACCTGCTGATTACCGATTTTCATCCTGCATGCATCCAGTTGGGCGGAGTGACGAGTTTCACCAGAAAAGAGACAATCCATAAAATCACCGTAGTCATGCACACCAGGGACGACTACATCCAGGCTTTTAACGAAACCAGATTCGAATGTGCCGTCCTCGAGGACATTCTCTTTGATATCGTCCCACCGGGTTATCTGCCGGATACTATCATGCAAAAGTACCGTGGTATCAGTTTGTGTCTAGTAATCCTAGGCCTGAAATAACCGCACTCACCGAAAATTCCATCCTGTTGAACCAATCAGCATTTTCACCAACCATGATTAACTGTTTTGTACACTTACAGCAGTATTTTACGCGGCCAGCTGCGGCCTGGGGGTGCTTTGCGAGCTGCGGGACAGGCTGGAAGACGAAAAGGGTTGGATCAGGTTCGCCAACGCCAGTGAAGATCTCATAGAGGTGTTCAGGTTTGTCATGCTGGACGAACTGTTTCCGTCATTCGACAATATAGCGGAAGCTTTACACGGAGAATAAATCCGTTCCTTCAGTCTTGATAGAATCCTACCAGCTGTTTGCTCCTGGATGGGTGGCGGAGGTTTCTTAAAGCCCTGGCTCAAGATGCCCATCAGCGAGAAACTGATAGTGTCCTTCGACGCGAAGCGGGAAAAGGTCCTGATCAGCTACAAGGGGCCGGTAAAGAGCAGGTCGAAGCTGCCCGGGATGAGAGTAGCGGTGCGGAACCAGCTGGAACTGCTGGACCCGCTGGAGTTCATCGCCCGGGTGGTGCAGCACATCCCCGACTTCATAGAGCGCAGCGCCTACCGCCGCACTTGGCGGCGCCTGATATGGAAGATCTTCGGGGCTGACCCGCTCCTGTGTCCCCGCTGCGGGGTGAAGATGCGGATGCGGAAGGTCTACACCATGAAGTCGGAGATCGATGAGTTTCTGCACGAGCACCGGGCCCGGCTGCCGGCCCTGCTGGGAACCACCCGGCCGCCGCCGGTATCAGTGGCCGCCGTGGCCGCCTGATCTTTTCCGAAAAGCCCACTCCGTCGCACCCTTATCTCATCGCGCCCGAAAAGGCGCGTTTTTTGTGTTTGGCGCCATTTTTGTTGCCGCCGGCCGCGGCAGGTGAGTATCATGGATGCAGTGTCCGGGAATGCGGAGCGCAAAATTGTGTCGATTTGATACAGGTGGGGCTGACAGGTGTCACATTTTGAGACCCGGGAGACGAAGCGGAGGCTCGGAGTACCCCGGCGCCCAGTTTGGCCCAAAAGGAATTTCCGAAGAGTTGAAAATCCAATAAAAGGAGGACATAAATGAATTACAGATTATTCTGGCACTCCTTACTGATCACCTTTTTTGCCCTGATCGTCTCGTCAGCAGCATTTGGGCAGATCAGACATGACATTAAGGTCAAGCTGAAGCCAAAAACCCATCGGATAGAGGTAGTTGACCAAATTACCTTGTCACCGGAATCATTGGAATCAAAACAACTCCATTTCACGATTCATCATGGACTTGAACCTGAAGTTTTAGATAAAGACATCGTACTGAGAAAAAAATTTGGCACGGAAGCCGGTAGGTTTTTCACCGATAATCCCTCTCTTCAACAGAGTAGTCTGAATATGGAGCTTTTTGAGGTCAGTCTGCCGGAGGGAATCGATCAGTTTACACTCAAATATGCGGGTGAGATCTATCATCCTGTCCAGGAATATGGAGAAGAGTACGCGCGCAGTTTCAGTGTGTCACCCGGTATCATCTCCCCTGAAGGAATCTTCCTGAGTGGATCGACTATCTGGTATCCGCATTTTGTTGACGAGCTGGTAACGTTCGAGCTGGATATTGAGCTGCCGGTGGGGTGGTCATCTGTAAGCCAAGGCACACGTCGAAAGGCCGAGTCCGGTATAGATTACAGACGTGATGTGTGGGTGGCAGACACTCCGCAGGAAGAGATATACCTGATATCTTCTGAATTTACAGAATACAGCCAGGCTGCGGGCGCTGTTGAGGCTATGGCATTCTTGCGAAACCCAGACTCACAGCTAGCGCAGAAATACCTTGATACAACGGCACAGTATCTTGAGATGTATAGGAAACTTCTCGGCCCGTATCCATACACTAAGTTTGCTCTGGTTGAGAATTTCTGGGAGACAGGTTATGGTATGCCGTCATTCACGCTGCTCGGCCCCAGGGTGATTCGTTTCCCATTTATACTTCACTCCTCTTATCCTCATGAGATACTTCACAACTGGTGGGGTAACGGGGTATATACTGATTACGAAAAGGGCAACTGGGCAGAAGGCCTGACAACCTATCTTGCAGACCATCTTATTAAAGAACAGCGTGGTGCGGCCGTTGAATACCGACGTTCGGTTTTACAAAAATATACGAACTATGTAACCGCTAATAAAGAGAAGGACTTTCCCCTTACTCAATTCCGCTCCCGGCACAGTGCGGTTACAGAAGCGGTTGGTTATGGTAAGACCATGATGCTGTTTCATATGGTCCGGCAGCAGCTGGGGGATCAGGATTTAGTCAAGGCCCTTCATCTATTCTATCGAAAGTATAAGTTCAAGGTTGCTTCATTTGATGATGTTAAAACCGTTTTTAATAATGTGAATGATGATTCCCTGGAACCTCTGTTTGAACAGTGGGTGAAAAGGACCGGTTCGCCATCACTGAGGGTAAGTAAGGCTGTCGCAAAATCAAAAGGAGATGGTTATATATTGTCAGCTATTATTGAACAGACTCAGAGCGAAGAGCCATATAGGTTAAAGCTGCCAATTGCTGTCAGCATGGAAGGGGTTGCTAATGCATACCAGACCAGTGTGGATATAAATACCCGACAGTACAAACTGGAACTCAGTTTTCCTATGCGTCCGTTACAACTGGAAGTTGATCCTGAATTTGACGTCTTTCGCACATTGGATCACAACGAAATCCCACCTGCATTAAGCCAGGTATTCGGGGCCAAGCGTGCATTAATGGTGTTACCTGCGAGTGCCTCTGATTCAATTCTTCTGGGCTATCGCAATCTGGCAAAAGGCTGGCAGAAAGGACGTTCTGTGAACATGGAGATTAAGCTTGATAGTGAGCTGGATGAGTTGCCGGCAGATCGTGCGATCTGGTTATTCGGATGGGAAAACCGTTTCCTTCCTGTTATTAATAAGGCACTTTCAGATTACGATTTTGATGAGAAGGAGAGTGGCGTATCTATCGAAGGTATTGAAATGAAGCGTGACCAGCATTCAACTGTGGTGATGGCGCGGCATCCATCTAACAGTGCTCATGCTCTGGCCTGGCTTGCTACCGATAATGTGGCCGCGATGCCTGCTCTTGGAAGGAAACTTCCACATTATAACAAATACAGTTATCTTGGCTTTACGGGTGATGAACCCACAAATGTCTTTAAGGGACAATGGCCAGTGGTAAATTCACCAATGTCACTTGCCGTTTTTCAAGAAGATGGTAAAGAAGTTGAGCTAACAACAGTTAAGCTGGTACCGCGTTCTGCCCTTGCGCAACTGCCTCCAGTTTTTTCAGAGGCGAGAATGTTAAAGGATATTGCGTACCTCGCTTCTGACGAGTTGGCTGGAAGGGGGCTTGGTAGCGAGGGACTGGATAGGGCTGCGGACTATATAGCCGAGCAATTTTCTGATGCAGGCTTGCAACCCTGTGGAGATGGCCCGGATGATTATTTTCAGACCTGGGCAGAAAATGTAGATATGCCTGATCGTGATGTTGTTACGATAAAGAACGTAATAGGGGTCATTCCGGGTAAGAATCCTCACTTTGATGGGCAGAGTGTGGTTATTGGAGCACATTATGATTCACATGGATTGGGTTGGCCTGATGTTCTTAAAGGCAACAAAGGGAAGATTCATCACGGTGCCGATGACAATGCCAGTGGGATATCCGTGTTACTGGAATTTGCAAGATTGGTTGGCAAAAAATGGCAACCTGAACGCACTATTGTATTCGTAGCATTCAGTGCGGAGGAGGCCGGTAAGCTTGGTTCGATATATTACGTAAATCATGCAGAGAAATATCCTGTCTCCAAAATTATGGCGATGATCAATCTAGACACAGTCGGGCAGTTAGGTCAGGATGCACTAACCATATTCGGCAATTACTCTGCGCGTGAATGGGTACATATATTCCGTGGCGCAGGATATGTAACGGGAGCTCAGATCAAGCAGTCAACTCTGGATACCGGCAACAGGGATGAGAAGAGCTTTATCGATGCAGGTGTGCCATCGGTGCATCTCTTCAGCGGTGCACGTGATAATTATCACCGTCCAACTGACACAGTTGATAGAATCGATACGGCAGGCCTTGTAAAGACTGCGGCAGTTTTGAAAGAAACGGTTGAGTACCTTGCAGCGAGACCGGAACCGCTGGCATCTACACTGACTACAGCAAAAGAGAGTTCGGCTCCACAGACTAAACAACCACACAAAAAAAGGCGTGTTGTTCTGGGTACTGTTCCAGCCTATGATTATACAGGTAAAGGTGTTCGCCTTGACGGTGTTACAGTCGGTTCACCGGCAGAGAAAGTCGGGCTTCGGAAGGGTGACATAATTGTACGAATCGGAGAAACAGGAATTGAAGATCTGGAATCGTTTTCCGATCTTTTAAAGACGTTACAGGCAGGTAATGAGATTACGATAGTTTATATGCGTGACAATGCAGAGCATTCTGTTACTACAAAGGTGGTTGAGAGATAATTCAGCTTACCGTACCAAATGCAGCACGTATGTGGTTTACCAACTTCTCTAATTTAAATGGTTGAGACGAACGCATGAACCATCATTCAACCAGATCCGCCTGCGTTTAGGCTGCTTTTGTGGCACTTTTAGCCCTTCCTGCCGCCAAATTCGTTCAACTCTCTTATGGTTCACTACCCAACCTTCTCGTCTTAACAGTGCTGTTATTCTCCTATACCCATACCTGCCATATTAACAGGCCAACTCAATGATTCTCCCCGTTAACCTGGATTCGCTTTCACTGACTTTAGAACGATGTCTTTGAGTCGATCGCGGCTGATTTACGGCCCGGCAAGCCCTTCGTTCAGGTACTCTAAGTTTGTTGCATACATATTCTATTGCCCGACGTTTTTTGACCGGGCTCAGAATTTTCCCTTGTAGATCTCTTTCAAAATTGAGTTATCTAAGGCGAGATCGGCTACCAGCTTCTTCAGCCGTGCGTTTTCCTTTTCCATCTCTCTGAAACGTTTGGCCTGATCAATTCGGAGCCCACCATATTCTTTACGCCAGCGGTAGTAGGTCTGTTGGGTAACACCTATCTGACGGCTGGCCGGTTTCATGGATGCAGTGTCCGGGAATGCGGAGCGCAAAATTGTGTCGATTTGATACAGGTGGGGCTGACAGGTGTCACATTTTGAGACCCGGGAGACGAAGCGGAGGCTCGGAGTACCCCGGCGCCCAGTTTGGCCCAAAAGGAATTTCCGAAGAGTTGGAAAAAGTAGATTATTCCTACCGGCGCTGGCCGGAGCGTCGGTCTTTTTCGGGCACGCAGTCAAAAGCCGATTCCACAGTGTCAGGGAAATCCTGGCCGCTCAAATCGATAATGTACGCCTCCATTTTCGGCTCGTACCGGTGGGGTTTCACTTGACGAGAAGACAACCCGCTGTCCGAAGGCCGCTTCCTTGGTACACGGGTTGTCCCAACTTTTTTATTCCCGGCAGGATTGAAACGTTTGGCGAAATCAGACAGGATCTTGTCGTTCTCTTTGGCGAAGTACTCATCGTTACCGTCCCCCCCGGACAAATCACCGGGAGCACTATTTTTTCCGTCCTTGGCCGGTATTTTGTTGGCGATTTTAAACTCTGATAGATCCTCGGGAGAACGCTGGTCGCCTTCCTTTTCCGAATCCTTTTTTTCCGTACTGACCTTGCTGCCAACCAACTGGCCCAATTGATCGGGATAGCGCCTCCTGACGGGTCCGTCCGGCCGTCGGTAATTCAATATGCTCTGATCGATGGTGTGGAACTTGTAGCTCCTGGAATGCTCTGCGTTGTAGGTGGAGTTGATCTTGAGGTTGAGCTCCTTGTCCACCCCGTCCACGTTGACCAACAGACCTATATCTATGGGGGATTGGTCGTCGTCCTTTTTCAGTTCGAAGTTAATCGTGTCGGTTTTGAACATGAAGTCTTTTTCAGACAGGAGCGTACCGGTTGAACAGTCGTATTCCCGGCGGATTATGGTTGCCTTGCTCTGATCGAAGAGGTACCGTGATTCCAGGGCGACCACCTCGTTGGGATTATCCGGTGATGAGGCGGCGCGCCCGATACGGTACTCCACCACTCCGGAAGTGGACGTAGAGGCAATGGTCTGCAGGCGCAGTGACGAACGGGCATCGTCTTTCAGGTGCTCCAGCAGCAGGTGCAGCGCACTGGTTTCGGCGGACAGTTCGCTCCCCTTTTTATATCCCATGATGCTGGACTTCTGAAAATTCATTATGGCCACGATTATGACCAGGCCGATGGCAATAGCGACAATCAGCTCGATCTGCGTGAAACCTCTAAACTGTGTAAATCCTTTGAACTTCGTAAAGCCTCTCCAGGCTTTCCCATGGTTCATCTCTTCAACACCTCCATTGTCACTTATTGGCCACCAATGTGCTCATTTTCAGCGAGCGGGCGCGGCCGCTTCTTTCCTCGGCCCACTCGATCTTAACGGTGATTTCCACCACCTCGCCATACCACTTCTTCTCGCTGGAGAGAGGCGGTGTTTGGGGATGAAAATCAAAGTTCAGGGTAGCGCTGAATGGATCGCTTTCGAAGGTGTCCGGCTCGCTTTTCATACTTTCGAAGCTCATGTTTTTCAGCCTGTTCAGCTCACCGATGGCCAGATTAACCGCCAACAGGGTATTTATCGTGGCCTTTTGCTCTTCGAAACTCTTGCGCATCACATCGACCACCGGAATCA
This sequence comes from uncultured bacterium, assembly GCA_964593455.1. Classification (GTDB taxonomy): domain Bacteria; phylum Muiribacteriota; class CAYSPT01; order CAYSPT01; family CAYSPT01; genus CAZQHK01. The sequence goes on from CAZQHK010000015.1 coordinate 95,754, forward strand.
GTGCCAGTACCAGAATAATGGCCGCAACCAGACCTTCGATAAGAGTAAAACCGCGTTTTTTATTTCTCAAACAGTTCACGTTGTCTCACATCTTCCGGTAAAACTTGCTTGTGATTTCAACCGGTATCAGGCTGGCCCGGTAATACTTGCTGTAATTGCCGGAATCCAGCGGATCGTACCGCGGATCATATTCGATCTTACCAGGGCTGTCGGCGAAGAAAAGGCCGGTTCCGAGACTGCCCACGGCTACGCTGCCCCTGACCTCCAGCGGGCTGCCGGGAACCTTGTTCAGCTTTCCAGTGAGGGCTATGAGAGAAGCGTGGACCTTGATCCCGGACATGGAGCTTATCAGGATATCGCCGTTGAGGCTGCACACGGCCAGGGAAGTCTCCTCGGGAGGTAGTGACGAATCGCTGATAACATTTTTTGATATTCCCACGGTACCATCCGCCACGATGATTCCGCCGTCTTTGACAACCAGGTCACGGTCCAGGCTCAGGGGACCGGTCACGTGAACGACGGTCCCCAGATGCAGCTCGTGGTAATCGTCCGGGATAGAACCCGATGGAGGTTCCTTGATAAACATGGCGGTGAAATCGTCCGGCGACAGCTCCATCACCGCTTTGGTCCCTTTCAAATCTGCACCAAAGAAAGCGTCCGCATCGTCGCCGGGATTTCCTTTGAACACCACGGTGCCGTCGTCTCGCTTGATGGTTAGTCCGGCAGTTCCCGAAGGTTCGGTACCGTTGACTGGTGAGTAGAAATAATTCTGGTCCGAGCAGGTTGACGGCGGTTCGATGACGGACTGCAACCGGTCGGTGGTCAGCTCGCGTCCGGGAAACAGGTTGTCGTTCCCATGATGGATCATGTCGTAAGAATTGTTGTAGTGGCCCTGATCGGGGTCATTTTCTCCGACCACCCGGGACATGTAAAACGCGTAGCCGTGATTGTTGCCAGGAAGCGTGTATTCGTACTCGGACGTGTTGAAAAAATGTGGTTTGATGTAATACGGGTTAACGAGATCGGGATAGTCGTCATTAAAGGGAGCCTGTTTCGGAAACTCCAGCGCGTTGGCGGGCAGAGTGGTGGTCCAGTCGGTTAGGGAATACTCCTTGAGAACACGTTTCGGAGGAGGGGGAGGATAAGTTGCACTGGGAGGATCGTCTTTCCAGCAGACGGCCCCGTACTGGGCCAACCGGCGGTACACCCGCCCCAACACCAGGGTGGGAGACTGGCGCGTCCGGTCACCGAAAAGGTGGAGCGTGTTCGAAAACGCCGCCACGGGCTCCATCCACGCAGCCATATCCGAACCGTCGTAAAATCCGCGCTGCAGCAGTTTTACCAGGTGATATGATCCCAGCTCACCGTGCCCCGGCTGTGACCCGTCGATGAGGCACACCCGGCCGACATCCAGGTAGTGGAAATCCTCGGCGGTACTCTGGCTGCCACTCCCCCAGCCGGAGGTGAGATTGAAGTTCCACTTTCCGCCACCCAGGAATATCCAGCCCCGCCGGCAAATGTCCGGAAGCGCACTTCCCTTCGGGTAGTTGTAGACGACAACCGGTTGGGTCGAGGGAGGGCCCGTAATCGCGCCAAACTTGTCATTTTCCAGCACGTTCAACTGGGAGTCCGTAAGCTGGTCCTTGACGAAGAGCGTGAATTTCGGCAGGACTGCCGGGAGCAGGTTGACCACCACGATCTCTTTGCGGACCTCCTTGACCCACTGCACCCCGGCGTAGGTCACTGTTGCCTTGATGAGCATCTTTCCGGCGCGCTCGTTCATGTCGCGCATCACGCCGAAGGGGTTCTGGGAGCTCCAGATGGAGGTGAAATTCTGGAGTACCATCTCCACGTCAACTGCCGCCTCGTACTGGCTGACAACGTTGTCCAGGTAGGGGAAATCAATGTGGCTGAATGTCTCGCTCGTTCCCGCGAGAGCCGATGTGGGGACTGAAGGGTCCACCAGGTCCCCGTACAGATCGCTCTCGCGGGAACTGAAGTAGGCAGACGCCTGCTCAATCCCGGCATCGGCCAGACCCAGGGCGACTTCCTTTTTAAAAGTCAGGAACACACTCCGCCGGTTGCTCTGAACCATGAAACTGAAGGCTAAGATTATCAAGAAAAGAAAGGCCAAAACACCCATGACCAGGGGGATAAACATCCCCCTGGTCGGGTTTGTTCCGTTCGGTTCACTGATCAAAGGCATCCTCGATGGAGTCGGCCGGTTGTACATCCTGCCCCTCTACCGATTTTTCCTGGCACAAGGGCACCGGCAGGTCATCATCAGATCCATCCCGGAAGACCGGGTAGAGAATGATAGTGTTGCGAGTGTAGCTCCTGCCTTTTTTGATGTTAAACGTCTCCTCGTACGGTAAAAACCCCTTGCAGGTGACCAGGAGATGCACCTTGCCGTCAAACAGTCTGGGGAAGTTGAACGCACCCTCGGCATCGGTTTTTGCGCTTATAACCCTGGACTTGATAAGCGGCACCAGAGCCCCCCGGCAAGCCATGCACTGGCCGAGACGGGCGGAACAGGATTTGCAGAGCTGGAAGCCACCGCTGCTGGTCATGCCGCGGCAGTCGGGGATAGAGCACGCGCCGATATCAGCCGTGTACATCCTGTCTTTACACCTGATGCATAGGCCGCCCAACCTGACCGGCTCCCACTGAAGTGGGTCCTGCATGAGTGGCCGGCTGATCGTGAGCACCACGTCGGCTCCCTGAAGCGGCTGCAGTATGTTGGTCTTCTTCTTAGCCGGTTTCGGAATGCTTTCCCTACCACCATCGACGTCTTCCTGTAACTCCTCGTAACCGGGGAATCCCGGCGCCCGCCTGACGATACCGGACAGTGATGTGGCAACCTGTACCGGCCCTTTCTTGATGTAATCTTTCGCTTTGTTACGGCCGGATTTGAGATCAAGGTTGAAAAGCGTATACTCTTCATACCCCTCTTTCTCTATTGTCATCATGTACCGGCCGGGCTTCATCTTGGATAACTTATATTTACCTTTTTTGCTCGTTACAGCAGTGTACAGGGGCTTTCTGATTGGCGGCTCAGCAATGGAAATGTCTGCTTTTTCAACGTTTTTCCGCATTATCATTATGGGATGGTAGATGGACACCGTGGCCTTTGCAACTCCCCGGGGGCGCTTCTTGCCCTTGATAGCTTCGTACACAATACCATCCAATGTACTTCCTTTTTTCGCGATCCACTCGTTATATTTCTTTTCCAGTTCCTTGTAAGTGGTATAGTCCCGCTTCACCTTCAGGTAAGCCCGGTACTTTTTAGGTCCCTCCGTTGGGATAGCCAGGAACATCCGGTATGATTTCTCGTATTGTTCTTTTGCCTTAGCCAGCTTTTTCTCCCAGCGGTCGTACTCATTGGTTTCCACTATCTTGCAAGCCGTAATCCCGGCTGCCTGGTTCCCCTCCTGGGCCATTACCGGCGTCAGGAAACACCCTGCGTTAAGCAGAATCATCGCTGTCACCACTGCAACCGCTACCACAAACGTTTTCGTTTTCGAATCAAACATTTTCAGGCCTCCCACCATGAATAAGCTTCCGTCTACTATTATCCCACTGTTCACCCCGCCTGAGTCAAGGCCGGTTCGGAACCAACACAGTTGTGTACATTTCTCCCCTCACGTTCCGCGACAACAATTAAAAGTTATTGCTACGGGATATTTTATTGTATTCTTATTTATGTTGCAAGTACCAGCCATAAGCTAGTTATTATTTTTTAAACAGTCATAGTTATAGTAGGTACTTGCTGCTGCAGTACATAACCAAAGAAAAATAGAGGTGAACCACCGTTTCAAAAAACCTGGGCGCCCCGTTCGAAGCCATCAACCAGTACGACCATGCCGAAAAACACTTCAGGGAAGCCGTACGTCTGAAACCCGCTTCCGCCGACGCACACAACAATCTGGCCGCCGTGTTGAGAGTGCTGGGTAAGACCGAAAAGTCCTTTCGTCACTACGACACGGCTCTCTCAAACGACCCCGGCAACGCAAATGCCCATCACAACAAAGCCCTGGCGCTGCTGGCCACGGGCCGGCTCGAGGAGGGATGGCGGGAGTACGAGTGGAGGTTCAAGAGAAAGGAATCCCATGGTCTGCCTTCCCTGCCCTGCCCGGCCTGGGAAGGATCACCGTTTGAGCAGCAGACCCTCCTGGTCGGCGCCGAACAGGGCGTCGGTGACGAGATCATGAGCGCATCCTGCTATACCGATCTCATTCCCCGGGTCCGGCGGTGTCTCATATATTGTTTATGACTTCATAAATGATAAAGTCGGGGCGACTGGATTTGAACCAGCGACCACTTGCCTCACTTTCTATTCTTCTTGCTTGACTGTTTTGCAGGAAGCAAAACTGGACGACACAAAGTGTCGCCAAGCTGGCGAAACTACAGGAGGTAGTTTCGTGATGGGCGGGACCACCCAGCCTACGCAGAATTTCTATGAAGACACATACGTTCGCATAAAATCACAAGCCTCCGCCCGGGTAAAAATCGAGCACTCTACAGAGTAGTACAGGGTGATATACAGTGACTTTTCGACTGTACTGTCTGTATAGTCTGTATAGTTTGTTACCGGTGTTGCTGCAGTTGGTGCTGCAGTGAAATTATTGAAGTGATAGATTAATTCAAGGCAAAAGTGATTCAATCCAGTCCATGAACTGCTCAACATGTTTTGCCAGACCACGAGCCTTGGCGGCGGTGCACATTGTTTCTTCGTATTCCACCATATTCTTTGCTGCGAGAAGTCGACGCAGACGAGAAGCATTGGTAGAGGCATCTGTATGCTTCACCAGGCTCTTCAAAAGTCTAACGGCATCATCATGCTTGGGACTGCTACTCCTCACACCATGTAAAAACACCAGCAGAGCATCATTAGCTGAGATGGCGGCATGGACGGCGTTAAGAGCGGCAGCATTCCAGTTTTCTGAAGCCATGCTTTGACGCATTGCTTCCCGGAAATCAACCGCTTTCGTCCAGAAGTTTGCATACTGGCTTTTATCAGTTGCAGCAACAGGGATTTTACGAGCGGCCATATCCCAGCACCTCACCGATCGACATTCCATAGAGTACCTTGCCTGTTTCAGCAACTTCTTTGATCAGACTGTCCTGTTTTTTATATCTCTCCCGAAACGTCTTTACTGTCATGACAACCGGTGAAAGCCGGTTGCTATAGTGCTCACTCACCTTATCTTCAATCCCATCGATACAGGCCATAGTTTTTCGAAGAGCTTTCGTATCAGACATTATAATGAGAACATCATAGTCACTATCCGGTCGGGCTGTCCCTTTTGCACTGCTTCCGAACAAAATAACACTCAGGGTATTATTTTTACCTATGGCTTCGATGATAAGAGTAGTAATGGATTTCGTTATATTTCTCTCGCAGTCGAATAAAGGCGTGAGAAGATTCTTGACGAGAACATTGTCGAACTCAAGAGCATACACATGCGACCTACCTACACGCCGCATTGACACGATCCCGTGTTTGACAAGATTCTTCAAAGCATTATGACAGGCAACGTGGGAGAGGCCAATTGCCGAAGCTATTTCCCGTCCATTGAACTCAGCCTGAGAGCTTATCAGAAACCGAAGTATTTTAACCTTCGAAAGTTGTCCCAATATACCATCAAGAGGATACTCTAATAACATTTTTCGCCCTTGCAAATCCGATTACATTGTAAATAATACTTACCACTTGGTAATTAATATTACCATACTGTCTATGATCTGGCAAGTGCGGGAACGGAAGCCTGGACAAATGATAAAGGTGAGATGCCTCAATTCCCCAACCACCCTAGGCGACTGGATTTGAACCAGCGACCACTTGCCTCACTTTCTATTCTTCTTGCTTGACTGTTTTGCAGGAAGCAAAACTGGACGACACAAAGTGTCGCCA
>CAZQHK010000016.1:0-91783 GCA_964593455.1 uncultured bacterium
CTAACAAAGTCACTCTGTTGCTGGCTCAGATTTTAAGTCGAAGATGTCCACCAGGTCGCTTCGCACGATCGGCGTAATTCCAAGTGACCGTTCCAGGCGGCGTGAAAGCTTGCGCCAGAACAGGTCTTCCTGCTGCTGTCCCCTTTTACTGGCGGAAAGTTTCAGTTTTCCTTCCAAAGTCTTTTTGTGGTATAGAATGTACCGGAATCCCATCTCCCTGAGAGCCTTGATCTCTTCAGGAGAAACGGTGTAGTCCTGTCCGGAATCCCCCAGGTTTTTCTCAAGCCCGAAGCGCCCGAGAAACTTGAGAACCGGTTGTTCTTCCAGCATCGTGTTGAAGGTGTTGGGCCGGGCAAAGGCGAGACCGGTGCCGGGCCCGATCAAGAGCGGCCGGCCGTGAACGGTCTGATACCACATGGCCCGGGTCCACACTTCATTGGAGAGCAATGGAATATCGATGACTCCGGATGGTGTTAGTGGTGTGCCGGAGACGAGAGGATTGGTTATAACTTTGAGAGCCTTAATCGAGGACGGAACTTCTGGTAGTATCTGTATCTTTTCCTCACACGCACCCATCCTGGAGAGATAGGCAGTGATTATCAGCAGTATGGAAAAAAGGATGAAACGCCGCGAGAGTGCGAGTTTAAATTGTTTTGATAGCCAGGTGAACGAATAAGCTGAAAGCACGGCCAGCAACAAGTAGGTTACCGCGGAAAACCGCGCCGTATCTATCAAGCGGTAGCCGTATGGAACGATGGCGTAAATAAAAGCGAAGGGCAGCAGTAAAGTTGCTTTGATAAACGGTAGCGAGAGGTACGGACCGAGCGATAGAATATAGAAAGTAAATCCGGCTAACAACCAGAAAACCGGACGTTTACGGGAAAATAAAAGTGGTATCAGCAGGATAAGTTGAAATAAAGCCACCGGGTTTTTAAGTATTTTATTGGGCTGATCGCCCACTGTTCCCAACTGCTCATGTCCGCTGGGTGCCGACATATCGGAAAGGGCTTTTTTAGGGGGTAATTTAAGGGTAATTACTTCCCTCGCGTCGACTCCAAGGACATTGCCCTCGTTCAAGGAGATCGAATAAAAGGGATAGAGCGGTATAACGCAAAAAGAGAGAAACAGCAGTACCATTGTCGCCGCCCGTTTCAGAGGGAGCACCGTGAAGCGGCCGGATGTTTTAAAGCCGGCCACGATGGCCATCAGCAGGAGCAGCAGCATCATGAATAATCCGTGAAACCAGTAAGAAAACGAGGTAAGAAGCAGCCAGGCGACCGCTGTCAATGTACGTTTTCGTCCGCCTTTCATGACCGCTGCCAGCGCGGCCGGGATAAACAGGGTCATGAACCACACTATTGCCTGCTCCTGCCGTCCGCCGGCAATCATTTTAAAGTAGTAGGGATTCACTGCTACCAAGGCACCGCCCACGGTGGCGGCCAGATGTGAAAACTTGAGCCGTCTCAACATATGCCAGGTGAGCAAACCGTTGAGGGTGATAATCAGCAGCAGGAAAAGGTTTACGTTGAGGGGAAACCGGGGGAATCCGACGAAGGGGTACAAGGCGATGACGGGTATGGGATTGCAGATGGTGTTAAAGATGTGGATCCCATTCGGAGAGTACAGGAGATCGGTTTTCCAGAAACGCGAAGGGTCGGCTGCTAGTTCTCCCGCGTGAGATCGAATATACCACCAATACCAGATAGGAATGATGGTATCTTCACTGATTTCAGCTATCTCTGAGACCATGACCTTCCGGAGTTTGAATGGCAGCGGATGGGTGAAGATGCATACCAGCAGTAGGTAGAGGCAGAGTACCGCCGCCAGAGTGTAAAGACCGTGAAAACGATTTTTTTCAGTGCTCGACAGCGTTTTTAAGGTCATAGATCTCCACCTCCTTACAGACGATGACCGGCTTACTAAAAATCTTTCTCAGCTTTTGTGAGGCTTTGAAAAGCGTCTTCTTCTCGTTATCTTTGCTGTTGCCTGATATGGCGCTTTGTCTTCTATGATGTATAACGTATTTGAACCCCATATCGATGAGTTCCGAGATATGGGCAGGGTCTATCGTATCATCAGGTAATTCGTTCTTCCGGGGAAACGATGAAAAGAATGACAGCAGCGAGTTCTCATGGTAAAAACGTTCGAAACTGGCGGGTCTCACAAAACCCAAAGCCACACCCGGGCCAATAAGGAGCTTGCGGCCATGCATGGTCTGGAACCAGAGTGCGTTGCTGGCTACCTGGTTTGATAAAAGTGGTATGTCAATAACGCTGCCCGCGGACAGCTCGGCCATTTGCTCGATAGCAACCGGTATCCGGGGCGCCGATATTACCTCGTGCCGGCGGGAGACAAACGCTACGGTCAGGAGAAGCACCCAGACCCCGCCGGTAATCGAGAGTTTTAAAAGGCGAGATAACTGCCTTTCCCTAAATAGCGTGTCCACCAGCTCGGCCAGTGCGCAGGCCAGAAAGACATGTACCATGACCGCCAGCCGGGCGGTATCCATGAGACGGGAGACAAACGGCACGAACGCATAGAGCAGAGCGAAGGGCAGGGGTATCGAAACTCCACCCAGTTTCCATACCGGTCCCAGGGCAAGAACCAGAAATAGAGCTGCAGTGATAGTCCAGAAGAGTGCCCGCGACCGCTTTTTTACCAGCGGAAAGAGACTAAGGATAATAAAAATTTCTACTACCGCTATCGGGCCTCCGAGAGCCTGGTAAAGACCCGGTGATTCAAGACTCAATTCTCCCGCAAACTCATTCCCGGTGGTCTTTGGTGTAAACGTGAGTGGTACCAGGGAATCCGGTGTGAGTCCCTGGTATTTCCCGACGGTAAAGGTCTGATGCAAAAAGGGGTAGATGAAAGGAAGAACGAGCGTTAGGAGGATAATCAACAGGGCCAGAGCGCGCTTAGTGGGGAGTAACTTCCTGCCTCGCGGCTCATAAAACGATTGGTAAAGAGTTAACATGATTAAAAATAGCAGGAGGAAGAGGGCGTGAAACCAGTAAAACAGTCCGGCCAGTAAAATAACTATGGCGGTCTGAACGGTCTGTTTCCGTCCGCCGTGGCGGATGAGAAGGTACATAAAGGCAATTCCCACGAGCACGAACCAGGCGTTTGACTGTTCATCACGTCCTTCTACAAAGGTATCGATAGAGTAGGGATTGAGTAATAGCGCCGCTCCTCCCAGGGTGGCCGGGATAGCGTTGACTCCCAGGATTCGCAAGGCCAGATAGGCTGCACAGGCATTACCCGTCATGGTGGCCAGGAAATGAAAGTTTCCATCCGCCGGAAAACCTTTTAATCTAGTCACAGCGGCGGGGAGGCCGGCGTGATAGAAACAGGGGGAGGAAAGGTACAGGTCCGTTCCCCAGGGATGATAGTAAATATCGACATAGCGGAATAAAGACGGCTTTATCAACATGCGGGTGAAGTACGTACTTACGTACCATGGAAACCAGATTTTGAAAATCGTGTCCTCGTTGATCGGTTCATCGGGTGCAAGTAGGGAGGAGAATGGGTGTGTAATAAGGGGAAACGTCAGGATACTCCAGGTAACGATGAACAATACGAAAATGGTACAGGCTCTACGCAGTTTCCCCTTCATTGCTGTATTTCCTCACGGATCCGAAGGAGAATCAATCCGGTTGAAACAGCCACGTTCAAGGAATCGAGTTTTCCCCGCATGGGAATGGAAATGGCCAGGTCTGACGCCGTTTTTATCCCGGTTGATATTCCCGCTCCTTCATTGCCGGCTACCAGGGCCAGGCGTCTATTGAGCAGGAGATCTAGCTTCTCCTGATAAGGAGTGCCTTCAGGGGTGAGTGTGGTCACCATAAATCCCGCCTCCTGCACACTATCAACGATTATAGAATCAAACCGCTTCAGAACGGGTACATGAAACAGACCTCCCGCGGAAGCCCTTACCGCTTTCGAAGAGTATGGATCACAGGTACCGGTCAAGGCGATGACGCCATCGACACCGGTACCCTCCGCCAGCCGAATCAGGGTTCCGACGTTGCCGGGATCCTGCACGCCATCGAGGATAAGGAGTAAGCGAGCGGAACTCAGCAGTTCGGCCAGATCGGGTTCGGGAATACTGGCTAGAGCAAGAACGCCCTGGGACTGCACGGTGTCCGTGACAGATTCCAGGGCGTTCGATGTTACGATAACTTCCGGAATATCTCTTTTTCGGGCCAGTTCCCGGAAGCGGGCCGTTCGTTCAGCCGATAACCTGGCATCGAGATAGATTTCAAGCGGCTGTCCCCACTGTCCGGTCAAAAGTTCTTCAACCGTCCGCGGGCCCTCAACCATGAAAAGTCCGTGCTTCTCACGTTCTCTGCTCCGCTTGAGAGCCCTGAGGAGCTTGATCTTCCGGTTTGTCTGACTCCGAATCAGGCTCCCGCCTCCGCCTCCCTTATTTCCTCGACCTTGGCGCAGCCACAACCGCAACCGGGATTCGATTCGGCCTTGAAGGTACCATGCCGTACCGCAGCCTGGGCGGCTGAAAGTCTGGCAATGGGCACTCTGAACGGTGAGCAGCTTACATAATTGAGACCGGCCCGGTGACAGAAATCAACGCTGTCCGGGTCGCCGCCCTGTTCGCCGCAAATTCCGATTTTGAGATCGGATTTGGTCTTGCGGCCTTTTTTCACGGTCATCTCGATAAGTTGCCCGATTCCTTCCTGGTCGATGGTCTGGAAAGGATCAGCGGCTATGAGACCCTGCTCGATATAGTCTCCCATGAAACCTACTACATCGTCTCGGGAAAACCCAAAACCCATCTGAGTCAGGTCATTAGTCCCGAAGCTGAAGAAATCAGACTCCTCGGCCATCTTGTGGGCCATCAGGCACGCCCGCGGGATCTCGATCATGGTCCCTACCAGGTGAGGTATCTCGTTAAGACCGTGTTTCTGGAGCACTTCCGAGTAAACCCGGCTGATGATTTTTTTCTGGTGCGCAAGCTCGCTCTGAGCCGCGGTGACCGGGATCATGATCTCGGGACTGACTTTTTTGTTTTCTTTCAACAGCTCGGCCGCGGCCTCAAAGATCGCTCGTATCTGGGTTTCGGCTATCTCCGGATAGGTGATCCCCAGACGCACTCCCCGGTGTCCCATCATCGGGTTCGATTCCCTGAGAGAATCGATACGGGCTTTGATTTCCGCCAGAGGGATACCCGAATCATCGGCGAGACTCTGCTGTCCTTCTTGATTGTGGGGCACAAACTCGTGAAGCGGAGGATCCAATAGCCTGATGGTCACCGGCCGGCCGGCCATTACCTCGAAGGTTTTCTTGAGGTCGTTTTTCACGTACGGAAAGAGCTCATCAAGAGCTACCCGGCGTTCTTCCAGGGTTTTGGATACGATCATCTTCCGGAGCTTGGAAAGAGGTTCTTCCGAACCTTCCCCGTAAAACATGTGCTCGGTGCGGAAGAGCCCGATACCCTCTGCTCCGAAGGAAACAGCTTTCAGGGAATCAGCCGGGGTTTCCGCGTTGGCGCGGACACCCAGGGTCCGGACCTGGTCGCAGATGGCGAGAAACTTCTGGAAATACACGTTGCCTTCTCCCACTTTAACCAGAGGAAGCTGGCCGTCATAGACATAACCCTTGGTGCCGTTCAGGGTGACAAAATCTCCTTCTTTGAGAATCTTGCCGCCGGCGGTTGTCATGGTTTTGTTGCCAGCGTCAATTTTCAGGTTACCGGCCCCGACGATACAGCACTTTCCCCAGCCGCGGGCCACGAGAGCGGCATGGCTGGTCATACCTCCGCGGGCGGTGAGGACTGCCTGGGCGGCTCGCATCCCTGAAACATCCTCGGGATTCGTCTCTTCGCGGACCAGTATGACATGTTTGCCTTCTTCCGCCCAATTTACGGCTTCCTGAGCGGTAAAAACGATCTGTCCCGTAGCGCCGCCGGGGCCGGCGGGAAGTCCTTTGCCTAGCTGCTCGGCCGTGGCTTCGGCTTCGGGATCGACAATGGGGTGAAGAAGTATGTCCAACTGTTCGGGAGTAACGCGGGTTACCGCTGTCCGGTCATCGATCTTTCCCGACTCGTACATTTCCACGGCCATTCTGAGCGCGGCATTGGCCGTCCGTTTACCGGTCCTGGTTTGCAGCAGGTAGAGGGTGCCTTCCTGAATGGTGAACTCCAGGTCCTGCATGTCCTTGTAGTGGTTCTCGAGCTTCTTCTGGTAACCGTCGAGCTCACGGTAGAGCTCGGGCATGTTGGTCTCCAGGGAAGCGAGATGCTGGTTGAATTCGGATTTACCCGCCTCGTTAATGGGGTTCGGGGTGCGGGTACCGGCTACGACGTCTTCGCCCTGGGCATTTATCAGCCACTCGCCAAAGAAGGCGTTCTCACCGGTGGCCGGGTTACGGGTGAAGGCCACGCCGGTGGCGGAGGTTTCACCCATGTTGCCATAGGCCATGGCCTGGACGTTCACGGCGGTCCCCCACTCGCCGGGAATACCTTCTATCTCCCGGTAAGCAATAGCCCGTTTCCCGTTCCAGCTCTGGAATACGGCGCTGATGCTTCCCCACAGCTGCTCTTTGGCTTTCTGAGGGAATGTTTTACCCAGTACTCTCTGGACGGTAGTCTTGTAGATATCCAGCAGCTCTTTGAGGTCCTCAGCAGTCAGGTCGGTGTCGGATGTATACCCTTTCTGCTCTTTCATCGTATGCATGGCGCGTTCGAGCTGATTGCGAATACCCTGGCCTTCCTCCGGTTCGATACCGGCAGACTTCTCCATGACTACATCGGAGTACATCTGGATAAGGCGGCGGTATGCGTCATAGGCGAACCGCGGGTTGTTGGTCTTGTTGATCAGCCCCTCAACGGTGATGTCGTTGAGGCCGACATTGAGGATGGTTTCCATCATGCCCGGCATGGACTGTCGGGCGCCTGAACGGATCGAGACCAGGAGCGGATTATCGGCATCTCCGAATTTTGCCCCCATGAGCTCTTCCATTTTTAGCAGGTTTTCATCCACCTGGCCGGCCAAATTATCCGGGTACTGCCTGTTGGTATCATAGTAGGCGGTACATACCTCGGTAGTAAGGGTAAAACCGGGCGGAACCGGTATTCCGATATGGGTCATTTCAGCCAGGTTGGCGCCTTTGCCTCCCAGCAGATTCTTCATCTGTGCCCGGCCTTCGGCCTGGTCTTTGGCGAAAAAATAGACGTATTTCTTATCACTTGATTCCATGTGAATAGCCCCTCTCTCAGGAAAGTTCTTTCTACTAAGCCTCTTTCAGCTGTTCTTTGGCAACTGTTACCAAAGCGTTGAAACCGGCCTGGTCGCGGATTGCCATATCGGCAAGGATCTTACGGTTGATCTTCACATCCGCTTTTTGCAGTCCGGCCATGAACCGGCTGTAAGAGATACCCGCGTTTCGGCTGGCGGCGTTAATTCTCACTATCCACAGTTTGCGAATATCGCGTTTGAAGAGCCGTCTGTCTCGCTTTGCTGATGACATAGCATGGAGAAACGCTTCCTTCGCCCGCCGATAGACATTCTTTTTAGCTCCAAAGTAGCCCTTGGCGCTTTTTATTATTTTCTTATGACGCTTCCTCTTGGTAGGACCTGTTTTGATGCGTGCCACTTGTTCTTCCCTCCCTACATAAAGCTCAATAATTGACTATTCAGAATAAGTGTTCTGAAATCGGTTACAGGGGAAAACACTACAGGGTCAGGCGTATGGCAGGACCCGTGAAATCCGTTTTTGGTCCGAGGCGGCAACCAGGGTTGATTTACGGAGATTGCGTTTTCTCTTGGTAGACTTCTTGGTTAAAATATGACTTTTATAAGCTTTTTTTCGTTTAATTTTACCTTTTCCGGTTAGCTTGAAGCGTTTGGCCGCTCCCCGGTGGGTTTTCATCTTAGGCACTTTTGCTGAAACCCCTTTCTGAGTTGAATTCTACGTTTACGGTTTGGGCATCAGTATCATTATCGTATTGCGACCTTCGTTTTTAGGCTGCCGTTCAACGCTGGCGACATCCTCGATATCGGTATTCAACCGATCGGTAATCTTACGTCCCAACTCGTGTCGGCGACTCATCTCCCGTCCCCGGAACATAACTGTAACCTTAACTTTATGCCCCGCTTCGATGAATCGTCGCACCATCCGTAATTTTACCTGGTAGTCGTGTACGTCGATTTTCGGTCGGAACTTAACTTCCTTCATGCTTGTGTGTCGCTGCTTTTTGGCTGCTTCGCGCTCCCGTTTCAACTTTTCATACCGGAACTTGCCATAATCCATAATCCGACAGACGGGAGGGTTCGCTTTTGGAGCGACTTCTACCAAGTCAAGACCCTTTTCCTGTGCATACAGGATTGCTTCTTCCACCGTTTTCAGTCCGAGTTGCTCACCGTCATCGTCGATAAGCCGGATCTCTTTTGCCTTGATCCGCTCGTTCACCCGCTGCTCTGGCGGTTTAGGCGGTCGCATATCTCTCCATCTAATACCGATACATTCCACCTCCAACGTTAAGATACCCCTATTATTTAGAGAATAGGGCTGAAACGCAGGAATCTTAACAGATAACGTCTCGTTATGTCAAGGAAGATGCGGTTTTCTTGGTGAGCAAGAAATCTTCCAGGGCCAGTGCATCGAGTCCGCTGCCGTAAAAATCACGGATAGCTTCCACCGGTGTACAGATGATGGGTTCGCCTCTTAGGTTAAATGAGGTGTTGAGTACCAGAGGGATACCAGTTAAGGCGTGGAAACTATTTATCATTTCCCAGTACCGGGGAGCGGTGTTCTTGTTTACCAGGTGCGGTCGGGTAGTGCCGTCCACGTGCACAACCGCCGGGATCCGTTCCCGCCAATCGGACGAAACCCTGAAAGCCTGGGTCATAAAAGGTGCTGAGGCTATGTTCTGAAGCCATTCCCCGGCATATTCCTGCAGGGCTGAGGGAGCGAAAGGCCGCCATGGTTCTCTTCCTTTAACCTTCAGGTTGAGCCGGTCTTTCATGTCTTTAAGTCCGGGATGAGCCAGTATGGAGCGGGCACCGAGAGCCCGGGGGCCGATCTCCATCCGGCCGCTGAACCAGCCTACCGTTTTACCGTCAGCCAGCAGTCGGGCGACACTGTCCGGCATGTTTTTCGGCCGGGTGAAGGGCAGGTTGAGGCGGTTTACAATAGCGGCTATCGCCTCATTGGAAAAATCAGGACCATAATACGGGTGATCCATGTGAAACCGGGGATCTAACCCATGTTCCAGGGCAATGATCATGGCTGCTCCCAGGGCCGTTCCCGAGTCGTGAGGCACGGGCGGGATGAAAATGTTTTCCAACCCAGCCTGTTCTCGAAGTATCATGTTAGTCGTGCAGTTGAGAGCAACACCGCCGGCCATGCACAGCGTTTTGGAGCCAGCCAGTTTCAGGGTTTTTCGGGCCAGAACTGTGGCCGCCTGTTCCAGTCGTTGTTGCACGGAAAAAGCAATATTTTGGTGTCGTTCGGTTATCTCTTCTCCATGACCTCGGGGTGGGCCGAGGAGCGAAACCAGGTCGTCGGTGTAAAAACGGCCGTACGAATGGGCTCCTACCAGGATATAGGTTTGGTTCAACCGGTAATCTCCGTTAGTGGACGGCAAGAGAATGTTATCGATGTAACCTTCGATCTCGGGATCTTCTTTCCCATAAGCGGCCAATCCCATCAGCTTGCCTTCGTTGCGGTGAGGCGTGAAACCGAGATACTCCGTGAAGGCCGAATAGAAATCGCCGAGTGATCTCGTATAGGTAATTTTCGTGAAGAACTTAATGCGCTTTCCTTCTCCCACTCCCAGGGTGAGGCTGTGTAGTTCTCCTGAGCCGTCGTATGTCATAATAGCCGCCTGGTCTTCTCCGCAGCAGAAAAATGTGCAGCAGGCGTGGCACAGGTGATGGTTGAGAAAACGCATGGTGGGAATCGGATCGGTTGGCCATTGAGTACGTAAAATCCGTATCGTTCTCGGAATAATATAGGATGGTTGTTTTTTAAACAGATCGATGATTCCATCGCTGGCCGGCAGCAGCCCTTGTGAATTATTGATGCGGTGCTTGATATTAAAGAGATTTTTGAGATACTTGACCAGGTAATTCGCCGGAACCCTGAACCGGTACAGGTTATAGTCCCAGCCCACGGCCAGATGGTCCACGTCTTTCAGAGAAAGTCCGGCCCGGTCAAGGCAGAACTTCATGGATCTGATGGGAAACAGATTCTCCGATTGTTTGATTCGGTTGAATCGTTCTTCTTCGGCGAAGGCCACCAGTTTGCCATCAATCATCAGGCAGGCTGCCGGGTTCAAGTCATACGCGGAGATTCCGACGATGTTCAAGGTTTTAGGTGTCATCTTCCTATAATAGTAAACTTCTAGACGGTCATAAAAGTCTAGCACGGCAGTGTTTTTTGCGTCAAGCGGCGTGTATGGAGTAAACTGATTCTATGTTAGTGAAAACTGGCATCGGTGTCAGTATCCATGAAAATACTGCGAAAGCGGCTAAGCACGCGGTCAAGATGGCGCTCGAGCAGAATCCCGACCCGGACGTTACCATTCTTTTCGGATCGATCTGGCACGACCAGGCTGTACTTCTGGCTGCGGTCAACCGGTATGTAAAGGGATGTCCGGTATTCGGCTGTTCCTCTTATGTTGAGTTTTCCAGCGCCGGGTTGTCGGAAAAATCAGTTTTGGTTGTAACGCTTTCCTCTGCTCACATCCGGTTTCACCGGTTTACCCAGGAGATCGATTCAAATAAAAGCTGTGAATCGGCCCGTTCGCTCATGCAGCAGGTTATAGATGAAGGCGGCGGGCTTCTCTCCGGCCGCTCGGTTGGTTTGTTTCTTCCCGATGTCTACGGTGGCGATTGTGTCGAATACTTAAACGGTGTCAAGGACAGCATCGGTAACCGTCTTCCCCTGGTCGGCGGCGGTTGCTCAAACCAGGTGTTTAAAGATCCGAGAGATCCCGGTTATTGGAAAAATTACCAGTACATGGATGATAGGCTATTGGAAAACAACTTCAATCTGCTGGTAATGGAACCGCTTGATGACCGGATCACGTTCAGTTTCGCGTACGATACCGTGTGGTCTCCGGTAGCGCCACCGGTGTCGTGCACGCGCCAGAGCGGCGATACGCTCTACGAGGTTGACGGAGTTGCGGTCATGGAATATTACCGCCGCTACCTGGGTGACGGATTTCTGGAGAAACTCGGGGCCGATATTCTCAGCCGGTACCCGTTCTTGTTGATTTACGACACTCCTCGCGGGCAGCGCAGTAATGTCATCTGTGTGTTCGATTTCGACCAGAAGGCTGGTTCGGCCCGCATATATCCGCCGCTGGACGTTCAAGGAGCCAAACTTCAACTGGTATGCCTTAATCGCGAGGACCTCGTCCTGGGGGCTGCAAAGGCGGTTCAGGCTGCCCGGGAAGCTCTCGGGGACAGCCATCCGGAGCTATGCGTGATTTTCAATTGCCAGTTGCGACGGAACCTTTTGCAGTCAACCGTTCAAAAAGAGATAGCTTCCATCATTTCTGTATTGGGAGGCCGGGTACCGCTGGTCGGTTTTTATGCCATGGGCGAGTTCGGCCCGCTTTACAACCGTTATGACCAGGTCGTGGATCCGGATAATCCCTTCGGCGGTACGTTTCCGTTTTCTACTTCCACCTCTGTTTTAATGATCGGCGCCAAAGGCGAGCCCGATGGAGACAGGGATTACAGAAAAGATCTCTCTACCCGCTTGGAGCGGGAAAAAGAGCGGATGATCCAGGGTAAAGAGCGAGAGACAATAGAGATGCTCAAACAAAAGCTCGACGACAGTGAAGAGATCACCCTGCTATCTGAGTTGGCCTTGAAACAGATAAACAAGCAGAATTACGAGATGGCCGTAACGATTAAACGGCAGTACGAGGAGTTGTCCCGACTGCAGACCATCATTAAACAGCACACCCCGGTGAATGTTTGGGAAAAGGCAGGGTTTTTCTCTCGCCAGGGAGCTACCTCCATCCCGAATGAAGAGCTTCACCTGACAATGATGTTCATGGATATAAAAGGTTTTACCAGTTATGCGGAGAAACATACTGCCCAGGAGGTCATCGGGGCCATCAACGACATTTTCGCTCCGGCTACCGATCTGATCTACCGGCATGAAGGTGATGTGGACAAGTACATCGGGGATTGCATCTTCGCTATTTTTCCCAATCCTTTGGCTGCAGTGCTCAGTGCCATGGAGATTCAACTGTTTCTGCGTGAGCACGGTGGCGCCGACTCTCCGTTTTCCATCAGGATCGGTATAAACAGCGGCCGGGTGGTAAGCGGCAACGTGGGCAGCGACACACGGTGCGACAATACGCTGATCGGTGATGCCGTCAACACAGCTCAACGCTTGGAATCGAACTGCGCACCCGGATGTATCCTGCTATCCGATGACTGTTATCAGGCCGTTCGTCACTCGTTGCCTCCAGAGATTCAATCCGTGGCCGTTAAGCAGGTAGCTTTGAAAGGGAAAAAAGAGCCGATGACGGTTCACGAGCTGTCATTGGATGAATAGATATACTCCTTCCCCCCCCCATACACTTTTCAACTTTTCTCAAATTGGCGCCTGTTGAGTCTCCCGGCGGGCGTATTGACGGTGTATCGACTATGGCTTATAATGCCCATGATAAGCGGGATCTTACCGTGGCTGAGGCCTATTAATAAGGTCCATTAAGGATCGTTTAAATATGAATATACTCATGATTTCGCCGCGAAGTCTGACGGCGCGGTGCGGAGTTTCCGATTACGCCGCCGCACTTCTCAGTCATTTACGAAACAGCGGTATCAACGCCGATCATCTGTCGCCTGATGAACATGGGGTAAAAGATTTTATCCGCCGGTTACGCTTTTTTGCCCCTGATATTATCCATCTCCAGTATCATCGGGACGATTTTAAAAAATCTCACTGGCCAGCGGTAATGTCGCTCCTGTCAGGGATAACTACTATTCCCCTGATAACTACGTTCCATGATCTTCCCTGGCCGAGCCGGGAGTATGGGGCCGGTATTGCCGGTTTTTCGGACCGGTTACTTCTCTGGTTTTCAGCGAAAGTACTGTTTACCAACCGGTACGACTTGGGTGAAGCGGCCAGACGCTACCCCGTAATTGGTGAAAAGGCCGACCTGGCTCCGGTGGGACCGGGCCGGGAATGCATTTTACCGGAAGCGTTTGACCGCCGTTTGGTTCGCCGGCAGCTCGGGTTCAATGACGGGGAGATTATCCTTCTCTATTTCGGTTTTTTGAAACCGGGCAAGGGAGTGGAGACACTGATAGAATCAATACGTCTTCTGCTTAAACGGGGCCATCGGGTAAAGCTTTTGATAGTTGGAGATCTTCACACCGAGGCCGGAACCGGTGAAATGTCTTACGCCGAATCCATTCGCCGTTCGTGTGAAGATGAAACATTGACCGGCCAGATAACGGTCATGGGGTATTTAAAACCCGACGAGATCTCCGCGGTGCTCAAGGCGGGAGATATCGGAGTCCTGCCCTTTGACGAAGGTTTGAGTTCAAAAAGAAGCAGTTTTTTTACCCTGATCCAGCACGGTATTCCGACCGTATCAACCAGGGGAGCCAAATCCAGAGATACACTGGTGGAAGCGGCTGCGGCTTTCCTGGTTCCTTCCCGTGACCCATCGGCCCTGGCCTCACATCTGGAACGGATGATCACGGATCAAACACTGATCGACCGGATAATGCCACGGCTGGCGATTTACATGCGGGACCATCACAGCTGGCCGGCGATCGTGCAATTTCAAATGGTGCTCTACCGGAACCTCCTTAAAAAAGTAAGTGCTGACGGGAACATCGGGATAAACGATAGATCTCTCAATGAATTATGCCGGATCCTTCCGGCGGGGAAAGGCACAGTGTGCGATGAAGGTCCTGGATGTCGGATGCGGAAAGCTTAAGCACGGTAATGCGTTTGGGGTGGACATAGACCCCGGCTCTGACGCCGACTGTCTGGCTGATGTCGGCCGGGACGGGCTGCCGTTTAAAAACTCGATCTTTGACATGGTGATTTGCCGCCATGTACTCGAGCATCTTGAAAACCTGGAACGGGTTATGGGAGAACTGCACCGAATCGGCGTTGACGGTGCCCGGGTAGTTATCACTACTCCGCATTTCACCTGTGTCCATTCCTATACCGATATCAGTCATCGTTACCATTTTTCCTTGAATTCCTTCCAGTGCTTCTACCGGAATACAAAAGCTTGTTTCTACTTGAAAAAGAAGCGTTTGAAGTTCCGTACGCTGCATCGATTAATGGGATTGGAGCTGTTGTTCAACATGTTTCCCGGAGTATATGAAAAGTACTGGCTCTACCTGTTCCCTGCCAAGGAAATTCAACTCGTACTCGAGGTGGTCAAGAACCAGTGAAAAAAAATGGGAACTGCGATCGTCCCCCGGTTTCAGCCGTGGTGATAACGTTTAATGAGGAGGACAGACTCTCCGCATGTCTTTCTTCCCTGGATTGGGTGGAAGAGATCGTGGTGGTTGATTCCTGCAGTACAGATGCCACTTGCCAGGTTGCCTCCCGGTTCACCGACCGGATCCTCGAACATCCGTTTGAAAATTTTGCCGCTCAAAAAAAATGGGCTGTTGAGCAAGTGTCTCACAACTGGGTATTGAACCTCGACGCGGACGAGGCATTGTCTCCTTCCCTGGTAGAAGAATTGAAAGCTTTACCGGCATCAGTATGGGAACACTGCTCCGGTATTGAGATGCCCATTAGCACCAACTTCTTTGGCAGAGGGCTGAAATTCGGCGGCTGGTATCCGAATTATCATCTCAGGTGCTTCCGGAAGGACAGCTGTCGGTTCAATGAACTTCCGGTCCATGAATCGATTTTGGTAGAAGGTACTGTTCACCGGCTGCGCCACCCTTTGCTTCACCGTCCCTACCGCAACCTGGCACATTATCTTGAAAAAGTAGATCGTTACTCCACCCTGGCTGCCGGAGAAATGTTTAAAAACAGGAAGTTAAAAGAGGTGGCCGCCATCAATATCGCCCTGAGGCCGGCCGCCTGTTTTTTGCGGCGGTTTATCTTGCAGCTTGGGTTTCTGGACGGCTTTGCCGGGCTGGTGGCAAACGGATTTCACGTAATGTATGTTTTTCTCAAGTACGCAAAAATATGGGAGATGAAACAACGGGACCAGGGATGTTCCGGCACCGGGATGAAAGCTCCGGGGAACGAACCGTGATGAGAGAGGCAGGCAGCCGGTGCACACGTCTGGCCGGCACCGCAGCTGGGAACTAGGGAATATGGAGGAGATCAATGATTTCGGACGGTGTTGCGATACGAAACATTATCGTCATGCGTCCACGGTACGTGGGTGACGTTCTCCTCACGGTTCCGGTGCTTCATCGATTAAAAGAACAATTCCCCGAAGCACACCTCTGTTTTCTGGCTGATCCCGCTGTTAAGAGCTTGATAGACTGTTGTCCGTATGTTGACTCGGTTCTGGTTTTCGACCGTAAAGGAGTACATAAAAGCCTGGCCGGACGCTTCCGGTTTATGTCGGAGCTTAAACAGCGTAAATTCGATCTGGCGGTAATTCTTCTGCGGTCATTTTCCAGTGCGCTCTATGCCTTTTTGGCCGGTATTCCCATCAGGGCCGGCTTTGACACCGAACGTCGGGGACTGCTGCTCACTCACCGGACGCCGTATAATCGGGATATGTACGAAACCGATTGTTTCCAATCTGTCGTCGACACGTTGGGAATTGACGGTAGCGGAGCTTCCCTGGAATGGTGGCCGAGGGAGGACGACCGGACATCTATTGACGCCTGGTTGAAAAAGAACGGCTGCGATGACGGTCGGGGTATACTGTTCATCAATCCCGGTCCTTCCGGTAGCCCCAAATCGTACGACAGCCTGAAGTTTGCCAGGGTAGCTGACCGGGCTGTTGAAGAACACGGGGCGGTGGTGGTAATAACCTGGGGACCGGGTGAAAAACAAATGGCGGAAACGGTGTTGGACAATATGAAACAAACCGGGCTCCTGGCTCCGCCCACCGATCTCTTGCAGTTGGCGGCATTGCTCGAACGAGGCCGGGTCATGGTGACAACTGACACCGGTCCTCTTCACCTGGCAGCGGCGGTTGGTCTTTCCACCGTAGCTCTTTTTGGCCCGACAAACCAGGCCAAATGGAATCCACGCAGTGACCGGCACGAGGCGATAAAAAAAGAAATAGTGTGCTGGCCCTGTAATTTTCACCACTGTAATAATGAATATCAATGCATGGATCTGATAGAAATAGAGGATATTTCCGGTCATGTTACCCGGCTATGGAATGAAGAACATAAAGGAGAACGCCAGTGAAAGTTGCTTTTGTTGCTGATTCAATACCCGTCCGGGACGGAGAATCGATTCTGATCAATCTGATGAGTGGGTTGGAAACACCTTCCATGGAGATTCTTCCTGTGTGTCCGATGGAAGGGTCATTGGGCTGCGCGCTGAAAAACCGTGGTTGCCGGATCGTTGATCTTCCCTTTAAAAAAGCCGACTCACCGTTCCAGGTAGCGGATCTTCTGGCCAATTTCTGGAGCATTGTTACCAGGGAAGACGTGGATATTATTTATGCCGCTTCTCCCCGGGCGGCCAGGTATGGTTTTTCCATCTCACAGGTCACGGGAATACCGCTTGTCTATCACGCTTTCACCGGAAGAAGTTTGGGTCTCCAAATCTTGATGGGCCGGTTCGCCGGCGGGATCGTGTGTGCTTCCCGGCACGTTGCCTCACGTTTTGCTCGTGCTACCGTTCCCGTTAAAGTGATCTACAGCGGTGTTGAACCGTCACTATTTACCTCTATCCGGGACAAAAAAAGACTCCGGCAGAAATGGGGTCTCGATCCGGATAAACCGGTAATAGGACTGGTTACCAACCTTGAATCCAACGGACAGGCGGATATGGTGATCAGGACGTTTAAACAGATGCTCGACGATATCCCCGACTCGATCCTGCTGATCGCCGGTTCCGATTTCCTCCGGGGAACATATTCTTTTGAACGGTATCTGTTACGGATGATCCGTGGACTCGATTTGCAGAATCGGGTTTTCATAAAACGGTTTACATCGTTTTTTGAGGAACTTTACGGCCTTACGGATATTCTGGTGTCCCCTTCAATCCACGAAGAAAATCTTTTTCCGTTGGTGGAGGCTATGGTCTCTGGAGTTCCGGTGGTAGCGGCACGTTCTGCCTGGGTAACCGAGTTTGTTAGCCATGGGGAGACCGGGATACTGGTGACAGAGGGAGATGAACATGAATTGCGGCAGACGGTGTATGGTTTGCTGACAGAACCTAGCCAGGCAGCCAAACTGGGTTCAGCGGCTTCTGCGGCGGCGTTGGATCGTTTTTCGGCTGAAAAAATGAGAGAAAACCTGAACATCTTTTTAAACGAAGTCTCAGCGGCTAAGGGCGGTAGATAAATGAACATGAAAGACCGGACGGTTTTTCTTGACCGCGACGGGACACTGGTAGATGAGATGGGATACGGTGGCGATCCATCGAAACTGACACTCTTCCCGGGAGCCGCTGAAGCAGTGGCCCGGCTCAATGGTGCAGGAGTAACCACCGTTCTGGTGAGTAATCAATCGGGGGTAGCCAGAGGTTATTTCAAAGAATCGGATGTAATTCGCTGTATGGAGCGCCTGCAGGATCTTCTTGCCACCAAGAACGGACATCTGGATGGGATAGAATTTTGTGTTCATCATCCCACCGAAGGTATCGGTCCGTATACCGTGAAGTGTCAATGCCGGAAACCGGCCATCGGCATGATGGAACGGGCCGCCACCGCATTGGGAAGAGACCTGAAGCATTCGTTTGTGGTCGGTGACAGCTGGAGCGATATGGAGATGGCCGTCAACGCAGGCAGTAAGGCGGTACTGGTACTCACCGGTCATGGAAAGAACATTCTTCATCAACTGGAGCCAAAAGGAATATCGGTTGATTACATAGCGCCGACAGTGACAGAAGCAGTAGAATGGATACTTAAGCAGAAGCGTAGAAAATGAGAGTTGAGATTTAGAAAGTGAGAGAAATGAATGATGTGTTGAAGCAACTGATACGCTCGCTGTCAGGCCGGCGGGTGTTGGTAATCGGTGATCTGGTGGCGGATGAATATATTTATGGACGAACAGCCCGAATCTCCCGTGAGGCACCGGTTCTCATCCTTAAGTTCGTATCTCGAACCGTTCTTCCCGGTGGAGCGGGCAATGCAATCATGAACGTACGTTCCCTCGGCGCCGATCCCGTGCCGCTCGGTGTCGTTGGCGACGACGAAATGGGGGAGGCTCTCAGGACGGCGTTTCGGAACCAAGGGATAGATTGTTCTGGTATGATAACCATTTCACAGCGGTCCACGACCGTCAAGACAAGAATCCTGGCCGGTAGTCTTCACACTACCCGGCAGCAGGTAATCAGGGTTGATAAAGAAGAAATGGGACCGCTTCTTAAACCGGTCAGTAAACAGCTGCTGGAGCGGTTTGAAAAACTCCTGCCCGGAGTTGACGCCGTTCTTGTTTCGGATTACGGGTACGGGGTGGTTGGTGAAGAAATCAAGCAACGGGTCGGTGCCGGCCATGATCGGCCGGTGGTAGTTGATTCCCGGTACGATCTCCTGTCTTTCAAGAGGATAACTATTGCTACCCCGAACGAGGAAGAAGTAATCGGTGTTCTCGACAAAACTATCGAGACGGCGACGGAACTGGAAGTCGCCGGAAAAGAACTGCTTCACCGCCTGGACTGCCCGGCGTTGTTGGTTACCAGGGGTAGCCTGGGAATGTCTCTTTTTCAGCGGGATGGCTCTATCGTGCATATTCCCGTATCGGGTACCGACGAGATAGCTGATGTCACGGGCGCCGGTGATACGGTTGCGGCGGTGATGGCTACCGCCTTGGCCGCCGGGGCCGATTTTCTTACGGCCACTCATCTGGCTAATATTGCCGGTGGGATCGTAGTCATGAAGCGGGGAACAGGTATTGTGCATCCGGAAGAACTGATAGCAGTACTTGAAGAGGACTCGCCGTGAAGATTCACTCGGGTGCGCTGGTTGGTGAAACGGAGCTTCTCGAAGAGGTGCGGGAACGCCGTCGGCGGGGAGAAAGCATCGTGATTGCCAACGGGTGTTTCGATATTCTTCACGTAGGCCATATCCGGTATTTGAAAGAAGCTGCCAAACTCGGAGATTTTCTGATCGTGGCTATCAATAGCGACAAATCGGTTTATGCTTTAAAAGGCCGGGGTAGGCCGGTGTTCGGAGAAAAAGCCCGCTCGGTGCTAATAAGCGCTCTGCCGGGAGTATCGGCGGTGGTGATCTTCAGCGATACTACTCTTGACCGGTTGATTGCTCATATAAAACCGGATATCCAGGCCAAGGGCACGGATTACACAGAGGAGTCTGTTCCGGAGCGGGAAACGGTGCTTGCCTGCGGAGGAAAAGTAATGATATGCGGAGATCCAAAAGACCACTCGACTCGTTATGTGATAGACGATATTCTGAGCGGGAAGCAGGAAGAGAAATAGGCAAATTTGCTGATATTCGGGGAAGATTTTAAATGAAAACGGTAGTGGTTACAGGGGCCGACCAGTTATTGGGATATCATCTGATGCGCGAACTATCCCGGGACAACTATGTAGTGGGAATATCTTTGAAAGAACCGCCGGACCTACCGCCAGGCACTTTTCATCAGAAGTGCGCCATCACAAGCTATAGTAAGCTCGAATCGCTCCTTCAGGAAATTAAACCGTCCGTCGTCTTAAATGCGGCTGATTTTGATGATACGGAAAAGTGCGAAGACCAGCCCGGCAAAGCGTTCGATCTCAACGTGAAGAGCGTGTTTTATCTGGCCCGGCTTTCTTCGTTGTTGAGGTTCAAACTGGTCCACTTTTCCACAGATCTGGTGTTCGATGGCCATTCCGGTCCCTATGAGGAACGGGATGTCACCGGCCCGTTGAATTTCTACGGCGACACCAAGCTCCAAGCCGAGGATATTGTCCAGTATCTCGTCCAGGAATACCTGCTGGTGAGAACGAGCATGGTGTATGGGGACGGCTCTACTACCCACCAGGACTTCATTCGTCGCCTCCTTAAGAAACTGGAATCGGGCGTGCCCACCGGCGAGGTGGTCGATCAGTGGAGCACTCCGACTTTTGCCGGTGATGTAGCTGAAATTACTACGGCTCTACTCGATCAGGACCTGGTCGGATTGTATCATGTGGCCGGGCCGGATTTTGTGAGTCGCAACTACTACGCTCACGCCATAGCTGATTTCTTTGGCTACGAGCGTCACTTGATTAAGTTGACGACCTCCCATTTTGTTGGAAAAAAAGCGACTATTCCCGAACGGGGGGGACTGCGTTCAATCAAGCTGAAAGCCGTACTCGGTTATGCGCCGAACGGGATCTCCGAAGGACTTCAGGCGTATGAGCGGCGTTGAAAAGGTACTGATAGTCCGTCTTTCTTCCATCGGTGATGTTATTCATGGACTGCCGGTAGTCAGAGCTCTTAAAGATGCTGTCCCGGGAATAAGAATTGACTGGATCGTGGAAAAACCATCGGCGGCGCTTTTAGAATCGGATGCCGACATCGACCGGGTATGGGTGCTTAAAAGGGGAACGGGAAGTGCCGGCGAAATTATCCGCCAGCTACGTGCGGTGAGAAAACAACAGTATGATGTCTCCATCGATGTTCAGGGCCTCTTGAAGAGCGCGCTGGTCGCCAGGATATCCGGTGCCAGCCGGGTCGTGGGTTTCAGCCGGCCTACCGCCAGGGAGGGAAGCCACCTGTTCTACGACATTAAAGTTTGTGGGGAGCGGCCACTGCATGTGGTGGAAAAAAACCTGCGTCTCGTGTATGACGGGCTTCGAATTGACCTGCCAAAATTCAGATGGGGAGTTTTCACCGGTGATGAACCGGACCAAAAGTTAAAAAGGTGGATTGATGAAACCTGCCCTGATAAAAGAAAACCTGTAGTTTTATTGAACCCGGGAGGAACCAGACCTAATAAAATGTGGGAAGGCGGACATTTTGCCCAACTGGCACGACTTTTGGCTCAAGACGGAGCCTGGGTGGTGGTGGCCTGGGGACCGGGAGAACAGGGCATTGCCGGGAAAATTGTCGAGGTTGCGAACTGTGACGGAGTAGTATCCGCGCCGCCTACCAATCTGCGTGAATTGGCCTCTTTGATCAAACAGGTGAACTGTGTTGTCTCGGGGGATAGTGCCCCGCTTCATCTGGCCTCGGCGGTGGGTACTCCGGCGGTGGCTCTTTTCGGTTCTACCGACGCCGCCAGAAATGGCCCTTACCGGATACCATCACGGACCATCCGCGGCGACTGCAGCAAGGGACCATGCTGGCAGCGTGAGTGTCCCGAAAGATATTGCATGAGACTTATCAGTTCCATCGGCGTACACCGGCATGTCCGGGCCGTGCTGGCTGTCGCTGGAGGCATAAGTCAATGATGGATAAAAGGATTCAAAAACAAGCTGCCGGAGAAAAGCTTGCGAATATCCGGAAAATACTGATTGTCAGGCTCAGGTCCATCGGTGACATGATTCTGATTGGTCCGGCTGTGTTGGCTCTGAAGAAGACCTACCCCGGGGCTGAAATCACGGTGGTCTCAGAACCGCTGTGCGTCCCGGTGGTTGCCGGTAATCCTCTCTACGACCGGGTTATCGTCTTTAGTATACAGCGGATAAAAACACTCCCTTTTCGGCAAATGATAACCGAGTATGTAAAGTTCACCGCCTTCCTCCGGAACAAACAGTTTGATCTGACCATAGATTTGCATGGAGGACCCCGGGCGGCGGTCATCACGCTGCTGTCCGGCAGCCGCTGCCGGCTCGGGTATGAATTGCGCGGTCGGCGGTGGGCTTACACTATCAGCCGCCGGGTGGAGTTGGGTAACTTAATGATTCGGGCCCATATAGAGCTCCTACGATCGGTAGGAACCAGTCCGTTGCACCCGCCCGAACAAGGTTTATTTTTTCCCATACCGGTTTCACACCGGACCTGGGCCGGAGACTTTCTTCGCAGCCTGCCACGAAATGATCTCCTGTTGGTTTTTCATTGTGGCGCCCGCTTCGACTATAAATGTTGGCCCGATACCCATTTCATAACGTTAGGGAAAAAGCTGCATCTGTGGAGAAAAACCACAATTGTTTTAATCGGGGGAAAGGCCGATGAAGACAAGTCTCGCGAGATAGCCCGGGCTATCGGCGTGAACGCCGTCAACCTGGCCGGTGAACTGCCGTTGGAGAAAACGGCGGCCCTCATCGAGCAGGCCGATCTCATGGTTTGTAACGATTCCGGCCCCATGCATATCGCGGAAGCTTTGCGCATACCCATTGTCAGTTTATTCGGTCCCACGGATCCGAATATATGGGCGCCGGTAGGTAAGCGAAACCGAGTCATTCAATGCGATGATGTAAATCCTGCCTCCACCGGCCGTGATGGTGGAATAGCAGAGATACCGGTTGAAACGGTCTATCAAGTTTGTCTGGCAATGATCAGTGAGAAGGATGGTGAGGTAACCAATGGATAGCAAGAAAATTATACCGGTTGATTTTTCCCGTCTAAAACGTGGACCACTCGGCGATAAAAAGCACAAAGTTACTCTGGACCGGCAAGCCGGTAAGCCGGTTGCGGGTGCCACCCTCGAAGAATTCTGCCGGGCTCTGCCGGGTGTGCTGGCAGCGGACGCTTTTCAAATGGTGGTTAAAGCTCTGGTAGAAGCTACCAGAAACGGACGGGATATCGTACTGGCATGCGGTGCTCACGTTATCAAGTGCGGCCTCTCTCCTCTTCTGAACGAACTCATGCAGCGGAAACTCGTTTCTCTGATTGCGCTAAACGGCGCCGGAGCAATTCATGATGCCGAGTTGGCAATGGTGGGCAGTACGTCGGAAGATGTCATGACCGTGGTCAAGGATGGAAGTTTCGGTATGGCCCGGGAGACCGGCGCATTCTACGGCCGGGCGGTTGAAATGGGAACGACCATGCAGATGGGGCTTGGTGAGGCTCTCGGAATGACATTGATCCAGGATCAAGCTCCGTATTGTTCCGACAGCGTTCTCGCCCAGGCGGTTGCTACCGGTACTCCGATTACAGTACACTGTGCCATCGGCACGGACACGGTCCATACCTTTCCGGAGGTGGATCCGAGCGGGCTTGGAGCGCTTACTCATTATGATTTCCGGCTTTTTTGCGGTTGTGTAAACGGTTTTGAACCCGGAACCGTATATTTGAATGTAGGTTCGGCCGTGATCTTGCCCGAAGTGTTCCTGAAAGCGGTCGGCGTAGCTAAAAACATGGGACGGTCACTCGAAGGGCTAACCCGGGTGAACATGGATATGATTCAGCATTACCGGCCACGGGAGAACGTACTGGGCCGGATTAATCCCGAAGAGAACCACCGATGTTACGCCTTAACGGGACATCATGAAATAATGCTCCCTCTCCTGGTGTGGAGCTGGCTGAATGGTATTTCATAAATAGAGGTGTGGTAGAGATGACTAACACGGACAAGAGCAGGCTGATCCGATTGATCGAGAAGTTTTCCCGCTGCCGGATTCTGGTGGTGGGAGATGTCATGGTAGACGAATATATCTGGGGACGGGTTACCCGGATTTCTCCGGAAGCTCCTGTTCCGGTAGTGGAGCGGCGGGGCTGTTCACTCGTTCCCGGAGGAGCCGGGAATGTCGTGAGAACACTCATTTCACTGGGTGCGAACGTGACTTTGATTGGTGAAATAGGCCAGGACTCTTCAGGTGAATGGCTGCGAAGTCATCTGCAAAGCGAGGGAGTCGGAGTGAATGGCCTGGTCGAAGTTCCCGGTCGTGAAACTACGGTAAAAACCAGAATAATAGCCCATAAACAGCAAGTGGTCAGGGTTGACAGCGAAAACAAATCCCCTATCGATGGACCGGTTATTGAAGAATTGCTCCGGAACGTTGAAAATGAATTGGACAGCGTTAACGTCGTTATCCTCTCCGATTACGCCAAAGGACTTCTTCACAAGAAAACCATACCACTCATCGTGGAGAAGTGTCTGGAGAAGGGAGTTATGGTGGCGGTAGACCCTGCCGTCCACCATGCTGACCTGTACCGGGGAGTAACCGTGCTGACTCCGAATCACCACGAGGCGGCGCTCATGGCCGGCCGGGAGATGGAGACCGAGGATGATGTCGAAGATGTCGGCACCAGCCTGGCCGGGAGGTTGGGTTGCCGGTACCTGGTCATCACCCGTGGGGAAGATGGTATGACGGTATTGGAAGCGGAGCAAAAGGCCATCGAACATATTCCGGCGGTGGCCCGTGAAGTGTTCGACGTGACCGGGGCGGGTGATACCGTGATTGGGACCCTGGCTCTCGGTTTGGCCGCCGGAGGCGGTATACTCGAGGCCGCGATCATATCCAACTACGCGGCGGGTGTGGTGGTGGCCAAGTTCGGTACAGCCACGGTAACCGTCGATGAGCTGAAAGAAGTAATTGGCTAGGAGGCTGGAGTGAATAAACGACTCCTTTCGGTGGCTCAAGCCGCCGCCAGAACCAGGGACCTGCAGGCAGCCGGTAAACGGGTGGTTTTTACCAACGGCTGTTTCGATCTTATGCATCCCGGTCACGTGAAGACGCTGGCCCAGGCCCGGGCGGAAGGCGATATACTGATCGTCGGTCTGAACAGCGATTCTTCCGTCCTCGGGCTCAAAGGTCCGAGCCGGCCACTGCTCGACCAGGAAGCCAGGGCGTCTGTTTTGCTGGCGCTCCGATTTGTTGATTTTGTCGTGTTGTTTAGCGAGGACACGCCGGCCGACCTGATCGCACAGATAAAACCCGATGTACTCGTCAAGGGAGGGGACTGGGGTGAAAACGAGATCGTAGGCCGGGCAATCGTGGAACGAATGGGAGGCCGGGTGGTCAGGATACGTCCCGTACCCGGATATTCCACCACCGCTATCATTGATAAAGCAAAACACCCACGGCTTATGGGAGAAACCGGGGAGCGGGACCGTCCCACGGTCATCGGCGTCATCCCTGCCAGGTACGGTTCCACCAGGTTTCCGGGCAAACCGCTGGCCCCTATTGCCGGTATACCGATGGTGGAACGAGTGAGATGCCGTGCCGTCTCGGCCGGCCTGCTCGATCGGGTGGTAGTGGCCACGGATGATGAACGTATTGTTAAGGTGATTGAAGCGGCCGGCGGGGAAGCCATGATGACCGATCCTATGGCTCCATCGGGAACCGATCGGGTCATCGAAATCTCTGGCCGGATAAAGGGAGACATCTTTGTCAATATCCAGGGAGATGAGCCCCTGCTTCCACCCTCAGCCGTGGACGCGGCTGTTGAGATTGCCATCAATTCCACCGAAGACACGGTGGTTACCCTGGCTTCGGCTTCGGCTGACCGGAGTGATTTTAACAATCCGGATGTCGTTAAAGTAGTCTGCCGGGAGGATGGGCAGGCACTTTACTTTTCCCGGGCTCCGATTCCTTTTCCCCGGGAGGGGGAGGGAGATTCTTTTCTCAAACACGTGGGATTGTATGTGTTCTCCAGGAAGGTGCTGCAAACGATAACCAATCTCCCTGTATCGGTGTTGGAATCGTGTGAAAAACTGGAACAACTCCGGTGGATGGCGGGTGGTATTCCGGTGCGGGTAGTGCCGGTTACATGGGATACACATGCAGTTGACCGTCCGGAAGACATCGCCCGAGTCGAAGCTGAACTGGCTGAACGGGGAGACCGATAACGTGGCCAAGTATATTTTTGTGACCGGCGGCGTGCTCTCGGCTTTGGGTAAAGGCGTTACAGCCGCTTCGCTCGGACGGCTGCTGGCCGACCGGAAATTAAAAGTTTCGCTGCAGAAACTCGATCCTTACCTCAATGTTGACTGCGGGACCATGAATCCTTATCAGCACGGAGAAGTGTTCGTGACAGCGGACGGCGCCGAGACAGATCTGGATATCGGACACTATGAGCGGTTCCTGGACCATGAGCTCAGCCGTGGCTGCAATGTCACTTCGGGACAGGTCTACCAGTCGATCCTTACCAGGGAGCGACGAGGAGATTATCTGGGGGAAACCGTACAGGTAATTCCGCATGTTACGGACCGGATCAAAGAGTGCATAAAAAGTCAGGCCGGGGGGAAAGACCTGGATGTGCTGATTGTGGAAGTCGGTGGCACCGTGGGTGACATCGAAAGTCTTCCCTTCCTGGAAGCGGCCCGGGAGATGAAAACAGATTTGGGACCGGATAATGTGCTCTACATTCACATTACCTGGGTGCCATACCTGAAGACCGCGGGCGAGCTGAAAACCAAACCGACCCAGCACAGTGTCAACGAACTCAGGCGCATCGGCATACAACCGGATGTGGTGGTTTGCCGCGCCCAGCGCCGTCTGCCGGCGGAAGTTAAACAGAAGATATCGCTTTTCTGTGGTGTGCCGGCCGAAGCGGTGGTGGAAGCCCGTGATGTCAACTCGGTTTACGAGGTCCCGCTGCTACTCGAAAAAGAAGGCCTGGCTCGCCTGGTTACCGCAAAACTTGGTTTTTCAAAGGAAGGACCGGAACTGTCTTCCTGGCAGGAGATCGTAAAACGGATAAAGCATCTTGCCAAAACCAGGGAACGGGTCGTTAATGTCGGCATACTTGGAAAATATGTGACGCTGCCGGACTCGTATATCAGTGTCAGTGAAGCCATCCGTCACGCCGCCTGGAAATGCGGCGCCTGGCCGCAAATGTCGTACATTTCTTCAGAAACCTTACTGGAAGAAGGCGCCGAATCAGTCCTTTCCGCTTTGGATGCCGTGGTCGTTCCCGGGGGCTTCGGCGAACGCGGTATCGATGGCATGGTGGAAGGAATCAGGTATCTTCGCGAGAAACACCGTCCGTTTTTGGGAATATGCCTGGGGATGCAGTGTGCGGTGATAGAGGTTGCCAGAAACGTGCTGGGATGGACCGGTGCCAACAGCACGGAATTCGATCCGGACACGGCTTACCCGGTCATCGACCTTGCCTCCTGTCAGTTGAATATTGATCACAAAGGCGGTACCATGCGGCTGGGAGCGTATCCGTGCCGGATCACAAAAGATTCACTGGTATTTTCCTTGTACAGGAAAAAGTTGGTTCAGGAACGGCATCGACATCGTTATGAGTTCAACGAAAATTGCGAAGAACAATTGAAAAAAGCCGGCCTGGCGGTGAGCGGCCGTTGCCCGGAAGGCGGGTACGTGGAATGCGTGGAATTCAAAAAACATCCTTATTTTGTCGGAGTGCAGTATCACCCTGAATTCCTGAGCCGTCCCGATCGTCCCCATCCGCTGTTTCTGGGGCTTATCGAAGCGGCAGTTAGATGAGGTACAATGAACACATGGCAAATTATGCCCTGGACTGAAGGTGAAATTCCTTGATAAACGTGAATACGCCCGGCCCGGGCCCGGCCGGTATGGGTCCGAAACGGGTAGATATAACAGACGATATTTCGATAGGCCCGGGACTTTCACTGGTGCTTATAGCGGGACCCTGTGTTATCGAGTCGGGTGATCACTTGCTTGATATCGCGGCCAAGATGGCCGAGATCAGCCGTTCCTGCGGGATTCCGTATATCCTGAAAACATCATTTGATAAAGCCAACAGGACCTCGGGAAAATCGTATCGCGGGCCTGGCCTGGAAGAGGGTTTGCGTATCATGGCCGAGGTCAAAGAACGAACCGGCCTGCCGATCCTGCTCGATGTTCACGAGCGGGACCAGATAGCTCCGGCGGCTGAAGTTGCCGAGATATTGCAGATCCCGGCTTTTCTCTGCCGTCAGACTGATTTTGTTCAGGACGTCGCCCGCTCGGGCCGGGTGGTAAATATTAAAAAAGGCCAGTTTCTTGCTCCCTGGGATCTCCGGCACGTGGTTGAAAAGATTGAGGCTGTGGGAAACACCAGAATTCTTCTTACCGAACGGGGAACTAGTTTTGGATATAACAACCTGGTGGTGGATTTCAGCGCGCTGCCGGTTATGGCTTCGCTCGGGTATCCGGTAGTGTTTGATGCCACCCACAGCGTCCAGCGTCCCGGAGGGGCCGGTAACGCTACCGGCGGCCGCAGGCAATACGTCCGGCACCTGGCCCGGGCCGCGGTGGCAGTCGGCGTTGACTCCCTTTTTCTGGAAGTACATGACAGCCCGGATGATGCTCCATGTGATGGGCAGAATATGCTGTCGCTTGAAGAGATGCCGCTTTTGCTTGACGAGGTACTGTCGATCAGAAAAGCTTTGAATGGTAGGTAGTGTGGAATTCTTTCGAAAAATCCTGGACACCCTCGGGGATGAGATTGTAGCACTTAAAGACGGTTCGACCGTCCAATGGGCGAACGAGACGTTTTGCAGCAACTGGAAAGTTACCCTCGGGGATTTGAGAAAACGACCGGTCTCTGAAGTACTGCCCGGTCCACGACTGGCGCGGGCACTTTTAAAAGGCCGATCGTTTAAAGCGCGTCTTTACACCGTGGGTGATGATTCTGCTCACGGCACAGCCCGCTACCGAGCCACGTATCTTCCGGCTATCTTGCCGGTCAGTTCCGGGACCTGGGATATACTGGTTCTCACTCCCATCAGCGGCAGTCCTTCCAGGGGTGTGGGCACGCACGCCAGGTTGACCTTCAGCGATATAATTGGCGTGAGCAAGGGTATAAAACAGGCCATCAGGACAGGAAAACTGGCGACCCGCCGGAGCACCACG
The DNA here is from genome assembly GCA_964593455.1 of uncultured bacterium. Lineage (GTDB taxonomy): Bacteria > Muiribacteriota > CAYSPT01 > CAYSPT01 > CAYSPT01 > CAZQHK01. The sequence goes on from CAZQHK010000016.1 coordinate 28,744, forward strand.
GTTCTCATTAAAGGAGAGAGCGGAGTTGGCAAGGATGTTTTTGCCCAGGCCATTCACAACGAGAGCGGCAGCAACCGCCCTTTCGTGGCCGTCAACTGTGCCGCTCTCCCGCGTGAACTGATGGAAAGCGAATTGTTTGGCTACATGGGTGGATCGTTTACCGGTGCGGCCCCGGGCGGGCGGCCAGGAAAGTTCGAATTAGCCGACGGGGGAACTATCTTTCTGGATGAAATAGGCGAACTTCCTCTTTCCCTCCAACCAAAACTGTTGCGGGTATTACAGACCAAAGAAATCACCAGGATAGGCGCTGAATGTTCGAAACCAGTGCAGGTCAAAGTCATTGCGGCCACAAAACAGGATCTCGAAGAGAAGGTCAGGGAGGGGTCATTCCGGGACGATCTTTTTTACCGCCTTAATGTTATTACCATGCGTATTCCTCCGCTCAGAGAACGAGGCGATGATGTCCCGCTGCTGGTAAAACATTTTCTCTCGAAGATCTGTCCTTCCATCGGGATACCGTGCCCGGAAGTGGACGATCCGGTCATGGAAGCATTGACCAGGTGCATGTGGCCGGGAAACGTCCGGCAACTGGAAAACGTAATCGAGCGCGAACTTTTGTATCTGCCGGCAGGTGAACGGATCTTGAAGCACATACCCGATGAAGTTCTCCGGCCTGACAGTTCCATTGATCAGTGCGGTGAAGGTTCAGTCCGGGTCTTCCCGGGGGATGACTTGTCCCTGCGCGCCAAGGAAAAACAGATGATTATCCAGGCGATTGAGAGAGCCAGGGGGAATACCGCTGCCGCCTCCCGCATGCTCGGCATCTCACGGGCAACGCTCTATCGAAAAATGGAACGCTACGGCATAGAGTGACCGTGTAAAGACATTTTTTTAAAAAAATTAAACTTCAAATAACTCCCTCCCTCCGACTTATCCACACCTACTTGACCGCTAAAGCTGTGATTAATAGAGGTCTTAAAAATTATCAACAAGTTATTAACAATTTATCCACAAGTTTTTCATAAAAAAATACTTGCAAGCTGGGCTCAGGTGGGTATAATAAGTTACGTAGTGGAGATCAAGTGGTGTTTAAGTGGGGTAAAGTGGGGGCGGATTAGTGAGGGAGGTCTTCTGTGTTTATTGGACATTATGAGCATACCGTAGATGATAAAGGGCGGCTCATAATTCCTTCCGACTACAGAAAACTGCTCGGCAAACTGTTCGTCCTCGTCAAAGGCCTGGATAAAGCGATTACCATCTATCCCAAGGATGAGTGGGAAAAAGAAGCAAAGCGGCTATCCTCATTTTCATACCGGCAGAAGCATGTCCGTGATTACGTGCGGCCATTCTACGCTTCAGCCACCAAGGTTTCCCTGGACCGACAGGGAAGAATCTGTATCCCGATTACCCTGAGAAAGGAGGCCAGAATTCAAAAAGAAGTCGTTATCAACGGTATGGGAAGTTTTGCTGAAATATGGGCACGAGAAGAGTGGGATCGCTTCAAGCAGGAAGCTGACGCAGTGTATGAAGAGAGGGCAGAATTGCTGGAAGAGATATGAGTATGTATTATGAGGGGGATTTAGACGTACGTATTACTAAGGGGATCTAGAAGGAGGAGCGGGCGGTAGATATGATGCGACAGATACAAGATCACCAGCTGAGTACAAGAGAATCAGAGAAGGGGCTGGCAGCAATACTTACTGTGGCTGAAGCTTTGAAAAAAGAAAATGCAAAAGACAAACAACTTCAGAAACGGACTAAATCGAGTAAAAGTAAAATGTTTCAAGGTATGCAGGAAGAGATGACGTTTTCCGAGAAAATGAAATACCTGGACCAGCTTCCGGAACACAAGATGGCTCAGGGAAGTAAAGGCGATCGATATTTTGATATCGGCACCTACCGGCCGTGGGGTATGGAGAGTATCAGTTTTCTGGTTGATATGATGCGTGAAAACGCGACTCCGATGGAAATAGCTTTTTTGAGCAGAAGATCATACTACGATGTGCTGGCTATGCACCGTATTTACAAGTGGGTTATAAGGGAAGATTCTCAGGAGCGCCGTTTGCGTTTTAAGAAGAGGTTAAAAAAAGTAGTGGAAGCGGAAGAGGAGAGGTAGAGAGTATTTCTGTCGCTGGTGGTCACTCGCCGGTTATGGTACGGGAAGTACTGCACTATCTGAATCCATGTCCGGGAAACAGATACGTTGACTGCACCGTCGGCGCCGGCGGACACGCTCTTGAGATTCTTAAAATTATTGGCTCCTCAGGCTCGCTGCTGGGTATAGACTGCGATTCAGAAACACTGACTTTAACTTCCCGGCGTTTGCAGCCGTGGCCAAACTTCATCCCCTTTCATGCTAATTTCTTCGAACTGTCTCGCATCCTGTCGGAAGTAGGGTGGACCGGGTTTGATGGGATCATGTTCGATCTTGGATTTTCATCTCTTCAGGTCGACGATCCCGAACGAGGATTCAGTTTTACCAGGGACGGTCCTCTTGATATGCGCATGGATCGAAAAAGCAACCGTTCGGCGGCGGACCTGGTTAATGATCTTTCAGAAAAAGAACTGGGTACGGTCATAAAGAAGTTGGGAGAGGAACCTCTGGCCAGGCGGCTGGCGCGGGCTGTGGCCCGGGAGAGAAAAAGGAGTCGGATACAAACAACGGGAGAACTAAAATCGATACTGGAAGGATCGGTTCCAACCGGGAATCCAATTCGTAAACAACTGGCGGTCAGGCGGACCTTCATGGCTCTGCGCATTGCCGTTAACCGTGAACTGGATGATTTGAGAGAGGTCTTGCAGACGGGAGTGAAGTACCTTCGTCCCGGAGGACGAATGGTAGTACTGTCATATCATTCGCTGGAAGACAGGATCGTGAAACATGCGTTTCGCGACCTGTCGGGCCGTTGCACCTGTCCTTCTTGGGTGCCTGAATGCCGGTGTGAACCCAGAACATTGCTAAAAATCCTGGCTTCGAAGCCGATAATTCCAGAAGAGGGAGAAATACGGGGAAATCCGCGTGCACGAAGTGCGAAACTGAGAGCAATTGAAAGGTTATAAACGGTGAGAGATCGCTCGATCATGCAATGGCGATACGGAAAGAAGCACTCTCTCGCCATGTCCGGCTTAAATCGGGGGGACCAGCAGTCTCCTGCTTTATCCGGTGAAGGAAAACGGTGGGCCACCGGAGTTTCAAAGCTCCGCGGGGGGCGTCGCCTGGTGCTGGTCCTGGGGTATACCTGCCTGGTGGTTCTCCTCTCGGCCTTCGTGTTCCTGCATATTTCCCAGTATGTGGAAATGACGGAAATACAATTCAGAATTAGTAAGCTAAAAAGAGACTTTACCCGGATTGAACGGGATATTCAGGTTTTACAGTTCGAGTTTGAAAAGATGGCCAGTGCCACCACTATCGAGGCCGAAGCCGTCAGCCGACTGGGGATGGTTCATCCGTCGGAAATCATGTTTGTTCTTTGGAACGAGGAAGGGAAACCCAGGTGAGGGGACCGGTAGATCGTTGGCGCATCATTATTTTCGGCGTCATATGCCTTGTCTTCATGACACTGCTGCTGGTACGCCTTTTTGATATCCAATACCGACAGGGTCCTCGTCTGAGGCGTTTGGCTCTTCAAGCACACGTAAAAAAAGTCATCATCGACCGCCAGCGAGGCACCATGACCGACGGCAACGGTCGTGTCCTGGCCGTCAGCATGAAAGTGCCGTCCTGTTTTGTCGATCCCAGCCAGATTAAAAATCCGGACGAAGTGGCTGCACTTCTCACTCCGCATATCAGGGGGGTTTCACCGGAAAAGCTCAAAAAGGCTCTTAATAAAAAAAGCCTTTTTGCCTGGATCGAACGAAAAATGGAAACCAAACGGGCTGCGGCCATCAAAGCGCTGAAGATCAAGGGAGTTTACTTTCAGAAAGAGTACAAGCGCTACTATCCCCGCGAGAGCATGGCCGCGAACCTGTTGGGATTTGTAGGTATGGACGACAAGGGACTCGAAGGAATCGAATATTTTTATGATAAGATCATGAAATGCGACTCCGGGTATGCCATGTACAAGGGAGATGTCCGGGGATATGAAATCCCCGAAAGCAACCGGGAAGAGAAACCTCCGGAAGGTGGATTTGACCTTGTGCTCTCTATCGATGAAGTCATTCAGCACATCGTCGAGGAAGAAGTCGGTAATGTTTACCGGAAGTATAAAGCAGAGTCCGCCATGGGGATTGTCATGGACCCGCATACCGGTGAAATTCTGGCTATGGCCAACTTTCCCAGCTACAATCTTAACTCCTTTGCCAATACCAAAGCCTCCACCAGGCGAAACCGTGTCATCACCGATATGTTCGAACCCGGTTCGACCTTCAAGCTCATCATGGCTTCGGCTGCCGAGGAAATGGGGCTGGTTAACAGCATAGACCGGTTCGAATGCGACGGGAAAATACGTATTGGGGGGTTTACCATCCGTTGCCACGCCTCTCACGGCATCCAGACTTTTACCCAGGTAATTGCCAACTCCTGCAATGAAGGTACGGTTGAAATGGCCAAGAAAATCGGAAAAAAACGGTTCTATGAGTATATCCGTCGGTTCGGCTTCGGCAAGAAGACTGGTATTGCTTTGCCGGGTGAGGTGCCGGGCCGGATTATGTCGTACAAACGGTGGGCGGATATCGACCTGGGAGCTATCGGTATGGGACAGGCGGTGGGGATTACTGCTCTACAGATGGTTTCGGCTGTATCTGCTATCATGAACGGCGGCCAGCTGGTCAAACCGCGGGTAGTGCTGGCGATTGCTGACCCTGAAACCGGCCGGGTTGTGAAGCGGTTCCCGAAAGAACTCAGGCAGCAGGCCATCTCTCCCGAGACCGCGGCAAAAGTGATCGAAATCATGAAAGAGGTCGTGGTTAGCGGTACCGGCCGTCGGGCAGCCATGAAAAATTACGTGTTGGCCGGCAAGACGGGAACAGCCCAGAAGATTGACCGTGAGACCGGTAAATACTCGAGTAAAAAAGTGATCTCTTCATTCATTGGCGGCGGACCTTTTCCCGACCCACGGTTTACCATCATGGTAGTCATGGACGAGCCTAAAGACAAACGGGCTTCCACGGGTGTGGTGGCGGTAGAACCGTTTAAACGTATAGCTGAACGGTGTTTGAATTATCTTTCGGTGCCGCCTACGGTGGCCGAAGAATCGGACGATGTCAAAGCGGCTGGTGTGGCTCAGGCTCAGGCTGATGAAGATGTGGGCAGGCAATTCATGGTCCTGGTCCCCCGATTTTTGGGTATGGGAAAAGCCAAGGTTGAAAGTATCGCCCGGCAAAACGATATGAACATCGATCTGGGCGGTGACGGCCCGGTGGTGATATACCAGTCGCCCGAACCGGAAACTCCCATCCTCCCCGAATCCCGTATCGTTGTCTACCTGGGCTATTCATATTCTACTCCGGTTTCTCTCTCCAACCGGATGATGCCGTGCCTGGTGGGTAAAACCATGATGGAGAGCGGCGAAGAGTTAAGTCCGTATCCGGTCCTGGTCAGGTTCATGGGCTCCGGTCTGGCCTACGCCCAGGACCCGGTACCCGGCACCCCCCTGGAAACAGGCGCGGAAGTCAAAGTATTCTTCGCCGCGGATTAGTTAAACCTGCATATTCTACCTTTCTTTCTACACTGCTTGCTTTTCATCTCAATCTCATAATCTTAGATTCAGGCTGGTACGCTGCTATTGTCTTTTCGTCCACACCAGTGCTTGTCTTTCGATGACCTCAACCTCTCAAGAAAGAAACGTGGAAAGAAGGGTTGTCGATTCTGGAAACGGAAATACAAAATGCAGTATTTCAATCTTCTCCGAAACACGTGATTACTGGTACAATAAGCCATCTGATGGGAGGAGTATCGGTTGATTCTCAGAGAGATGTTGGAAGGTGTTTCCGTGCTGGAAATGGTGGGAGATATCTCGGTTGAGGTGACCGCCGTGGAGACCGATTCCAGGAAAGCCGTACCGGGGGCGCTCTTTGTCTGTGTTGAAGGACAGCGGTTTGACGGCCATGATTTCGTGACTGAGGCCGCTGCAGGCGGTGCCCGAACTGTTATCTGCAACCGGTCGGTGCTGGTGCCTGAAGGAGTGACTCGGGTGCTGGTGCCGGACACCCTGAAAGCGCTTTCACGGGTTGCCGCCATGTTCTACGGTTATCCGGCCCGGTCACTTTCGCTGATCGGTATCACCGGCACTAACGGCAAGACCACCACTTCGTACCTGGTCGAGTCCATCTTGAGACAGGCCGGTTACCGGACCGGGCTCATCGGGACCATCAAATACCATATTGGAGATAAAGAACTGCCGGCGCCTTTTACCACGCCGCTGGCCCACTCCCTGCACGCCATCTTCAGGCAGATGGTCGATGTCGGGGTTGAAGTAGTGGTGATGGAGGTATCCTCACACGCCCTGTCTCTTATGCGAGTGGAAGATTGTTCGTTTTCAGTAGCCGCCTTCACCAACCTGAGCCAGGATCATCTTGATTTTCACCAGAACATGGAAGACTACTTTATCTCCAAACAGCGGTTGTTTGACCTGTTGGACGAATCCTGCGGAGTGCCGGTGATCAACATCGATGGTCTTTATGGAAAGCGTTTGCAGGCGAGAATGAAAAATATTCCCCGGATGATCACTGTTTCTGCAGGCGGAAGCAAAGAAGCGAACGTGAAAGCAGCAAATGTGATGGCGAGACAAAGTGTAACGTTATTTGAACTCCAGTTCCTTTTTGGATCAAACCCCGTGGAGCTTGGCTTAAAAGGGCGATTTAATGTCCAGAACGCACTGGTGGCCGCCGGCGCCGCCCTGGCTATGGGGATTTCCATGGATCGGATAGTGGCCGGACTAGAAGCCGTGAACGGGGTGCCCGGCCGCTTCGAGGCGCTCCAGGGCGGTGGGATAACGGTGATCGTGGATTATGCCCACACGCCGGCGGGGTTGGAGAACGTGCTTGTAGCTGTTCGTGAAATAACTGCCGGCAGGGTGATCAGTGTGTTTGGGTGCGGTGGCGACCGGGACCGGAAAAAACGGCCGCTTATGGGAGCGATAGGTGCCCGCTTGAGCGATTATGTGATCCTGACGAGCGACAATCCCAGGACGGAAGACCCGGAAGAAATTATTGAGGAAATCACCTGCGGGGTAAACACGGTTGACGGGGCTTTGAAACGGATGTATGTCGAACCTTCCCGGGCCGCCGCTATTGAGAGGGCCATAACCATGGCCCATCCGGGAGACACCGTGGTGGTGGCCGGCAAAGGACACGAAGACTACCAGATATTCAAGCACGAGACAATTCATTTTGATGATCGTGAAGTAGTGCGGATCATTTTGGGTAATATGAAGTTAAAAAAACATCGAGGGTCATGAGGTTCCCATGGAAGAAACTTCTCTCAAAGACATTGCAGTCGCTGTTGGCGGGCGTCTTGCTGGTCTCCCCCCGGTAAAACCGTGTACCGGGGCGGCTGTGGACTCACGGGCTGTCCTGGCGGGTGACCTGTTCGTTCCAATTGCGGGAACCAGGACCGACGGTCATCGGTTCATTGTCGCAGCACTTCAAAATGGCGCATCCGGATTCCTTTTCGAAAGCTGCCGGGCGGCCACGCCGGAGGTAGCGAAAGCTCTTCTTACCGCCACCGGCATCGGAGTTAAAAACACGCTGGCGGCGCTTCAAACCCTGGCCGGTTGGAACCGTTCCCGGCTCGGTACCTGGATAGCCGCCGTTACGGGGTCCAACGGTAAAACCACCACCAAGGAGATGATCGGGAGCGTTTTCAACCGGCAGGTATCGACCTATGTTTCGCTGGGAAACATGAACAACGATATCGGTCTGCCGCTTAATCTCCTCAGGATCGGACCAGAACACCGGGCCGCGGTCCTGGAGATGGGGATGAACCACCCGGGAGAGATCAGTCGTCTCTGTGAGTTGGCCCGGCCACACACCGGCCTAATCACCAATGTCGGCCCGGCTCATCTGGAATTCATGGGGACGCTTAAGAACGTAGCTCTGGCGAAAGGTGAGCTGCTGGACGGCTTATCAGACGGGGGGACGGCTGTTCTTAACATCGACGATCCCTGGGTGCGGAGAATCGGGGAGGGGTTCAAAGGGAAGACAGTATGGTACGGATTTTCTCGGGACGCTGCGGTCCGGGCCGAAAAGGTACACATGAGCGGCGGTGGTTCGACATTTAATCTCATAGTGCCCGGAACTAATGGATATACCGTTACTCTCGGAGTGCCTGGTGAACACAATATCATGAACGCGCTGGCCGTAGCCGCGCTGGCCTGGCTTAAGGAAATTGATCCGGATCATGTGGCGGCGGCCATGGCTGCGTTCACACCGGTCCACGGACGCCTGGAAGTCCTTGAGGGAGCTGGCTGGATCGTAGTCAATGACTGCTATAACGCCAATCCGGCCTCCCTGGCTGCCGGGTTGAAGGCGGCTGAAAACCTGAATGGAAAACGCTTGGTAGTAGTGCTCTCGGACATGCTGGAACTGGGGGAAGCCTCCGACAGCCTTCATCGGAAATGTGGTAGATTGGTAGCGGCTTCACATGCTTCGCTGCTCTTCGTGTGGGGAGATTATGCCGATTCATACTGTGAGGGAGCCCTGGAGGGCGGTCTCCCGGCTGATGGTGTCGTCATGTGCATGAACAAGGACGAATTGGCACGACGAGTGAGGGAAACAGTTACCGATGGGGACGTGGTGCTGGTGAAAGCCTCACGGTCACGGTCGCTCGATATGGTTACGGAAAGGCTTCTCTAACAGGTGTTCACCTATTTTTTCAACTCGATATCCCTGCGTACCATCTACTCTATTCTCACGGCGTTCCTGATGGTTATCGTGCTCTCCCCCCGGATGATAAGACGCATGAAAAAGCGGTCGCTCGGACAGTCTGTCAGGAATGACGGACCGGAGACGCACCTGAAAAAAGAGGGTGTACCGACCATGGGGGGCCTGGTTATCCTGATTGCCATCGTGGTGACCAGTTTGCTCTGGACGAAACCCTGGGTAAGGCAGGTGTATATAAGCCTGTTCGTACTTTTATGCATGGGGTTATTAGGGTTCGTGGACGACCTGATGATGTTGCGCCGCAAAAACCACACAGGCTTGTCGGCCAAAAGTAAATTATTTTGGCAGGGCCTGGTGGGTTTGGCCTGCGGGCTCTACCTGGTATCGACACCTTACCTGAACGGATTCGAGTCGTTTATCAATGTTCCCATTTTGGGAAAAGTTGACCTCGGATTTTTCTATGTGCCGTTCGTGATCTTGGTTATCATGGGCTCCTCCAACGCGGTCAACCTTACCGACGGACTGGATGGGCTGGCCTGCGGAATCTTGAGTATCGTTGGTTTGGCCTATGCCGGGATCTCGTATATCACGAGCCATGAAGTGTTCAGCATGCATCTGAACATATTCCATATTCCCGGGGCCGGTGAATTGACCATCTTTTGCGGCGCCATCCTGGGCGCCTGCCTGGGATTTTTGTGGTATAACTCTTATCCTGCCCAGATCTTCATGGGGGATACCGGTTCGCTTTCACTGGGGGCAGCTTTAGGGACGGTAGCAGTATTGACCAAGAGTGAAATCGTCCTGGTGGTCATCGGTGGTATCTTTGTTGTCGAGGCCTTATCGGTAATAATCCAGGTTACCTCCTTCAAGATGTGGGGCAAACGAGTGTTCAAGATGAGCCCGCTTCATCACCATTTCGAACTCAAAGGCTGGGCTGAACCCAAGGTAGTGTTCCGTTTCTGGGTCATCACCTTCGTGCTGGCGCTCCTGGGATTGAGCGTCTTTGGGATGAATACTATTTTTCGCCAGTAATGGAGTATACTGGTCCCTGAGCGTAATTGGTGGATTGCTCGGGTAATCCACGGATAAAATGTGAAGCGGAAGATCAGGCGGATGGAACCGACGGCGGATTTCTCCTTTGTAATGAAAGTTCAGTTTCGGGAACGGGACTTGAACCTGGTCGGATTCTATGTTGTTCTTGCCTCAGTGGAAAAAGCGGCGGTATATAAATGTGCAGCCGTGGTTAACTTCTTTTCAGAAAGTTTTACCCAGAAATTCAGCCTCACCTCTTCCTGGGTACGGTTCCTTGATCTGGTGGCTGATGAGTATTCCGATCTGGGCACGCGCGACTTGAAAGAATACTCGGAGAGTATCCGGGATTTGTACCAGGAGTATCTTCCCGAACGTATGGCCAGGATGTTGAAAATCGTCTTAGATATTACCGATCAGAATGTCCAGAAAGTAATGATGGACGAATTGATCAAGGAAGATCTCCATTCTGTTTTACCGGGAGGAAACATTGCAGTAGAGTGCACCTGGGAGACCCTGGGGCAGGAAGAAAAAAAAGAGAAGAAAAAACAAAAAGAGCCGTCTCGCCAGGAAGTGCCGTCACCGAGTGATAGCGGAGCCATGGAACCGATGAGGACCATTACTACCCTTTCCGTGGAGCCGGAGATAGACCCGGTAAACGGCGTGCCGGCCTGGCAACTCAAAGTCGGAGACGAAATCGACATTATTGTCAACCGCTGCCGCAATTTGCGGGGAAATGGCAAAATTCTGTCAATGTTCTCGCCCCGGCCGGGATCGGACAACCTGGTTATCACTATGGAACTGTCTACCGATCTTCGAGGACAAATGATGGTTAACCGGGGAATGATGCTCAAATCCGGGAAAGTCAAGGCCACTCTGTTCCAGGGCAGATTGACATCCGAATTGTTCTTCTATTTAATCCTCGCCTTCTCCGCCCTGATTTTCGTGTTATTCATCATCGCCCTCGGCCTGATCATGACCGGCTAGTCCGCCAAGTCATTCGCCGGTTTAACCGGCGAATCCACTGTGACTGGCAACACTGTCAATCTATCAAGCAAGCAGGAAATTTTACCCGGGCGGAGGCTTGTCCTTTCCTCCAAACGTATGGGCAAACATTGAGATGTAGCGGAAACCGGGTGGTACCACCCTCAAGCAAGACGTGTGGAAAGTGAAATCGGATGACTTAACCGTGTTCACATACGATATCTACACATCCGTGATACAATATTCCAGGTGGATGAAGATGTAATTATGGATACAGATATTAAGCGCGTATTGAGAGACAATATGAAAACAGAAACCGAACGCTTCGACCTCTCGGGGCGGACCGTGGCGGTAGTGGGTTTGGGGAAAAGCGGCCAGGCAGCGCTCAGTGTCCTGCTTCAAGGAAAAGCCGGGAACTCATGCCGGGTCATCGTCAGCGAATCCCGATCTGATGGAGTTCTGGAATCGCTTCCTGGAGAGCTTCGCCGGGGAGTGGCTGCCATTCAGACCGGGGGACACACCGGGGAGTTTCTAGGACAGGCTGATTTCATTATTCTAAGTCCCGGTGTCCCTATCACCGCCCCGGCCGTGGTCTCGGCAAAAAAAAGTGGTGTCCCTGTTGTTTCTGAAATGGAGTTTGGATACCGGTTGATCGGCTGCCCCGTGGTGGCTATAACGGGGACCAACGGAAAGACTACTACCACCAATCTGACCGGCGAAATGTTTTCACGGGCCGGCTACAAGGTGGAAGTGGCCGGCAATATCGGGCGGCCGCTCAGTGATGTCGTCGCCGCCGGTGAGCAGCCGGACCTGGTGGTCCTGGAGGTGTCCAGTTTTCAACTGGAGGCGGTCCGGCAGTTTAAGGCGAACGGGGCGTTAATTCTCAATGTAACCCCGGATCATCTTAACCGTCACGGTACTTTCGAGACTTACGCGGATGTCAAGTTTAGGGTGTTCGACCGGCAAAGACCAGACGACGTGGCGGTTCTAAACCTGGATGACCCGGTTAGCAGAGACTATATCCTGGCGTGTGAAAAATTAGAAAAACCAAATGGTGATGGAACTGTCCTCCTGTTCAGCCGATACCGGCCCGTTACCGCCGGTGTCTCTGTCGCCGCGGGGAAAATTTTGTTCAGACCCCATGGACCGGGAAGAGAATCTGTTGAAGTGGCCGGCCTCGATGATGTCAGGCTCCGGGGGGAACATAACCTGGAGAACGTGCTGGGAGCGGTGGCGCTCGGGTGCGGATTGGGGCTTTCGCCGGAACCCATCAGAAAAGCTATCAGGACTTTCGAAGGAGTTGTTCACCGGCTGGAGAGCGTGGCCATGGTGGGGCAGGTGGAGTTCATCAACGATTCCAAAGCCACTAACGTGGCTTCCACGAGATGTGCCGTAAAAGCTCTGGATAAACCGTTCATTATTATCCTTGGCGGTTACGACAAAAATGCTGATTTCACTGAACTGGCGGGGGATATCGCCGATCTGGGCATCCGGACGGTGCTCATGGGAGATACCCGTTTTAAGATAGCGACGGCCTTGAAAAAAACTGGACACAATCGGATGTGGAAAGTGCCCGATCTTGACGCGGCGGTGGAGAAAGCATGGGAAATTGCCGATAATGAAGATTGTATATTGTTATCCCCGGGGTGTGCCTCATTTGATCAGTTCTCAAACTTCGAAGAGCGAGGAAACCGGTTCAAAAAATTGGTCATGGAGCTGAAAGATCGGTTTTCCCGATAACGGGCTGGATAGGTAATGGATGCTGCCGTCGAGACACTGAATATTAGAGCGTCTATACACAAGTTGGGCGCTTTCCTGCAGCGCAAGATAGAAGGAAGGTCTACGCAGGCCTTTGATATCCTGCTCTTCGGTACCGTTGTCACGCTTACGGCGGTGGGCCTCATCATGGTGTACTCGTCCGGTTTCGTAACCGCCCTGAAAGATTTCAACAACAGTTTGTTCTTCTTCCAAAAACAATTTATTTCTTGCATGGTCGGTATAGTCTTCCTGCTTTTTTTCATGAACTTCGATTACCGGAACTTAAAAATCCTGGCCGTACCGATTCTGGTCTTAAGCTACGTTTTGCTCTTCATCGTGTTGATCCCCGGTCTTGGTCGGAGCAACTATGGTGCGCAACGGTGGCTGGTAGTGGGGTCTCTTAGTTTCCAACCGTCTGAATATGCTAAGCTGGCCGTAATTATTTTCATGGCTTCGTTTTTGTCCAACAAATCGCGCGATCCACGGTCGTTCAGGAAGTTTGTTATGCCTGGTCTGGTCATTACCGCTACCATGGCTGCCCTGATCATGGCCCAGCCTGATTTGAGCACGGCGGTTTCCGTATCCGTCCTGGTGTTCGTGCTGCTCTTCCTGGCCCGGGCCCAGATCCGGCACCTGTTGATCACCGGCGGGGTCGGGATGGTGTCGGTATTCATACTCATCATCACTGAAGGATATCGGTTGCGGCGGTTCTTGGCGTTTCTCGATCCCTGGAAAGACATGCGGAAAGACGGCTACCATATTATCCAATCGCTGCTGGCGATTTCCGGCGGTGGCCTGTCCGGCGTGGGTCTGGGCAAGAGCATTCAGAAGTTTCTCTACCTGCCAAAACAATACAACGATTTTATTTTCGCGATTATAACGGAAGAACTTGGTATCTTGGGAGCATTGTGTATCATCGCGTTGTTCGTCTTATTTCTCTGGCGGGGCTTGAAAACAGCCATGGACGCACCGGACCGTTTTGGCGGGTTATTGGCCGGTGGGTTGGTGGCTATGGTGGTTATCCAGGCGATTCTTAATATCGGTGTCGTGCTCAGTTTCTTTCCCACCACCGGCCTTCCACTTCCGTTTATTAGTTTTGGCGGATCGTCTCTCGTAATCAATCTCTGCGCGGCCGGAATCCTGCTCAATATCTCCCGGCGCCGGATAACCAAGCAGAGAAAACTAAAAAAGCGGCGTATCAGTCCGGCGGCATAATTTTTGTCATTATTGCTGGGGCGTAAAAAATGAAAACACACAAGGCAAATCGGGTTATCCTTTTTGCGGGTGGAGGGACCGCTGGGCATGTAGTCCCGGCATTGGCGGTGGCTGAAGTTATCAGGAAGACCGGTGCCGCCCGGGCCTGTTTCTGCGGAAGCACCTCCGGTTTCGAACAAGAACTTGTTGCTTCCGCCGGATTTCCGTTTGTTTCCATTCCCACCGCGCCATATTTGCGACGCTTCGACCGGTCCCTGGCAAAATCAGCGCTCCTTAACTCCTTTGGTTTGGCAAAAGCCTGTATGCTCATTCACCGCCTCCGGCCTGCAGTCGTGGTGGGCATGGGAGGATATGTCAGCGTCCCGGTGGGAATCGCTGCCGTTTTGAACCGATGTCCGCTTATCCTGCACGAACAGAACTCAATTCCCGGCCTGGGAAACCGCCTCCTGTCACCGCTGGCTGAGCTTGTGTGCGTGTCGTTTCCTTCCACGGTACAGTGTTTTCCACAGGCGGTCTGGACGGGGAATCCGGTGAGATTCGCTCACGAACAGGCAACCTCGACCGGTAAAAGGAAAAAATCGAAAACGCTACTATGTTTCGGAGGTAGCCAGGGCGCCGGCTATATCAACACCTTGCTACTCGATTCGCTTACACACCTGATGACTGCCGGAATTACGCTTAAATGGGCCGCTGGACGGACCGATTTCTCCAGAGTAAACAAAGTACTTAACGGCCTGTTTGCGGCAAACCCGTCCTGGAAAAAGCGGATTGATCTCAATGAATACATAACTGATATGGAAACGGCTATGATGGCGGCCGATCTGGTGGTAGCCAGGGCCGGAGCCACCACCATTGCCGAGTTGACGGTACTGGGAAAACCGGCTCTGCTTATACCGTTTCCCCATGCCACCGATAATCATCAGGTCGTGAACGCCAGGCAGTTGGAGCGCTCCGGCGGCTGCCGGGTGATCGAGCAACGCGAGCTCGGATTTCCCGGGGCTTCAGCCGTTGAACTGTTTGTTACACAACTCCAGGATTTACTCGATAACCGTGACGAGCTTGATGAAATGGAACGGTGTTCCGGTAATTTTGGAAAAAAGGGTGCTGCATATTCCGTTTTTCGTATTATAATGCAACACATATCGAAAATCTCCGGCAGTGCCCCTATTTCCGGGGCAATGGAAGATCCATGGGGGAAGACAGGATGAAACCTCACATCGTCGCACAACCGAACAGAACAAAAAAAGATCTTTGTGAAGCCCGTATCGGAGTGCTCATGGGGGGGCTATCCGCTGAACGGGAGGTTTCTTTTAAATCGGGACGAGCAGTGCTGGCCGCTCTCAAGCGGCTCGGATATCAGGCCCTGGAGGTGGACGTTAATGATAGCTTCATGACCCGTCTCTCCTCGCTTCAACTGGACGCCGCTTTCGTGGTCTTGCACGGTCGCGGCGGTGAAGACGGTGTCGTACAGGGGACGCTTGAACTGGCCGGTATCCCCTATACAGGATCGGGGGTACTGTCCAGTGCTCTCGGAATTGACAAAGTCATGACAAAGATTCTCCTCGATGCCGCTTCACTTCCCACCCCATCGTGGGTGGCGGTAAATAGTCGCACCGAAAATCCCATTGAGCTGGTTCTGGATAATATAGCGCTTCCGGCGGTAGTAAAACCGTCACGGGAAGGTTCGACAATCGGGCTTTCCCTGGTATTCAAGAAAGAGGATCTGGCCGACGCGTTGGCGAATGCTCATCACTACGACCAGGAAGTAGTGGTGGAGTCTTTCATAGATGGTTCCGAGATAACCGTCGGCGTCCTCGGCAACAGCCCGCCCGAGACGCTCCCCATCATTGAAATCAAGCCAAAAGGGGGGCATTATAATTTCGAGGCAAAATATACCAAGGGCATGACCGAGTTTATCATCCCGGCATGTGTAACGCCGCCTACGGCCGCACTGGCTTCCGACTTGGCCGCCGAAGTGTTCTCCATTATCAAGTGCCGGGGTATGGCCAGGGTAGATATGATCGTCGACCGGAAAGACCAGGTTTGGATACTGGAGATTAACACCATACCCGGCATGACGGAAACCAGCCTTCTGCCTATGGCCGCTGCTTACGTTGGGATCACTTTTGACAAGCTCGTAGACCGAATTCTCAAAGAAGCCTGGCACAGGGAAATGTAGGCGAGATCTGTTGTTATATATACAATCCGGTGATATAATTAGCGGCGCTAAACGGAAAAAGCGCAAAAGCCTTATCTGGCAAGGGAAACGGGCTTCTTCGAAAAAAAGAACAGTCTCTCTTTCCGAGGTACGCAGCCGCAACAAAAAACGATTTGGTAAATCGTTTGGAAGACAAAAGGCAGGGCCGGAAAAAGATAGCTTCCGTTCCGGTGTCAACCGCCGCTTGCGGCGTCTGCGCCGGTTGGTAAGTCCAACCCGTCTAGCGGTCAGATTGGCGCTTATCGTGTTGTTGGTAACGGTGTTTGTGCTCGAACTGCGGGTGCTGGTGTTTGACATGCCGCTGTTCAGAATAGAGCAGATCGAAGTGGATTCGCCGGAAGGAATTCAGGTCCGCGATATATTGCGTATTGCCGGTATCAGGAAAAACCAGAGTTCATTAAAATTCGAGCCGGAAATAGTAGCCAGGAAAATTGAGATGCTTCCACAAGTAAAGCAGGTGAATGTTTTCCAAAACAGTATGGATAAAGTTGTCATCGAGGTCAAAGAGCGGGTTCCGGTTGCCTTCGTGTTGAATAACAATGGGCAGATATTCGAAGTTGATGAAGAAGGGTACATATTGGGTGAGCGGAACAAAAAGACGCCGTCCACCTTGCCGTTTATCACCGGCGCAAGTACGGAAGTGTTGGAAAGCGGAAAGTGCCTGGAGGATTCGTCGATCACGGAGGTTCTCGGCTGGTTGCCGCCGCTGGCCGATTTTTTCAATCGTAAAGTGTCGGAGATTAATGTCAGTGACAGTCAGGCCAAATATATTTACACGGTTGACGGCATTAAGATATACCTGAACAATGTGGAGGAACTTCGTTCCCAACTGCCGTTTATACTCAGGGTGCTTGGCGAATTGAAAACCAAGTACACTGGAGTCGAGTACATGGATTTACGGTATAAGTGCGGCCTGGTGATAAAACCCGAGCGAGGGCTGCTCTAGGAGGTGCGTTCCATTGTCCGCTGAGGACATTATTGTTGCTCTGGATTTAGGTACGGGCAAGGTGACAACTCTGGTAGGGGCTGTGGCTGAAGACGGAAATATCGAGATTATCGGCGTCGGTCAGGCCCAATCCACGGGGATGAAAAAAGGCGTTGTCATCAATATAGAAGAGACGGTCCGATCGGTGGAGATGTCCGTGGAAGAAGCCGAACGTATGGCTGACATCGATATTGACTCGGTTTATATCGGCTTATCCGGTGCGCACATCTCATCCCAGAACAGTCGGGGAGTTATCGCCGTTGCCGGTTCAGACCGGGAGATCACCCACGAAGATGTGGAGCGGGTAATCGAGGCAGCCAGGGCAGCCCAGGTGAATCCTAACCGCGAGGTCATCCACATTATTTCACGTGAGTTTATCGTCGATGATCAACGTGGTATCAAGGATCCGGTGGGAATGTCCGGAATACGGCTGGAAGCGGATGTTCACATCGTTACCGGGGCCGCGACTGCTGTTCAAAACGTGCTCAAGAGTGTCCAGAAAGCCGGTCTTCAGGTCAGAGATGTCATTCTCAGCAGTCTCGCCTCCGCGGAAGCGGTCCTCACCACCGACGAGAAGGAACTGGGAGTCTTATTGCTGGATATCGGGGCCGGCACCACGGATATCTGCCTTTTCGTGCACGGTGCCGTTGCTTTTTCCAGTGTCATTCCCCTGGGAGGAGACCATATTACCAACGATGTCGCGGTGGGATTGAAGACACCGACATCTTCGGCGGAAACCATCAAGAAACTGCATGGCTGCGCCATGGTCTCGTTGGTGGAAGACAAAGAACTGATCGAGGTCCCGGTAACCGGGAGCGATAAGGTTCGAACGCTGCCCAAGCGCGCGTTGTGTGAGATCATCGAGCCGAGGGTGGAAGAGATTTTCCGGTTTGTCCGGGATGATGTGCAGAAATTCGGCGCGGGAGAGATGATTCCCGCCGGGTGTGTTGTAACCGGTGGGACGGGACTTCTGAACGGTATCGACAGCATTGCTTCAGAGGTCCTGGACATGCAGGTCAGAATAGGGGTTCCGGGTAAGGTGTCCGGACTGTCCGAGAAGGTTAAAAGCTCGGAATTCGCAACCGGTCTCGGGCTGCTTAACTACGGGATGCGTGACGATCTCGCCGGCGGCGGAGGATCATCATTCATGCCTGCCGGTCTCAGCCGATTGTGGGATCAATTCATGGGATGGATAAGGAGCATATTCTAGCGTTTCCTTATCCGGTCGGTGAATACCGACGGGGATAGATAAAAAGAGAGAATCGCGAAGGAGGTAGTGGGAGTTGTTCAACTACGAAGCAGTGGAACAGGTAGCGGAGGTTAAAGTTATTGGGGTGGGCGGCGGCGGATCCAATGCCGTGAACCGGATGATCGCATCGAAACTGGTGGGGGTTGAGTTTATCGTCGCCAACACCGATGCACAGGTACTGGCATTGTCCGAAGCGCGTACCAAGCTGCAACTGGGCGACAAGCAGACCAAAGGCCTGGGCGCCGGCGCCGATGTGGAAGTCGGGCGCAAGGCGGCCGAGGAGGACCGGGAAAAGATCCGGAGCTCCCTGGAAGGCTCCGATATGGTATTTATAACCGCCGGTATGGGCGGCGGTACTGGAACAGGAGCGGCCCCGGTCGTGGCTGATGTAGCCCATGGTCTCAACGCGCTCACGGTAGCGGTCATAACCAAGCCGTTCAGTTTCGAAGGAAAAAAACGGATGAAACAGGCCGAGGAAGGCATCAAGGTCTTGCGTGAGAAGGTGGACGCGATCATCGTCATTCCCAACGATAAACTGCTCTCGGTTATCGATCAGGATACGCCTATTATGGATGCTTTCAAGGTGGCTGACGATGTACTGCTCCAGGGTGTGCAGGGTATTTCCGATCTCATCACCATTCCTGGTCTGATCAATCTGGATTTTGCCGATGTGCGTACCGTCATGATGTCAGCCGGCTCGGCCCTTATGGGTATCGGACTAGGCACCGGTGAGAACCGGGCCGTCCAGGCCGCCCAGGCGGCAATCGGCTGTCCGCTGCTCGAGTCAACCATCGAGGGAGCCAAAGGTATTCTTCTTAATGTCACCGGCGGCATAAATCTCGGACTTCACGAAGTAAACAAGGCTGCTGAAATCGTCAGCGAAGCAGCGGACGATGATGCCGAGATTATTTTCGGCGCGGTAATCAATGAGGAAATGGAAGACGACATCCGCCTGACCGTGATCGCCACCGGTTTCGACCAGGCTTCGGGAGTACTCTCCCGTCCGAAAGAGTTCAACAATGTGACTCGGCTTCGCACCGCCCGGTCGGATGAACTGGACGTGCCGTCATTCCTGCGTTCAAAGAGTTGATGAGAAACGGTTGACGGAAGCTGTAAAAAAGGTCGAATAAGACCTGCTATCTCCTTTAAAGCAACGGAGGCTTTGCAAATCAAAGCCTCCGTTTTTATTTTGGTCATGCGTTTTCGTGATAGTTCTACTGCGGAAACGGATGCTCGGTCATATGCTTCGTCGAGCTTGAAATTGACAAGTCTTAATCTGGATGATTGAGTTCCGGTATACTGGAATATAACATGAGGAGATCTTTTTATGTCATCTGTTGGCGCCGTCGGCGGGATGGGTGCCCGCCCAATGTCAGTAAAAAGTCCGATTGCGAAGAGCAACAATTCAGCTTCCGTTAAAACGCACTTAGCGCAACTCCCGCTTTTTTTCTATCAATTGGGTGACGATGGAGGGATCAGCTAACGTGCTCGTATCCCCGAGGTCTTCAGTCTCATCTACAGCTATTTTGCGGAGAAGACGACGCATGATCTTACCGGAGCGGGTTTTTGGAAGCCCATGGGTAAGTAAGATATGATCCGGTGTCGCAATCGGACCAATATGATGACGGACTTCGTTTTTCAATTCACCGATAAGTTCAGCGCTTTCTTCATAGCCGTCATTGAGGATGACATAAGCAAAAATCCCCTGCCCTTTGATCTCGTGATGACATCCCACTACCGCTGCTTCAGCGCAAGATTCATGTTGCACCAGAGCGCTTTCCACTTCGGCGGTTCCCATGCGGTGTCCGGAAACGTTCAACACATCATCCACCCGACCGGTAATCCAATAATAGCCATCTTTGTCTCGCCTGCAACCATCCCCGGTCAGGTAGTACCCTGGGTACTTATCCAGGTAGGTCTCCATAAATCGAGGATGATCTCCATAGATGGATCGCGCCATACTGGGCCAGGGCTGTTTGATGGCCAGTAAACCGTTCACCTCATTGTCATGAATCTCGTGACCTTCTTCGGTGAGCAATACCGGTTCAATTCCAAAGAAAGGGAGGGTTGCCGAGCCTGGTTTCGTATCGATTGCACCTGGTAGCGGGCTAATCATAATCCCACCGGTTTCAGTTTGCCACCAGGTATCCACCACGGCACATTTCCCTTCACCTACGACGTGGTAATACCATTGCCAGATCTCCGGATTTATCGGTTCACCGACGGTACCGAGAATTCGAAGGCTGGAACGATCATATTTTGTAACAAAATCATCCCCATCTTTAGCGATGGCCCGGATAGCAGTCGGCGCGGTATAAAACTGAGTTATCTTCAGCCGCTCTACCATGTCCCAATAACGTCCGGCATCCGGGTAGGTGGGGATACTTTCAAACATCACCGTGGTAGCCCCGTTAGCCAGAGGCCCGTAGACGACATAAGAATGACCGGTAATCCATCCGACATCAGCGACACACGCAAAGATGTCATCTTCCTGATGATCGAATATCAGTTTATACGTTAACGTAGCATAGAGGAGATATCCGGCGGTAGTGTGGATAATTCCTTTTGGTTTACCGGTACTGCCGGAAGTATAGAGGAGAAAAAGAATATCTTCGCTATCCATCGGTTCGATGGGTGCATACGGACGTTCCAGCTTCATTGCCTCGAGCAGCCATACATCTCGTTGGGGATAAAATGGAATGTTGGCTCCGGTGTGGGCCACAATATAGACATGTTCCACACAGGGACAGGCCATCACGGCTTCGTCGACGGTTCTTTTAAGAGGAATACGTTTTCCACCCCGCAAACCTTCATCGGCGGTAATGACGGCCTTACACGTGGCGTCTAAGATTCTATCTCTGAGAGCTTCCGCACTAAATCCGGCGAAAACAACCGAATGGATCGCTCCGATACGGGCACAAGCAAGCATGGCGAAAGCTGCCTCCGGGATCATTGGCATGTAGATGGCGACACGGTCTCCTCTTCGAACACCATCTTTACGCAAGACGTTGGCTAATCGGCAAACCTTCTCATGGAGTTCCCGGTAGGTTATTTTACGAATATTTCCGGGTTCATCACCTTCCCAAAGGATGGCCACTTTGTCGGCCTGTGTGGCGAGGTGTCGGTCCACACAGTTTTCGGTCACGTTCAAACGTCCTCCTAAAAACCAGGAAATAAGTCCCGTTTTAAAGTCGGATTGTTTGGTGGTATGGAACTCATGCTGCCAGTTAATGGTCTCTTTCGCTTTGGCAGACCAATAGGTTTCCGGATCTTCAATACTCAATTTATATTGGGACTGATAGCTGGCTATCGAATTAATACGGGCATCTTTTTGTAATGATTTTTGGGGAACATAACGGTCGGCATGTGATATTTCCTTTGACATTATAAGCCTCCTTAGAGAATAGAACGTATCCTTCATTGTACCACTTCCTGAAGTTAGATATATAGGTTCTGATAACAAAGGCTCATATGCTTCTGAAGGTTCCAATCAAGCTTTGTTTTGGCGTAGCCCCCGGTTGGGTTGATATGATAGAATGATACAGGATCTTTTTACATGTGAGGTGTGCTCGTGTTATCAGTGTGTATGATCGTCAAAAACGAGGAAGCGCTGCTTAATGACTGTCTGGCCAGCGTCAAATCGGTGGCTGACGAAGTAATCGTGGTTGATACGGGGTCCGATGACAAAACGGTGGAGATTGCCGAATCTCACGGGGCTCGGATATTCACTATTGAGTGGACCGACGATTTTTCGGCAGCCAGGAATTTTTCCCTGGAGCAGGCCACGGGTAACTGGATTCTGGTTGTGGATGCCGATGAACGTCTGGCTGAAGAAGATCTGGAAAAAGTGAGAAACTGGATCTCTAAAAAGGATGTCGACGTGGTGAACGTCAAGATCCTTGACGAAGGCGGCACCTTCGGGCGTCTACCCCGGTTGTTCAGGACCGGCCGGGGCCTTCACTACCAGGGCCGGGTCCACGAACAGCTGGTTTTTTCATCGGGTGAAAAGCCTGTTAAAATATTTGATTCCGAGGTCCGGTTGCACCATGTGGGTTACAACCCCCAAATGATTTCCCAACGATCGAAGATCGAGCGTAACATGGCCCTTTTGAACCGGATTCTTGAAGATTCCCCGAAAGATATTGCCGCCCGTTATCACCTGGCCTGCACACTCCAATATGCCTGTAAGTATCCCGAAGCGTTGCGCAAGTGGGATGAAGTAATGCAGATCGTGTCCGGGGAGGAGCTGGCGGAAGCCATTAAAAACAGGGCTATCTGTCTTTTCGAGGTCGGGCCGCCCAAGGACGCCCTGTTGGCTCTCGATGAGGCCGTGAGGGCGTTCCCGGACGAGGTGTCGTTACATGTCCGGTTGGCCCAGCTCTACCAGGCCACAGGAGACCTGACGGGACTGCGGCGGGAAATCAGGATCTTGACCAAGCTCGATCCCGAGGACCGCAATCTCAGGGTGGTTCGGGCCATCCTCTATTTTCGGGAAGAGAGCTACTACCAGTCGGGAGTCGAGTTTGCCAAGCTGCTGGTGGATTATCCGGATGAGCCCTTGAGCTACGTGAACCTGGCTCACGTTCTGATTCTGTCCGGTGACATGTGGGAAGCGCTGTCGACCCTGGAGGAAGGCGTGCGTTGTTGCGGTTCGGTAGACGTTTTCGTCCGGCCATTGCTGGCGATCAAGGGCGAATGTGATCCGAAACTCCTACCCAGGCTGGATAAGCTGTTCGAAAAATTCCCGGTGCTGAGCTCATGATCGGCAGGGGAAAACGCGGCCAGACCGCAACCGCAGGTTAAAAATACTGCCTTCATTTAATGCGGTTGAGCAAGTGAAACCGTTGATTTCGGCCGGTGCCGATGAGCTTTACTGCAGCGTGGTTGAAGGGAAATGGCTGGACCAGGGATTCTGTTCCGAAGATCACAACGCGGAACAGAGAAGGGTGCCTTGTTTGTATCCGGTAATCCGTACCCGTAAAAGTTTCCCCATGTCTGCCGGTGTGTTCCGGTTCGTCAGTTTGCCCGTGAGGTAGGTTCCGGTAAGAAGGCTGGCCGGAGGTCCTTCATTGATCACCACGGCTTCGTGGATGGTCCCCGAGGCTTTTTTCAATACATGGTCTATTTTTTCCCCTTCGAGGTCGTGCAGTATACGGCTTCTGTCTTTCTTTACCGCCGGTAGGACGTCGTCGTTAAGCGCCGCGGCCTGCGTTCCCGGCCGGGGGGAGTAACGGAATACGTGGAGATATGTGAACGGCAGTTCCTCGACCAGGCGCCGGGTGTTCTCAAACTCCTGTTCCGTTTCTCCGGGAAAACCGACCATGATGTCGGTCCCCAGCCCGAAATCGTCGAACCTCTCCTCGATCAGGGACACCGTTTTTTTATAGCTGTCCACGGTATACTCGCGGTTCATTCTCCGCAATACCCTATCGTCACCGCTTTGGAGCGGCAGGTGAAAGTGCGGGCAAACGATGTCCGAGGCGGCCATGGTGTCGATCAGGTCGGCGGTAATCCATTGCGGTTCGAGGGAGCTCAGCCTGATCCGGAAAACTCCTTCCAACTCGTGTATCGATTCGATGAGCCTGGTGAGTGAACCGGGCGGGCTTAGATCAGAACCGTAGCTGGCCAGGTTGACGCCGGCCAGCACGATTTCCTCGAATCCGGCTCGTACCAGGTACTGAAGCCGGCTGAGAACCAGGGAAACGGGCATACTGGCAGGTGTGCCCCGTATGTGCCTGACAATGCAGTAGGCGCAGGTGCCGGAACATCCGTCTTGAATCTTCAGGATACCGCGTGAGCGCATCCTGAGACCGTCGGAAGAAGTTGCCTCGGTAACGGTGTGATTCCGGGTTGACTCGTTCACACTGCCGGTGATGTCGAGCAGGTCGAGGATTGCCTCCGGATTGTGGCCTGGGACGATGTCATCGATTCCCGTGGAGGTCTTAAGCTCGGTCAGGTAGGCGGTGGGATAACAGCCGCACAGGATAATCCGGGCCCGGGAGTTGTCCCGGGCGAGTTTCCTTACCCGCTGCCGCACCTTTTGCGCGCCGCGTCCGGTGACACAACAGCAGTAGATGATAATGATATCCGCCTGGTCAAATGTCAGGACCCTGGTCACTTCGCCGGTGTCGACCAGTATCCGAATGGTTTCAAAGGCGTCGCTTTGACTGACCTTGCATCCGAAATTAACGGCGATGGCTTTCATGGGGAAACGGGTACGTCTCCCGGTACGGGAGCAGCCACCAGATCAACGGCGTCGGCATTGATGTATTTCACGGTGAGCCACGATCCCGGCTGTCCTTCCCAGGAGTCGATGTACACTACTCCGTCGATCTCGGGAGCTTGTGAATAGCTTCTGGCCGTCCAGGCCGGAATCTCAGCTGAAAAATTTTCTACCAGGACGGTTTCCACGGTACCGATGCGCTTTTCGTTTTTTTCCCGGGCGATGTGTTCTTGAATACCACAGACTATATTGAGCCGTTCCTGTTTGATCTCTTCCGGGACCTGGTTGAGAAACGAGGCGGCCGGGGTATCCTCTTCCGGGGAGTATGTGAAAAATCCCGCATGATCGAGCCGGTACTTTTTAAGAAATTCGCACAGTTCGTTGAAGGACCGGTCCGTTTCTCCCGGGAAACCGATAATAAAAGTGGATCGTAAAACCACTGAGTCAAGGCGGTTTCTCAGGCCGGTGATAATCATTTCCAGGCGCGAGCGTGTCACTTTGCGGTCCATGGCTTTGAGCAGGTCATCGTCCACGTGTTGGAAGGGAATATCGATGTAGTTACAGATTTTCTTTTCATTCCCGATGGTGTCGATCAACCGTTCGGTGATATGGGCTGGATGGGCGTAGAGAAGGCGTAACCAGCCGATCCCGTCTATTGTTGCCAACCGGGTGAGCAACCCGGCCAGGGCATCCGGTTCTCCCCGGTCCCGGCCGTAGGCGGTGATGTCCTGGGCCACGAGTACCAGCTCTTTTACTCCCTGTTCGGCCAGGCAGCGGGCTTCTGTCATGATGTCTCCGGAAGGTCTGCTTCTCAAATAACCGCGGATTGAAGGAATGAGACAGTACGAGCAGCAATTGTCGCAACCCTCCGAGAGTTTAAGGTACGCGGTCGGGGATGGGGTGGACAGAATCCGATGTCCCTGGGTCGTGGGGGCCAGGGTAACGGGACGTTTCACGGGCAGTATTGACTCTGGCCGGTTTCCGGGCCGGTTGTCGATAGCCGCCCCGATGGTGTGGAAATGATCGATCCCTATCACCGCGTCCACCTCCGGGATACTGCCCCGGAGAGAGTCACTGTACCGTTGCACCAGGCAACCCGCCACTATCAGTCGTTTCAGCCGTCCGGAGGCCTTGTGCTCGGCGGCTTCCAGTATGACGTCAATTGATTCCTGGGCGGCGTCTCCGATGAACGCACAGGTGTTGATTACCACCCCTTCGGCTTCCTCGTATGTGTTAACCAGCCGGTGTTTGCCCTGGCGGATGAGATAGGCCAGGTACTCAGAATCAACCGTGTTCTTGGGACAGCCGAGAGTTATCAGCAGAATCTTCAAAAAATCACCCTGCAATCTATTTTGAGTATTTCACCATCTTTTCCGTCAGGCCGTCAAATCGTGGAGCAAAGAAGAGCGTATGACGGTAAATTGTGAGATTGAAATAAAGCCCCACGGCGATCACTTGATTTTTCCCTACGGCTGCGTTACAGTGAAATCTTAAAATGATTTTTTCTAAGTAGCATGGAACAAAAGTATGGTAATTAATCGTTATCAAGAATGGAGCCAGGAAGTGACTGCTCGGTCGGCTGATACCAGGCTTGACAAGAAGACGATAAAGCAAAAGAAGGTACGGTTTATGGAAGAGATCATGCCTCACTTGAACTCTCTGTATCGGTCCGCTTATTTTATGGTAGACAACATGTTTGACTCCGAGGACCTGGTGCAGGATACGCTGCTCGCATCGTTCAGGTCTTTTCACACTTATCGTTCGGGCACCAATGCCCGAGCCTGGTTGATGAAGATCATGAGAAACCTCTTTATCGACTGGATGCGCCGCAAACAGCGTGCCGTGAAGACCGTGACTTTGCCGGAGGCGTTTGAAAACAATATTTCCTACGAGGAGATGTTGAAACAGGGCCTGGAGGACCCGGAGTTCCAGTCTCTCGTGAATGTGCTTCCTGAAAACCTGGAAAAAGCGCTCAAGCAGCTTCCGGAAGATTTCCGCACGGCTTTGACCTTGTGCGACATCGAAGGGATGACCTATCTGGAGATAGCGGAAGTGATGGATTGTCCTTTGGGAACGGTGCGCTCACGGATATTCCGTGCCAGAAAAATAGTTCGAGTTTTGATTAAAAAAAAATCTGCGCAACAGAAAGGTAGAAGCAGATGAAGTGCTCTTTTACGGGGGAACAGATTGCGGCTTATCTCGATGGTGAACTGGGTGCCGCAAAAAGCAAAGAGTTCGAGCAGCATGTGAAAGAATGCTCTTCCTGTTTCCAGACCTACCAGGCTCAAAAAGCGGTGCAAAACACCTTGCGTGCCAACTTTTCCCACTGGGTCGCTCCGGGCTCCCTCCGTAACAAGATCAACAGAGCCCTAGAGGATTATCAGCCGGAACTTGAAGAAAAGGTCGTCGCGTTCCGGTTTCCGTGGTTTTCCTGGCATGGGTTTAGCTCGGTAGCCATAGCCGCGGCGGTGCTGCTCCTGCTGTTCTTTCCCATGTTTACCGCCACCGACATCAGTCCCGCCCTATTTGCCAGTACTAAATTGTTTATTAGCACCGGAAAACTGGAAGCCGGTCCGGGCTATGAAATAACGTCTCTTCCGGACGACGGGTCCATTCCCTTCAGCTCGCTGCGGCCCGACTTTTCTTTTGCCGGTTTCAATTACCATACGTCCAGCGGTTTTACCTACCAGGGAATCAAGGGGCGGCTGCTGATCTACAAACGTGGGGAAAACTGCCTCTCCCTGTGGTTGTTCAAATGCACGGGGGGGACGTGTACAAAGATCGTGCAGTCCTATTTCAAGACCGAATCCTATATCGTGTACACCGACTACACCAGTAAACTTATCTGTCCGATCACCGGGAATTCCTCCTACCTTAACCTGGTGATAAATCAAGACGTCTGCAAGAAAGTCGTATTTGCCATGGTTGGCCCCCTCTCTCACCAGGAACTGATCTACCTGGCTAAACGTTTTAATTCCCAGAACAAGTAATGGGGTTGACGGACCGGCCGGTTTGCTGCGTTCATCTGCTGGTCGAAGGCCGTGGGGAAAATAAAAGAACCACCACCGGTTATAACAGTGATGGTTCTTAACAATAATCGTATAGGTTATGTTACATGTCGTCGCTGGTGTCTAACTCTATTCTGTGTCCCTCGTAGGCTTTCGGAGGTTGGTAATCAGCTCCCTGACTCTGACTACGTTCCACGAACTGCCGGCGACGGTAGAGGCGCCGGTCGACTCCGTGTCCCGATTCCTGGCCGGTGAAAGCGCCGAACAAAGCGATCAGTTCAGATAAAATGGGAATTCCCGGTCCGGCAGCCTGTCCCGCCGCGATACCGCCTGCGGCACCGCCCTGGCTGCTGATGATGGCGGTTCTGTTCTTCTTGTAGCCGTTCTCCCAGCCCTTGATCCTATCATTGATATTGCCGGTTTGATCGCTCATCTGGCGGAGTTTGTTCGGGGCGAAGTAATCCCAAGGGGTGTCCTGCGAGTTCTTGATGAGCTCCGCCTCGTAGGCTGCCAGCTTATTCTCGTAGATTTCTTTCTGTTCCTCGTATTTTTTCTTCAGCTCCCGTTTCTTCAAGAAACGGATTCCCCAGGTGTCTTCGTACTCATATTTCATCTGTTTCATTTTCTTTCGTTCGTATTCGAGCACGGTTTCACCGTAACGGCGAAGTTGTTCAATGGCTTGTTTTTTCCGGTCTGATTTTCTGAAAAAGAGATTGTTCTCGGCTTCATCGGAGAGCTTTTTCTTGAACTGATACTGTTCCCGTTCCCATTTGGCCCGGTCTTCCATCCATTTTTTTTCGGCGTCCTCCATCTCTTTTTT
Organism: uncultured bacterium; assembly: GCA_964593455.1. Taxonomy (GTDB): domain Bacteria; phylum Muiribacteriota; class CAYSPT01; order CAYSPT01; family CAYSPT01; genus CAZQHK01. The sequence continues at coordinate 57,053 of CAZQHK010000016.1, forward strand.
TCGGTCGCCTTTGTCCAAGAACTCCCACCAGCCGGAATCGTCATAGCGTTGTTTTGCTTCCCGGTACTCTTTCTGCTTGCGCTCGATGTTCCGTTGACGCATCCTGACATACTCGGGTTTGAACTTCGGGTCCATCTGCCGGCCTACTTTGTTCACCTCGTCTGAAACCTTCGAGAAAGCTTGCAGGATCTGGCCGATCGAACCGATGATCGTCTCGGCGTTCTTCACTACATTTTCCGCTTTATCCGCAAACTTGGAGAAGCCTCCTCCTATGGCCGGTCCGGAGGCCGTTAACATCATGACGGTAATTATGACAGTAGCCATAACGCGCTGGGCTGTTCTGTGCATCGTCGCTCATCCTTTCAGGGTGGAAAGGGACATCTCACCCCTGGTGATACAATTTCTCCCCTTCAACATCTATTAGTCGATAACCCGTTACAATGTTACAGGCATTATTCATTCGGATTCGGGATTCAGCGTTTCGGTTTCCTGAGCCCGATCTTGTCTTCCTCTATATTGGTTATGAAAAACCGGGAGAATTCTTCCAGGATACGAGTTGCTTCCCTGTTTCCATTCTGGAGTAGTTCCTTGAGCTGAAGTTCGGCTTTTTTCCTGATGTTGATATCGTTGTTGTACAAAAGTTTTTCAAGTTTAAGTATTTCACTGTCGGGCGCGTGTTCCAGTTGACTGGCTTTGCTCACCCGCACGGCGGCGACTTCGTGCACTATCTTGTTGTTCTTGAGCAAGGAATTGATTGACTGGTCCATGGTAATCATACCCGCTGTGTCGGATTTGCTGATGGCATCGGGTATCAGGAATGTTTTTCCCTCTTTGAGCAGGGTTTTGACCGCCGGTGTCATTATCATGACTTCCCGTGCGGCCACGAATCCTTCGCCGTCGGCTGAAGGCAGTAGTTGCTGCGAAATCACGGCTTTGAGACACCCGGTAAGTTGGATACGTATTTGCTGTTGTTGGTAGGTGGGAAAAACATCTATCATCCGGTCGATGGTTTCCGCGGCGGAACGCGTGGTCAGAGTAGATATTACCAGGTGTCCGCTTTCGGCCACTTTCAGGATCGCGGCAATGGTCTCCAGGTCAGGGAGATCGTCGACCGCAACCACGTCCGGATTCTGGGCCAGCATCTGTTTCAAGGCGTCTTTGTAGGTCGGCGCGTCCCGGCCTATTTCCCGCTGGTCCACCACGCTTTTCTTGAAGGGGTGTACAAATTCTACCGGTTGCTCGAGCGTGATGATGTGACAGGCACGGGTACGGTTGAGGTAGTCCACCAGGGAAGCCAGGGTTGTAGTCCGGCCGCTTCCGGTAGGGCCGGTGATCATTATCAGTCCTTCATTTTTTTCCATCAGGTGAAAGATGCTGTCGGGGATACCCATGGTTTCAAGGTGTGGGATCTGCGGTAAAATGGCCCTGAAGGCAGCTGCCGTGTGGCCCATCTTGTGGTAGGCGTTGACCCTGAACCGTCCTGCTCTCTTGATTGATACGGCAAAGTTTACCTGTTTCTGTTCATTGAACCGGGCGATCTGGTCTTCACTGAGCAGGGTTGTCAAGACTTTTTCCACCAGGCCCGAGGTCAGTTTCTCTTCTTCGCAGGGAATGAGTTTTCCCTGCAGACGCATCATAGGTGGTGCACCCGGTGAAAAAATCACATCGGATGCCTTTTTCTCCACCGCTTTGTTGAGAAGATCCAGAATTTTCATAATTCGACTGCTCCTTACGGATTATTGTAGACAGTAAATGGATGTGTTGTCAAATTTTCCGGCGTGTCATGCTTACGGTTTCGTTGGTAACAGACTATGTTGTTTGAGTCCCTGGTACACGAGATCGGCGATAATTTCGTGACCGCGAGCGTTCGGGTGAAGGGGATCGGCTTTCGGGTCTACGAACAGGTACTCGTCTTGAAAAGCCCTGAAGGCGGACACCACGTCCACCAGCGGCAGACCATTTTTAACTGCCAGTTCAGCCATGAGCCGGTTGTAGAGGTGTCCGTCCTGGCCGCAGCGGAAGGATTCCATGTCTTTTGCCTTTTGGAAGTTATTGACCGCCTCTTCAGTGTCGCCCTTTTTCCGGGAACAGACACCCAGCCAGTAGTAAGCTTCACTCAGGTACTTGTTGATTTTTACCGCCTCGGCTAGTTTGACCAAGGCCTCGTCGTGCCGCCCGGTTTCGGCCAGTTTAAGGGCTTTTTGCAAGAGCGCGTTTGCCTGCGTTATCGCCGTTTCCGGCAGTTGTTCGGGAGAGGGAAGGTTCACTGGCATCTTGAGAAGCAGGACCTTGATTCCCTTTTCCCGGGCAAACTCGATAATATGGTTCAGATTCTCCGTGTAGTGTTCCGGCGGCACGCGCCGCGCCCCGGGAAAATAGATGTTGGTTTTGAATTTATCGAATCCCACGTTGCGGGCCGAGAGATGGAAAGATAGTTTCTCGACTAACCGGAGAAAGGCGCTCCTGAAGAGCATGTTTTTTATCCCGATAATCACGGGATTAGAGGAAGAAAGGCTGCGGTCCGGTGTTCCGGTGCTCCGGAAAAACCGGTACCGGTCAAGATCGTTCAGTACATAGGAAACAGTGATAAGGTCCGGTTGTAATTTTACGACATGTTTTTTCAGCAGGCGCAGTCCCTGGTGGGTAGTGTAGCCGATGACCGATCCGTTGAACACTTCCACGGTCCCGCTATACTCCTTTTTGAGCCGCGCGGCGAGCCGGGACGAGTAAATCTTATCGTAGTCCACTCCCCATCCGAAGGTGGGCGATGCTCCCATGCAGATGATTCTGAAGGTGCCGGACTCCTTCGAGTCAGGCAGGCGGGAGTTTCGAAATCCGAACCGGTCCGTAGTAACCGCCACGTTCTGGAAACTTACCTGGGCGTTGGGCCGCTGTCGCCAGAATAATTCCGGGTCTTGTTTGAGAAAAGCCAGTATAGTATCGAGATGGTCTTCAACGAAGATCAACCGGCTGGCGCTTTCCAGCGTCAGTAACAAGAACAGGGCGAAGAGCAGGCAGATGATTTTAGCCTGTTTAGAGTGGACATCTATGGTGTGGTCTGATTCCGGTGCCGTTCCAGCAATCCGGTTTGAATCGGTGTTCTGTTCAGTCATGATTTTTTTCTCCCGGGCCTCCGGCCAGCTTTCGTATGATGTACGCCTGGATAATCAAGGCTATAATGTTCATGAATTTCTTAAAAAAATCGAGTTTGCGCGGTGCTTTTCGGAACGTTTTCCAGATTCTTCCCGGTCTCAGGAAAAACCGTTGCTGGGCGATAAGGATGAGCTCGTTCAGTTCCCTATTCGGGATATCGGAGCAGGACCGCTCAACTGAGTAGAAATGATAGTCGTCATACGATTCCGGCTCATCGAGCCGGCCGCTTTCCAGCAGTGACCGGTAGAGTTCCGAGCCGGGGTAGGGGGTGACCTTGAAAAAATAGGCCACGTCGAGATTGGACGCGACGGCGAAGTCGATGGTTTTCAATATTTCTTCCCTGGTCTCGGTGGGAAACCCGAACATGAAGTAGGCCCCGGTGATGATTCCCGCGGCGGCTGTCCGGTTGATGATCTGAACGGCTTTCGGGATATTGAGATTCTTCCTGATAAGCCGCTGAAGCCGGGGAGTAATGGTCTCGAACCCGTAATGGATCTTATAGGTGCCGATTGCTCTCAAATCATCGATGAGATTTTCCTCCATGATATCCGCCCTGAGACCGTTGGGAAACGCGAAAGAGAATTGCATCTTCGAGCCCATGATCATGGCGCAGAGCTTTTTTGCGCGTTCCGGGTCGAAGTTGAACACATCGTCGATAATGTGGATCTCCGGGACACCGAGGGTGTGATGAAGATACTCGATTTCCGCAAAGACGTTCTCAGGCGACCGGGCTCTGACTTTCTTGCCGAAAACGTTGTGGCAGTAGGAGCAGTGAAACGGGCATCCCCGGGTGGTTACCAGGGGCGCGTAAAATCGCTCTTTCAGCTCCCCGTTCCAGTTGGAATAGGCGGCGTAAATCTTAGGATCGAGAAGGTCCCAGGCTGGAAACGGCAGCTCGTCGAGGTTCTCAATCAGGTTCCGGGGATTAGTTAGAGCCGGCTCACCGTTTTTCCTGTAAGCCAGTCCGGCAACACCGTTTACGGTCCCTTCTTCCTCCAGGGCATCGAGCAGTTCCACGATGGTTCTCTCTCCTTCTCCGATCACGGAGAAATCGATGTTTTGGTCGTTTAGCAGCTGCTCCTTAACCACTACGGTGTGCGGTCCGCCGGCGATAACTACCGTGTTGCCGTCGTGTTCCTTGACCTGCCCAGCTATCCGGTGCAGGAGATCAGCTTCGCAGCTCATGGAACTGAGTCCTACCAGGTGCGGGTTAAAATCGGCCAGGAGATTGGAGAAATCTTCAGGCGAAGATGGATTGGTGCCGGTATCGTAGATTTTGAACTGGTAGCGGTCGCCGAATTGTTTCCTGATGGCCGCCGCGATATAGAGAAGTCCCAGGGGCGGAACAGGTCCTCCCGCTCCCAAGAGCTTGAATGTCCTGATGAGCAGAAAACGTTTCTTCTTCACGGTATTCCTAGAAGAACGCGTATATTGCCGGCAGAATCGATTGATTGCCAGTAAGTCCCACAAAAAGACCGAGCAAGGCGAGTACGAAAAGGAGTGGCAGCAACCACCATTTCTTGTTTTCCTTGATAAGCAGGAACAGGTAGATCAGCAAATCCTTATTGCTATTCATCTGCGGCAGCGTTTTTTTGGCTGGTTTTTTTTCCACTTTGCTTCGATCCCTTCCTCTAGCTCTTAACGAGCCCAAGAGGGTGAAAAGTTCATTAAAAAGTGTATCATTGATACGTTTATTGTGCAAGAGCCGCCGTCCGGACATCAGTTGACAGTCTTCAGGCGGCCAAGTAAAATGGAACATATGAAAACGCTCCAGGATCTTGCTTCATCCCTTGAATCGAAAGGGGAATCTAAGGCTCTTTCATGGAAGCAGGGCGGGGATATTGTTTCTCATTCGTACCGGGAATTAGGCCGCCGCGTTCGTGATTTCAGCCGGGGATTCCTGAAGATGGGTTTGAAACCGGGCGATACGGTCGTCTTGCTTTCGCACAATAACCCGGAGTGGATAGGCTTGAGTCTGGGGCTCAACAACGCCGGCCTGGTTGATGTCCCGCGGGGCGAAAACACCACCTCCGATGAGATCAAGTACTTTATCGAGCACAGCCGGGCCGGGGTAGTTATCGTCCAGAACAAGACGTTTTTGAAAATGGTGCGCGATCTCGATCTCCCCGACCTGAAAACGATCATCTCCATGGAGAAAATTGATGGTGTCCGGCATACATCCGAGGTGCTCGCTGCCGGGAAAAACAGTTCGGTTACTGTTCCGGAAGTGACTCCCGCTACCACCGCCAGTCTGATCTACACTTCGGGGACCACTTCGCTGCCCAAGGGAGTCGAGCTGACACACGGCAATTTTTGCAGCAATATCAGGAGCCTGGTCAAATTTCTTCCCATCAGTACGAAAGACAAGTTCATATCGATTCTGCCTGCCTGGCACGCCCTGGAGCGTATTTCAAAATATATGACCCTGACAGTCGGCGCGGAGACGTTCTATTCGACCTGGCGCACGCTCAGGTCCGACCTGCTGGAACAGAAACCAACCATCATGGTTTCCGTCCCCCGGATCTGGGACATGATCTATACCCGGCTAATGAAACGGGTCAAAGAGCAAGGCGGTCTGAGCCGCCGGCTTTTCTCCGTTGGCATGAAAGTGTCCATCGATTACGTCCGCCGCCGCCGTGAGTTCGAGTTGGTTAAACTGTTCGAGTACCCGTTCTACCATTACATGGACCGGCACGTTTTTTCACGGCTGCGAAAAAGAATGGGTGGCCGGTTCAGGTTCGCCGTTTCGGGAGGGTCTTCCCTGCCGCGGCACGTGGACGATTTCTTCCGGGTGGCCGGAGTGGAGATTCTGGAAGGATACGGTTTGACGGAGACCAGCCCGGTGGTGGCCCTCAGGGTCCCCGGAAACACGGTCCCGTACACCGTCGGTCCGGTGTTGGAAGACATAGAAGCCAGGATTATCGACCAGGAAACGGAAGAAGTTCTCCCGCTCATGGAAAAGGGAGTACTTCATGTCCGGGGCCCAAATATCATGAAAGGGTATTACCGGAATCCCACTGAGACGAGCCGTGTACTTCAGGGTGACGGGTGGTTTAACACCGGTGATATCGGGTATTTCACCAGAAAAGGCGATCTGGTCATTACCGGCCGGGCAAAGGATATCATCGTTCTCTCCAACGGCGAGAACATCAACCCGGTTCCCATGGAAGACGTCCTGAAAGAGAGCGAATATATCGCCGAAGCCATCATGGTCGGGCAGGAGTGGAAACAGCCCGGGGCCCTGATCGTACCTGATTTCGATACGTTGCGGGAATACTGCGATCAAAATGGTATTTCCTATCATTCGGACCGGCTGTATGACGTTTTCAGTAACCCGAATATCAAACAACTTTTTACTGCCGAGATCGACCGGTTGCTCAATAGCCAATCCTGGTGTAAGTCGTACGAAAAAATCCAGAATTTCCGGATGGTGTACGCGCCGTTTACCGTGGGCAAGGAGTTGACGCCGACCTTGAAACCCAAACGGGCGGTCATCGAAGAGCTGTACAAGGAGTTAATCGAAAGTCTCTGGCTTTCCATTCACCAGAAGAAACGGTAGCCCGCATATTTCACCAGTCTCTGTCGTGAGGACATGGAGGCGCTTGTAACTTCAAGGCACGCGACCAAGGCTTCCGCAGACGTATCCTTTGCGATACGTTGAGGACAGCCGACCGAGCGTAACGCAGAAGATGCACGTGCATCCGTGTCCGCAACAGGATGATTGGTGAAATATGCGGGCTATTGCTGCCTCAGGGTGAGTAGAGGACGATATCCTTATAGCGTTCCATGTTGTCGTCCTGTTTATCTGCTCCCGGACTGTACAGCACAAAAGAGTCTCCCGATCGCCGGTAGATCAAATCTGCATTGGTATAGACGTCTCCGGGTAACGGTCGCCCCGCGTGATCCCTGAGTTCCGTCAAGCTGTTCGGATACGCGTTTCGGTCTCGGTAAAACTCGTTTAGCAGGTGAATTATCTCAAGTCCGCGCCTGTACTGGGAGATTTTCAGATCCTGGATATACGCCCGTTTGATACCCGGTACGGCAATAGCGATCAGGGTCGCCGCCAGGCGCTCACCGCCTGACAGGCTGCGCTCTCCCCCTCCGCCTGCTTCCCTGGATAGTTTCATTATGTATTCGCTTACCCGGTCGAGATCTGCTTCTCCATCCACGAATCCCCGTTTCATGGCCTTCTCGCCTTCGTCGTAGATAAAGGCCAGCATCCGGTCAAAATGTTTCTGGGCCGCCCGGCCGTAAAAAAATATGAGGAACCGGTCATAGAGGCTTTTCTTTACTTTGGTCGGCTTTTCGGTTTCGTCGCTGCTACCCGTGGAAAACAACGACAGGCTGAAATGCTCCTTGAAGTTGAATCTTTCCAGACTCGTCCGTTCGGCATCGAGGGCCTCACTCAGGCCGGCTCTCTTTTCCAGGAGGAGATCGATTGATTCCAGGATGGTCTTTTCCTCGCGGTTGTCGAGACAGCGGTTCCCCATCAGCAAGGCCAGTCTTTCCAGGGCCACTTTCTGGATGGCGATGGAAATCATGTGGGTGATCAAGGTTCTCTGGGTCCCGAATCCGTATCCGCTGTCGATACCGCACTTGAACACCTGGCGATATACGAGGCTGGCTTTCGAGATACGGCCGGTAAGTTTGAAATAATCACCAAAAACGGCCACGGCCCGGCCGCTTGTCCTGAGCGTGTTGAAATCGGGAATATCACCGTGAATTATTTCCAGGAAGTTCATTGTTCGATAATCTTTGGGAGGAAAAACGATATAGGTCGGTATTTCCTGCCGGTAGTATTTCATGAACTGCTCAAAAAAGTCTTTATGGATTATTACGTATTCTTTCAGTGCCGGCAGGTCTTTCTCTTCCAGGGGTATTCCTGTGATAAGTCCGGGTTGGTATTCAAGTCCCTGACAGAAATCGAGCGCAATCTTTTTGGCGCGGCAGACAGGTGGCAGGATGATTGCCTGGATGAACAGGACCAGCAAACTTACTATCCCCAACAGCCGAAGGTCTTTATTCATGAGATATCCATTGTACCGGATAGTGTTTAGAGAGGCAATGAACTGTTGAATACACCGGATTAACATGATACCTTGTCACCATGGGCAAGCGTAAGCGTATCGGACTCGACTTTGACAATACCATCGTCGGTTACGACGAGCTGTTTGCGACTCTGGCACTCGAGCAGGGGATGCTCACAAGGGTTTCGGAGGGTGGGAAACCGGCTATCCGTGAAAACCTGCGTTCAAAAGGCGAGCAGGGTGAGCTGGAATGGCAGCGATTACAGTCTCTCGCGTACGGAGCCCGTATCGGCGAAGCCAAGCTGATCGAAGGGGTCGCTCCCTTTATTCTCTCCTGCCGCCGACGGAACTGTGAACTTTTCATCGTCAGTCACAAGACACGCTATGCCGGTATGGATCCCGGCGGTGTAAATCTTCGCCGGGCGGCACTTGATTGGATGTCCGCCAGGAATTTTTTCGATGAAGCCGGCCTCGGCTTCAAACGTGCCGACATCTATTTTGCCGGCACCCGTTTTGAAAAGATAGAACGGATCCGCTTACTTCGATGTGACCTGTTTATCGACGATCTGATTGAAGTATTTACCAACCCGGCTTTTCCCACCGATGTCGAAGCTGTTCTCTTTAGTCCGGGACCGGGGTTTGATAGAAAGGCTTCTAGCGGCGTAAAGAGGGTGGCGGCTTTTGTTTCGTGGAAGGATATCGCGGGCCATGTGTTTAAGTAATGATCATGGTGAAACATTATCAGCCTTGAAAGAGGAGACTGAACATCTGGCCGGCATACCCGTGACGCATATAAAACCGGTATCGGGCGGCCGAAACAACCGCGTTTACCGGGTGCGGTTAACCGACGGCCGATGTCTGGCGCTCAAAAAATATTTTCACTCTCCGGAAGATCCCCGGGATCGGCTCCGGACCGAGTTTTCCACACTTCGTTTCTTGTGGGAAAACGGAATCAATTACGTGCCGGAACCGGTTGCCTGCGACAGAGAATCCGGAATAGCGCTTTACCGTTGGATTGAAGGTGAAAAGGTGGCCGACCCGGCTGCCGGGGACATCGACCGGGTGGTGGATTTTTTGTCTGCTCTCAAGCGGCTGGCCGGCTGCCCGGCGGCTGCCTCGCTGAGGCCGGCGTCGGAGGCCTGCCTTTGCGCTGATGAATTGATTGCACAGGTTGAAGCACGGTTCGAGAGACTGAGTTGTGTGGCCACCGATTATCCGGAGCTGGAGAGGTTCCTGAGAGAACGGTTACAGTCCAGAATTCACTTGGTGAAGGAGCGGCTGCTGAACGGATATGCTGATAATGGACTCTCCTGTTCGGAGGATATCGAGATGGCGTTTCGTACGTTGTCACCGGCAGATTTTTGTTTTAATGATACATTGTATTCTTCAGACGGGATTCTATTTTTTCTCGACTTCGAGTACTTCGGGTGGGATGATCCGGTGAAAATGCTTTCTGATTTCCTGCTGCATCCGGGAATGAAAATATCTCTCGAACTTAAGGAACGGTTCCTGAACGGAACATTCAACGTGTTTTCCACCGACCGGTATTTTCCGGTGCGCTTGAAACTCCAATACCCGATGTACCTGCTTCGCTGGAGCCTTATTATTCTCAATGAGTTTCTACCCGAGGTCTGGAGCCGCCGCTCGTTTGCCGGGGCAGGCGCCTCCCGGGCCGCCAGGAACAAACAGCTTGATAAGGCTGAATCATTTCTGCGTGGTGTTGAACACGATGACATGGCTCCGTTCCTCCAGTGCCTTTAAAATCTCCAACCTCACTTTCTACACCTCTTCAGAGCACTTCTGGTATAATATCAAGTCTGGCCAATAATTGCGGGAATCGGCAGGAAGAACGGTAACGGTGGCGACATGACAGGCGAAAACATGGCACGGGAGTGCACCTCAAGCGGTTCCGGGCGGTGGTACATCTGGCTGCTCGTGGTAGCGATCTTGATCGGTGTCTCTCACACGTTATTGTACCGGGACTGTTCGGTCGAGGATTCTTATATCGCGTTCAAGTACATTGACAACTGGTATCGGGGTAACGGATTTACGTACAACGTGGGAGAACCGGTTGAAGGGTACTCCAACTTCCTATGGCTGGTGTTTATCGGGGCCGGCCGGGTACTGAAGATTTCCGAAGCGGCCCGTTGGCTCGGCGGTCTTGTGGGGTGGCTCCCGGGGGAATCCGGTGATGTGCTTTGTGCCAGGATCCTAGGTACAATTATCTTCGCTCTTATTATCCTTATCGGGGCGACGATGGTGCGGCGTCAATTCGGTACCGGCGCCGGTGCCGGCGCTGCCTTGCTGCTGGCTTTAAGTTTCCCTCTTTCCTTCTATTCGGTGACCGGTCTGGAGACCGGTTTTTTTACCTTGTTGTTGACTGTTACCGTTTTCAGGTATCTGGACAACCGCTGCCGTATCGATCTCATGACTGTCCTGCTCCTGCACCTGGTGGCGGTAAGTCGCGTGGAAGGCGTGCTTTATTTCTTCCCGTTCTTTGGTTATGATCTTTTCTCCGCCGGGAAATGGCACCGCCGCCACACATTGTCGCTGGCTGTGTTCTCCGTGCTTGGACTGGGATTTATCTCCTGGCGATGGTGGTATTTCGGGTCCGTGCTCCCGCAGGTTTTTTTCGCCCGGTTCCCGTTGAACGATCCCACCGTCAAACTTCCCTGGATTCTGCGTGGATTCGATGATATGGTTCTGTTCATCAGGAGCACCGGCGGCATTCTGGGGGGGCTTCTCATCCTTTGCAGCCTGGGATCAAAGATGTTTCGCCGGCGTGTCGGGTTCCTGCTGTGGGTCATAGCTGCCGGTCTCGTATTCCAAAAGTTAGTGGGCGGAGATTTTATGCTGGGGGCCCGGTATCTTATTCCGGTGCTTCCCTGTTATTTGGCATGTTTACTGGGGGCTGTTTCCCGGGTGGTGGACAGGCTTTCTAAAGACGCCATGTTCACCTGCCCGCTTGGAAATGTGAAACTACCTTTGATAGTGACTCTGGCAGTAATCTGGGGTATTTTCCAATTTTCACAAACCGTGGAGTTTCTGGCGTATCCGATGCGCTACCCGAACTTCCTGATGCATTCCCGGACCCTGAGAACCACCGCCAACTGGTTGAAGGAACGTTACGACAAAAACACGGTCCTTTCGTGTTGGCGATTTGGCGCGGTGGGATATGTTTCCGGTTTAAAAATCAGAGACCTGGAAGGAATCGTTGTCCGGGATACCGGCCGGAACCGTTTTCGTAGGGCCCTCGGCCTGGAGCCGGCTATTGAGCGGGAACGTCCTGCTCCGGATCTTATCCTGGAACCGTTTTCCACCGACATTCACCTTGAAGAGAAGGAAGTCTCCCGGTACGATAATCGTTACCGGTTGATTCATCTGTTTCCCATCGCGGAAGGGGTTACCTGGCGGCTTTTGGAGATCGTTCCCGGCGAGAAACAGTAACAGGAGAATACTTCTATGGCTACAGAGTTTCATTCATCAGCCGACGGCCGCCGCACGTTGCTTGACGAACGTTCAAAACACCTTCGCCGCCTGGTCATCCGCGGACTCCAGGGAGGTAACCGGGGGCATCTGGGTTCTTCGTTATCGCTGATTGAAATACTGCGGGTGCTTTACGATGATGTGCTGCGTTACCGGTCGGAAGAACCCTGGTGGGAGGGACGGGACCGATGTATTCTCAGCAAAGGGCACGGCTGTCTGGCTCTCTACGCTGTTTTGGTAGATAAAGGGTTTTTCCCCGCGGTAGAACTCGATCGTTTCTGCCGGTTTGACGCGGTTCTGGGCGGACATCCCGAGCGGGGCAAAATCCCGGGAGTCGAAGCTTCTACCGGGGCGTTGGGACACGGTCTTTCCATGGGAGTCGGGATGGCTCTGGCTCTCCGGGCCAAAAAAAAAGATTCCAGGGTTTTTGTGGTCATGGGTGATGGGGAGATCAACGAAGGTTCGGTCTGGGAGGCAGCCATGAGTGCCTCCAAACATAGACTTTCCAACTTGATCGCCCTGGTTGATTACAACAAGATCCAGTCGTATGGGCCTACGAGAGAAGTACAGGAACTCCACCCGTTGCCGGCCAAGTGGGAGAGTTTTGGGTTTGCTGTGCGTGAGGTTGACGGCCATGATGTAATGGCCTTATTCGAGCAGTTAAGCGATCTCCCGTTTAGCGCCGGCAGACCCGGTGTTGTCATCTGTCACACGGTCAAAGGGAAAGGGATTTCGTTTGCCGAGGGAAATCCGAATTGGCACCACAAATCCCGGATGAAACCGGAAGATTTTCAGTCTATGTATCGGGAAATTGAAGGGTATTGATTCGTGCGCAAGACCTGTCTCAACATGGTATATGAACTGGCCCGGAAAGATCCCCGGGTGCTCTTCATCGGATCCGATCTGGGGCCCGGTACCCTGGACCGGTTTCGGCAGGAGATGCCGGACAGGTTCTTCATGGAAGGTGTTTACGAGGGACATGTGGTCGGTATGGCGGCCGGCCTGGCCATGGAAGGATTTATCCCGTATGTAAACACCATCGCCTCGTTTCTCACTCGCCGCTCATTCGAACAGGTAGTAATCGATCTTTGTCTGCAAAACTTGCCGGTGCGGCTTATCGGCAACGGGGGAGGGTTGGTGTACGCGCCCCTGGGGTTGACCCATATGGCGATAGAGGATATCGCTATTTTCAGGACCCTGCCAAACATGACCGTGGTGGCGCCCAGTGACGCTGAAGAGATGCGCCGGTTCATGGAAAAAAGCATCAATCTGCCCGGCCCTGTTTATATCCGCCTGGGAAAAGGTGGGGATCCCGTTATCTCACGGGATGAGAACGGTTTCACCATCGGCCGGGGAATCTTGTTGAAAGAACCGGGCCGGGTCCTGTTCATAGCTACGGGGGTGATGACCGGCCGTGTTCTTCAGGCCTCGGATATCCTGGATGGGCAGGGAATTACGGCGGGAGTTCTTCACGTCCACACGGTCAAACCTCTGGATGAGGATCAGATAGCCGGCCTGGTCGAGCGGGTGGAGGCCGTGGTCACGGTAGAGGAGCATGTTTTAATGGGTGGACTGGGGAGCGCCGTGGGCGAGCTTCTTATCGACCGTGGCGGCCGTGTCCCGAAGATGTTCAGGTTGGGACTCCCCGACCGGTTTCCGGAACGCTACGGCCGGCAGGATGATCTGCTTGAATTTTATGGTCTTCAGCCGGAACCCATCGCCCGGTCGGTGAGCGATTTCATGGCCCGGTAATGAGGAAGGTTTAAACTATCATGAAAGAGCTGCTGAATATTGTTACTCCGCTTCACCGGAAAACCAGCCGGGACTACGTGGGGCGCATGAACGACGGCAAGGTGGAGTGTATGGAGGTGGCCCGGCGGTACGGCCGTGAATTCTGGGACGGTAACCGGCGGTACGGTTACGGCGGGTATAGCTATGACGGGCGCTGGGAACCGGTGGCCAGAAGCCTTATCGAGCAATACGGGCTGAGCGCGGACGCGGCTATCCTCGATGTCGGCTGCGGGAAAGGGTATCTTCTGCACGAGTTGAAGAAACTACTGCCACAGGCTCGACCAGCGGGTTTTGATATCTCCGGGTATGCCGTTGCCAACGCCAAAGAGGAAATACGTGACACTCTTTTTGTCAGCAATGCCCGTGACCCGTTCCCGTTCGATGATGCTGAATTCGATCTGGCTATTTCCCTGACCGCGCTCCACAACTTGCGGGTAAACGAGCTCAAGGCGGCCCTGGCTCAGATGGAACGCGTGGCCCGGAACAAGTACCTGGTGGTAGAAAGCTATCGCAGTGAACTGGAGCTTTTTAACCTCCAGTGCTGGGCCCTGACATGCGAGTCTTTCTACGATCCGCGGGAATGGGTGTGGCTGTTTAACGAGTTCGGTTACACCGGGGACTACGAGTTCATATATTTTGAGTAGGGGAAAACTCCATGGGACTCCTGTATACTGGAATGAAGATCTTTCATTTCAAAGATAAACTCGATTCTCTGCCCGCCGCCCACCAGGGAATTCTGCCACCGCTTCACGTGCGGATCAAACCTACCAACGTCTGCGCGCATAAGTGCCGCTACTGCGCCTACCGGATGGATAGTCTACAGCTTGGCCGGGACATGGAGGAGAGGGATACCATTGCGCGGGACAAGATGCTTGAAATTCTGGACGACCTGATCGAAATGGGAGTACGGGCGGTTACGTTCAGCGGCGGTGGCGACCCGTTTTACTACCCGCACCTCACCGAAGCGGTAAAGAAACTGGTTGCCAGCCCGGTCAAGTTTGCCTCTCTCACCAACGGTGCCCGGCTGGAGGATGAGCTGGCTGAACTTTTTGCTCACCACGCCACCTGGCTCAGGGTTTCCATCGACGGATGGGACGATTCGAGTTATGCCCGGTATCGCAATGTCCCTGAAGGAGAGTTCAGCCGGGTGATGAATAACATGGAACGCTTTAAAGAACTGGCCGGACCGTGTTACCTGGGAGTGAGTTTTGTGGTGGATAAGGAGAACGCGTCTCACGTCTACGAATTCATCATGAAGCTTCGCGATATCGGGGTGGACAGCGTCAAGGTGTCTCTCTGTATCGTCAGTAACAGCGGTCGGGAGAACAACGAGTATCATCAACCTCACTTCGAGCTCGTGCAGAGGCAGATAAACCGGGCGTATTCCGATATCCGGGACGAACGGTTGGAGATCTTCAACTCTTATCACCATGACCTGGAGACGTTTAAGAAACGATACCGTTGGTGTCCCTACATCCAGATACTGCCGATTATCGGGGCCGATCTTAACGTTTACTCCTGCCAGGATAAAGCGTACAATCTCGAGGAAGGTCTGATCGGCTCTCTCAAGGAGTGTTCGTTCAAAGAGTTCTGGTATTCAGGTAAAGAGAAATTTTTCACTGTGGACCCGTCGTGTCACTGTAACCATCACTGTGTGGCGGACGAGCGCAACCGCAGAGTGCTGGAGTACCTGGACGCCGACCCGGACCACGTGGTTTTTGTGTGATTTGGAGGACCCAGAGTGAAAATTCCTTATCGCGATCTCAGCGTCAAGGACCTGCGGCGTAAACGCGAACTTCTGGCGGCCGTGGAAAAGGTTCTCTCTCATGGCCGGATGATTCTCGGCCCGGAGGTCGGTCGGTTCGAGCAGCTGATGGCCGATTCATGCTCAAAACAGTATGCGGTGGGGGTCAGTTCCGGTACCGACGCCCTGTACCTGGCTCTTCGCAGCCTGGGAGTCGGGCCGGGAGACGAGGTAATCACCACGCCACTTTCCTGGATTGCCACCACCAATGCCATCGTTCAGTGCGGCGCCGAAGCGGTGTTCGTGGATATCGGCGAGGATTTGAACATCGACGCCGATCTCATCAGTGAGGCCGTTACACCCCGGACCAGGGCCATACTGCCGGTACATTTTACCGGCCGTCTCTGTGCCATGGATACCATCCTGCATATTGCCGGGGAGCGAAATCTCCTGGTTATTGAAGATGCGGCCCAGGCTTTCGGGGCGCGCCGGGGAGAAAAGCAGGCGGGTTCTTTCGGGCATGCCGGCTGTTTCAGCATGAATCCCATGAAAATCTGGTGCGCCTGCGGTGAAGCCGGCGCCGTAGTGACCGATGACCGTGACGTGTATGAAAAGCTTTGTACGCTCAGGTACGCCGGTACGGTCAACAAGGAGGACTGCCATTACCCGAGCTTGAACGGGCGCATCGACACGGTGCAGGCAGCCATGCTGCTGGTGGATTTTAATTATCTTCCGGAAAAAATCGCACGGCGGCAGGAGATTGCCCGCGTTTACACCGAAGGTCTCCATGATTTGGTGGGTTGTCCGCGGGAAGACGGTTCTTACCATTGCTACTACTCTTACACGGTGCTGGCCGAAAAGCGGGAAAAGCTGGTTGAACACCTGTCCGGGAAGGGTATCGAAACGAAAGTTCAACATCCGATCCTGATACCCTACCACACTGCCTATAAGGATCGTACCTATCCTCCGCTGCCGGTGGCCGAGCGGTTGGTGAACCGGATTCTCTGTCTTCCCAACCAGGAAGACCTGTCCACAGAGGAGATCGATTACGTGATCGGTTCGGTTCGGGAGTTCTACGAGGGGCAGGCACCATGAAATACCGGAAGGAGAACGACGAGGTTTTTTACGCCGTCGGGGACTCCGTCCGTGTTACCCGGGCAGAAGTGGAGTTCGTTAAAACCGGGGCCCGGGACAGTATTCGGGGTCGTTTCCGTTTGTGCCTGCACTCCGATCCCGGGGCAAAAATACATCAAATGCTCATCGCCCATACCGGCGGTATCTATGTCCGCCCTCACAAGCATATCGGCCGGAGCGAGTCATTTCAGCTGATAGATGGGGCGCTTTGCGTAGTGGTGTTTGACTCTCGGGGAACGGTGACCGACGTGGTTTCAATGGACAATTCAGACGTCGGCTGTCCCTTTCTTTACCGTATTCCGGCAGACTGTTTTCACACGGTCCTGCTGCTCTCAAGCATGGTAGTGTTTCTCGAGACTACCGGTGGACCGTTTAATCCTTCGGAAACGGTCTTTGCACCGTGGGCGCCACCGGTCGAAAAAAAAGATGAGCTTTCTCTATACAGGCAAAAACTCGATCTGGAGATAAATCAGTGGCCTGATAAGAAATGATTTCTCACCTGCAAAAACATTATTCTGGTTACGTGTTCCGGATCAATTTGGTGATATAATCAGAACGATCTGTAAACGTGGTATCTTTGTTGCAAAGTCAGGTTTGGAAGACCCTGATAAGGAGATTTCCCGGATGAATTGGTTCTACATGAAACTCCAGCCGAAAGATGAGGATGATGTGCTCTTCGTTCATTACGGGTTACCCCGGACGGGAAGTTCTACCATCCGGTTTCTCATCCGCCGCTACTGCAACCTTCTCGGACTGAAATGGGAATCTTTCGAGGCGCAAAACGCGGTAGTCAATCCCGGTTGTAAATATCTGCTGGTTGAAATCCCGTATCCTGTTCATCTGGCCACCAACCGGGAATGCCGTTATATAACGACGCTGAGAGATCCGGTCAAAGCGGTGTGTTCCTGGTATTTCTGGCTCACCAGGATCGGCCGGAAAATCACTCTGGAAGACTATGTCCGGCAATTACCGAAATCCTATAATCTCATGTCGCGCTGGCTCATAAGGCTCAATGATGAAACCGTGAGCGAAATGAATCGCGCTCAACCGGATTTTATGAACGACACGACAGGATTTTTCAATGATATTCCTGATGATGAGTTGTACAAAGCAGCTCTCGAGGCAATAGAAAGCAAGATATCATTGATCGGTATCCTGGAGCAGTTCGAGGATTTTTCTTTTGCTATGCTCGACTTGTTTGCCTGGAAGATTCTGCCTGTCTATAGCCGGACGAATTACAGTATAAAACCCAGAGATTGGTCATTTAACCGTCTCGAAAAATCGATGAAAAAGAAGATTATGTCCTCTTCAGCTGTGGACAGGCGCGTGTTTTCTTATGTGAGGAAACGTTTTCGGGATGTGTCTGCGGATGTGCGGAATAAGTATGGTAACGAGATCGAGAAATACCGTTCCTTCTGCCGCCAATTGGATGATTTTATCGTTCGAGAAAAAGGACTGGTTTTGGAAGATGGGAATATCGTCTCTCAAAACTGGGAACAAACCGTTGTAGAAAAGCCTATAGGCATCGAAATAAAAGCCTCGATACAGAAGCAGTTGGGAATAATCATGGCAGAGGATTGGTTACCTATTATCTAACAGTACCGAACCTTCCGAGTCATTTGACGGCTTGACCTGCTAATCCAGCTTACTTTCCACATTCCTTAACTGATCTTCTGGAATCTCTACATAGAATGAGAACCTAGCCTGGATATTTCACCAGTCTTCCTGCTGCGGCCACGGATGCACCCGCATCTTCTGCGTTGTGCTCGGTCGCCTGTCCTCGACGTATCGCAGAGGATACGTCTGCGGAAGGCTCGGTTGCACGCCTTGAATTTGCAGGCACCTCCGCGACCTCGCTACGGAAACTCGTGAAATATCCGGGCTAGGCCGAAACCGAGACATCGTCCACCAGTATCGCGGGACAGAAGATATTGTTGCTGGCCTGGTAAGGTGTGTCTCCCAACGCCAGCAGGTGGTTGAGATCTTCCAGGATATTGCCCGATACCATGGTGTTCTTCACGCGGCCGGCGAGCTGCCCGTTCTTGATCCGGTATCCGAGATAGACATTCACCGAGTAATCCCCGTTTTGAATATCGCCCCGGCCGGCGCCCATGACCTGGTTCACGAGCAGACCATCGTCCACCATGCGGATAATCTCTTCGAGCGGGGCAGGTCCTGGAGAGACGGTTATATTGCTGATGGTGGTGTGCGGCATGACGGCAAAACTGGTACCGCCGCTGCGGCTTCTCCGGTACCCGTTGCCGGTGGGTGGGATTTTGAGACGCGCGGCGGTCTCCAGATCGCAGATAATCGAGCTGGGAATGCCGTTTTCTACCAGGACGGTCCGCCGTGACGGCGTTCCCTCGTCGTCAAAGGGCGAGCTTCCGGGTAGAAAATCCATGGTGCTGTCATCCACCACCGTCAGGTTTGAGCTGAAGGTTTCCTTATCCATCCTGGATTGCAGGATGGAGATACCTTCCAGAAAACTCCGGCCGTTCACGGCCGCCAACAGCGGCAGCAAAATGGCATTTATCGCCGATCCGGTAAAAAGCACCGGACATTGTCCGGTGCTCATGGAGCTTATTTCGCGGGCCAGTTGAACTTTTTCCACGAGTTTCCGGGCCACACCCGCTAAATGCTCGGGGTCCCAACGGCAGGAGTAAGAACTCTCGGAACAGGAGAGAATGTCACCTTCTTTTACGAGTTTAGCCGAGACGAATACCACTACCAGGCTCTGGAGATAGCTCCCTTTCAAAGCCTGGTTGTTTCTTACCGATTTGAGCTCGAACACGCGATACACATCAGCCAGGACATTGGCGTCGGGTAGATCTTTCAGCACCCGGTCGACGACCTCCCGGCCGATATCAATGAGACTGTTGATGTCCTGGTCCGCCACCTCCCGGTCGAAGGTTTTGACCGGAGAAAAAGAGGTGGCCGGGGTCAGGAACGAGGCTGCCGAGGTGGGACCGAGCGGGGCCATTTCCAAAGCCAGCAGGAGCGCTTCCATCAATCGGCTGGACTCGGTGGTGGAGGCGATTCCCATGCGTCCGTCCCGTAAAACTCTGAGTCCCCAGCCTTCGGACTCCTTGTGTTGGCTCTGTTTGAGGTCGCGGTTCTCAAAGCTGAAATGATCCAAATCCCGCGTTTCATAAAAAATTTCCAGGGATGTCCCCCGGGCCCTGGCGGCTTCTTCAAGCCCCGCGTAGAGAACTTCACGGGCCTGCTCGTTTTTCAGGGTGCTTTCGTTTCCTTGAATCTCCGTCATCTGCTTCATGTCCTTCACGTTACATGCCTCCAACCACGACATCCCTGATCATCAGGGCCGGGCATCCCTTTGAACGGGGCAGGGGAAACTGTCCGCCTTTCCCGCATCCACCGCCTTCGCTCCAGACTATCTCGTCGCCGACGGCCTCGATGTTTTTGAGCGATTCGAACACGTTTCCGGTCAGCATCACATTACGCACCGGTTCCGCTATTTTGCCTTTTCTGATCATGTATCCATGCTGGGCCCTGAACGTAAACATCTCCTGCGAGGTCTGGCCGCCGGTGGTGCCGCAGGCCAGTATACCCAGTTTTATGTCGCCGATCATCTCGTCCAAACTGGTATCACCCGGTTCCACAAACGTATTGGTCATCCGCACCAGCGGTGAGAATCGGTGGTCAAGGGCCCGTGCGTTTCCGGTAACGGGTTCATCCATCCTGAAAGAGGTCTCCCGCGAATGCATCCGGCCAACCAGTTCCCCTTCCCGTATCAGGTAGGTTTTTTTGGACGGGACACCTTCATCGTCGTAGAGATAGGACCCCCGGTGTCCCGGGATAGCGGCTCCATCACCGATGTTCAGAGTCGATGGCCCGAACCTGGTACCGATCGAGAGCAGTTCGCAGAGCCGCTTGTTGTTGCAGACCGAGTCCCCCTCCGACAGGTGTCCGAAAGCTTCGTGAATGAAGGTACCGGCCAGGTAGGGATCGAGCACTACCGGATAACGGCCTCCTTTGACCGGGGAAGCCGAGAGCATATTCACGGACCGTTTGACGATCTCTTCCACCTGGTCGTGGCGTGATTCGAACATTTTGCCGGCTTCGATGGTTCCAAAACTCATGATGGCTTTTTGAATGGTGTCGTAGCGTCGGGCTAAAGCGCTGGCGCTCATGGTATAGTCGGCTTTCTCCTGGGATACCAGGCAGCCGTCGGAGGTTAGAATCGTTACTTTTTTAAACACGTCATGGTAAGCGACGACGGAACTTTCTATGGCCGGCCGGTGAGAGAAAATTATCCCGTTATAGTCTTCCAGCATGGAGAGTTTGCGGGCCAGTAGTATCCGCCGTGGATCGTCCTCGGGTTTGATTTTTATCTGGGCTACCTCCCGGAGAACCGGTGCCAGGCCTGTCTTCTGGGCGGCTACGCATCGGGCCATCCGGTCGGCCAGGCGGATATTATACTCCAGATTCTTCAGATTGTTGAACGAGGAAAATCCCCATCCTCCTTCGTGGAAGACCCGGACATTACCGCCCACGAAGGTGCTTTCCGTCAATTTTTCCAGTTTCTCGCTTCTGAAAAGAATCTCGGTGGTATCGTATTCCTCTATCCGGATTTCAATGTAGTCGGCCTTGATAGACCGGATAGCGTCCACCACATGGTTCTCCACGGTACCGGGTCTCCTTTCATGATTTTTAGCGCTCTCGTTCAGGAGAAGCTATGATACCATGAATAGACAGCCACTCCTTGATCCGTTTAATCATTATCTCTCCGAAGTTAAACTCATCTTCATTTTACTGTGCTGCGGGGTCGACGTCAATTTTGAATGCAGGGAGGGCTTAAACCACTTCCAAAGAGTAGGCCGATGTGCTACAATTAGGCCTTCATTCAGACCGTGTTTTATTTGGAATTATTTATCTTGAGAGGAGCGTACCCATATGCCGATTGTGAACGCTCTGCGGTTTGACTATAAACGTGGAGCTATCTTAAGCGACGAAGAATACTGGCATCGCCGCCGCCGCCGGACATTTTTCTCCGAGAATCTTCACAATATTGTTCCTGAACAAATTTCAGACAAAACGGGACTTGAAGCTGTGTTGGGCGGGGCCGGGAGTCCTACCTTCTTTCTTGATGTGGTCCGGACGGTTCGCTCCCGGTTGGCGGTCTATCTGCCGGAAAACGGGGAAGAACTGAAAGAAGGCGCTCCTTCCACCCTTGAAGAGTTGGGAAAGATCGTTCTCGAGGAACTGCACAAAGCGCTGAAACGACGCCTGGAGAACGTGATTCGTCTCTACTTCGGATTTGGGATGGATGATCTTAACCAGGGATCTTTTGATTTCAACGGCGAGTCGGTGGAGATTCTTCAGGACCTGGTTAAGAAGGAAGCCAGGGAGGTTTCTTCGGGAAAAGGAAAAGTGTCGTTTATCAACGACCTGATCGAGAGTCGGGGAGTGCTTTTCGGTTATGATGAAAAGAAAGGCGTCACCTGTTATTACATTAACGTCAAAGAAGGCGTTCTCTCCGTCACTTCGGGCGGTTTTGAAGCAATCGGCAACGGTAAGTACGCTTCGGGAATCACGTTTGCCGAGTTCCTGAACGGTAAGATACTGGACGAGCGCCGAGGCGGATTTGACCCGGTGGAAGGAATGATTGTCCTGCTTAAATCCGGCCTGGCCGCGGTACAGTATTTCAGCGAAGTAGGCGGAGCCTTCAATATCATCTACCTCGACAATACGGCCGGCTCCCACGCCGAGCGTTATCGTGAAATCCCGTATCATACCACCACGCTGGCTGCTGAAATTGTCACCGCTATGGAGTGCGGCGCTTTAGACTACGAGAAAGCATATAACCTGATGGGTTCCTTGATGTTTGGCGGATCTTCCGTGGAGAAAGTTGAAAAGGAACTCTTTGCTTCCGTTCCCGACGCCGATCGTCTCCATCTGCTGTTGGAGGGCTACAAACTCAGTCAACTGGAGGTACAGGATCGCAAATCTATCGGACATACCGGAGAGGAAGCGGGCCAATGACTTCGATCAACGCCATCCGTTTCGACAGCCTTAAAGGGGCCATGGTATGTGACGAATGCCGGGGTTGGAACCCGGAAGACATGAGAATTTACTCCGCCGATAAGATCAAGCCGGTTATTCCCGATGAAATCAGGGACCGTTACGGTTTAGTCGCCTGTTACGGCAATACCGGTTCTTCCAGCACCGGTGACGAGATCAAACAGAAAATCCGGGAACGGGTTCAGAAAGAGTTCGACGATGCCCGGGAACGGTTGGGCCGTCCGCCCGAAACATTCCTGACTATACGGAACCTGGCCTACCTGGCTTACGACGAGCAGTGCAAGATGAAACACAGGCACGTGGACGAGCACATGGTCAGCCATTATGGTTTTAACACCCGGGATTTCTGCCGCGGATCCTACACGATCGATGACACCACCCAGCCGGGTGGAAAAAGAAAAATAGAGATCAAGGACAAGGACGTACAGAAGGAGATTTTAGAAGCGCTCACCTGGAAGAATCGCGGGCAAACCAACCGGGGCGTGTTCGTCAATGCCGGACTGCTGGCCGGTTATGAACCCCGGGAAGGGTTCAGGATCTACCACACATCGCTTATCGAGTTCATATGCGAACCGGTTCAGTTTATCTTTCTGGCTGAAGGTTCGGGGCTGGACGCCACCGATCTCTTGATGTCCGAATACATGGGCCGGAAATCATTACCGGAACGGCGAGACGTGATCGACCGGGTGGAAGGTATCATGGCTCTCATCTGTTCGGTAAATACCGCCTCGCGGCACAATATCGGGGTTGGGGGATATTTTAACATCATCCTGGTTGACGGCCGGGAGAAGGACCCGGCCTCAATGATGCGCTGTATCAACGACCACCGGGCCAAATTGGTGACCCAGATAGCCGATGCTTACACGCAGAACCTTGTTTCCCGCCGATTGGCCTTTAAATTGGTGGAAGATGTTTTATATAATAAGGCCGGGTTTCAGGAAACCCGCCAGGCATTTTTTGAGGGATGCAAAGAACCGGAGATCCTGCGAAGACACCTTCGTGGTTACCGGATTGCTTCCCCGAAAGGTCCGGTACGGTTAGGGATATTTCTTCCATAGCCTGGATATTTCACGAGAGTAGGCACACTGGTTAGATAGTCAAACAGGACCCGGGGATACGGATTAATGGAGGTGATGGAGTGTGGTGGCACGAAGCGTAGCCCTCTGGGCGCTTGACATGGCCATGGAGCATGGCGCCTCTTATGCTGAAGTACGGCTTCACCGCATCATCTCCGAGTCGATCACCATGCGGGACGGTATCGTCGTCGGGCTTAACCGGCATAGCGAACTGGGTATGGGCGTACGGGTCCTGGTGGAAGGCGCCTGGGGGTTTGCCGGTAACCCCGACCTGACCGGCGATAAAGTGACCAAAGCTGTTAAACGGGCTATTGCTATTGCCCGGGCCTCAGCCCGGGCCGGCGGTACGAAGGTCAAACTCGCTCCGGTGGAAAAACAGATCGGAGAATGGTGCTCGCCCTGCGAAAAAGATCCCTGGACGGTACCGCTGGAAGAGAAAATCGATCTACTGCAGCGCTGCGACGACGCCATGGCCGCGGTGCCGGGGGTGAAGGTCCGGGAGTCGATCCTGCGGTTCTGGAGAGAACACAAACTGTTGGCGACTTCCATCGGTACCCTGGTCGAGCAAACTATCTACAACACCACTGCCGGTGTTACTGCTAAGGCGGTGGATAAAGGAGATTTTCAGGTCCGGAACTATCCGATGTGTTTCGGTGGTAACTGGCGACAGGCGGGATACGAGGCGGTTGAGAAACTGGATCTGCTTAAAAACGCCGGCCGTGTGGCTGAGGAGGCCGTCCAGTTGCTCAAAGCGGACCTGGCGCCCACCGGCAAGGCGGACTTGATCCTGGGCGGGAACCAGCTTGCTCTCCAGGTACACGAGTCCGTAGGTCACCCGATCGAGCTCGACCGGGTCCTGGGAACCGAGGCGGATTTTGCCGGTACCAGCTTCCTGTCTCCGGACATGTTGAACAACTTCACCTACGGGTCAAAGGTCGTCAACATCGTGGCCGATTCCGTTACTCCCGGCGGACTGGGTACGTTCGGATACGACGACGAGGGAGTGCCGGCGGGCAGCCATGATATCGTCAAGGAAGGCCGGTTTATCGGGTTTCTCACGTCCCGGGAGACTGCCGCCGATATCGGCACGGTTTCCATGGGCGCCATGCGGGCCGACGGATGGAACAATATCCCACTGATCAGGATGGTCAATGTCAGTCTCCTTCCGGGGGATTGCACCTATGATGAAATAATCGAGTCTACCGAACGGGGGCTGCTCATCACCTGTAACCGCAGTTGGAGCATCGACGACAAACGTCTCAATTTTCAGTTTGGCGGAGAGATCGGGTGGTGGATCGAGAAAGGCCGGATCGTCAAGATCGTCAAGAACCCCACCTACAACGGTATAACGCCGGTTTTCTGGCGTAGCTGCGATGCTATCGCCAACCGGGACAGTTGGAAGATGTGGGGTTTTGCCAATTGCGGAAAAGGTCGTCCGGCCCAGGCCGGACGGGTGGGGCACGGCGTCAGTTGTGCCCGGTTCAGGAACGTGGAGATAGGGGTGTAATCAT
This sequence comes from uncultured bacterium, assembly GCA_964593455.1. GTDB lineage: Bacteria > Muiribacteriota > CAYSPT01 > CAYSPT01 > CAYSPT01 > CAZQHK01. The sequence goes on from CAZQHK010000016.1 coordinate 82,017, forward strand.
GATCCAGGAAGACTGGGCCAGGCGCCTGCTTAACGAAGCCATCTCCTTTTCTTCGGCGGACGGGACGGAGATCATCCTGACGGGGGGCAAAATGTTCCTGACCAGATTCGCTGACAACCGCATTCACCAGAATGTTTTGAAAAAAGATTACGAGCTTATGGTGAAGACTGTCCTGGGAAATAAAGCCGGGGTGGCTTCCCGCAATGTCTTCGACGGTATCGAGCTCAAACGCCTGGTAGACGATGCTCTGGAGATAACGCGCCACCAGAAGGAAGACCCAGAGCTGCCGCCTCTGATGGCCATGCCCGATCCTGAAAAGAATATCTTGAAAAGCTATGATCCGCGGGTCATGAAGGTCACTCCTGATGATAAGTCGACTGTACTTGAAGGATATTTCCGCCGCTCTGGAGCGGAAAACCTGAATATGTCCGGTTCTTTTGTGACCAGCGACAGTATGCTGGCTTACGCCAATTCCGCGGGAACCTTCAGGTACCACTCCTGGACCAACTCTAACATTATCTTACTGCTGAAGGCTTCTGACGGCCGCATCGGCTGGGCCGAGCAGCATGGACCATTTTTTGATGACCTGGATGTGGAGGCACGGTTCGATGAAGCATTGGGCAAGGTCCGAATCCCCGGGGAACCGGGGGAGATCGAACCCGGCCGGTACACCGTGGTGCTGGAAGAGATGGCGGTTTCGTTCCTGTGGCACGTAATGGCCTTCGACGGATTTTCGGCGCTGGCCCTGGAGCAGGGAAGAAGTTTCTTCACCGACAGTATCGGGAAGAAGGTAACCGGTGAAAACATTACCATACACGATAATATCTACCATCCGCTTATCAGGGGAGTTCCCTTCGACTACGAAGGCGTGTGCCGTCAAGAGGTGCCTTTGATCGATAAAGGTGTGGCCATGGGAGTGACTCACAACCGCCGCACCGCCGGCCGATCCGGCAGGGAATCAACGGGACACTCTCTACCCCCCGGGGTCCCCTACGGGCCATTCCCGCGTAACCTGGTTATGGAACCGGGAACCGTTAAACGTAACGAATTGATCAAGGGAGTGGATAAAGGAATCCTGATCACCCGGCTCTGGTATGTGAACACCCGTGATGAGCGTCAGGCGCTTTTAACCGGGATGACCCGGGGGGGGACTTTCTGGATTGAAAACGGGGTACCCGTCCGCCCGCTCAAGAACCTGCGTTTCAATGAGAAGGTGCTGGACGCCTTCTCCCGCTGTTCGGGTATCTCCGACGGACGCCGGGTGTGCGCCTCGGAGTTCGGCGGCCACGGTGCTTTCCCCTGTGTCAGGCTCGAGGACTTCCATATCACCGGATGCTCGAAATCGTTGTAGCCCGCAAATTTCACCAGTATGTCTATTACGGCCACGAATTCACACGCACCTTCTGCGTTACGCTCGGTCGCCTGTCCTCGACGTATCGCAACGGATACGCTTGCGGAAGGCTTAGTCGCGGGCCTTGAAGCTGCGCACGACTTCGCGACCTCATGACGACAACTCGTGAAATTTGCGGGCTAGCCCTCACCTTTTATGTTTGCTCATGCGTTTATTAAACAATGCAGGACTCCACTTCTGGTAGTGTATACTAATGGGTAGTGAAACGTGTTACCAAAAGGGTATCGTGAGGAATTTCATGTACTTTGGCGGTTTACGAAAATGGTTGCAGGGCTCCGGAATCCGTGCCGTTCTAGGAACAGCAATTGGATACCTGTTTATTCTCCTGATATTCACCTATCCGCTTATCCTTCGTTTCTCCACTCACATTTACGGACATCTCAATGATGACACGGTCTCTCCTTACTGGTATTCGTGGTATGCGGCCGACCACCTGGGAGAATTTATCAGTCACCCGGAAAAACTGTTCTGGACCGACCTGATGTATCAACCGGAAGGATACAACATACACGTTTATATCCCACATTTGCACAACAACATTTTCATGGTGCCGTTTAGGCTGCTCTGGGGGAGCCCGGCAGATGGAAACAGTTTTAGCCTGCTCTTGCTTCTCCTGAACGGTGTGTCGGTTTTCCTGCTGGCCCGCAGCCTGTTGGAGGATACCGCTTTGGCATTCCTGTCCGGTTTATTGTTTATGATTAATCCGTTCTCCGTCCGGGCCGCACTCAACGTCAACCGGACAGACCAGGCACTCATGTGGTTCCTGCCATTGTTCCTGATGATGTATCTTCGTTATCAGGAACAAGGTGGTCGGGGTCGGGGAATTATCGCTTCACTGCTTCTGGTCTCGATGGGGTTTTTCTACTGGTTCTATCCGTTATTTACCTTTATTTTGCTTCTCCTGCACAGCGGTATGATGTATTTCAAAAAAGGAACGCTGCGGTTACGCAGAAATCTTTTAAGACTTCTGACAGTATGCATTCTCGCGGGTTTTCTCACGCTGCCGCTGCTCTATCCATACCTGCAAATTGCCCTTAAACATGGGCGTGTGCAGGGTCTTGCGGCAGGCAACCTCCTGCCGATGAAGACGCCGTCAGCGAGTGATACTCCCGATGAGCTTTCCGGTGAACGGCCGTTCACCTGGATGTCTCCCTCATTTTTCTTCCAGGAGCCGCTGGTAGCAACATGTTTGGTGCTTCTCCTTCCACTTCTATTTCTGAAGGGAAAGAAACCGTGGTTGTGGATTGTAGGAGCCGTGCTGTACTTTTTACTGGCTCTCGGTAACAGCTTGTGGATACCGGGTTTGAATATCACCATACCCCTTCCTTTCGGATTCCTCTATGCTTTTGTCCCGTTTTTCTCCCGGGTGCTTGATACGACTCGTTTTGCTGTTTTTTCTTGTTTCTGCCTGGCCCTGGCCGCCGGCTACTCGGTTAAGGCTGTGATCGGAAAAATTCCTTCTCGTTCCCGGCAAAAACTGGTCTCATGGGGAGTCATCGTGCTGGTTGTTCTTATTCCCGGTTTGCTGTTGGTGCGCCACCCGGCGATGCTCATCCCGCTTCCGGATTTCCCTCCTGAACTGGAGACGGTCATACAAGACGGCGGCAAAGTAATCGATATTCCCCTGCTCTCGGCTGAAACAGCCGTGGAAGGAGCATACTGGCAGATTCATCATGGCCGTCCGAGACTGACCGGATTCGGTGTGCATATTGGATTTGCTCATCCCCCCGAGTTCGACCGGCTGGTTGAAAAAAACACGTTCCTATCTTTTCTCTCTCACCTGGGCCAGCGAAAACAGGGCACGATAGGGCAAACGCAGTCCTTCGATAAACGTGATCTTGAATCGATCAAATCAAAGGGTTTCACGCTGCTCGTCCATCATTTGAGAGGCTACGGGAATGATGGTGGAAGCGGTGGTAACATCAGTCGTCATCACCAGCCGTTGTCGAAGACGGCCAGACTAGCTAGAATGAATGTGTCAAAATTGCTCAGGGAGCACCTGGGAAAACCGATAGAAAGCTCACCTGCGCTGGAGATATACCGTCTATGAGCCTGTGGCATTGCCGCCGTATCCGCTTCAAGAAAAACAGGTGGAACTACTTACCCCCGAGGATGTCCGAGACATCCAAAAGCTCCAGGGCTTTCTTTAACTGGTAGTCTCGCTCAAGAATCTCCGCGTTTTCTTTCTTCAACTTCTCTTCATCGGAAAGTTCTTCTTCCTCGGTCCCTTCTTCGGCCGGTTCTTCTTGCTTATCAACCTGATCATGATTGTTCCGCTCTTCTTCTTCCTGCTCTTTCCAGATGTCTTTCAGGAAGTTGTCCTCTTTCTCCGGGTCTTCTTCCCCCAACTCATCTTTTTCGGTGGTTTCCTTTTTCTTCTTGGGAATCTCGATTACCACGTCGGGAGTGAGTCCTTTTTCGTGGATGACTACACCGCTGGGTGTGTAATACTTGGAGACTGTCACCACCAGCGACGAGCCGTCGAGCAGTGGGAAAATATGTTGAACCGAGCCTTTGCCGAAGGATTTCATTCCCAGCAGGATACCCCGTTTGTTGTCCCGGATAGCACCGGAAACGATCTCTGAGGCCGAAGCTGAGCCCTGGTTGATGAGAACTATCAGGGGGATTTTTGGGAAAATTGGTTCCTGATTGGTGTAATACTTGGCATTACTCGACGGTATCCGTCCCTGGGTGTAGACGACCAGATCATCTTTTGGCAGGAACATGCTGCTGACCTCCACCGCTCCCTGCAGGAGACCGCCGGGATTCGATCTAAGATCGAGGATCAGGCCTTTCGGGTTATCTTTTTTCAGGGTCAGCAGGTTTTCACGGAGGTCTTTCCCGGTGTCACGGCTGAAATTGACGATGCGGACATACCCATACTTTTCATCGAACATCCGGGATTTTACCGATTTCAGGTGGATGACCGCCCGGGTCAGGTCAAATATAAGGGGTTTGACCTCATCTTTGCGTTTGATGGTCAGGATACACAGGGTTCCGGGGACGCCGCGCATCTTATTGACCGCTTCTTCCAGCGTTATTCCCCGGGTAAACTCATCGTCTATCTTGATGATGCGGTCCATGGCTTCCACGCCGGCCCGTTCCGCGGGAGTGTCCTCCAGGGGAGAGACGACAGTGAGTATTTCATCCCTGATGCTGATCACGATCCCCAGGCCTCCGTACTCTCCTTTGAGCCGGATTCCCATCTCCTCGCTCTCTTTTTTTTCGATGAAATGAGTGTAGGGATCGAGACTTTTGACGTATTCCTTGATTAAAGTGTAAACCATCTCCTGCGAGGTAAATTTCTTCTCGTATTTTTCGTACAGAGTAGTCACTGCTTGCCGCAGTATGTTGATATCGCGCCTGAAATCATCTTCGGTGCTTTTTTTCTTGAGTCCTTTGCCCTTTTCTACCGGGGCGGCCAGACTGAATGAGAAGGAGAGCAGAACCAATAAAGCGGTTATGGTCAGAATTGACATTCGTTTGCGAATAGAATTAAACATCCAGATGTACCAACCTTCCTATGGTGTGGAATTGAAGACGTGCTGCTTTTTCCGTGTAACAGCAAAATTTGGAACATTTTACCATACGGAATACCGTCAATACAAGCCAGGACTCGGTTTTGCCGAGACGGTAACTTTTCGCCAAGCAATCAGTGCCTTTAGATAGAAATAACGTATCTTCAACAGGTATAGTTTCACGCTACAGTTTACCTTTCTCTTTGCCGATACAACATGGGGAAGATGGTGTTAGAAACAATTACTTGAAGGGGTCGTTCGAGTGAATAAGAAAATTTTAGCGGTAGTGCTGGTACTATTTGGCTGTATGGCGATGGCGTTCGGCTGTCAGGTAAATGAACGTGGGGACAAGATGGGAGCGGTTGAAGGTCTTGTGACCGATTCCATGGGTACGCCGATCGAAGGAGTTAAAATTTCCGCTACCGGCGTCAGATGGGCGTCGCAGTTTACGAATTCCGACTCCAAAGGCAAGTTCGTATTGGGCGATATTCCCATCGGAGACCAGGTTGTCTTTGCGGAAAAAACCGGATATATCAAGCGCATGCGGGCCGTGACTATCCCTCTCGGCGATACCGTTTACAGTGTCAACTTCATCATGGTCCGGGAAGATTTGTATCTCGGTCAGTAAACCGCTGTCTTTGACCGGGAACGTGCAGAGGAGAAACAACGTGAACCGGAAAAGCGTTCGCCGGGTTCCGGTAACGGGCCTGGTCGCTTCCATTTTTGCTCTTATAGTGGCCGTTCTCTCGGGCTGCGTCTCCGACCGGATGCGCTCACTCTACACCACGATGGAAGGTACGGTGAAAGATTCGAGCGGCAGCCCCATTGAGAATGCGATAGTTTATGTCTATGGAGTAGAACCAAAACGAACGACCAACAGTGACGGAAAGTACCAGATTGCCTGGGTTTCTCTCGGGGTGGTTGAGGTGATCGCCGAGAAAGATGGATACAAGTCGGTAATAAAGAACACCAATGTGGAGCTCCACTCGAATACTAACGGTGTAGATTTTACGTTGATTTCAGTGGAACTCAACGATCCGGAAATTATCAATGGTCGCGGTATCCGTTTGCAGTGGGAAAAAACAACCGATATCAAATTCGCCGCCTATGAGCTCTACCGGTCGAGTTCTTCCGGTGCTTCTAAGAAAGACGTCCTGGTGGCCAGTATTACCGATAGTAACAAGCCATGGGCATTCGATTCCATTATCCTGGACGACGGTACGTATTATTACAAGGTGTTCGTTATTAACAAGAAAGGTGAATATTTCGCCTCCAATGAAGTATCCATCCAGGCCACGAACGTTCTGGCTGGTGAACTTCTGCGAGATACGACCTTTACGGAGGCGGGTTCACCGTACCTCATAACCGGTGATCTCACCATAGCCGAGGATGTCGTCCTGACCATCGAGCCGGGGGTCACCATTCAATTCGCCGCAAATGACTCGCTCAGCTCCGGGGAAGATCCCTATTTGTGTGAGCTGTTAGTGGAAGGAGTCCTTAATGCTTCCGGGAAGTCCGACTCCCCGATAACCTTTACCTCGTCTTCCGCCAACCCGGTATACGGAGACTGGTACGGGATTGTGTTCAGGGACAAAAGCGACGACGCGCGATGTCTCATCGACGAGGCAATCATCAAGTACGCTCGGATTGGCGTCAAGTCGGTGCTTTCCTCCCCGCGGGTGCGTGATAGCTCCTTCAGCGAATGTTTTGATGGCGTGCAGTCCCAATCAAGTTCGACCATCGAAGTCACCGGCTGTTCATTTGAGAACATTATCTCCTGGGCTTTCATCGCTACCGGGTCATCGCCGTTGTTCAAGAACAACAAGGTGAGTGGTTGCCGGAATGGAGTGAGGATTCTGGATGCGGCTGAGGCCAAGATCGAGAACAGTATTATCGAGAACAGTTTGACCGGAATCGGGGTGTATCTTCAGAACTGTTCGCCGCAGGTATTAGATAACCAGATCGCCGGCAATGATTTTGGAATACTGTGCCGAGATGTCACGTCGGGCCGAATCAACAACAACCAGATCAAAGATAGCGTGACCGAGAATGTCCGGCTGGAGAGTTCGACCATCGAGGTATCCTCCAACCAGATAAAAGGCAGCCAGGTCGGGATACGGATTTCCGGCGGCGCTGCTACCGTGGAGAAAAATTTCATCGAGGAGAACGATTCCGGCCTGGTGTTGGAAAAGGAGTGTCTGGCGACAGTAAAAAACAACTGGATTCGCCAGAACAAAACGTTCGGTGTGGAGATAGACGAGTCGGCTCCGGTCATCACCTACAACGAGATCAACTCAACTTCTGACGGTGACGCCCTGGGTGACGGAATCCGCTGTCGGAACGACTCGGCGCCCCTCATCAACTGGAACGTCATCTCTTCGAACAACCGCAACGGCATTATGAGTTTTGACTCCGATCCGGCGATCACCTATTGCAATATCCAGAACAACGGATTATACGCTGTGGAAGGCGGCGGCGTACTGGGCAGCGGCGCTAATCAGGGACGCAACTACCTGGCCGGCAATAACGGTGCGGATGAAGAAGTGGTTGACTCCACTATCGGCGGTATTGCCGATGGCACCAACGATTGGAATTCTACGGCGCCCATTCCCCAGTATCTTCAAGTGGACGCGGTCTTGAGCGCGGCCACCAGTGCGGTATCAGGTACCGGGCCTCAGAATTAGCCGGCGAATTCACGCTACGTTCCATACTTCCTGCCAGAAAGCTTACTGAGACGTACTTTACTGCCAAGTACAATTTTTGTTTTAAACATGGTACACTTTCATAGGAAAATACTTTATACGGGGTCATCCTTATTATGAGTTCTAACGACTCGTTCATGTTCATTATCAAGGCCAGGTTCGAGGAGCGGAAGCGGAGTCTTCTGGGATTTCTGATCATTATCGGAGATTCAAGTAAGCAGAGGGTTTACAAATGTGTCGCCCTGGTCAAATATTTCACGGAAAAGTTTTACCAGAAAATCGACATGCTGGGAACCTGGGAGGATTTCCTCGATCTCCTCCAGGTGGAGCAGGAGAAGGTGAACGAGCTGTTCCTGACGGATTTTACCAAGAAGCTCGAGACACAGTTCGAGGCGTATTCTTTGGAGCGGGTCGACAGGCTGGTGGGAATTATCGGTGATGATGCCAATATCGAGCTGAAAGCTGTTTTGTTGAACGAGTTGCTCATGGAGGATCTCACCACCATTTTCCCTGCCAGTGACCTGTCCGTGGAAATCCTCAGTGAGGTGGCTTTCAACAAGAGCAAGAAAAAGAAGTCAAGATCGGCTTTGCCTGAACGAGAAGATGTGAGTGGAGAAACGCCGATCGGGGATCAGACCGACGACGTGAAAAAGGAAGAGGAACAAGCCGAACAGGAGCGTGTTGAAGACCCCGGCGATGCCGGTCCGGAAACCGAGGCTGATGACCATAAAAAAGAGCTCAGTGAACCGGTTGAAACAGAAGCCGAGGAGGATGAGACAGACGGAACTCAAGAAGAAAAGGTAGCGGATTCGGAACAGGAAGAGGAACAGCCTGATGAGCCGCCTGATACCGGGAACACCGTGAAGCCAGATGAACCTGCCTGGCCGGACGAAGCGGCTGAGCCAGATTCGGAAGAAAAGGAAGAGGAGGTTTCCGCTGCCAGCCAGGTCGAACTGGTTGTTGATCCCGTGGATGGATTGGCGGCCGGGGAACTGAGGATCAACGATACTGTCATAGCTTCCCGGGCAAGCGGTTTCAAGTCATCGGCCAGAGTCGTTTCTATCGGCCGTAGAAAGAAGGATCCGAACTCCCTGGTGATAGGAGTATTGCTCATCGGTGATGTCCAAGGACAGGCGGTCGTATCCACAAATACCATGGTCAAGGTTGTACGGATCCGCCAGAAGAAGAAAAAGTCGAAGAAACTGGGCGATCTGGTGTTCAATTCCGCTTTGGGAATAGCGATTTTAGGCATCTTGTACATATTGATAAAATATGCCGCTGAACTACTCGGGATAGTTATCAACAAGTAAACCGGAAACTGCTATTTCAAAAATATCCACAACTGCTGTGTTACTCTCGTTAAGCTGATATTCCGGTAGTGACTTCAAGCCGGTTCTTCAACGCGTATCCTGCCCGTCTCAAAAACGTGTTCCAACTGCCGCGGTAACCATTCGGCCGGATGAGTTCCAGGGTGAAGAAACCGTTGTATCCCACCGCATTCATGACCGCTAACACCTCCGGCCAGTTAATGCTGCCGCCGCCGGGCGGCATGTGGGCGTCATGCTGTTTCTTATTATCTGAAATGTGAGTGGTGATAATGTTTCCTCCGGCCTGCCAGATGAACTCGGTAATGTTGGTCCAGAGATGAGCGTGGGAGGTATCCAGGCAGATACCGACTCCCATCTTTCCGTATTTCTTGGCAAGTTTTACCAGGTTATTCAGATCGCCGCCGATATAATTGGGAGTGATGTTCTCCAGGGCTACTTTAACTCCCAGCCTGTCGGCCACAGGCAGAATTTCGTTGAGAGTTTTCTGGAGTTGGATAAGCAGTTGTTCTGCTTCGTGAGGCGTGTTGGCTGCATGGCCCGAGGTATGCATCACTACGATAAGGCAGCCGATAGTAGCGGCTGCCTGCAGGGCTTGCTTCATCAGCCATACCGCGTATCCCCGCTCTCGCTCGCCGGTAGCCGCTATATCGATATTCCGGCCAAAAGGTGCGTGAAAAGAGACCGGTACCAGGGCACGCGAGGTTAACTCATTTTTGACCCGGTCCACACTCTCTGCGTTATCGCACAGGAAGTGATTTTCTTTGGCAAAAATCTCCACGTGTTTGTAGCCGGCGGTGTGAATAAGCTC
>CAZQHK010000016.1:91883-101063 GCA_964593455.1 uncultured bacterium
ATGTCTGGGTAGAGCACTTGATAAACTCAAAACAATTTTAGCACAATTTGCTTCCACGATCAATAGTCACGGGACTTTAAAGCACTTACACATTGTTAAGAACACGCTTGGATAGCAGGTCGGATAGCCAACTTGACACGGGAATTCTTTCAGGGACTTTTCCAGACCCATTTTAAACTTGTGTGTGATATTAATTACATTGTACTATAGGACAAGCAGATATTGTTTCCCGTATTCGTTTGACGGTCCGCTCAGAGATAGGTTTCGTCAACGCGTCAGGCAGGACCGTGTTTTTCGCATTATTTGCCACTAATATGCACGAGAATGGAAGGGAAGTGAAATGATGTCGAAAGAGAAGGCGCCGCCACCAGATGGGCCAGAGGAAGAGCAGCAAGTTGAGATGAAAGAGGAGGAAACCGGGCAAACCGCCGGCAGCAAACCTGCCTTACCCGAATCGAAGGTGTTGCCCGACGACGCGTATTGTCCGAGTTGCGGCCGTTTTGTCGGGGCGTATGAACGCTGCCCGTACTGTCAGGCGACCATGACCACCCGTATGGGAGTGAAAATTGTCCGGCGGTTGGCGGTTGCCGGGGCGATCATCGGTCTGATCATGCTCTGGTTTGCGGCCCGGGCCAAGGTGCCGCCCGAGATCAATATCGGATCCATCGACGTCAACAACAATATGGCTCTGGTGCGGGTCACCGGACGAGTGGTCGGCCTGAGACTGGTGACGGAGAAGAACACCTTCTCGTTGACCATCGATGACGGGTCCGGCCGGATGTCCCTGAGTGCGTTTGACAAACTGAAAGCTTTTCAAGAACACCTGGGCGATGATTTCCCGCAGGTCGGCGATATCGTCTCCGCGGTCGGCAACCTGAGTATCACCGAGAAGTGGGGCGCCTCCATGTTTCTCTCCATGCCCCGGCGCCTGGAGATGAAAGAGAGGTTCACCCCGCCTGTACGCACCATCGAGGCTATCAGCCAGGACGATATAGGGTCCGTGGTGGAAGTTACCGCCCACGTGGTGGATGTGCGCCAGTTCCCACCCGGAAAACCCATTGCCCGGTCAATCAAGATCAGGGATAACACAGGAAACATGGACCTGACGGTGTTTAACACCGATTATGAGAAAATCCCGGATGAAACTACGATGACCCGGTTGATCAAGCCCGGCAGTAAGTTCACCATGCAGGTGCAGGTGGGCGACTACAAGGGCCGATTGCAACTCAAACTCCGGAACATCGGCAGCCCGGCCAGTCTGAGATATGGCGGGGAAGTGGAATTGGGACCGGTGGAGCAGGTGTCCCGGCCGACCGGGAAGAGTTCGGCCGAATTTCTATCCATTTCCCAGGTCACCAAAGAGATGCTTGACCAGAAGGTCGTAGTGGAAGGGAAAGTGGAGTCGGTCAAGACCTTCCAGCCGGGAGCCAATGTCAAGTTGGTCGATTCTTCCGGCACGATTACCATCTGGTTGAAGACCGCCATCATCAAGTTCCATCCCGAAAAGGACCGGCTGCTGGTCAAAGGAACGGTGCTTCGGGTAGCCGGTATCGTTGGTGCCTTCAAGGACCAGCTACAGGTCCAGCCGGGATATCACACCGACGTACAGGTCAAGGACAGCGCCGGAAAGGGGGAATAAAGGTGAGCCTGTTTACCATAACGCTGGGGGCGACGCTGGTCGGTACCCTGACCGGAGGGATTTGCTCGTTGATGCCCTCGCTCCATATCTACAATGTAGCCGGGATTGCCTTGCTGCTCTGGACATTTCTCGGCGACAAGATGCCCTTCGCGGCCATCGGTCCCTTCTTTATTTCCATGATTGTCGCGTTTTCGTTTTTAAACGCCATTCCCATGACCTACTTCGGCGCCCCGGATGAGTCCGCCACGGTGACCATTCTGCCCGGCACCAAGTACTTGATGAACGGCAAGGGGCACGAAGCGGTAATGCTCTCCGGTATCGGGGGACTGTGTGGCGTGGCGCTGTTAGCGGCGCTGACACCGTTTTTCTTCTACATTTTCCCGTACATGCATTCGATTATGAGTGTGCACATGCATTGGATACTGGGACTGGTCATGGTCTACATGCTCATGAGCGAATGGCCCAAAGGGTGCGGTCTCGGGCACTCGGTGTGGGAACGTCTCACCACCGCCTGGGCCAACCTGTTCGCCGGCATCATCACGTTCGGGCTATCGGCGATACTGGGACTGATCATTACCAGCAAGAGCATCATCACCCACGAGATGGGATTCCAGAACATCATGCCGGTCTTCGTCGGCCTGTTTGCCATCCCGTCAATCATCCAGAGTTTGCTTTCCGAGCAGAAAGTACCCAAACAGCACGTCGGTACGACCGTTGAACTGGCCCGGGGAGAGCTTGGAAAATCAACCTTCGCCGGCGGGCTGGGAGGAATGCTGGCGGCGTATCTCCCGGCGGTGACCGCCGGGATAGGCGGTATCCTGGCCGGACACGCTACCGCCAGTCGCGGCGACCGGATTTTCATTATCGGCGGCGGTGTGGCCAAGGTTATCTACTACGTCGGAGCGTTCCTGTTTCTGTTTGTGCTCACGCCGCTTTCGCCTTTCGGGCTGGGAAAAGGCGGTCTGAATATCATCTTGAAACCGGTCTTTTCCCCGGAGGTAGGGGACTATGCCCTGATGCTGTCGGTGATTATCGTCAGTGGTTGCCTGTCGTTCCTGGTGCTTCTCAAGGCTTCCGGTTGGGTGGCCCGGATCATGCCTAAAGTGGACCTGCACCGATTATACTGGGGGGCCCTGGTGATGATCCTGGCAATCGTCGGAGGACTGACGGGCGGGGCCGGCCTGTTCGTCCTGGCCGTGGCCTCATGTATTGGCACGATACCCGTCTTCTATCACTGCCGTCGAAGCAACTGCATGGCGGTTCTCCTGGTCCCTATCTGTCTTAACATGGCCGGGTACGGGGACACTATAACCCAGCTTCTGGGCCTGATTTGAGGGGAGGGTGAAACTATGAAAGGATTAACACATTTCATGACCGGGGTAGCGCTTTCCTCGTTTCTTACACCGGCGGTGTCCATGGCCGCCAGCACCAGGCTGGGCACTCCCGAGGCGGAGTCCTCATTCATTCTCCTGCTCGGGGGACTGTACGGGATCATGCCCGATACCATGGATTTCAAGTTGGGGCAGTTTTTTGCCGCGGCCGATGTGGAGGTGGACTGCGATCCGTCTAATCCCGACCCGCAGAAAATGGCCCGGCAGATAGGCGAAGCCATGGACGACGTTTACACCACCGGAGAGGAACGGAAGGTCCAGCTTTTCCCCATGCAGTTGGCGTCTAATCTGTGGCGCCAGTATATGATCAAGTTCGATGGGGAAACCAATGAAGTCATCGTAGTACTCAATGAAATAGTCTCCACTTCACAGGTTCCTTATCCGGGTACCGAGCCGAAGGAGAACCGGGTCGGCCGGTACAAGCTGGCCGGAAACCTCCTGGAGACGCACGGCCGTCCGTCGATGGTAGACATCATGAGCGGCCCGCAGTTCGGGTTCAGAAAACAGGACGATTACGTGGTGGTGGAGTTTCTTCCCTGGCACCGTACCTGGAGCCACAGCTACGTGTTGGGTGCCGCCCTGGCACTCATTCCCATGCTCATCGCATTACTGGCCGGATGGCATCACTGGTACCTGTACGGACTGGCCGCCTTCCTGGGATTTGCCGGGCACCTGACCGAGGACCTCACCGGGCACATGGGCGGGTCTCTCATCTGGCCCTTTAAAACCAGGAGATATGACGGGTTCTGCCTGTTCCGGGCCAGTAACCCGCACGCCAACTTCAGCGTGGACTATGCCAGCGCGGTTATTACTCTCTTCAACCTGGACCGGTTCACAACGCGAGTAATCACCATGCCTTGGGCCCTCTATTACTTCTGTTTCCTGGTGGTCCCCCTGTTTGTGTATTTCATGATCATCAAGCTCTACTCGGCTAAAGGAGACGATCCCAAGGCGGACGGGGCGGTCAAGGCCGAGGAAGCGCTCACCCTGTCCCGGAAGTTGGAGCTTCAGCGCGAAGAGATGCAGTTCGAGGACGAATCATTTGCGACGTAGATAGAAAAAGACCTGCCGGTACGTGAAGACCGGCAGGTCTTTTTATTTGGCTCCAAATTAGGGCGTAAAAAATTGATTACATGTCATTCGTATCATCGCGGAGAATACGGTCGATCGAATCATTCCTGGTCTGGGTCTCTTTTTCAAACCAGTCGGCAAAGGAACCGACACCGCCTCCGAGCAGGTATCCGGCAGTGCCGCCTACGGCCAGGTAGATAGCTGCGGCACCCAGGGTTATGGGCCCTCCGAACATGGCCAGGACGGCAATTCCCAGACCGGCGCCCCCGAAAGTACCCCATAATTTGCCCTTGGTCTTGCGTGTCATCTCGGCCTTGGCAGAGGTCTGGAACCCCGGTGCGACCAGCGTTCCCAGGAAAGCCAGTCCGACGAGTACGGCTAGAAATCTATGGCCGGTCCGGTGATAGGTCATTGTTGATACCAAGTAAATCTCCTCTTTTCGATACATAAAAAAACTTGCGTTCACAATCAGTATAGCCTAAAATCGATTGATTTGTTACAGAGATGTCTCATTTTCTGAGACGGATTATTTCCAGCGCCGATGACCTCGTCACCCTCTGAGGTTGTAGAATGACAGACCATATACAGAGAAGCAGGAAGTCAGCCTTGTTTTTGCATCTGAGCAGGTACGTCTATATGGTCTTTCACTGCCCGGACTATTTCATTGATTGAAATGGAATTCATGCAAAAGTCATCGTACTCGCACTCGGGCTTCAAGCAGGGGATGTACGGACATGCGGTGTCCGGCACCACGGAGTGGCCAAGCTGGTACAGGTAGACTTCCCGGGGATCTGAGATACTAAATAATCCAACGACCCTTTTTTCAAGCGCCAGCGCCAGGTGTAAGCCCAGGCTGTCATGACTGATGATCAACCGGTTGGAGTTGAGCCAGTCCATATACTCATACAGGTCCGTCAGTCCTTCCTGCCACGAAACGGTATACCCGCAGTCCAGTAATTCCTTTTCCAGCTCTTTCCACTTACTCATGGGCATGGATTTGGTGGGCCACTTGTTTCCAACTTTGTAATTCAAGCCCACATCGCATACCACTTCGGTATCAGGCTTATAACCAAGGATATATTTCTGACCTTTCCATTTCACTCCGAGCATCTCTATTAAAATTTTCTGCCACACATCCTTGTGCTCTGCTGAGTTCTTTTTACGCTCGATGTAATGGACCATGTCCAGCCCTGTCTCGTATGCGTGGTAGGTTCCCGTCAGGCTGTCGAACCTGAATCCGAATTTCACCCAGGCATCGACCATATCAGACAGAGCGCAGATACCGGACACTTTTTCCAGATTTACCAGTACATCGAGTTTCTCCCGCATAAGCTGGAACGGAACAAAATCGTTCCATATGAGCACTCTGTCTATCAAGCAATTGTTCTTTATAAGAGGGCTGGCTGCTTTAGAAACCAGCCAGGAGATCTGTGACTGAGGGTACTTTTCTTTGAGTGCCCAGAGAATAGCCGTTGTTCTCAGAACATCTCCCAGGCTGGGATAGAGCCCTATCTCGGGATCGAGCGTTTCTGAATATCCCAGTTTTACAATTAATATCCTGACTTTTTCTTCCGACATTGTTTTTCTCAATTCCACTTATAATAAACCAGACATCATCCGGTCATGCAAGTGATATCAGTATGGTTCCCACCATACCGCAAACAGTTATTCATAATTTGTCCACCGGCACACCGGTTCCCTCGATTCAGCGTTTCCGAATTCATCAAGGACATCAGCCGGAACATCAGAAAACCGGTTAACCTGGGACACATGTTTGTCCAGCCGTTCATAAAAACGGCGGCCTTCCAGCAGGCGCGGTGGTTTAAACCGAACTGCCGGTATTCTTAATAAAGCTTAAATATTGCTGCCCTCGTCCGAACCATGCGGAAAATCGATCAAGATTGGTTGGAAAGGATTTGCCTGATGAAAGATATTTCAAAGCATTAGTTATTTCCAGAAGTGACACGGCCGTGTTGTTGGAAAACGTCAATGTTAAAGAGTAAAGTGTGTTCAACTGTTCCAGCAACGTTGAAATGTATTCAGTCTTTATCCCTTCTCGTTGTATATGTAATACGGATGCCAGAACAGTCTGGCAAGTATCGCTCAAGGTCTGGCACCTACTGGGATCGATAGGTTCATATACATAACGGTAATCTAACAGATTGTGAAGATTCCTGCGGTATGAATCGATTGCTAAATCATTACTTGATTTATCTTTGCCATGAATGTCTTTATACCATCTCCAATCGGTGAAAAAGTGCGGGGATACACCGTAGACCTGAAATTCACCTGATAGAGCATGAATTGCGTCTTCAATGGATAGAAATTTTCCTCCAACAATAGGATTGAGAGTATTGTCAATAATCCAATCATCTATCGAGCGTGACATGCCTTTCAACGTCGCCAGGTGTTTTGAGAAAAAAGGTCTTAGCTTATCCAGTTTTTCAGATAAACTGAGTTTCTCGCCGCCAATGATCATTTGTGCCGCGATTCTTCTTAAAATATCGCTTTGAATGGACACGCAGTCGACACACGTGATGAGTAATACTCCTCCTGGTGCAACAAAGTTCGAAATCGACTTTAAAAATTCAGGTGGATTAATTTGTCCGGGTACAACCGCTTCGCATATAACGAGATCGTATAGTCTATTTGACTTAAATTGTTCGATATTACTCTCGATAACCTCGTAGTTTGATGTGCCGGGAAAATAATTCTGTAAAATCCGGCTTGTTTCGCTAATGCTCCTGGAATTTCCGTCTACTAAGGTATACTTGTCGGGTTTCATAGCATTTGTGAACACGGCATTGTGTCCTGTTCCGGGACCGAACTCCAAAACATGTTTCCCATTGATAAAGTGGGGTACTATGCCGCAATGCTTGTATAAAGCGTTACGTCTCTCAAAGTGTTTATTCAAATCTGCAATATCTTGGGCAACAGGTGAAATGTTGTGTTCGCGATAAAAATCCAAGAAAGGGATTTTATAATGTTTCATTGGTCAACCAACTCATCTTCTCCCTGCTTAAAACGAGGATTTATCATTCCGAAAACAATTGGTAACGTCCCAAAAGTGTAGGATCATGCTATCACCCTTGCTCCATTGAACACCAGTTCGAGATTCCCGGTAATCCGAAGACGTTTTCTCCAATATTCATCCCATTCAGCTGCGTTGGTAATTCGCTTGATGATGATCCTGGTCATCTTTGCTGCTCCTTTTTCCGACCAGCCAAAGGCGATCCGTTTCAAGCGTCTCCCGATCTCCCGCATCATACGCTCTATCATCGATGTAGCCCGTGGGGATATAAGGCCATATTTCAACCAGAACCTGACGTATGTGAACAGTTTATCCCGGGTGTTGGCTACGTAGTTGGCTGCTTTGGTGTAACCGCGAGTTTTCAATTCTTTTGCGAGTTCATCTACTTCTGTCTCTGCTTTCTTAACGGATTTCTCCAGAGCGGCTTTATCCTTATCCTGAACTTCCTGGAAGTCCTCCTCAGGTAGCTCGATTCCAATAATGCCAGTCAATTGCTTCTGCATCTGCCTTCGTTCCTTTAGAGGCGCCTTGTCCTGCCACATAAAGTTGTTGAGATCACGAATGCCATGAAAGTGGCTGCGTTGCTGATCATTGGCAAGATGTGCCAAGCCTTCAGCAAGTCCCCCTTCTCCGTCGCAGAGCAGGAGTTTGGCAATGGGATTAAATCCAAAAGTTCTCCGGCGTATCGTTTGTCCAATCTCGGCCCACGATTTCCCGGACCAGGCCCCGAATGGTAGAACTTCACCGTCGTTTCTGATCCCGATGACAACCCGGACTTCCCCTCGGTTACTGAGACCTTTTTTCGGGTCCGGCCGTCGTTTGTATCCTGTTCCATCCGGTATGATGACGTCGACGATCTTGTTGTCCGTACGGAGTTCATCGCAATCACTTTCCATCACCCAGCGGTGAGCGGTGCTCCTGGGAACGGGGATTGACCCTATCAAATCAAGGTGATGACAGGTTCTCCGATAACTTTGATCGCTTATCACTTCCGTAACGATCCGCTCCAGCTCGGAACTCTTTCGCTGGTAAGGTTTCAAACCCAGGAAGTCTCGTAGAGGTATGAACGTTTTCCTACAATGCTTACACCGGATTCTATGCCACCTGAACGATATGTTTCCAATACTGCTTTTCAAGGTTCTGTTGCAGTATTGGCAAATCTCGTACAGGCAGGCTTCACAGCAAGGTTCCGGTTGCCAGCGGTTTGTTCCGGCAAGCAAATGTCTGACAATTGAGGCGTCCTGTAATTTGAGTAACAAGGCAACAAAGCCGGCGATGCCTTGTGTTTCGAACAACACTTTGCTTTTGTATACCAGTTCGTCCAAAGAAAATCCTTCCTCGGGTAGTCTTGAAGCTATCTCTAGTGATATGATATTTCTCATGACCTGGGTTCTCCTCGCTATAGCTTGTTTTTGTCGAAACAAACTTACTATAGCTGGACCCAGGTCTTTTCATCTACCCGTTCCTACACTTTTGGGACGTTACCAAAAAATAAAGCGAGATGGCTTATAAGAATTGCTGATGGATTTTCAATGTGATGGTCAGAAGAGAAGTATAATTCAAGAAAGCGGATATAGCTTTGATTATCAAACAGAAAGTAGACTATGTTTGCAAAAAATGCAATGATCATGATTGCATGGATTATAGTTTTCGGTTTATTCAAAATCAAATTTATCTAATCATTGAGAGTTTTTACCCATGATTTTTCGATATTCTCTTTCAACATTGACCTGCCCCCAATCATTATACCACTCCCGTTAAGTTAGATACATCGGTTCCAAAATCAAAGACTCATATGCTTCTGACCATAGCTAGATCGGGCTATTTTGAGGGTAAATTTTAGAGATAATAATAAATCTTCCTAGCATTTAAGCGAGTACTGGTAGATTAGAAATCCAGCTCAAAGGCGACTTGAAATGTATAAGAGAAATTTCTAACTTTTGACTCGTGCGGGGAGCTTTTTCTTGTCCGAAGAAAGATATGCTTGTCGAAACATCAACAACTCTTGTCCTGTGTGCGTCTAAATATCCAATTAATAGTGGTGACCT
>CAZQHK010000017.1:0-69794 GCA_964593455.1 uncultured bacterium
ATTGTACAAGGGGAAGGAGCTCTTCATCAATATGGAATCGCCTCTTTGAGGTGATATTGTATCGGAAAACATTTTATTCAGCTCATCTAATGCTCCTCCAGTGAGAAAGAGTAACAAAATTCTAAATCTGATCAGAGCTCCAATATACTTGAGATAACGCCCTAAAAATAAGAGTTTTTGAGCATTTTTCAAATCGGTGATATGCGGTAGAAATTTATGTAAGTTCTCAAGAAATAATATCTCACATCTATACGCGTTATTTTCAGTCGGAAATGTCTGCTCTTGTAAAAATAAATTAATATCTCCTGTGGATTGGCACTCACACACAGTATGACCAATTTAATGTACGAAGCAGCGGGCACTGGAGAGAGTTCTCAAGTTGAAGATCAAAAGTATCGAATGCTTTGGAAGGATTCAAAATGTCAAATTCAGCAGACACAAATCTACAGCATTCTCGTAAGGCACTATCTTGGTCAAGTTTTGTCTTTCCAATAGCTTCGAAAAACATTGCGATTGATAAACGATCTCGAAGGTAAAAATATTGTGATAAAAAATTGCTTTCGTAATTCATTATTTATTTAAATCCTTGCTTTGTTCATACTGTGTAATGGTCCTGGGATAACCGGCAGTCCGTCAGGGATGTCTGTGTTCATCCCGATTGTTAGCCGTTTCAATTCTACGTTCTTTTCAAATATGACTTTAAATCCCTGTAGTAATTCTCGTGAGGTCCGATCATGATGAGCTGCAACGTATCACCTATAACTCGATAGGCAAGTAGATATTGAGCGGCGTGGATTTTGAATTTATGAACTTGGACGCCTCGTAAATCGCCTTTTTTTTCTTGTCCTATGGATGGATCCTTGACGATCTTTCTTATTTTTTTGTCCAGGAGGAGCTTCTCTTTTTTAGTGAATCTCTTTACCTTCTTTTCGAAGGAGCGTGATTGTATGATTCTCATTATCAATCACCCAAAAGTATATTCGGAAGATTCAGCTTCGTCTAATTCCTGAAGACCAATTAGAATTTCTTTAATCATACTGTAGGTGAGATCTGGATTTTCTTCGACGCACTTTCCAATTCTTGCCCAGTGTTCAATTTGGCCGGTGATCGATCGGTTGTCGACTGCACTGAATAACCTGGCTTCACGTACTAATTTATCAGATACTCGGACTGCTTTAGACATGGTGAATCCCCCTCTCACTTCTGTAGTAAATATAACACATTTTATTGCATTATGCAACGATAATCATGCGGTTAACGTCCCTGGGATAACCGGCAACCCGATAAGGTTGTCCGTGTTCATCCCAGGTACGCCCGGCACGGGCGTGAACTTGTGAGGTGCGGCTCCCCTTCCGGGGAGCCAGGTCCTCTGTACGTGAAACCTGCTATAGGAGTAATCGTAGCAAAAGTACTAGCCGAAGGCAAGGGCGGGTGAGCCAGCATGGCATGTGCGAAGCCCGGGATTCAGCGGATCAGGTAAATGCCGCGGTTGTGTGGAGAAAGTTCACGTTCTTATCCGGGGAGATCTGTCCGACAAGCAGCCAATGAGCAGACAATGCGGGAAGCTACTCATGTGGCAACACATGGGTGATCGGACAGAAGTCAGCAGAGGCCATAGTAGCTTCGTTCGCGAAGCGAAGGGCCGAACACGAAACAGGGGAAGCTAGAAACTCCCCCTTACCCGATTGTTAGCTGTCTAAATAAAATAATCATCACAACAATTTGGTTCCAGGTGGAACATCTTTACCTGGAACACACAACACAACATCGCCATTTTCTCTGTAGAACCCTGTGACTAAGCATTCAGACATCATTGGTCCAATTTGTTTTTGAGGGAAATTAACTACAGCTACGATGAGTTTACCAATCAAATCTTCAGGTTTATATAAGTCTGTAATTTGAGCACTTGATTTCTTTCTACCAATGTCGTCACCAAAATCTACGGTAAGCTTATAAGCAGGTTTCCTTGCTTCAGGAAATTCTTCAGCATCGATAACTTTACCTACTCGTAATTCGACCTTCGTAAAATCATTCCAGTGAATGATGTCCATTTTGCTTTTCATAATTTCGCTTTACCATTCCAACGCAACGTCCAAATTCTTTAGCTTCGTAGAATGGAGCAACGGATTCGTCACATACAATATCGATAGCATACATATTCTCGAGAGTTTCGAGCATGCGTTTTAATAATTCAGTTCCAATCCCGTGGCCTTTGTAATCCGGCAAAACTTCGAGAAGGGGAATAAAGGAGTAGAAAAGTCCATCGGAAAGTGCGTTGATGAAGCCAACACATTGAGATCCGTTAAACGCAAGCCACACGGCATAGCTATTTTTAAGAATTTTCAAATGAGTTCCAGGATCAGGGTGATTTAGCCATCCAACGAAGAAACCATTTAATTGGTCTGGGGTTAAGTCATTAATATCGTTTTTGTATTTAATATCCATAATTTCTCCTGTTAGCTAACAGGTCTTATATGTCGTTTCGTAATGGTTTTTAAGTATATAATCCTGAATACTACATGGTCAATGTTTCTATTATCATGGAAGGTGGTGAGAAATGTGGTTGAGGCTTGTAAACATCAGGATTTTGAGTCGTTTATCAAGGAGATGGAGTTGGTGCCGGCAAAAAGGATTCCGTACTTTGTTATGTGGGTGACACGATACATCCGGTTTTGCCTGTTTCTTGGAGGACGGCCGGCGACAGCGGTGAGCAATAAGCAGATGGGTGTGTTGAGTCCTCTGGACAAGCTGTAATTCAGTGAACCGGTTACTCGATAAATTTTCCCATTTTGCGGAACTTTTGGTAGCGGCCTTCGAGCAGGGTGGCCGTATCGAGTTTGGATAGTTCTTCCAGGTTCTTGTTCAGGGCTTCGGTTACCAGCGAAAATTGCTCTTCCGGCGCCCGGTGGGCACCTCCGGCCGGCTCTTTTATGATCTCGTCGATGATGCCGAGCGACAGGAGGTTTTTGCTGGTCATTTTAAGCGCTTCGGCGGCCTTGGTGGCCATGGCGGCGTCTCGCCACAGGATGGCGGCGCCTCCTTCCGGTGAGATTACCGAGTAGATGGAGTTTTCCAGCATGAGTACCCGATCTCCCACGCCGATACCCAGGGCTCCCCCCGAGCCTCCTTCCCCGATCAGTATCACGACGATGGGGCTGGGTAAGCGCGACATTAACTCGAGATTTTTGGCGATGGCTTCCGCCTGGCCCCTCTCCTCGGCCCCGATACCCGGGTAGGCGCCCGGTGTATCAATGAAGACCACGATCGGTTTTTTAAACCGTGCGGCCAGGTCCATCAAGCGAATGGCTTTCCGATACCCCTCCGGACGGCACATGCCGAAGTTGTAGTAGATACGGTCGGAGGTGTCTTTTCCCTTCTGCTGGCCGATGACCATTAGGGACCGTCCCTTGAACCGTGCGGGTCCACCCACCAGGGCCTTGTCGTCGGCGAAGAACCGGTCTCCGTGAAGCGGTGTGAAGTCCTGGAACATAGCCTGGATATAATCGAGAGCCAGCGGTCGTTTCGGGTGCCGGGCCAGTTTTACCTGGTTCCAGGGATCGATTGACTCGAATAACATCTCCCGCTGTTTTTCGAGCGCCTCGATGACATCGGAGACATCGATCACTTTTTCTTCACCCAGGAGCTTGAATTTCTCTATTAGCGCTTCAATCTCTTCAAGGCTGGCCGGGAATGTGTTTTTATCGTCCATAATTGTTCTCCGCTATTTTTCTTGAAATGAATGCTACCGTATTTTGCAGCGGGAAGCAATGTGAAATTCTGATCCTGTCATGAAGAGACGCAAAGGTGTGGCTGGTATCGGCGCCGGGGTGTTATAATCGTTCCCGAGGTGATACGGATGCCCACAGACATGGAAATTGCCCGGCAGGTCAAACTCCTACCGATCAAGACCATCGCCAAGAAAGCCGGAATCGACAAGAAGTACCTGATTCATTACGGAGAGTACAAAGCCAAGGTCGATCTGGAAATACTGGAGACGCTGGCGTCGCGGCCGGACGGAAAACTGGTGCTGGTCTCGGCCATGACCCCGACTCCCGCCGGTGAGGGGAAGACTACCGTGTCTATCGGTCTCAACCTGGGGCTCAACAAGATCGGGATCAAAGCCGGTCTGGCGCTGAGGGAACCGTCCATGGGGCCGCTTTTCGGGGTCAAGGGCGGCGCTACCGGAGGTGGCCGGTCGCAGGTGTTGCCCATGGAAGACATCAATATGCATTTTACCGGTGATCTCCATGCCGTGGGTACCGCTCACAATCTACTGGGAGCACTGATAGACAACTTATTGTTCAGAAAACATGATCTCCCTCTCGATGCCCGCCGGGTCAGGTGGCCACGGGTCATGGACATGAACGATCGTTCCCTGCGGGATGTGATTATCGGGCTCGGCGGCCGGAAGCACGGCCATCCCCGGGAGTCCTCTTTCCAGATCACCGCCGCCTCTGAGATCATGGCCATACTTTGCCTTTCCATGAGCTACGAGGAACTTAAGGAGCGGATCGGCAATGTCCTGGTGGGATACACCTACAAAGGCGAGCCTGTTTTTATCAAAGACCTGGGGGTGCAGGGTGCCGCGGCGGCGGTTTTGAAGGAAGCCATCAAGCCCAACCTGGTGCAGACCACGGAGAACACGCTGGCTTTCGTGCATGGTGGTCCTTTCGCCAACATTGCCCAGGGCACCAACTCAATCGTCTCGACCCGGATGGCGCTCAAGCTGTTTGACATGGTGGTCACGGAGGCTGGGTTCGGGTTCGACCTGGGTGCTGAAAAGTTTTTCGACATCGTGTCCCGACAGTCAGGATTCTGCGCTTCTGTAGTGGTGTTGGTGGTTACCGCCAGAGCGCTGAAAATGCATGGAGGCAAGAAGAAAAGGCAGCTTAACGAACCCGATATAGAAGCGATCGTAAAGGGGTTCCCCAACCTGGAAAAGCATCTGGAGGGCATCGGCAAGTTCGGCCGCAAAGCGGTAGTGGCCATCAATCGTTTCATCACGGATACCGACGCGGAACTCAAGCTGATCAAGAAGCATGTGGAGAAGTGTGGGCACCGGGCGGCGGTGATCGACTGCTGGAGCCGTGGGGGAGAAGGAAGCGTCGAGTTGGCGAATATCGTGAAAGAGGAGTGTGAGCATCCCATATGCGACCGGTTCCTGTATCCGCTGGAGATGCCTACTGAGAAGAAGATCGAGGTGGTGGCCAGGGAAATATACGGTTCCCGGGCTATTTCCTTCACCAAGCAGGCCAAACGGGACTTGAAGAAGATCAAGAAATTCGGGTTCGACCACCTACCGGTCTGTATCGCCAAAACCCAGAAATCTCTTTCTGACAACCCGGTATTACTGGGGCGGCCAAAGGATTTCCTGGTAACGGTCAGGGAAATCCAGATCTCTTCCGGAGCGGGCTTCACGGTACCCATCACCGGTGACATCCTGCTGATGCCCGGACTTCCCGTAAAACCGGCCGCGTTCGATATAGACATCTCGCCTGACGGAGAGATATCCGGATTGTTTTAAAATGGTTTCAACGGAGGTGTATTTCCATGAAACGGATAATCAAGAAAGCGTTGAGAAAAGCAGCCTCACTGCTTTTGGAGCCGGTGCTTGGAGCCGTTACCGAAAACCAGGACGCCGTAAGCCGCCAGGTCCAGATTCTGTTGTCTTTGAAATACCGTGAGATAGCGGCCACCGGGAAACTATACCCGGATTTCGAGCAGGTGGGCTTTAATGTCTATTCGAAGACCGGTGAAGATGGAATTCTGCTCTATATCCTGTCTCTTATCGGGATGACGGATAAACGATGTGTTGATATAGGCTGCGGAGCGGTAAAAGGCAGCAATGTCGCGAACCTGATTATCAATCACGGGTTTTCGGGGCTTCTCATAGACGGTAACCGGGACAACATCGAACGCTCCGTGAAGTACTTCGCCGGGCATAAGGAAACCAGGAATACTCCGCCGAACCTGCTGACATCCATGATTACTGCCGAGAACGTCGATAGCCTGCTTGAACAGAACGGATTCAGCGGAGAAATAGATCTCCTCTCTATCGACATAGATGGAATTGATTATTGGATCTGGAAAGCGATTGATGGTATACGGCCGCGGGTGGTGCTGGCCGAGTATCAGGATATCCTCGGTCCGGACAGGGCCTGGACGGTACCGTACAAACCCGATTTCAATGTACGTGACTATCCGGAGAATAAACAGCACAACAATTATTGTGGCGCTTCTCTGCAGGCGTTGGTCAAACTTGGCAAACAAAAAGGGTACCGCCTGGTGGGGTGCAACAAGGGCGGCTGGAACGCGTTTTTCGTTAAAATCGGTATCGCTGAAAAACACCTGCCGGAAGTTACGGTCGAGAGCTGTTTCAGGTATCAGTGGAACGAGTTCGGTATGGAAAACCGATTCCCGTTGGTCAAAGATATGAACTGGGAGCATGTATGAATCTCTATGCTCCCGTTGCCTCACGACCGGCCCCTGTCTGTCAGTCTCTCCTTGAGTTTTAGCCCTTCTTCTTCCCAGCGGGTCCATAAACCGTACCTGTCCTTTCAGTCGGCATTATATCAACTCCAGTATTGAAATTATCTTCTCAATTTGGTATTCTTCTGTAGGGAGATACGCGCAATGCAGCAGGATATCTTATCGTATGAGATAATCGATACTATTGCCGTCATATCGTCGAGTGACGATATCGATGAAGCAGTGTCCGGGCAATTTCAGGATATGACGAAAAACCTGGTTCGTGATGGACACCGGTTCTTAATTATTGACCTTATCAACGTGAGATACATGGCCAGTTCAAGTCTCGGGCTTATTGCGGTGGTCATGGATTCCCTGGCTGCCAAAAACGGGAAAATCTGTTTGTGCAGCGTGCATGAAGAGGTCAAGAAAGTCCTCGAGTTAGTAAAACTGGACGGGTCTATCGAGGTATATGGTAGCCGGGAGAAGGCGCTGTCCAGTTTCAAGGGTGCAGCGTTAAAACCGGCCTGAAGTGATCCATGAAAGATACTTTTATCCGCCGCGTAATAAAAAAAATCGCTCTCGGCTGTTTTGGGTTGGATCTCAAGGTTACCCGCTCCATTAAAAAGCTCGGCAGCGACAAACCCTTCCATCTGGCCGGCACCTGCAACCAGTGCGGGAGCTGCTGTGAAGAGCCCACCATTGGCGCCGGTGGCCTGGTCTGGTACGTTCCCCTGATCAGAAAACTGTTCCTGATCTGGCAACATCGGGTAAACGGGTTCGAGTTTCTGGAACGAGACATTTCTCAGCGCTCGTTCGTCTTTAAGTGTACGCACCTGGATAAATCCACCGGTTTATGTGACAGCTATGAGAGCCGGCCGGGTATGTGCCGCGATTATCCCCGGATACACCTGTACAGCGCCGACCCGGATTTTTTTCAAGACTGTGGATACCGGCCCCTCGATCCCCAGGCTTCTCAGATCATAAAAAACCTGGAGGAGCACGGCGTTCCTGGTGAACAGGTTGAGGAAATGAAGAAAGATTTCTTTCTTGAATAGACCTACGGTGCCGCCACGGCGGGAATGGTGTGGATGAGGCCCGGTTTGAGTTGTTCTATGTGTTCGGAGATGGCGCTGGTGAGCCGGGAGGATGAGTGAGCCGTCAAAAGATCGGTGATCGGTACCGATTCCACACCGTCGGTAACACTCAATACTTCCTCGATAGTGGTGAGTCCCCGGGAAACCTTTTCTATTCCGTGTTTCTTCATGGGGACCATGTTCGCGGCCAGGGCGGCCAGTCTGATCTCCTTTCCTGATGCGCGTTTCAAGGTGAGATCCCTGATCCTGTCGGTTATTACCAGCAGTTCGTGGATAGCCGTCCGGCCTCTATACCCGCTGGAACGGCACTCCGGGCAGCCGGTGCCGCGGTAAAAAACCGTATCCTCCCGAATCCCCATGGCACTGACCAGTTCCCGTGGAGGCCGGTACTCCGTTTTGCATCCGGGACATGTCAAACGCACCAATCGCTGTCCGATAATGGCGGTCAGGGACGAGCTTAACAGGAACGGTTCTATACCCATATCGATGAGCCGGGTGATGGCTCCCGGCGCATCGTTGGTGTGCAGGGTGGAAAACACCAGGTGGCCCGTCAAGGCCGCCCGGACGGCCAGTTCAGCGGTTTCATGGTCTCTGATTTCACCGATCATTATGATGTCGGGATCGAGCCGGAGTATGGACCGGAGCCCGGAAACGAAGGTAAGGCCGGCCCTGGGGTTGACCTGGACCTGGTTTATGGGCTCTATCTGGTATTCGATGGGGTCTTCCACGGTGATGATCTTCTTGCTCATATCGTTGACTTCACGGAGGGCGGCGTAAAGGGTCGATGTTTTCCCGCTGCCGGTTGGCCCGGTTACCAGGATCAAGCCGTGAGGTTTTTTCACCAGTGATTTCATCTGGTACAGGTTTTGTTCAGACAACCCGATCCGGTCCAGGGTCTTCAATCCCTTTTCTCGGTCGAGCACCCGCATCACCACGTTTTCACCGTACATGGTGGGAATGGTAGCAACTCTCAAATCGATGGCCCGGTTATCCACTGCCAGCTCCACCCGTCCATCATGGGGCTGGCGTTTGCTGGCTATATCCATGTTGGAGATGACCTTGATCCGGGAAACCACTGCCTGGCTCAGCTCTACCGGGAAATCCATGGCGTGGTAAAGACAACCGTCGATGCGGTACCTGATCCTGAGTGCGTTGGCGCAGGTCTCCAGGTGGATATCGCTGGCCCGCTCATGGATAGCTTTGGCGATTATCCTGTTCACCAGGCCGATGACGGGGGCCTGCTCGGCCAGGTCCTGAAGGTCTTCCCGGGTGGAGACGTCCACCTGTTTCGGGAGCACGGTAATCTGGTCGCCGCCTTTGGCCGGGACCGCCTGCTTGATAAGTTGTTCGAAGTTGGCTGTTTTCCCGTACAAACGGGACTGGGTTTTCTCGATCTCTTTTTGCTCCGCCATTACCGCTTTGACCTCGAGTTGGGTCCATGATTCGATCTGCTTGATCAGAGAGAAGTCGCTGGGATCTGGCATGGCCACGGTCAGTTCCCGTCCCTTTATCGACATCGGGAGAAGATGGTACTGGCGGGCTTTTCCTGCCGGGATGATCCTGGCCAGGTACGGTTTTGGATGGTAATCTTTGAAGTCGGCCCGCGGGTACTCAAGTTTTTTCTTCAGTTTCAAGGGAACGGGAATATGCTCGATCCAGATGGTCCCGATGTCCGCGTTAGCCAGAATAATCGCTTTTCGTATCACTTCCCTGAGCTGTTTAATGTTCTTTTTCCAGTTCAGTTTCTCCAGTCCCTGCAAGGCGGCAATTGAGATGCTCTCCACACCCAGGTTGTGCTTGCGGTTGTACTCTTTGATTAATGACACGGCCAGTGTGAGTATATCTTTGGGCCGTTCTCTTAAAGGGGGCAGGGTGATGAAACCTGAAAACAGGCTGAACAATTTCTCGAAGAACCTTCCGTTCTGAACACATTCTTTAAGGTCGGATCGGGAGGAGGCCAGCAACCTGATATCAAGGGCTATGATCTCCTCGTTTCCCGGCAGGACCATTGCCCGTCGTTTCAGGGTTTCGTAGATGGCTTTCTGTAGGTCGGGCGCCAGGTGGTCGATGTTCTTGATAAAGACCGTTCCTCCGTTGGCCTGAAGAATTTTCCCCGGTTTCTTCCGGCTTCCGAACAGGTATCGGAAGAACCGGTCATGCTTATCCCTACTCCCTTTCAGAAGTTTGGCGTCTACTTTTATAAACGGTTTACCGTCACGGGAGCTGTACCGGTGTACGGTAACGGCAAGCTGCTCTTTGCCGGTCCCCTCTTCTCCCTGAATCAACAGGGAAAGGTCGGTGGCAGCAAGTTTCCTCGACCGGTCATAGATCTCTTTGACCTTCTCCTCAATCGTTATTAAACTACCGAATCGGTAGGGCATGTGAATGTCTCCAATCGGGCTTCATACTCTCTACTCAAAGGATAAGAGATGCAATTTCCATACCAGTTGGAAATGAGGGGTTTTCATGATGGTTGGGAGCAAATGCCATTATTCTGTTCGGATACAGAACAGTATGTGATTTATTTTACTGTTTGAATATAGGACACAGAGTTCCATGGTTGCTTGTTGAAGCATGAGGGAGCCAGTTGTGCTGATCGGGCCAGGTCGTGGATCAGGTCGTCGGTTATGTCCACTTTCTCCCCCCTACAGCTTAATGACCATACCTTCCTTGGCGAAATCTATTTCCAAGTTGTGTTTCCCGCCTGTCCGCTGGTCGAGATAGTCCAACGTGCGTTTGTGGAAGTCGTCTAGAAAAGTGTCGTCATGCTGGGGATCGTGGTGGAAAATAATCAGTTTCTTCACGCCGGCTTCCAGGGCGATCTCCACGCCTTTCATGGGGGTAGAGTGTCCCCAAGATTTTTTCTTTTCATACTCTTCCGGGGTGTACTGGCCGTCGTAAATGAGAATGTCGGCGTTGATCGCCCAATCGATGAGTTTCCGGTCGGTAGGGCCGAATATCCGGTTAAATTTATGGCCGTCATGCTCGGTATCGCTGGCGTAGACCAGGGTATTGCTGCTTTCCTTGATCCGATAGGAAAACACGCTGTCCGGATGATTCAACCTGATGTATCCTACCTCAATATCGGCGAACACCGAGGCACCTTCATCCAGGTCGAGGAATTCGGCATCCGCGCCCATCTGCGTAAGCGATACCGGGAAGTTAGGGTACCGTTGCTGACCTTTGAGCACCTCGGAGAGGCTGTGATTTACCTTTTTCTCTCCGTACAGCCTGAAACAGTTGCCCGGGATAAAAGCGGGAGTGAAAAAAGGCCAGCCCTGGATGTGGTCCCAGTGAACGTGGCTGAACAGGACTTTGGCATTGATCGGTTTTCCCTGGGCTCGTTTTAAAAGGTCCAGCCCGAGAAGTCTAAGCCCGGTCCCGGCGTCGATAATGTATTCTTCGTTGTTATTGGTGATGACCTCGACACAGGCTGTATTGCCGCCGTACCGGTCAGTCCGCAACAAGCCGCTGGCTGATGGAGAGGGAATACTTCCTCTGACGCCCCAAAATTTGATAATCATCTCTTTTCCTCCTCAGAAGATTGCATCCATGATTTGGCCGAAAGTATAGCATTCCCGTGAGAATCCGTCAAACATCACTGGTTTTCAGGCTGTGCGTTTGGAAGTTTCTTCCCGAACGGTCTTTATGTCCGGGTAAAGTTTATTGATACCGGTATGGCCTTAAATAGGGTCCTGAAAAAATCGTCTGAATGCAGTATTTGTTTCATTAATGTCCCCCAAAAAAATAGTAAATAGACGGAAATTCACCTTTCAATAATACTGCTATGATATCGTAAAAACAAGTAATGATTACGGATGCAGTCCTTCTTATTTTCTGTTATCCGGTGCTTGACTATGTTAGTTTTGGTGACTATACTATTAGTACATGTTGTTTCAGCAGTTGTGGCCTGTAAAAAATCCTTAATTAATTTTGATAAAGGGAGTGATGAGTCGTTCTTTACCTGAAAAAGTGGGGATATCTTTGTAACCTGTTGAGTGTCCTGCTCGGCAGTTCCTGGGCATCGGGAGTTAACCTGTACCTGACGGTAGCCGGGCTGGGATACGCCGGACGGCAGGGTTGGATAACGCTTCCGGGCAATCTTGAGATTCTCACCAATCCGTATGTTATCGCCACGGCGGTCATTCTGTATGTGGTGGAGTTCGGCGCCGATAAGGTGCCTTACATAGACAATGTGTGGGACTCGGTTCATACGTTTATCCGCCCGGTTGGGGGGGCGGCCCTGGCTTACATGGGCACCGCCGAATTGGGACAGGCTTCGCAGATAATTGCCACCTTGCTAAGCGGTTCCGTGGCCATGCAGTCCCATCTCACCAAAGCGGGCGCTCGAGCGGCGATCAACACCTCCCCGGAACCGTTCACCAACACTATCGCCAGCCTAACCGAAGACGGGCTGGTGGCCGGGCTTCTCGTCCTTATCGCCAAGTATCCGGTTGTCGCCACCATCGTAGCGGTCCTGCTCATCATCGGCACCTTCGTCCTGCTCATGATGGTCTTCAAGTTTGTGAAGAAAGTGTTCGGCTGGTTGTTCGGTTCCCGTAAAGAAACCGTTGCTGCCCTTTCTCCCGAAGCGGCTGTCCCGTCGGTTCCGACTGAGTAAAGGAGGCTGTTCGAATGGCTGTCGTTGAAGCGTTGCGGATCATTCCTGTCTTTCAGCCTCTTGACCAGGATATCCTGGAACCCATTGCTGAATTATGCGGGACGGAACTGTTCGATAAGGGAGACAATGTGTTTCGGAAAGGCGATTTAGGAAACAGGATGTTTTTTATCCAGCGAGGCCAGGTCGATGTGGTGGGAACCGCTTCGTCCGGTACCAAGTTTCCTATTTCCCAAATCGGGTCCGGTGATTTTTTCGGAGAAACGGGAATGCTGGGAGACAATAGTTATGGAACCACCACGGTGGTCAAAGAAGACCTGATATCCCTCGTCCTTCGCCGCCAGGATTTCATAGCCTTGCTCGACGAATACCCGGAATCAGCCCTGGAATTGTTGAAAAGCGTGGGTCGGCAATTGAGTCATCGCGTGCGGCACCTCAACGAGCAGTTTCTGTTTACCAGGAGCATTGCCAACACACTTGAGGATGTCGAAACCAATGATAGTAACCGGCTCGAGCATCCCGATGCTATGGAAGCTCTGGCGCTTGACTCGCAGACCTTCGAATTCCTCCGGACAATGGGAGAAGAGGTGAGTCTGGGACAGGATGAAATACTCGTTCCTGAAGGCGGCCGCCAGCGCGATTTTTATATTCTGGAAGACGGCCGGGCCATCGTTCAGAAAAAACTTCCGGGCGGGGAGAGCCTGGTGCTGGCTTTTATTGTCGCCGGCGGTATTTTCGGGGAGATGAGCTTTCTCGATCACGGATTCAGGTCGGCTGAGGTGCGGTCCCTGTCCCCGGTGAAGCTGCGCGCATACTGGGGGAATAGCCTGGATCGGTTGTCTCAGACAGATATTGAAAGATTAAACAAAGTCTACCTCGGGATTATCAGGCACATGTGTGCTAACTACAATCTGACCGGTGAAGATTATCTGGAAGCCAAGTACAAGATTTACCTGACCCTCCACCCTGAAGACTAATCCGGGCTACAGCCCCAACTCCAGGTCCGGCCGGACCAGTTCCCGGTTTACCCGGGTCATGCATCGATCCACTTTTTCCTGAAGCGATGCGAATCCGTGGCTGGCTGCTTTAATCTGGCGCAGAAGATCGATGACCAGTCTGAGCAAGCGGATGAAATCACCCTCGGAAAATCCACTTCCGCGGACCAGACCCATCAAGCCTGAGCCGGTAGCCCAGTCGAAAGTAATCTTGGCGACACTGGGCTGCATGGGCGGCACGGCGGTGAGCCCGTGCTTTTTTTCCTGCTTCCGGAGATGGCGGATGGTGGTAAAGGCCGCCGCTAATCGGTCCCGCAGGTTTTGGGAGCGAGGCATTCGAAGCAGCCGTTCTTCTCCTCGTGGTTCATGGATTACGCAGGCCAGACAAGCTACCAGTTCAGGTTCGGAGAGCTGCTTGAAAAGTCCTCCCATGGCTAACTCGGTAATCTGGAGCTCGTAGCCGTGAATGTGGCTGGCGAAGATCCCGCGGTCGGTAAGCGTGAGTTCGTCCAGGTATCCAAGTTTCTGAAGAAATTTTACTTTTTTCCAGAAGCCCCGCACGTGATGCCGGTCGGAGTAGGTGCTCAGAGTTTCCTGAAGACTGAGTATCTCGCTGACGAACCATTTGATTTTCCGGGTGCAACGGTTCCGGAGGCTGCATTGGAAACAAGCGTATCCGGACAGGGGTGACCGTTTGATATGTTTATCCGAACGGTTCCTTCCTTTACGTTTCCGGCCCTGCCTCCGGTTCGCTCTTTGCTCGTAGGGTTGGGGAAACCGTTTCAGGTCCCCCTGGAAAGAGAGCAACTCTTCGAAGGTGGCGGCGTCGGTCCGGCATTGGAATCGTTCGCGGGCCCGTTTTTTTAATTTTTTCAGACGCTTTTTCCACTTCACGGCCTGCCGGTCGAACTGATATTGATAGAAATTGTTTTTAAGGACTTCCTCTATCTTTTTGAGAGACCCGATAGTGGCCAGATTGAGAACCGAGTTGTAGGAGAGGTCGAACTGGCTTTGAAGCGCTTCTGTGCCCTCTTCATCCAGCACGTTTTTGATCTCGCCGGGTGCACAATCATCCGGCCGAAACAGACTAATGGCGTGGCCGAAATCGTCGATACCGCGTCTTCCCGCCCGCCCGGCCATCTGGAAGTACTCTCGTGAGTGAAGCATTCTCAGGCTCCGGCCGTCAAACTTTTTCAGGTTTTCAAACACCACGGTACGGGCCGGCATATTGATCCCTACGGCGAAAGTTTCCGTGGCAAAGAGGGCTTTTAACAACCGCTGTTCGAACAGGTCTTCTACCAGGATCTTGAGGACCGGCAGCATGCCTGCATTGTGGAAACCGATACCCCGAGGAAGCAGGTTTGACAGCTCTTTTACCCGCGGCATTTGTTCAATTCCCAATCCGCTGAGCGTGTCCGATATCGTCTGCCGGATCTGCTCTTTTTCTTCAGCGGTGGTAAAATCGAAATCCTTGCCCACCATTGCGGCCATCTCTTCCGTGCGGCGGCGGCTGAACACGAAAAACAGGCCCGGCAGGTAATCCTTGCGTTTCAGTATCTCTACCAGTTTCGTCAGGTCCGGTCTTGGTGACCGCCTCCGTTTTCGTTTTTCCGATGGTTTGCCCGGTGTTTTTTCTTTCAGATCGGCTGGTGTAATCAGCTTGTTATCCGGGGTGAAAAGCAGATGTTTCAATGGTACCGGCCGGTGGTTGGACTGGATTACTTCAACTTTGTGGTTCTTGATGGAACTGATCCAGTTTGCCAGTTCATGTACGTTGGGGACCGTGGCCGAGAGAGCCAGAAAACGGATATTGTCCGGGGAGAAAATGATGCTTTCTTCCCACACGGTCCCGCGCTCTACATCGTCCAGGAAATGTACCTCGTCCAGGATGATATAACCGACATCTTCCGCCCGCGTCGTGTTGTCGAAAAGAATGTTTCGGTATATCTCGGTAATCATCATCAGGGCCGGTGCTCCGGGATTGATTACCACGTCCCCGGTCAGGATTCCCACCTGATCGCCATACAGTTTTTTAAACTGTCTGAATTTTTGATTGTTGAGCGCTTTAATCGGAGCTGTGTAAAAGATACGTTGCCCTTTTTCCAAAAACTTTTCAATCAGGTATTCAGCTATCAGGGTCTTCCCGCTACCGGTCGGTGCTGAGACGATGACTGAGTGGTTGCGCTCGATACCGGCGATGGCTTCTTCCTGAAACGGATCGAGGTGAAATCCTTTATATGTAGTCATTAGATGTTATGTCCATTCAAATAAGGGGAACATCATAGTACCGGAAAAATGCAATTCTGTATATACGATTGTCTGATTTTCATATCGAGCCCTGACTTGTCCTTTCTAACCCGAATAATTCACAAATAATCTGCTACGGCTCGTAAATGACCACACCTACTGTGTTGCGCTTGAAAAATGTACTCATCGTACCGACCGGTACGACTCCGTGCATTTTCCTGCACGCGCCTTGTATTTGCGGCCATTTACTTCACCTCGCGACGAAGATTCGTGAATTATTCGGGCTAATTGGTTTCCATCTTTGGTAATATAGCATTGGAATTACCTGAAAAAATGAGTTGTCATTGATGCAGGGAGGGATAGTGTGATTGCGGAAAATCAGATGACCGATGAAGCCAGGCAGATCGAGGAAGAGATAGAGGATCTCCGGCAGGAAATGGAGAAATTCAAGCGGGAAAAGGAGCGGGTCCGGGCCATTGTGGGCCGGATCGGAGGTATGCCGACCTTCAATACCAAAATAATTAATATCGCGCTGGTCGTTTTCATCCTGACCTGTTTGGTCGTTTCTCTTGTCACCGGGGACACGCTGAGATTCGTGATGCTCGAATTGGCGCTGGCGGCACTGTCGTTGAAAATAATCTACCTGGTGCACCACCAGGGACGGATAAGCCATTTTCAGCTCTGGATACTCTCATCACTTGAATGGCGCCTGGACGAAGTCCTGCGGGAGTTGCGTGAACTAAGCAAGAGCCCGCCGATTGGCAAAAAAGACGCTGAAGCATAGGGCTACGCCCTGTTATTTCACCAGTTGCCGTCACGAGGTCGCGAAGTCATGCGTAGCTTCACGGCACTCGACCAAGCCTTCCGCAGTCGTATCCTTTGCGATACGTCGAGGACAGGCGACCAAGAGTAACGAAGAAGATGCGTGTGAATTTGTGACCGCAGTAGGCACACTGGTGAAATAACAGGGCTAAAGGCGTACGATCATCCCGCCGTAAGTGAGTCCTGCCCCGAATCCGATCATACTCAGTACATGTCCTTGTTGTATGGTCCCGTTCCTGACCGACTCGTCCAGCAGTAGCGGTACGGAGGCTGAGGATGTGTTCCCGTACCATTCCAGGTTGTGGAGCAATTTTTCTTTCGGAACTTTCAGACGCTTTCTGGCCGAGTCCAGTATCCGGAAGTTGGCTTGATGAAGCAGAAAAAAATCGATGTCATCCTTGGTAAGCCCGGCATCCTGGATGTTCTTTTCAGCGACTTTCGGCGCCACGCGCGTCGCGAACCGGAATACTTCGTTGCCGTTCATCTGGATGTAATGCTCTCTGGCGGCCAGAGTTTCGGGACTGGCCGGTTTCCTGGATCCGCCCGCCGGCACGATGAGTTCTTTGTTTTTGGCGCCGATAGCGGACATGGAATATGACTGGATTCCTCGCCCATCTCCCACCGGTCCGAGCAAAACGGCACCGGCTCCGTCACCAAAGAGAATGCAGGTTCCCCTGTCTGTCCAATCGAGTACTTTCGAGAGCGTATCGGCGCCGATTACCAGCACGTAGGGACCGATTCCCGCTTTCATGAGTGAGGCGCCTACTACGGTTGCGTAGATGAACCCCGTGCAGGCGGCCGATACATCCAGAGCGCTGGCATTATCCGCTCCCAAAGCGGCTTGAACGAGACAGGCGGTGTTAGGAAAGATGTGGTCGGGAGTGCAGGTGCCGACAACGATGGCTCCGATGTCAAGCGGATTCATACCGGTGGTCTCCAGGACACGTTTTCCCGCCCGGACGGCCAGATCGCTCGTGGATATATCGTCTCCAGCTACTCTTCGTTCTCGTATTCCGGTTCGGGCGACGATCCACTCGTCCGACGTTTCCACCATCTTCTCTATATCTTTGTTGGTAACCGCTTTTTCCGGAAGAGCGGAGCCTGTACCGATAATACCGATACCTGAAAGTTCACAACCCAATGAAGATACCTCCTAGTTTTTAACTGATCCTAAATTTTATCAGCACCCGGGGCATAAAACAATAGACGATTATGTAAAGCATGTACTAAAAACTGGCAGATATTTAGTTACTTCAAAACTATTTTTCGATGTACTGTCTGAGAGTGGTTTCGTCTTCTTTCCGAAACGTGTTGTTTACGGATTTAATCAACGAGAAGTAGAGGGAAAAACTCGTCTCCGTTATCCAATTGGTTAACTCTTCTTCAAGGCGGTTTCCGGGCGGTGGCGGTCCCGGGAAGAGGACTATGGCCGGGCAGGATGTGTTGATAAGCGCGTAATTCGATGAGTTCCTGTGGTGATCGTTGATGCTCTGCTCATCGGGAAAGTGCCGTTTGAGATACGTTTTTGAGAACCTGATGCCACCGGTACTGCGGGGGTAGTGGAAACAGTATGGTTCATCACGGTCGAGACCGGCCGTGATCCCGGCGCCAAGCCGCTTGTCCATGGAGGCGACTATCTCGATAAACCAATTCGCCTGGAAAACATTTGACTCCCGGGCTTTCTTCAAATACGGTGTTTCCACCATTGCTTTGGAGACCACCTGGACCCGGGCACCTGAACGTGACAGGAGTTTCTCGAGGTGGAGGATGATCTTCCGGTTGATATACGAAAAGAAGAATGATCTCTCCTTGCGTGCGGACAGGGTTATTCTGGCTTCTATGAGTTCCCGGCACAACGGAATCATGGTCACCGCAGCAGTGCCAGGACGCTGTGCCAGGACGGGAACGTAGCCCGGTTTCTTAAATATGATCGGTTGGTATTTTCGGGCGAATAGTGAGTAATGGCCGCTGCGGCCGGTAGTGAACGTGGAAGATTTGCTGCCGTTTGAAACCGTGACATCTGAAAGAGGAGTGCCGTCTGCCTCCGTCACGATTCCCTGGACGATTGTCCTGGAGTCTGAATAGGATGGTGCTGCTGTGATAAAAACCGTGGTTTCAAATCTACGGGGGAGCGTTGACAGAAGAAAGGGTATGGCTGTTTTCCGGCCGGGCGGCAGGTGCGATACATCCACCACGGCTTCGATTTGACCGTTACGGGTAGAGGAATCAACTGCCCGAAGTGGAACGTCTGAGGTGACTGTAACGGGCGTATCATCAGTTACCGGTACACCGCGGACGTCACGGATAGTGAAGCGGATGAGCAGGAATTGCTGGCCGGTGACGATAGACGAGGAGTAGCTGGCGGCCTCGATGGAGTGGGGAGAATAGTCTACCGTGAAAGGCCGGTAGTATTCTTTCGAGTAGTTTCCGTGACGGTTGCCGACCTGGACGGTCACCGTATGGGCACCGTTTGGCAAAGGAGGAAGAGCTACTCTGAGAACCGTTCCCGACAGGGTTGCTCCGGGAGATATATCGTGGCCGTCAATCGATGCGTGTATCCGCTCGCGGTTAATCTCCGCTCCGCTTACGGTAAACGATAGACGGCCCGGTGAGTACTTGAAAAGGTTCGTTCCCGGCAGGAGGCCGGAGCTAATTTTGGGTATCCCTTTATCGAAGTACGTTCTCAAACCGGTGAAATATCCAAGGGCTTCCCGGAACTTGAACGATAAGGATTTGATTTCATCCTGGTGCTCTTTAAGATGAATAAAACAGGGTTCTCCCAGGATGGCGGGAACGGGGTTGTTTCTCAATACATAATAGTTGGCGGGCAAGGTGACTGAAGGAAGTCCCAGGTGTTTTCCCACAGCGCCGGCGATGAGGTCGGCCGGTTTTTGGGCCTCATGGGGTTTCAGCATGTAATAGTAGATCTCCGTCCGGTCCTTCACATTCTGCCTGAAGGTGGCGTTGTGATGGAGAGACAGAAAAATA
The DNA here is from genome assembly GCA_964593455.1 of uncultured bacterium. Taxonomy (GTDB): domain Bacteria; phylum Muiribacteriota; class CAYSPT01; order CAYSPT01; family CAYSPT01; genus CAZQHK01. The sequence goes on from CAZQHK010000017.1 coordinate 19,236, forward strand.
TCACAGTCACTGTCCCGGGAAATTTCGGTCCGCTTCCGAAGAGTAACATCGGTAGCGTTATCGGTCCTGGTGAGAAAGACGCTGGCTCCGTATCTCTGAAGCATCAGCCGTAAGATCATGGTCACATCCAGGTTTAGTTCCTTTTCGGTCACTCCGCCGGGACTGATGGCGCCGGAATCGGTCCCGCCGTGGCCCGGGTCGAGCATGATTCTCCTGCCGTTTAGGGAAGAAATCGATCTGATATAGGAACTGAAACCGTTTTCAGCGGCCCATACGGCGCCCGCCGGCACGAGTCCGGTAAAAACAAAAAACAGCCACAGCACCGGCAGGCAGCGGCACAAAGTGATCGGCAATAGATTTCTAAATAGTTTCATAATTCTAGCCGCCAGTTTATCACATCTCTATCTCCTATCTCTCACAGAAAACTTGATTTTATTGCTTCATTTCGGTATGGTATACCCCTGGAGCAATAACGGTAATAATTCTCAATCGAAAGGAGTTTGATATAGATGAGGATGTTCATACATTGTTTGGTGATTGCAGCAATTCTTTCTATCGGGCTGCCGGCAGTGTGGGCGCAGGATGTATCGGCCGCTCAGACCGATGAGCAGGCGCAGCAGGAGCAGTTGAAGAAGCAGATGGATATTCTGAGGAACAATGTGGCCGCCTTGCAGGGAAAACAGGCCAGGGTTGCGGTATTACGGCAGTTGCTGGAGGAAGAGTTGAGTGATCTCAGGCAGATGCAGGCGGTATTTTGCGACCAGTACAATCTCAACCCCGACAAGTTCAGGGCCGGCCTGTACCGCTTCAATGAAGAACTGAATCGGTTCGAGGAGATGCAACTGGCGCCCGACGGCACGATGGTGCCGGTTACCGAGCAGAAGGATGAGTCGGCAACGGAAGATAGCGAAGAATAGAACAGAGCAGCATCTTCAACATCGATCTGGTAATCAGCCGGGCTTCTTCGCTACCGCCGATGAGCGCTGCCAGCGGGGGACTGAGCTGGTAATAGGTATTCATGGCCAGACGTCCTACGGGAAAGGGCTGAAGATATCGGTCGCGCAGACCACGGAACGCAGTTACATCGTCTGCTCCGGGACCACCGAAAGCCGCGGTGGCGATGAAGCAGCCTCCTCCTCCCCCGGAAGATGAATCGGTACCGGCTGGGGGGGCGGGTTCCGGGCCGGGAGTGCCGGTTGAGAAAATGGAGAAATGGGTCACCCTGGCCTCCACATAGTTTTCGTTGGGAAACACCATGGTAAATGGTTCTTTTTTCCAGCGTGGTGTGTTCCCGGTTTCGTCATACCAGTAAACAAGCAGTGATGTCTCCGCTATATCGGTATCGTCAACCAGTCCGTCGTTGTCGCTGTCGCTGTAAGGAAACGTCAGCGTAATGCTGCGGGAGAAATCGGTCTGTCCCGATTCCAGTTCAAACTCCCTGTAAAGCCCGGCCGGCAGGATATTTTCCGTCTCGATAGATGGGATCTGACGGGGCAGATCGCTCTCCTGGACGCTGACTATGATCACTGATTCTTCAATAAGCAGCCCTGCTGGAATCCGCACTTCCGATCCGTCTGACAGTATAAGCTCACCCGCATTGTCCGGGTCCATCAGTTCCCGGCGGATGAGATGGCCGCTCACATCCAGCGACTCGCTGCTGTCCGGAGTAGTGTGATCGATAGTGATTTCCACCGGTTCGGATACTCGGGTGACACTGCCGCTGTCCACCGCCGCGGCTCGTATCTCGTACGTTCCTTCATCCACCAGGGAGGTGTCCCAGGTGGCGGTGTACCGGGTAGTTTCTTCCGCGGCTCCGAGAGGTAACCAGGGTCCTGCCGCGGCTCGGTATTCAAAGGTTACCGTTTGGGTCTGGTCGAGTGAGCTCGTCAGGGCAGCCAGGGTAACCGCCGAGCCTGATACGGCTCTATCATCTACCGGATAGAGCATCCAGACCGTCAGCGAGGCCGGTGACCACACGGTCGCCTCGGCCGATGCCGTGGCCGTTAGACCGTCATTGTCGATGACGGTAACCCGTATCGGAAAGAGGCCCGGGTTGTGATATTCGGTAGAAGCTGAAACAGTTCCGTTCGTAATCCCGTCAGCCGTGTAATACTTTTCGTACACGCCGTCGCCGTCGAAGTCCCAACGGACTTCCGCTACGGAACCGTCGGTATCGCTGACCGTAGCTGATATGGTAACAGTGAGGGGCAGTTCTCCCGAAAACGAGTCGTCCGCTAGGACAATTTCAGGCGACTGAACGCTCTCGTTTTCCAGGACAGTCACCTCGATGTCATCCACTGTTGTGGTGCCGTCGTCGCCGGTTGCCGTGAGCCTGACCTGGTAGGTTCCCACGCTTCCATAGGTCGTGCTGACCGGATCTGTGGTGGCGGACACCGTGTCGAAGGTTTTGTCGCCGTCGAAATCCCATTCAAATCGGTTGATCCCAGTGTCGAATTCGTCTGTTTGGACCGAGAACGAGACGGTCAGGGGAAGCGGTCCCCGGGGAGGATCCGGTTGGCTGAGAATGGTTATGTCGGGGTATTGATCCGGGTATTCCACTGTTACCGTTGTTTCGGCTGTGCCGGTCGAACCGCCGTTGTCGGTAACCCGGAGAGTCGGTTGGTAGATACCCGGTGTCCGGTAGGTATACGTGAGGTTCACGCTCTGCTGTTCGCTCCGGTCATACACGCCGTCTCCCTCGAAATCCCACTCGAAGACACTGATTCCGCCGTCGGAGTCACTGCCGCTGCCGGTGAGTGTCACCTGGAGAGGTGCGGTTCCGCCAATCGGCGAAACGGTGATGGAGGCCATGGGAATCTGGTTGGGTACGACCTCGATGATAAGTGACTCAGAGGCGGTAAGGCCATCATTGTCGGTCACCCTGAACCGGGCGGTGTATTCTCCTGCTGCCGTGAACGTGAAATCGGTAATCCCGCTTTCGGTTGATTCCCAGTCATACGTCCCGTTTCCGTCGAAATCCCACTCGTATGTGATGAGATATCCGTCCTCGTCGCTGCCGGTTCCGTTAAACGATACTTTGAGCGGAGCAATCCCGGACAGTGGTGTTGCCGCCACCGCGGCTTCAGGTTCGGCCAATCCGCTTCCCTGCACGGTAAAACTGTACGGGTTTTCATCGCCGTCGTTGTTGGCCAAGGCCAGGGTCGCCTGCCTGGTGCCGGCGCCGGTTGGAGTGAAACGGACCTGAAACGAGGTGCTGTTGGTCGGAGCGACGGTTTGTGCCGGCTCTGTTGCAATATCGAACTCACTGTAGTTCTGCCCGGAAACCGTTACTGCCGGGCTGCCTGTCAGGAGAAGATCTCCATTCCCGCTGTTTAACACCGTGTAGGAGAAGAGCCCTGATGGTTCGCCGACGATAACTTCACCGAAATCAGTGCTGTCTGCGTCTTCCGGGCTGGTGTCGCCGCTGGCAATTGAACGGCCGTTCCCCTGAATATTGATCTCCGGGATACCGTAAAGCTCAACCGTTATCTCTCCCCCGGCATCGCCCGAGCGGCTGGCGGCCGAAATTACCGTACTACCTGGAGAAGATGCTGCCTTGAGTATGAAGGATATTCTGCCCGAGGCGCTGGCTACCTCTATCTGGGCGGCGAAGCTGCCGCCTGAGACCGGACTGATCGATCCCGGGCCGGTGGTTATCAAGACATCAAACAATTCCCCGTCGGAAACGGAATTACCGTTGGTGTTCAGGACGAGGTCCGAGGTGATTACCGCTTCGCTTTGACCGTCGGCGGACAGGCTCTGCGGTTCGGCAGAAAGGATTATCGTGCCGGTGGGTGTGACCGGTGGAGGCTGAAGATCTTCGTCCATGGTCTCCATGACCGCCAGGGTGTCGAGTTTGCCGTAACCCCAGGTATTGTTGGGAACGGTTTCTCCCACAAAGCTATCCTGCCGAGCCTGGCCGGTAAGGTATTGTTCCGCCTCAGCAGGGGAAAGATCGGATTTTGCTTCCAGCATCAAAGCCACGGTTCCGGACACGTGTGGTGCCGACATGCTGGTTCCCGTCAAGAGGACATGAACTCCGTCGGGAGTGGTCCGGCTGCGGGTGGCTCCATAATTTTCGGATAGAGCGGAGGCGATAAAGGTTCCCGGTGCTGCGATTTCCGGTTTAGGGCCGGTCAGGTCTTCTCTCCTGGAAGGCCCCCGGCTGGAGGTGTTGGAGATCTCGTTTGCTAATTCCCAATGCGTCCTGGTCGTTCCGTCCAGATCGCTCCAACTGTTCTTCGATACATAGTTGGCCACGGCGATGGCCTGTGCGGCTGTTGCTGGGAGACCCACGCTTTTAAGTCCGTTTCCGCTGTACTCCGCGCCGTCATCCGAAGAATCGAAATGACCGCTCTCGATCCAGGCGTCGAAATCACCGGACCCCCTGGCGTGCAATGTAAACTGAAGAGCGCTTTCGTTGATCGAGCTCAAAGTCCCTTTGGCCGCGTCGAATACCACGTGCCGCGCACCGTTGAGCGGATTTTCCGTTTCGGTGGCGTTGAGCTGCATGGTGCCAGAGGAGAACAGTCCCATTGGAATTTTTTTCGATACCGTGTCGCCGGGAACGACCCAGCCGGTGTCAGCCAGCTCGTTTCCCAGGAGGTCTAAGGCCTGGACTCTAAAATCAATCTCTGCGGGAGGATCGTACCAGATATCTACGTAACCGTGGGTAACGCTGTATGAAAAGGTGAACGGGGTGGCCCGGCTCGTCTCGGAGACGGAGTAGCCTAGATGAAACAGTTCGTCGCCTTCGTTACCGGCCGAAGCCACCACGATAATACCCTTACCCGACACGTCGTCGATGTGCTGGCAGAACGTGGCGGTGCCGTCGTGCGGACCGTCGTGGGTTCCCAGGCTGAGATTGATCACACACGGTCGGCCGTGCTCATTCGCTTTTCCCACTATGTACGAGACACCCGACATGACGTCGTCGATGCCGAAATCGGTCTTGACCAAGATCAGGTCGGCTTCCGGTGCTAAACCGGTGACCCCCCCGGCGGCCCGGCCTCCCGAAGCGGCAATACCCGAGACGTGAGTGCCGTGCCCGTCGGTGTCCTTTTCGAAGACAATGTTCTCTCCCTCAAGCGCGCGGTTGATGGTCTCCCGGTCATACTCGGTTCCCGTGGTGAAGGTGCCTCCGGGAGCCGGTCCCCGGGAATCGGTCTGGTCCCATATGTACAAAAAACGGGATGTGCCGGCGGCAGTGACGAAATCATCGTGCCGCCAGTCGATTCCCGTGTCTACCACCCCGATGATGACGCCTTTTCCGGTATAGGCGCGGGTGAGTGAAGATGAAGGAGCGGGCAGGTGGACGTCGTCTGCTCCCGTCTCGGCCAGGCTGACGTCCAGCGTCGGTTTCAGTTTTGAGGGGTACGATAGATAACGAATGGCCGGCAGTGAAGACAGTTCTATAATAAGTTTGGCCGGCAGCCGGATAACGGCGGTGCTATCCGACAGGATCGTGAGATCGGCTTCGTTCTCGCGGGCCCAATCTCGCAGGCCCCCGGCCTCGTCGGGATCGAGAGATACAAGCGCTGTCACCGCCGTCGCACCCGTCAGGGATTTACTATGCAGATCTCCCGTGGTGACGGTGTCCTGTCTTTCTATCACGTACCGAAGCCGCGGAGAGATCGGCAGTTGCTCACCGTCCGCACCGGCAGCTCCGGGATAGAGCAGGGAGCCCAGCAGGATGGCGATGAGAATTGTCGTCACGTGAAAAACGGTTGGCCTGCGACTGGAACGGATACCGATAGTTCTCTCTCCTTCGTTAGCCCGGAAACTTCCGTATTATTTCTTCTGAACCCGTTAAATGTGGCACTTACTGTGTTTACCAGGCTGCATACAGTAGTACAATTCCCGGACATAGTCTGTCAATAACGGCGATTGCCACTTGACTTCAAAAACAAAATTACACACACTGGTTATTGTAGAAGTGCTTGTGAAATATGCGGACCAGGAATCTGTCGGAGTATTTCGTTTAGCGGCTTTAATCATCGAACAAACTAAGGAATAGTGTTGATTATTATTCCTCCGACGGACTCTTGGGGAAAGGTGCCGGAGATGAATGATTATACGCTGCCTGCTGACCTGAAAGGCGTCCGTGACCGCTATGCGGCCCAGGGCTTTGATTCGGACACGGTCGCCCTATTCCAAAAAATGATCTACCGGCATTATCAAAATCACGGCCGGGATTTGCCCTGGCGAAACACAGGAAACCCCTACCATGTTCTGGTGTCGGAGATCATGCTCCAGCATACCCAGGTAAAACGAGTGATCACCAAATTCGGCGAGTTTATCGGGACGTTCCCCGATTTTTCATCATTGTCACGTTCCTCGCTCGAGCAGGTGCTGGCGGTATGGCAGGGGCTGGGTTACAACCGCCAGATACGGGGAATGATCCTCAAGACTTTGTTGACGCATCCCGGTTTGACGGAGCGGAAATTGGTGACTCACCTGGAAAAGGACCGTGACGTGGTGCGCGGTAACCTGGAAGCGCTGCGGAATGAAGGGCTCATCACGAAACGGAGTACGAGGTACGCAATCTCCTAAATCTCCAACCTCACTTTCCACACTTCTTGCTTGAGGTGTGGAATCTCAATCTCTTAAAAGCTACTTGTTTTCTGTAATACTCCGCTCAGCCAGGTACTGGTCCACGGTCTTCCGGATAGCTCTGATGTGCTCAGGCGTCGTGCCGCAGCAGCCGCCGATTATCGAAACTCCGGCGTCAATAAGTTTCAATGTCTTTTCTGCCATGAACTCCGGTGTCTCCAGGTACTCAAGTTTTCCGTCCCGGGTAAAGGGAAGGCCGGCGTTTGATTGGATCAGCAGGGGAAGGTCGCTGTGCCGGCGGTATTCTTTAGCGATCTTGATCATGTTTTCAATACCGTTTCCGCAGTTGGAACCGATGATGTCGGCTCCGGCGGCGGCCAGGCCTACGGCGGCTTGCTCTACCGTAACTCCCATGATCGTGTAGAATCCCCGTGGGGTGGGGTCGAAAGTCATGGTTGCCATAACCGGGATATCTGGTGCGGTCTCCTTTGCGGCCTTGATGGCCAGTGAGGCTTCGTTCAGATCTGTCATGGTTTCCACGCAGATGATGTCGGCCCCGGCTTTCGCCAGGGCTTCTATCTGGCGGATAAACGTTTCGTAGATCTTTTCCGGGTCCATATCTCCGTACGGTTTGAGGATCTTTCCGCAAGGACCGCAGGAAGCCGAGACAAGAGCTTTGTTTCCCACGGCGTTTCTTACCGCCGCCACGGCGTTGGCGTTGATCTTCTCGGTTTTATCGTCCAGATCGTACATGGCCAGCTTCAGCGGCGAGCCACCGAAAGTGTTGGTCTGGACGATGTCGGCGCCCGCTTCACAGTACAGTGCGGCAATCTCCTCCAGCACTTCTGGCCGTGACAGATTGAGCGATTCGGGACATTCTCCCTGTTTGAGTCCGCGGGCGAAGAGCATGGTGCCCATGGCTCCGTCGGCTATGAGGACAGCGCCGTCTGTGAGGCGTTCAATGATACTGTTCATCTCAGTTCGTCTCTACCAGGGTTTTGACGATGTCCACCGCGCTGGCCCCATCATAACCGTAAGCGTCGGCGCCTATTTCCTGGCGGAACTCCTCCGATACCGGCGCCCCGCCGATAACGGTTTTGATGGTGTCTGACAATCCCTGTTCTTTAACCAGGGCCACCACCGTTTTCATTACCGGCATGGTAGTAGTCAACAGGGCGGATATACCGATAATCGAGGCTCCTTCGTTCCGGGCGGTATTCACGAACTTCTCCGGGGGTACGTCGTTGCCCAGGTCGATTACCTTAAACCCGGCCCCTTTGAGCATGATACCCACCAAGTTTTTCCCGATATCATGCAAGTCGCCCTGAACGGTGCCCAGTACTACCTTGCCTCTGGGAGGAATATTTCCCTTGATCATCAAAGGTTTCAATATGTCGAGTCCCGCGTGCATGGCTTTGGCTGCCAGGAGGACGTCGGGCAGAAATATTTCGTGCAACTTGAATTTCTCACCGACCGTGTTCATACCGGCGATTAACCCTTTATCCAGAATATCCCTGGCGGACATTTTCTCCTCGATAGCCTGCCTGGTCAGCGACAGAACTTCCTCGTCCTCACCCAATTCAATGTTTTCAGCAATACGGTTCAACAGTTCCATGTGTGCTCCTCCTTGATGTTGATCGGTGTTTCCTATCTATATAGCACAATCGCTTATGTCCGGTGAATCATTTTATCCAGCCGCTGTCACTCAGCGTACGCCATTATGGCAAACAGTCTCACGGCACTGATCGCACACGGGGTATGGGTTTTCAATAGTAAAAATGTGCTCCGGCCCGGCTGCCATGACACCCGATACGGATTTAAGCGGACCCATGAGATAGGTGTCGGTCAGAGAAATCCCGATCTCCTGGGCTCTGAGACTGTCCAGTAACTTGATCTGGGAGCTCAAGTGCCACCCGCAGTAACCGGGACTGAACCGCCTGGAAAACAGTGGTGTTGATGAGTTGCCCGGGACCGATTTTCGGTTTTTTTCAGCGTCTCCACGAAAGATCGACTCCAGTTTCTCGGCTGCTGCCTCAGCGCCTTGGGAACAGACGGCGTCAAGGGCGAAACCCAGGTGTGGTTCGTTGCAGTCGAACAGATCGCTGATGGTGGTGCTTACGATGTCCCCCAGGGTAACGACGAACAGGGCCAGAAAATCAGCCCGGGGGACCACGTCGAAAACCGGTGTGTAATCCGCGTTGAGACCTTCGCCCCGGTAGATGATACCAAACTGCTCTATCGAGACATTCCGCAACTTCCCTACCGGCTTGGCTAGTTGGCGGAAAAACCGGTACGCGTGATCCAGGCTTTCTTCCAACCGGTGATGCAGTTCAGCGGTTTTTTTCACACCCATGCACTCCAGCACACTGGTGCGGTCGGGACAGATATCGCCCGTTTTCAATTTTATCGTTTTCTCCATGGTAATAGCCCGTTATTCCAATTTATCGCTGGGAAGTTCCTTGAGTCCGTGTTTCTCGGCCTCTGCCCGCATGAGGCGGGAGAGCTCTTCTTTTGTGTCCGGTGAAATCGGTGAGGGCTGCCAGTTATTGATGTGGTTTTCGACTTCACTGTGGGCTCGCTGTCTCAAGGGCAGGCTGCCTTCTTCTTTCCAGCGGGACCGGTTGGCCCGGTCGATGACCGGTCCTGGGAAATAATGTTCTTTGCGCAAATGCCGCCGCGTGTGTTTGGAGATGAGCAGGTGCCCTTCTTTCAGCATCTCCTGGAACCGGGGCAGGGCGGGAAAATCGTCCCGGGGTTCTATCCCTTTGATCAGGCGTTGTGAGCGGCCGCATATCTCGTTGTCCACCACCAATTTTTCCAGGCTTTGGCAGCTTTCGAAATCCAGCATACCGGGTCCTGAGATATTGTTGATTCCGGACAACGCTGCCAGGGTGGCTCCCATGGACGATTCGAGTCCGGCCTGTGCGTCGAGACGCTTGGCGTCACTCAAGCTGATGTACGCCTGAGTCGGCAAACCTAAATACGTGCCTATTTCATTGTAGGCACAGTCGATCATCTGGGTTTCTACCGCACCCATGGGGGTGGTTTCATACCTGATATCGAAGATTGCCGGTGAGCCACCGTACAGGACCGGAGTCCCCGGGCTGGTCAACTGGCTTATAATCACGCCGCTCAAAGTTTCAGCGGTATGCTGGATGAGTGTTCCCACCAGGGTAACGGGTGCCATGAACCCCGCCAGCGGCATGGAAATGTACTCTACGGGGATACCGTACCGGGCGCAGTCCACCACGTTTTGGGAGGTGACGTCGCTCCATTTCAGCGGAGCCGTGGGACAGCAGGAGAAAACGGTAAGCGGTTTCTCTTTCAGGGCTTCCTTCGATCCTCGTACCGCTACCTGGAGATCTTTCATTATCTCGAAGGCTTCGATGGTGAACGTTCCGGTTACTACCGGTTTTGTTCCAAAGAGCAGGCAGAGGTACAGCCGGTAGCTATCCGATATCTTTTCGGGTACGTCCGCCGGGATAAAAGCCGTGCTTTGAGAAGCTATATTGGATAGCCGGGTGATCAGTTTTACGTACCGAATAAAGTCAACGGTGGTGGGTTTACGCATCTCGTCAGATTCGTAATCAAGGATGTTGATAGCTGCTGAACCAGGTGTGAAATAGACATTGTCGTCACTGAAATAGTGAGTCTCATTGCCCGTTACGTCAAAGAGTTTGAATGGTCCGGGGGCGTCCCTGAGCGCCTGGTCGATAATATCGTTGGTGAGATAAGCTCGCCCGGTTTCACCGTTGATGGTGGCTCCGTGGTCGGCCAGCATGCTCAACACGCCCTCATTATGAATCTCTATTCCAAGATCGCAGAGAATTTCCCGCGCCGCAGCGACTATTCTTTCAATCAATTCTCGGTTCAAAAATGTTAGTTTCGGTCGCATGACAATTCCCTTTCTCTCATGTATCGTTAATGGGATTCCAGCCGGCGCAAAGTGTTCCGTCCTGAGTGAATGACTGGAACTCCCACACCTGACCGGTGACGGTGTCTATTTTGAGCAGCGACTGACGTTCGAATCCCTCGTTTTCATCCAGGTTGAAATGATCATAACTGCCGTGAAACAGTTGGTATCGCCCGATACCCTTCGTGCTGGTAGCGGCTTTCCCTTTTTTCTCTGACATGTTTCCACCTCATCGATCTCTCTTATTCATATCTTCATTAATAATCCGCCAAATGTGAGTTCCCAGTATAGCCTTCCGGGTTCAGGACAGTCAATACGGTTATTCCCAGCTCTTGTTCGTCGACCCGGCTTGGGATACCATGTTCGGGCCGGTTAGGGAAAGTGTGGAAACGATGATCGATCAAAGAGAGTTCGAGACTCTGGTGGATCAAGCTCTGAGTGAGATCCCCGGCGAGTTTCTGGATAACCTGGAAAACATCGAGGTGATAGTGGAGGAAACTCCTTCCCGTGAAATACTCAGCCAGTTCAAGTTGGAGGGGCGAGGGACCCTGTTCGGTCTTTACCAGGGAGTGCCGCTAACCCGCCGGAGCGTATTCCAGCCGTTCAGTATGCCCGACCGAATAACCATATTCAGGGTGCCGATACTTCAGGTTTGCCGGACCCGCCAGCAGATCATCGAACAGGTAAAACGGACGGTCATCCATGAGATAGCCCATCATTTCGGCATCTCCGACCAGCGTCTACGGGAACTCGGGTATTAATCCCCCTCCTAAAACTCCATGGTGATGCCGGCCGGACAATGATCGGAACCGGGGATGTCCGGCATAATGAACGCTTCGACGACGTGATTCACCATGGCCCGGCTGGCAAAAACGTAATCGAGTCGCCAGCCGACGTTGCGCTCCCGGGCCCGGATTTTGTAGTCCCACCAGGTGTAATGGCCGTCTTCTTCAGTGAAAAGCCTGAAGGTATCGACAAACCCGTGGATAATCAGCGAATCTATCCAGGCCCGCTCAATGGGCAGGAACCCTGACGTGTGCTCATTGTCTTGGGGATTGATGAGGTCCTTTCCCGTGTGGGCGGTATTGAAATCCCCACAGATGATTATGCGCTTCTCCGGGTTATGTATCCGGTTAAGGTAGTCGAGGAACGCATCGTAAAAGTCGAGCTTATATATCAGGCGTTCCCGGGAAGAGCATCCGTTTGGGAAATAGATGTTGAACAGGATAAAATCGCGGTAGACGGCGATGATGGTCCGGCCTTCCCGGTCGAACTCCTCGACACCGAACCCGGTCAGGATGCTTTCCGGGCGCTCCCTGGTGTACAGTCCGACACCACTGTATCCTTTCCGCTCGGCAGAAGAGAAATAGGAGTGATACCCTTCAACGGCAATAAGTTCTTCCGGCAGTTGTTCCTCATGTGCCTTGGTTTCTTGAAGGCATAAAATGTCCGGGGAATCCTGCCGCAGCCAATCGAGCATACCTTTCCGGTAGATCGCCCGTATTCCGTTAACGTTCCATGACAGTAGACGAATGGTTTTCATACGATTGAACCGCCGTTTCCGAGAGTAAGATGAATATAGCATAATACGACAGTTGTCACGATCCAAACACACACGTTTCAAAGATACCTATGAATAAGCGGAGAAAGTAGCACTCTTCCCCCGCTTGTTTGATCAGGCTGTTTAGCTTTGGTTACCGGTAGGGAACCGGTTCGTGTCGTACGGGTAGATACTGGGGTATCCACATGGCCCTATTTACCGTGTCTTCCAGGTTGGTCCGGGCTTTTGTCACCAGACCTTTACTGTCTACCGTCCAGATATGCTTTCGGGCTTCTTCTTTCGACAGGCCGTCTTCGATGAGTGCGGATACGATCAGATCTGATATCCCCTGGGCGGAAGCTCCTGCTCCGGCGAACAGGATACGCTGGTCCCGCATGTTTTGTCCGGTGATCTTCAAACCGCTGTAAATACCGGTAACCACCACACCGGCGGTTCCCTGGATATCGTCATTGAACGTGCAGAGTTTATCCCGGAATCGTTTCAGCTGATTGATGGCATTGCTTTTCAAGAAATCCTCCCACTGCAGCAGGGCGTTGGGAAAAATGTGTAAAGAGGTAATTAGCCCGCATATTTCATGAACTTCACAGTCGGAGCGTTTGTGAAATATGCGGGTTGGAAGGTGTGTCGTATGTTTCTCTGTTCGTCTCTTCCTCTCATGTCGAATCATGCTGTATCATGGACTATATCATGGTCTCCCATCTTAAAACTGGTTTTGTTATAGCGGTGCTGATGTTAAGCGTACCGCTGATGTCATCGTGCTCTCTCTCTTCTGTTTCTCTAGCCATTCCTTTGCAGGAAGAAGTACCCGTTTCAGATTACCGGGTTGTCAGATCGTTTTCCCATAATACCGGCGCCTTTACCCAGGGATTGGTTTTTTATGAAGGAAAATTGTACGAGAGTACCGGTCAGTATGGATCTTCAAGTCTGAGACAGGTGGAGCTTGAAACAGGATTTGTTGTTCAAATCAAACAAATTGCACCAGACCGGTTCGGTGAGGGGATAGCCGTAATCGGTGACAGGGTCTTTATGGTTACCTGGCGTTCTCATACCGGTTTTATTTTTGACCGTGAGTCCTTTGCAGTATTGGGCGAGTTTTCTTACTCCGGCGAGGGTTGGGGCCTGACCTGTGATGGTGAGCGTTTGATCATGAGCGATGGTACCTCGACGCTTCGTTACCTGGATCCGGTTACTTTTCAAGAGACGGGGACTGTGACTGTTACGCTCGGCGGTACGCCGCTTCTGAATCTCAATGAATTGGAATATGTCCAGGGGGAGATTTGGGCCAATGTCTGGCGCGCGGACCGAATAGCCAGGATATCTCCGGAAACCGGTCAGGTGATTGGCTGGATCGATCTCACTGGGTTACTTAATCCCGGCGATTGGACGGAGTCGGTGGATGTATTAAATGGTATTGCGTTCGACAGCGAGACCGGCCGAATATTCGTCACCGGAAAGTTGTGGCCCCAACTATTCGAGATAGAATTGATTCCGGCGGAGTAGCTTTACCGCAGATATTCCAGGTGGTCGATAAGATCCTTGGGGACATTGCAGCCCAGTTCTAGTGCTCGCTCCAGGTGAAGCACCGCCAGGTCTAACCTGTCCGTCTTGAAATACAGTGCAGCCAGATTCTGGTGGGCATAACCGTAATCGGGATTAACCTCTAAAATCCGCTTGAACATCTCCTCTCCTTCTTTGTTCATCCCGATATCACAGTACTCGTTACCCAGGTTGTTGAGAATGCTGAGATTCCTGGGACTATATTTCAAGGCTTTGTGGTATGAGTCGATGGCTTTCGGCCACTGTTTTGAGGCGCTGTAAGCATTGCCCAGGTTGAAAAGAATATTCGGATTTTTCTGATCGAGCTTGAGGGCATTCAAATGGGCGATAATCGCTTTTGCATGCTCTCCCGATTTATTGTATGCATTACCGAGGTTAACGTAAGGACCGGCGATTTTCGGATCGAGAGTTATTGCTTCCTGGTAACAAGCAATTGCTTTGGTAAGGTTACCGACTTTTCCATATTCGATACCCAGGTTGTTGAAAAGGTTCGAGCTGTCTTTGGTGTAGCGCAATGCCCGGCCATAAAGCGCCAGGGAGTTGTTCCAGAAACGGTTTTGTTTGATTGTCGTGACCGACCAGAAAACTGTCAGGCTGCTTACAATAATTACTGAAATGATAACCAGGCGGCGTTTCCTGGAACCGGCAGCGAGTATCCAGCCGGTAATAAGGAAAAAACCGATTGAGGCGAAATACAGGTAGTGTTCTGATATTGGAACAGCCAGCGGGTAGATATTGGTGAAGGGAAGCAGCGCTGAAAAGAACCACAATATGCCGAAAGATAAGGCAGGTTTGCGGGTCCGTGTTTGCCAAGCAAGAGTGAGTGTCACGAGGGTAAAAAGGAGCCCGATGATCACTTCTATATTGGTGAAACCATATTCCCATTTTCCGTAATCGATATGAAGATGAAACGGTAGCAGGAGAATTCTCACGTAAGATGTCAGTGCGGCGAAAAATCCGGCTAGCCTTTGAAGCAGAGAAGTACTTTTCAAGAATTCAAATAGTGGGATCTTGACGATGAAAACCCTGAACAAAAGATACACGCCTGCCAGCAGGGGAATCGAACCGAACTCCACGAGCTTCGGTCGGCACCGCGTGACCACGTGCGAAATAATGATGATAAAAGGAAGGATTAAAGCAAACTCGTGGGAGAGAAGAGCCAGGATGGTGCTTAAAGCCATGAGTATCAGCAATGTAACCGATCGTTGCTGCCGGGCTTTCACGTAGAAAATAAGACAGAGTAGCATGAACAGGGCGGCCATCGGAGCGCTCCGGCCGGAGATAAACGAGATGGATTCGGTGTGTACCGGGTGAACGGCAAACAAGAGGCTGCTGAAGAAGGCGATTCTCCAGTCGTCAAAAAGCAGGGTTATCAGCCAATATATAGATAAAGAAACCAGCAGGTGAATGATAAAACTGGTGAGATGATAGCCGGTTGGGTTTTCATACCACATGTAATAGTCCAGGGCGAAGGATAGCATAGGCAGTGGGCGGTAAGATGATATTTTTTGCTTGCTAAAGACTAACAGGTCTTCTTTAAAAAAAACCATGGCGGCCGGAATACTCTTGAGATGCGTATTTTCCTGAATCAGCTGTTTATCCGTCCACACAAACGATCCTTTAAGCCCGTTTAAATACACGCCGGTGGTCACTGCTAAAAGGATGATCAAAGGCATCAACCTGAGTTTTCGCCGGTATTTCAATTCCGAAGAATGGTTTCTTTTTGTTTGTGTATTCCGTTTTTTTGTTCCCATGTTAATTTCCAGGATTCTCGGCCAGGTCAGAGATTTCCACCGAAGTTCCTATTGTACCTTGTCAGAACCTGTCTGTGAAGATCATGATATGCTGCGTCCCAATAAATCCAATGTCGTTGCTTTCCCGGAATGAATCCTTTCGGAAACCGGTTGGACAGCTGCGTCCAATCAACAGCCGGGCCTTTGAGCAAAGAGGTCATAAAGAGTTCGAAATGAATGGTATTCAGTTCCTTGCTGTCGATGTTTTCTTTCTTGTCCAGATAATTCTCGATGTAGAGTGAGCGATACGGTTGAGTGTTGCGGTTTGCCGCTAGAACGACGACAGTCCCGTTTCTACAGAGTATTTCCGCCACCGTATCAAACCCGGAAAAAACAGTTTTTTTCCCGGTTCCGGGAGGGAATTTCACCATGATATAATCGGCGTTTTTAAGAACGGTCTCGCGGTTGAGGGTTCGGTAATAACTGGTTCCCCGGCACCGACTGTTATAGATGTTAAAGGTGGTCAGCATGTTCAGGTCTCGAAATTTTTCATATGGGATATCGCTGCGCCCAACGGTTTCAGGTGGAAATCCGTCAAGATTATAGATCACACTGGGGAATAGATAATAGGCAATTCCCAGCGCCGCGTTCGGATCAAAACCGGCAATGACTAAATTCAAGGGAAATTTCCATCCCTTCACGATCGTTTCGAAGGAGGCGTCTGGCAGTAAAATATCAGGGTTGACGGTGTCGAAAAGCGCTTCCTCTATGGCTTTTATCGGTAAGGGCTGATCGAAAAAGTAAGGGCAGTATACCGTGTGGGAAGTGATGGCCAGATACTGTCCTGTGGATAGCAGCAGTATGGTGATCAACAGCCCTTTTCTGAATCGTAATGACGATACTTGCTGGATTCCTCTGAAGATGAGGAGCACAGCCGGGACCACGCACGGCGCCACGTGCCGTGGTTCTTTCACCGGTTGAAATATGAGCAGTGTCAGCGGTACCAAAAACCACGACCAGAGAACGAGGTCACGGCTGACAGCTTGCCGTGTCAGCCATCGACGTAGATTCTTCAGGTAAAAAACCGGCAGGAGAAGAAATGGTGTGAGTATAAACAACTGCGTTTTCCAAATATGGGCGTAATAAAAAAATAAAGAATCCATGGACAGAACCTCAGGTGGTCCAAGCAGCCGCATGATAGGGTACACGGTGTTGCCCAGTGTCCGGTAATAGGTTACTGAATAAGGCAGAATCAATGTTTGTAAGGCCAGGGCGATCATCAACGGGGCAGTGAAAATGATCAACAGCTCTCCGAAGCGGCGATAACGTTTATTGACAAGATTCCTAACCGTTTCGACGGCGAAAGGCCCAATGAAGAAGAGCGGATATGTCATCTTGGTCATAAAGCCGAAACCGAGCATGGCGGCAAACGCAAACGAAGCCGGCCTCCGGGTAAAGTGGTCTGTCCTGAACAACAGGATGTAGTTCAGGGCGATGAGAGCGGTCAGGGATATCTCCACATAAAGTTCGCGCGAAAGCCCCAGTATCAGGGGAGAGGCTATGATTGTGGCCACTACCAGGAAGGCCGGCGCCCGGATGCCTGTTTGCCGACACAGTCGTCGAACTGCCAGAGCAAGCAGGGCGATAAAGAAAAAATTGGCCCATAAGGCAGCTGGAATGGAGTTTTTGATAACCATTACCGGATACAGAAAGAGGGGGAAAATCGAAGGGAGAAACAGGTCCTTGAGATTCCATTCTCCACCGGCTGTCCGGGTGGCGAACTGGTAGTATTGATCTGGGTCCATCCAGGAAAAGGCGTCCCGGTAGCGGATATCGAAATGAAAATCCACCGCAAAAAGGGTCAATAACAGGACAAGACATGCCCATTTGACAATCCGGGTAACGACCGTTTTATGATTCATAACACTATTATAACGCAGCCGGACTTCCGGTGGTGCTACTCTAGGGCCAGCGGAGGAACAGCCAAACTGTTCTTGAGAATCTTGAACTGAGACATTTGTTCGGGCAGCACCAGGTCGATGGCGGTGGCGCCATCGGTTGTTTGCCGCCCGCCGAACTGCCATTCGCTAACCCTTGTAGAGATCGACCGGACACGTCCTGCTGCGTTCCCGTCGTGTCCAAGAATAACAGGCAATATCCTGGTCTTTTTCTCTATTTTACCGATCAGGTTGATTGGCACCGAGAGCACCACCGCCGGTTGGAGGGGGTCAACTACCACCCGTACTCCCGCCCTGATTTCTACCTCCTGGCTGTCGGTAGCCCGGGCCAGGGCCGTTCTCCAGCCGTCGGCGGTGAGTGCCATGTGCCAGCCTCCGGCGACCTCGAAATTTCTGCCTTCCAGCGCCGTTTGTCGTGGTTCCGTTGTCAGTGTAGGGTTAAAGAGATAAACATCAAATGTCTGAAGGCTGAATCCCGACGGCCCTGACCAGGGATTGGAGATCGGGTTGGCCATACGGAATCTGAACAGGACCCTGTCTTCTGTGGTCAGAAGATCGAAACCTGTAAGATCGAAGACACCGGCGGAGAATACCTGGTTCTCGGGATAGGTATATGTGCCGGGGCCTTTATCGTCGTTATCCGGATCGTCCTGCGAAACTACCAGGACGGTGTCTGAGATCTCTCCCACCGGGAAAATATAGTGGATGGAAGAGTCCGGTCCCGGTAAATACTCGCTTTCTCCTCCTTCCGGTTTCCATTCCACGCTAACTCCCACCCGGCCATAGGAATGTGCCTCGATAGCCGACCAGGGGATAGAGAATTCGGCAATGTCCTGGATGAACCGGTAAATCTTGCGGTAATCTTCCGTACGGACTCCATTGGGAAAGGCCTGAACGATAAACGTTCCGGGATTGTGTGCCGGTATCTCGATCACCAACTGATTTTCTTTGGAAAAGGTGCCGGCTGTTTCCGGCCGTACGTAAACAGTCAGGACTCCCCGGGGTCGATTATCAGTTTCCTGGCCGGTGCCGGTCATTTTGGCCATGATGTACAGGTTGTCGCGGTCATAGGCCAGCCGGGCTTCTTTCAGATTGCCTCCGGCGGCCATGGTCTGTGCTGCTCCTCCCGGCTTCAGACTCACACCGGCCGCCCACTCGTCGGCCGGGTTCGCAACTCCGTCGATGGTGGCGGAAGCGTACCCTTCGGGAAACTCGGCGGGAACGACTACTGATGGGGGAACGATAGGTTCATCGAGAAAGGCGGGATCAGGCTTCCCGGTCAGGCGATAAACGTTTTTGAGAGTATTACGAAACTGGACATCGAAAGCGGAATCGTTGGCGCTTTCCTGGTCGTATCCGAACCACCAGAACCAGTCCGATCCTTCGGCGGCCAGTATCTCATTCCACACTGCCTCTTCCACATCGGGGGCAATTTCACCCTGGTCCAGGACCGCTTGCCAGTACTCTCTCACGTTTTGAAGCATTTTCCAGGCCTTGTTCTCTTGCTCCTCGCCGATCCAGATATGGAAATCGGCATCGATCCAGGACCCCGGCCACAACTTCTCTATCTGAGGAATCTGGAAATCATCCGGTAGCGATTCCAGGTAATCACTGATCCTGACTGTTTTAAGCCAGTTGCTTTCGATGCTGAGACGGCGGTAGAGTTCCCTGAGGAACCGTTCTCCCCGATCGGGGTAATGCTCCCAGGCGTTCTCTCCATCGAGGACGATGGTAGCAATGTATGGTCTGTCCTGGGGCATGGAGTCGTGAATCTCACGCAGCCGGCCGATGAAATCGGATACCGCTTCTGAGGCCGCCATTTTCGAGTAGCGAAAACCGATTCTATCGGAAAGCCTGGTGTCCCGGAACAGCATATGAAGGCGGCTGTCTCCCTCGCTAACGAGATAGGGAAGATACTTCTGTTCGAGTGTCAGTTCTTTGGGACCGAACGACCGCTGTAACACACTGACATCACTCAGGAACCAGGAAAAACTCTCGTCGGCCACCAACGGAATGATCTCCTGGGCGACGCTGCCCTCACCGGGCCACATGCCCCTGGGGTTCCGGCCGAAGATTTCGGCGTACAAATGTTTGGCCTTCTTCACGTGAAGGCTGGCATCGCCCGGCCATTTGAAAGCCGGTTTGGGCATCGGTTCCCCTGAAAGGGCGACTTTTCCCAGATCGGAGTTGTACACCAGGGGCAGAATCGGATGGGCGTAGGGGGTGGTGATAACTTCGATCTGGCCTGCTTCCTGGGCTTCCCGGTAGGTATTAAGCACCGAGTCGAGGATGGAAATCTGTTCATCAAAAAGATTTTTTTTATCGTCTTCATCGAAATGCTTTCCAGCCAGACCTTTGTCCCATAGCCGTCCCAGGGAACTCTCCGGTTTACGTAACATGGGATGAGTCCAGGTAAGATCGAACCATACCTGGAGGTCACGGAGTTCCTCTACTGAAAACTGGGTCACGGCGTCTGCCGGTCCGAACCGGTCCCGTTTGTCGAGGAGTGCCTGGTAGGGAGCTGAGGTGGAAATCATGGTTGGTTGTGGCATGTCAAAATATCTCACCAGTAGGAAAAAAGTATCGTCATTGTCGAGAGATTCGGCTTTCTTCATGGCTACCTGCATACGCCGGTCGGAGTGCTTGTCGCTTTTATACATGGAAATAATGTCCTTCATCTGGAGCATGAGGCTGGGAGTTATGTTGAAGTTGCACTTGATGGAAGGATAATCTTTCACCAATTTAATCATGGGTAGATAGGCATTGGCCGAGTGGATTCTCACCCAACCTTCTTCGTAGGAACCTGTTTCCGGGTCTTTAAAGTAACGCGGCTGGTGATGATTCCACACCAGGGCCAGGAAGAGCGGATTCTTGTCTTCTTCCAGGGCCAGCGGTTCACCCGTAAGCGGTTTTTCAAGGGCGGTTTCCACTCCTGAAAAAACCGGTTCAACGGGAACCAGAGTGATCGCTTCCTGAGTGGCGGTGTCGTCACTCAATATAAAATCCTGATGTTCTTCGACAACTTCGATTTCCAACTCCCCCGGTGACAGCCGCGGTACCGGTGGTGGCCCCTGGGCCTGGGACCAGGCGGGAAGAAGGAGAAAACCTATCGTTAAAAGGAGACGTGATGTAAGCGCAGTAACATTTTTACTCATCTAAAAAACCTCCCGTTTCCACTCCCGAGAGTATAGCACAACGGCCCATATCTTGACACCTGCGTCAAGCCGGCGAACATTTCCCATCTCAGATACGTTAATGTCTCTCCTGACGATAGAGCCTCTTTTGGGTTATGGGTTGACGTAAACAAGGTTGCTTCCTAGAATGGCGTGAGGAGATGCTACCCGACTGATGCGAAACCGATTTCAGACTATACACATCATATTCAATTTTCTCGGCTCCCTCTTTATCGTACTGGGAGGCTTACTGCTTCTGCCTTTGGTGTTTGTGGTGGCCGGCGGTGAACTGGAGGGGGGAATGGCCACCCTGTGGGCTTTTGTGGTGCCCAGCGTGGCATCGTTCCTGCTGGGAACTCTTTTGACCCTAGTTTGCCGGCGGGGTGTTCCCAACAGTGTTCAGGCTATGCTTATATGCTGCCTGGGTTGGATCGGGTTTTCCGCTATCGGTGCCATCCCGTTTGTGATCGGTATCGGGGTGAGCTACCTGGATGGGTATTTCGAGACCATGAGCGGTTTTACGACTACCGGCATAACCATGTTATCCGGGCTCGACTCCATGCCGCGGAGCATACTCTTCTGGAGGAGTCTGACTCAGTGGCTGGGCGGGCTTGGTATTGTCACCTTTTTCCTGGCCGTGACCTTTCGCGGCGGGAGCGCTCACCGGCTTTTCGGCGCCGAGAGTCACAAAATCGATGTGGGCCGGCCGGTTCCGGGCATAGCCCGAACACTCAAGATCCTGTGGGGAATCTATGCCCTTTTTACCTTGATCATCGTGCTGGGGTTGATAGGCGTGGGAATGTCCGCTTTCGACAGCGTCTGCCACAGTTTTACGGCCCTTTCAACCGGCGGATTTTCTCCGTATGACGCCAGTATCGAGTATTATCGGATAGCAGGATATACTCATTATCGGTGGATCGAGTACATCCTGGTGTTGGGCATGATTCTGGGAGGCACGAACTTCCTCATTCACTACCGGGTATTAAACGGTAACTTCAAGGCACTTTGGGACAATATGGAGATGCGTTACTGGTGGAGTGGAATCGGGATCTTTGTGGCCATTATTGTCTTGGAACGCTATCTTCGACTCGACCCTGTGGCGGGGTTGTCCAGTGCCGGCGGCGGGTTCTGGAAACAACTGGAAGAAAATTTCCGTATTGTCCTGTTCCAGGTAGTCTCCATTCTGACCACGACCGGGTTCGGGACCCGGGACATCGGGACGTCTTTTTTCGGTCACACCGCCAAGCAGCTTTTTCTGGTCATGATGGTTGTCGGCGGGTGTGTGGGCTCGACCGGTGGCGGCATCAAAGTGCTGCGAATAGGTATTTTGATGAAACTGATTCGCCGGGAGGTATTCAAACTCCGTACGCCGCCCCGGGCTGTATCCACTGTGTTAATAGATGGAACCCCCCTGCATTCAAATGAAATCTACCGGGTGAGTGGATTGTTTTTCACCTGGATTTTCCTGCTGGTAATCGGTGGTTGTATCACCGCTTTTCTTTCTAATCTTGACGGGCTCGCGGCCGCCTCGGGAATGTTCAGTGCCCTGGGAAATATCGGCCCCTGTTACATCCCGGTCAAGTTTATGGGAGAGCTTCATCCGCTCATCAAAATCGTCTATATATTCGGTATGCTGGCCGGGCGTTTGGAAATCCTGCCCGTGCTGCTTCTGTTCAGCCGAAAAGCGTGGCAGGCATAAGGAGGAAATGAACCATGTACGTCGTTGTTGCCGGAGCAGGCATAATCGGGCATCAGATTACAAAAATGTTGGTTGAAAACAAACATGATGTGGTGGCCATAGACCGGGACCAGGATGTCTGCGAATCCATCTACGCCGACACGGGAGCGCTCACGATTCACGGGAACGCCACCGATATCAACGTCTTGGAACGCGCGGGCGCTGACAAAGCGGATGTCATTCTCTGTCTGATGCGGTACGCTTCAGACAACATCGCCTGCGCTCTGGTGGCTAAAAGTCTGGGAATTCCTCGCATTATTGCCCGACTCCGCAATCCCCGTTACGAGGAAGCGTACAAGTTGGCGGGGATCACCAGCATTGTCAGGATGGCGGACTTGCTGGTCAGCCAGATCATTATGGAAGTCGAGCAGCCGAAAGTGCGCAGCATCATGACTCTCGGTGGAGGGAAAGCGGGAATATACGCGGTCAAGATTTTGCCGGAAGCGAAAACCGTCGGTATGAAGATCAAAGCTATCGCGCAGCACAAAAAGTTTCCCAGCGAATGCGTGTTCATGGGTATCTATCGGGAACAGGATGATGATTTCAGGATTCCCCGGGGGAATCACAGTCTCAAGGAAGGAGACACCGTCTTCCTTATCTCGAAAAGTCAGGATATCAAAGAAGCTACCGATTTCCTGGCAGACACCGGCGCCAAAGGGTTTCTCAAGTAACCTGGCCGTTGCTATTTTACGGTCCAGGTCTGCTCCAGGAGCAGCTTCTTCTGGCGGAATAGTTTTCCGGTAAATACGTTGCCCCGGGCGAAGGTGCCGACTCCTTTCGGGGTTCCCGTCATGACGATATCGTTATCGTCCAGCGTAAAGTGTCGGGCAATCTCTTTGAGTATGGCAGAGGGTTTGTGGAGCATGAGATCCACGGAACCGTTCTGCCTGAGTTCTCCGTTTATCCAGAGCTCAAGGGCCAGGTCCCGGAAGTTTTCCGTGAAAGGTATGAAACGTGAGAAAATCGCTGACCTGTCAAAGGCCTTTGATTTTTCCCAGGGGAGCCCTTTTCCCTTCAGCCGTTTCTGCACTTGTGAAAGGGTCAGGTCCAGCCCGAACCCGATCCCTGCCGGTCTTCCGTCACGCATGATGAATGAGAGTTCTCCCTCGTATCGTGAGGCCGCGGCCGGCAGGACGAGATCTTCGGATACGGCGCTGTTTGGTTTCATGAACAGGACGAGTTCTTCAGGATCTCTCCCCTTAAGCTCGCGAATGTGTTCCACGTAGTTCATTCCAACGCAGACGATTTTGCCGGGAACGACGTTTTGATTGTCGAAATTGACGCAATGCATAGGTTTCTTCTCCTGTCCGGAAGCATACCACCATGTCGGCGTAGCGGTCAAAATGAAGGGTAATGGATTGCGAAGACCGTTTTAAGGGATTCCCCAAAAGACAAAGAAGAGAAAATGCGATAAACTTTCTGTAACACGGATCCTAACACGGAGGTTGGAATTCATTGAGCGGTAGTATCGGCTATCCCCATCCCGGTAACAGTTCAAATAAACTGTCGATCCTGGTAGTTGGTGATCAACCACAGGATACCTTGAGCATCGTTTCGGTGCTGGAAGGATTTGATATTGACGACAGTTTCGTTCTCTCCCGGGTGCACACTGTCCGGGGCGCGTTCGAGAATATCGTTAACAAGTCCCCTGATGTGATTATCGTAACCGTGACCGGAATAACGTCGGCCGGGATAGATGTGCTGCAAAATATCCGGAATTTCGCCAAATCCAGAATTTCCGGTTTTCCTCGATCGCTACGATGGTAAAGTCGCCCAGGCGAAAAGGATTTTTTACCCCATCCACCGATAAAATTTGACGCGTAGCGATACGAGGTGTTAGCATTTTACGTATGGATAAACTATTAAAAGTTCTTTTGATACTCATTCTCTGCGTGCTTTTACCGGGAACAGCTCTGTCGTTTGAATCGGAAGAAGAGCGCACGGAGGCGCGGCGGTTGATTTCTTTGGTTCGTGATCCGGGCCTGAAACAGGAGCTTGAACAAAACGTGCAGGTCGGGACAATAGATACCCTGGATGGCGTGTTGGCGGCGGTAGGGCGGTATCTATCATCAGCACCGTTAGACGGGTCTACAGAGAACGAATTGTTAAAATCTGCCGGCCGGGAGAGGGAACCGGGTTCTCCGGGTACCGATTCCGCCAGGAGTTACACCGTGGTTGTTACCGTGCCGGACGCCAACTTCCGGTATTACCTGGTAAACGAACCATGCGGTGATTTTCAGGACACAAGCGGCGTTACCGACAACGGAGACGGGACCGTCACCGTCCGCGACGTACGGCGGATCACCACCATCAGCCTGTTGGCCAGAAAGTATCAACAGTATCAGGACCGGGGCATTTCCGATTTGACCGGTATCAAGTCCTTTACCTACCTGGAGAAACTTTTCTGTTGGCGAAACGGCATCACCATCCTGGACATCCGAGGGCTTGCTTCCCTGGAGCGCCTGGTATGCCCCTACGGTCTTTCCTACCTGGACATTAACGACTGCATCGGTTTGAAGGAACTCCATGTATTTGAGTCTAATCTGACTGGGATTAGCGTCGAGGAGAACGCGGCTTTACAATGGTTTCACTGCGAAAACAACCCGGCCCTGGTTCGTCTGCCGCTGCAATACAATACCGCCTTAAAATGGCTCTACTGCCTGAATAATCCGGTGATTACGAGTCTGGATATTTCCAGGAACACTGCTCTGGAAAAACTCTATTGCGAAGATGTCCCCGCTCTCGCTACCATCTATGTCTGGTCCAAAACCGGCGTGCACCCCGACCAGGCGTGGCCTGTCAACCGGTACTGGACCGAGGTTTTAACCCGGTTCGACCGGCCGATTATCATCGATAAAAAATAATCGATATCGGTCTTGATTTTTTCCGAAGACATCACTGTTACGGATATCGCTAGCGGAGACTGTCTTACAGGATGCAGTGTTACGCTCGTTACAGGTATACGGCCGGTTCGAATGCCTCTGTGATACAATAAGCCAATCATGAGCCTGGTTATTGTTCTCCTTTTAAGTGTCGTTCAGGGACTGACTGAGTTCCTGCCGGTGAGCAGTTCCGGTCATCTCTGGATTATTCGCTGGCTATCGGGCCATGAACCCGATTTGCTGTTTGATGTGGTGGTCCACGTGGGGACGTTGCTGGCCGTCGTGGTCTATTTCCGGCGGGACATCGTCTCCCTGGTTACCACCGGGTCCGGCCGTCGGACCCTGGCTTTGATAGCACTGGGCAGCGCCCCAACCGCCGCCATCGGCCTGGGGCTGAAGCCGTTTGTCGAAGAAGGCCGGTACGGTTCACTGTTCATCGGGTGTATGCTCCTGATGACAGGATTCGCTTTACTGATTGCCGATCGGGCCGCCAAACCAGCGGTACCGGATACCGATTCAGAAAACAAGTGGTTCCTGACTTGGAAAATGGCACTTATTATCGGGGTCGTCCAGGGCCTTACTGTTATTCCGGGGATATCCCGTTCGGGCGCGACCATTGCCGCCGGCCTGCTGCTCGGACTTAACCGGCACGAGGCTTATCGCTTTGCGTTCTTGCTCTCCATTCCTGCTGTTTCCGGGGCCTTTCTGCTCAAGGTGTTGAATCTCGAATCGATTACCTTACTGGTCAATGTATCCACGGTTTTGGCCATGACGGTTTCCGCGGTGATCGGGCTGGGCTCGTTGTGGATATTGAAGAAAATGATCGTAAAAAGCGGTCAGCTGACGTACTTTTCTATCTACGTGTGGCTGGTTGGCGGCCTGCTCGTGGCGGGTTCTTTATTAAATTTGTGGAGTTGAAAAGTAGATACCTTTCAATACATGTTGGGAATGCGCTGATTATCATACTGTATAAAAAAAGAACACTGTTATAGCGTCAGATGTTCTAATAATGAACAGTTACGTCTCTATTAACGCGTAATTCCTCCTATATTAGTCTGTTTTTTTGGCATTAAATTTGCACTAAATAAATATGGGAAACTGTAATATGCTGGGAAGGGAAATGGCTTTTTCATAAACTTAACCCGGAAAATGCAGTTGCTTCGTTACGAGCCGGAGTAGAAGGCTACTGCATTTTCCGGGTTAAACAAGGAGGTTGAAGATGATCCGCCGACCTGTTTTCAGCAAAGTGGCAGGAGTGTTCCATCGTGTGGCGGCGACAACATTTGCGTTGGTAATCGGTTTCATATTGAGTACGGCCTGTGGAGAATGGTGGGCGCTGCTGTTTGTTTTGGCGCTCTATGTAGTTCATCCCCGGCCTGAAAAATCGTTCTTCAACAGGGAAACGCAGTAGCCGCGGCCTAGAGCTTATACGGTATGCTTGGCAGGGACCGCCGGTTGATGATACCATACCGGGTGTTATGGAAGATCGTAAAAAAGAACTTCCGGCAGACCGCGGCAAGCGCTGGGAGAGTCTGGAACGGATATTGGATGAACTGGACCACAATTCGTTCAAAAATCTGCCGCCGGAATATCTGGTTGAATTAGGAAAACTCTACCACGAAACACTCTCCGACCTGGGTGAAATCCGGGCGGCGTCCGATGATCCTCAACTCAAGCTCCATCTTAATAATCTTCTAGGCCGTGCTTACGGTCATATCTATCAGAAAAAGCGCTTGAAATTCAGTGATTTTGTTGATTTCTTCACGACCGGTTTTCCTCGGCTGTTCCGTCGGCGAATACATTTTGTGGTGGTCGCCGCGCTGATCTTCGTTTTCTCCTCGCTCATCGGTTTTCTCTGTATTACCCGGGAATCGAAATTGGTCACTCTGGTGGTTCCCGAGTCGTGGCGTATGGCGCTTGAAAAGGACTTGGCCGAGGGCAAGATAGGTCGCGATTTCCCCAACCAACTGAAAACTGTTATCTCCAAGAAAATCATGTTCAATAACATCCGGGTGTCGTTTTATGCTTTTGCTACCGGGTTTTTGCTCGGGGCGGGAACGGTGCATATCATCATCATCAACGGTCTTTTGCTGGGAGGGTTGGCGTCCATCTATTACGAAGGCGGATACTCGTTTGAGTTCTGGGCTTTGATCCTGCCCCACGGGGTGATAGAGCTTCTTGCCATTTTCATTTGCAGCGGAGCGGGATTGATCCTGGGATACGCCATTATCAATCCCGGCCCCTACCGTCGGCGGGATTGGTTTCGGCATGAGGGTCTGGCCGCGGTAAGACTGGTGGTCGGCTGTATCCCTCTGTTTGTCATCGCCGCGCTGGTGGAGACATACATCACACCCGCTGACATCGGTGACCCGGCCAAATACTTCATCTCGTTAATCCTTTTTACCGCCACCCTGGCATATCTCGCCCTGTCCGGCCTGGATTCTTTCACCATAGACAATTTCGCCAGAAGTTTTCAATTGCCGAATGGAGCGGATGTACGTGTCTCCGATACAACTTGAATTGGCGTGACCTTTGATCTATTATTCTTCCTCTTCCTCCGAAGCTTTGCGGGAGATTAATTCAAACACGAATTTCTTGATCTGGTCACGGCACTCGCTGCGAATCGTGGCGAAGATGATGTTGTAATCGTACATTTTCCGGCCGTTCTCCACGTGCTCGATTCGCCTGTCCACCTGCCCGATGACTTGTTTGATCTTAAGCTGGCTCGGATCGAAGTTCAGCACGATGTGAGAATCCTTGGTTAGAGGGAGCGGGGTCATGAGTTGGATATCGCCTTCGCTGATCTTGAGACAGATACCGGGATACGAGGTCTGGGAGACCTCGCGATTGTCCTTCATTTTACGGAAGGAGACCGGGATGCGGCATGAACCGTGGGCGTAAATAATCCGCTTGACCGGCCGGCCGGTGCGGGGAAACAGGATCTTAATTTGCGGAATAGACTCGCCTGCCTGGCTGCAGACCTTGGTGTCGGCGGTGAAGATTTCGTCGTGAACCACGAAAGAGAGGCGGATATCGTCGTTCTCGAACTCCTGAAACATGTCTGTTTCGTCAAACGTCTCCCAGGAAAGTTTCATCCAGTTCTCGTCCACGGAAAGTATCTTGGCGGCCCGGTGCTTTTCCTGCCGGCCGAAGGTGAAGGTCACTTCTACCACGTCTTCTTTATTAAACAGCTCGGGGGAGATCTTGACCACCGTGTCGGAGCTGATTTCCGTGTAGGATTTCATACCGGCTTCCAGGGTTTCGAAAAACTCGGCATCAGGCATCAGGACCGTCTTTTGTGACAGCGGTAGACACGTGAGATGTACGTATTTGATACCGCCCATGATTTTACGAAGGTTGGAATTGGTTTGGTCCAGGTAAGCGATGGCGTGCCGGTCGATGGTGAGCAAGCGATCGCACAGCAGCAGAATCTTGGCAAACCCCTGTCTTATTACGTCCATGACTTTCCGCTCGAAGCCGGACAACGTGTAAAGGTCAAAGATACCGTTCAGCTTGATGATCCCGATCCCCTGGGTGTCCTGAAAACCAATGGTCAGTGTGCTGGCAGACGTCTGTTTCTTGACTTTGGTTTTTGTGTTGTTGTCTATTTTATGTTTTCGACGGGTCTTCTCGGCTTTACCTACATCGCCGGAGCGCTCCAGGTACACGATCCAGGCATTGATAAGGTCGTGGTCTTTCTCTCCTGTTGTGAGGATTATATTGTTCGTGACAATATTTTCGAGTTCTTTCTGGTCGAATCCGTTGAGCACCTGGACGATCTTTTCCGCCATCAGGCCGCCCACTTCGCCCAGCACGTAGATCAGGGGCAGGACCGAGTTTTTGTCTTTGAGTTTGCCAATCAAGTCGAGGGCCCGTCTGGCCACCTCGGGATTAAAGAACTTCATGGCCTTGAGGAGATACCCGGGACAGTGGTCGGGCTCAAAACAGTTCACCGCTTCGATTACCGCCAGTTTGAGATCGTCGTGATCGAGATGGATAAGCTGCCCGATATGCTCGATCAGTTCCTGATCCTGGATATGTCCCAGGAACCGAACCATGACGGCCAGTAACGGAAACATGTCCGGGGTATGGCGGAGTGAATCCATCTTCTCCAGGAAATAGGAGCGGAGATTGAGTTTTTCAAACGCTTCCAGGATGTTCCATTTCGCTGCTTCGCTACACTCCTCCACGGCCTGGGCAAGCTGGCTGAAGACTTCTTCCTCTTCTATGAAGACCAGGTGGTTGAGGATCTCTGCCTTGATGACCACCTGGGTGGATTGCAGGGCTTCTATCATGATCTCTATGGCTTCCGGTTCCGGTTCCCCTTCCTGCCAGAGGGTGGTGAGGGCCGTTTGTTGTACGTCTCTGTTGAGGTCATAGATGAGTTTATTTCTCAACTGTTCGAGCATGACTTTTTTCGACACCATGACCGGTAATAGTCCTTTCTCAGGAACATTTAATGCTGCGTGTTGTGAAGCTCTTGAGATCTCCTATTGAAACACTCTATTTTAGCAGGTTATTTTCTTCTTCGCAAGTCTAAGCCAGGACTGTACAGGGCTACAAACGAGATCGAAGTTTGAGACTGAGATAGTTGGTGAGGACCGCCGAGCAGACCTGCTTTGGGGGAAGCAATAGCGGCACGACTCCCATGTTCTCTACCGCCCGTTTGGCTTTTTTTACACGTTCCAGCACTTCCAGCGATACCAATTTCTTGTAGACATCTTCCTCGGTCTTCGGGAGGCTGTAGGCCGTCTCGGTAACCAGTGGATCGGTGATTGATACCACGACCGGCAGGTGCTTGCGGCTCAGTAGCCAGGCGCTCTCTCTCAGTTTCTGCGCCGCCGCACCGGCCGACAGGTCCGTCAACAATACCACCAGAGACCGTTTAAGGCGGCGGTTCATAATGAACCTGAAGGCCAGCTCGTAATTGGGCTCGACTCTCCGGGGCTGAAGGTCGTGAAGTTTATCGAGAAAGTGATGGTACTGCCGTTTCCCGCGGCGGGGAGGCAGAAAGAAGTGCACCCTATCGGAAAATGCCAGCAGACCGATTTTATCATCTTTCCTGGTGACCACATGGCCGAGCAGGAGCGCGGCGTTGATAGAGTAATCCAGCAGGGTAAACTCTTCCACCCTGGCTCCCATGGGCCGGCTGCAGTCCACCACGACAATAATTGACTGGTTGATCTCAGATTGGTACTGCCGGGAGATCAGTTTGTTCTTCCGGGCGGTAGCTTTCCAATCAATGCTTCTGAACTCGTCGTCCCGGGTGTATTCTTTGAGGCTCTCGAACTCGGTGCCCATTCCGCGCCGCCGCTCGGGGGTAAAGCCTGTTTCCTGCAGGTGGCTCCGCTTGATCATAAGTTCAAACCGTGAGATATTGACGATGTTCGGGTAGACCCTGATTTCGGTTTCCACCGGGAATGCTATCTGGCGGGTGGTAAGCTCCAACGTTCCCCGGTAGCGGAGAATAACGTTTCCAAAGATGAACCGGCCACGGTTACTGGGCGTTACATGATAGATGAACCTGGTTTCCGAACGACCGTCAAACGTGGTTGAAAACTCGGTGATATCAGTTGCAAACTCCAGAGGGTACTCGTCCCGGAGGGTGATATTGAGCGGTTTCCAGGAGCGGTTGAACACCCTGACGACGATTTTGTTCTTCTCCCCGATTGAGAGTTTGGTGTTACAGATCCTGGATACGACGATAACATCAGGAGTCGGGGTTACCTTGAGATCGAACAGTAAAAGGGCTGACACAATCGTGTTGAAAACGATGAAAATAATCAGTCCCGCCAGATGGGATTTGACCAGCATCAGCGGAAGCGCACCCACCAACAGCAGCAGGATTACCCGGTGGGTGAGGGTAACGCCTTTCAGTGATATTCCTTTAACATGCATCGTTCATAAGCCTTTCTGCTGCTGGTTGACTATCCTGCCGGTCACCTAGGTACTTTTACCTGGGTGAGAATGGCGTCGAGGCATTCGTCCGGCGATATCCCCTCTATTTCGGCTTCCGGTTTCAAGATAATGCGGTGCCTGAGCACGGGATAAACCATCTTCTTCACATCGTCGGGAGTGACATAATCCCGTCCGTCCATCAGGGCCACGGCTTTACTCGAGAGTAGCAGGCCGATGGAAGCCCGGGGTCCACCACCCACCAGGAGGTCTTTCCAGCTCCGGGTTGACCGGACGATATCGGTGATATACTCGATGATTGAGTCCTTGGTCTTCACCAACCGGATGCCTTCCTGGCACTGGAGGATCTCGTCGGTATCCGTTACTCGTTCGATTCCGACCTTTTTGAACTCATCCGCGCGGAATCCTTCCTCGAATCGGTCCAGGATGGAGTTTTCCTCCCGGGTGTCAGGGTAGGGGACAAGGATCTTGAAGATGAACCGGTCGAGCTGGGCTTCGGGGAGTGGGTAGGTTCCCTCGTACTCCAGGGGATTCATGGTGGCCAGTACCATGAAGATGGGTGACAGGGCGAATCGTGTTCCCTCGATAGTCACCTGCCGTTCTTCCATGCACTCCAGCATGGCCGACTGCGTCTTGGCCGGCGCCCGGTTGATCTCGTCGGCCAGGACGAAATCGGTAAAGATCGGCCCCTTCTGTACTTTGAAGGCGCATGTTTTCATGTCGTAGATATTAGTGCCGACGATGTCCGACGGCATCAGGTCCGGCGTCATCTGGAGACGCCTGAAACCTATCCCGATGCTGTGGGCCAGAGTCTTGACAGTCAGGGTCTTGGCGGTGCCAGGCACTCCTTCTAGCAGAATGTGTCCACGAATGAGCATGGCCTGTAAAATCAGGTCGATTACCTCGTCCTGCCCGACGATGACTTTTTTGACTTCGGTTTTGAGTCTATTAGATGTTTCCTTCACTTTGGCTATATCAATCATTAATTTTTAGCTCCTTTCTCGCCGCTTCGAGAATCCGCACGTAGCGGATAAGTCTCATGGAATCTTTTTGCTCTCCCGTGATAATTGAGTTTAGTCCCCTGATGGCCGCTCGAAGGTTGACCACCAGGTGGGGATGCGTGCTTTCAATACGGCTAAAAATCTGTTTATCATCTTCTTCAGCCGGGAGGCCAAGCCTCTTTCTGAAAGAGGCCAGGAAGGTGTAAAGCAGCCGTTGTGCTGCGAAAGCTGTGGGTTGCATCCGGGTATACAATCGGCCCATACTGGTAAGATAGTGGTCGACACTGTATCCTGATTTAGGCACTGGAACAGGCCTGGTGAAGCGCCGGCTGAGCGTGTAGAAATAGACGGCCAGGCCAACCAGCATCTGGGCCAGTACCCAGCTGATGGGATTGGCTTTGATCAAGCTCCAGAGCGATTTGTATTTTTCCTTCTTCTTTTTGGTTGGCCTGGGCTTCGACCTGCCTTTGCGGGTCCGTACTTTGGCCTTGACGGTAAACTCGGGATCCGGGGAATACAGGTAAATGGTCTTGCCCACGGTCAGGTTTTCAACCAGGCGGGTAACGAAGACGATATTATCCTCTTTTTTTAGTCCTTTCGGGAGAAAGAGCTCGGCATTAGTTACCAGCACTATCTGTCCCTCCCCCCGGAACGTGGCCAGGGCGGTAGACTTCCCGTTCTCGTTAACCATCAGGGGGATAAACGTTGCTCCCTTCCGCCGGTTCATAGAAGCGTGGGAGCTGGCGGTGTTCTCTACTTCTTCCATGTAAGGCAACTGGTTGACCGGTGTCTCCTCGCACTCAGGCAAGGGTTGTTTCAGGTCGACTCCAAGTTTTGAAGCTATACTGTGCTGTTTTGAAAGAAAGACAATCAGGTTACCACCCTTCCGGACCCAGGGCAAAAGGTTGTTGTTAAAACTCGATGCCATGCTTCGTGGAGGATCGAAGATGATCATCAACTGGCTGTCGTTCCGGGGGACGGTAGACGAATAAACGATGTGATAGCCGAGTTTCAAGAGATAAAAGTACAGGAATGGTTTGGGATGGATGGTGACGGTCTTGATGCTGGTGGCGCCGGTGCCGGCCGGTGCTTTGGCAGCCGACTTTCCGGCCGGATCGGGAACGTCAATCTCAATTTCGGAAAGAGAGAAAAGGTTGACTCCCCACATAGTAAAAATAAACAGGCACAGCAGCAGGATAACATAGCCCTGTACCTTGCCCGTCATGCTTTCTTCACCGCCGCCGGCCCGAGTGATAGCTGCTCGTATAGCTTCTGAAACACCACGAAATCTTCAATATCCGGCTGGCTGAACCCGTAGATCATGCGGTCGAACAACCGTAAAGGAGTGCTGAACAGGGTAAATATGGACCGCTGCGACAGCTCTTTCTTAAAGGTCCTCAGGTATTCGCCGTTAGTCAGCGTATGGTTGAAGGAAAGTATCTTCTTCTCATCAAGGAGTAGCAGGCAGGCCATTGTCATCAGTCTGATTCCCAGCGTGACCTGCCCTTTCCGGGCAGCTTCCCTGGCTCGTAAATACAGTTTCTGAGGTTCGTCAAGTTCAGGAGGTAGCGGTGAGGCCGGCATCGAATCTTGCCGTTGTTTGGGATTGATGTTTTTCTGAATCGACTGGTAAATGTAGACCACCAATCCGAACACGAATAACAAGGTTAAGGCTACGATAATCCAATAAACTATTTTCATAAGTGCTTTCATGGAGTGTTTTTTTGATTGTGGTTTTTTCGGCCGTGGTTTTGGCTTGGGTTTCTTTTTTTGAACCGGGTTTTTCTTTTCTCGTTTTGGTTTGATTGTCGGTCTGCTGGTTTTTGAACCGGTTTTATTCACCTGAACGGGACGGGTTGTTCTCCGGCTGGAAGAGGTTCTCCCCGTTGTCCGGACCGGATTGCTTCGGGATTGCTTCGAGGAGGTTTGTCCGCTGGAAAAACTGCTGCCGGCGGATGAAGAACCATCCGTTGAGGAATAACCGCTTGAGCCGCCGGTGCCGCCGCGAGAGCCGCTGGTTGTCCGGGTAAACCCGGAAGATGAATCGGAACCGGAACCGCTCCTTTTCATAGCGGTGATCTCGCCTTCGATATCCTGGGCAAAAAATTTGTCGCCCACCAGGAGGGTTCCCGTCCGCGAATAGTCGGCTTCCTGGCCGGCGGGCAGACGGGTGGTCTCCTTGGTAACTTCATCGAGAACTCGCCGCATGTCATCGGACGTAAGATCGGAAGGTGCCGGCGCCGCCAGCACGTTCCGCCGGAAACCGTCCAGCGAATAACCGAGTACTTCCGTATACTGCCGGCGGAGTCTCCTGGCTTTTGGTCCCGATCCTTTCACGGTGTCCAGATCATCGAGCGTCCTTTTGATCCAGGTAAGGTCGATCCGGCGTTCGGTGCCGTCGTGCATGGATATGGAACGGGTCCTGGAAAAATCACGCAGACTTTCCCGGTCCCCCGCGGATAATATCCCGTCGCCCCGTCTGGACCATTCCAGTGTTTCTATATGACGCCTGGCCTGGCGGTCGAACTGGTCCATCGTCAGGGCTGCGGCGGCGCCGTATAGCTGGCTGATGAGCAGCGCGGCTATCATCAAACTGTCGATTTTAGGAAGTCGTCCTGACAATTCGTTCTGCCTCCATCTGCATTATACAGCGGGTCGTCAGGATCTGAAACCCAATCCAGTAGGGTTCGATAAGTATATCCGCCAGGAGTAATAAAAATCCTTGTTCAAACATGCCGGATTTAAACCAGATGTTCCAGGTGGTAATGGCGCCGAGGCCGATACAGACATAGAAACTGCCGGCAATCAGGAAAAAAGAAGGGTATAGCCGCTTGAATATCTTCCCATAGCGCGAGTACCGGGCGAGAGCGATGGAGACAGTCTGGCCTGCCGGCCGTGTTTTCATCAACTGCAAAGGCATAAGATAAGCGGTTTTATAGAGAGAATAAATGAAGACCAGAATACCGGCTAAGTTGAGTAATGGCTGGTTCTTTCCTCCGAGAAAAAGCAGGCCGGGGAATAGCACCACCAGCAGTGATTTTAAAAAATTGACTGTGGCCAGGGAACAGTACTGGTTGAGTGAAAAAGGCTGCTTTGACAGGTTTCTGGCTTTCCTGTCCTGGTAACCGCCGAGAAACGATTTACCTACCGACATCCACACCAGCGGACGGATGACGATGCTGTACAGGAACAGCGTTCCTAAAAGCGGTAGTGATAAAAATTGCTCCCATCTCAGGTAATAATTCATCTGCCGCATAAGGTGGAACACCCCGGCGAAAAGAACAATTTTTATCCAGCCGGTTTTAAGCGAAGCGTAGATATTGTGGCCGAGATTGGCTTTAAAGATAAAAAGCACCTCGTCGAGTACCTGCAGCGGGTTGAAAAGGTACTGATACTCCTTTTTTTTCTCCGACTCTTTGCTTTCCCGCGGATTTATCCCTTTCTCAATCAACTGGGTGTAGGTCTGGTGAGCGTAGAAACGGATCATTTCGTCTTGATCAGAGAGAAGCGCTTTGGAAACTTGGAGCGCTCTGCGGTCGGCAAAATTCGCGAGCCGCTGTATTCCCTTTCGTCGGCGGGCCTGGTCATTGCTTTCAAGGTCGCGCAGGCATTGTTCGAAGGTGCACTGGTCCATTATCGGTGTCCTGTCATGGATTGTGTTTGTCGAAGAAACTTCCGTCCCGCGGATCGGGGATGTTTCGGCCGGTTTTGCCGGTGGCTCTGATGACGATAGTGCCTGAAATGAGATCACCTATCCGCTGATGGCGCTCAGTGAGAAAGATGCTGATTATGCCGCCGAGGAAGATTGGTGGAAGAAAATCGGCTACCCGGAGAATGTTTCTGGCTGCCGATGGGAAGAAATCGACATTATGGCCGTCAAGCGTTACCACTTTAATTCCCATATATTTCTTGCCGGGAGTCTGCCCTTCGTGAAACACTTCAAAAAAAATGTAATAACCCCAAAAAATAATAAAATTGATGGCGATTATCAGTCCGACTACGACCTCGCTCCGCATGACCCGGCTCAGTTCGTTGGCCATGGATGCGCCGAGAAAACCGAATACCAATAACAGTAATATCTGGATAAGAAGATCGTAGATAAAAGCCACCCCGCGGGTGGCCAGTCCGGCCAGCTGGTAGCGGATGACAATGTTCTCCGGTGTGACGATCTTGACATTAAGCGGCATACGCGATCTTACTCCAAAACGGTATTATTGGGGCAAAGTATACCACTGCGCTCAATTGGCGGTCAAAATAGTGATGTACTATCTCAGTAAGGTAGCTGTAAAACAAAAAGAAACACGGGCCACTTCTTAAGCGTGACCCGGGTTTCCAATAATTCTAATTCTAATAAAGGAATTGTTCGGTACTATTAAAGAACCGGTCTGCCCGGCCTGAGTTCCTCGCGCCTGTGGGGGAACGCATCGCCGCGGTCTTTTTCCAGCTTGTTGACACCATGCAGTAAAGCTTTCTCGGTCAGGGAAGACATGGTCAGCCCCGGGGTCCAGTAAACTGCATTCTTTACTCGCTCGATAAGATCAACCGAAAGGTTGATGGTCAAGCGGCTCTTTTCAGGTTTTTTCTTTTTCCTGCCTCTTTTTGCCATTAGTTTTACCACCTTTCTTACCAGATCAGCTTAGATTTGCTTATTTGGACTAGTCCAAAGGTAATTTAGCCCAATTGATCGAAAGCCTATTTTACCAAACTTAATGTAAAAAGGACCATCGGGAAATCCCCTAAAACGCCCTGAGGAATATTCAGAAAAAAACAGCCTCCTTTTCTTAAAATAGCTAGTTTTACGTGAAATCAGAAATTTATCCGTGATGTTTGAGCAAAAATTAGTAAAAGATGTTTTTACGCAAAACCTCTAAATGTGAATATACATTCTAAAGTTACACCTGTATATAGGGGAATCCCCGATTAAGCTGCAAAGGAATTCTTTAACTTAAATTAAAATAAAGATAACATATCAGAAAAACACGCTTTAGCCCGCTTAAACGATGAGAGATTCGAGTTTTCTGGGAGTAGTGGTCAGGAACTCGAAACCGGTTTCGGTCACCAGAATAGTGTCGGAATGGCGGAATCCACCAAGCCCCGGGACGTAGATTCCCGGTTCCACCGTCATGATCATACCCGGTTCCAGAATCGTCTCGTCGGTAGGTGCGAAGAAGGGAGTTTCGTGTATCCCCAATCCCATGGAGTGGCCGGTGCGGTGCAGGAAGTATCGGCTGTATCCCGCTTCACGCACCACTTCGCGGGCGGCGAGGTCGACCAGGCGGCAGCGGATACCCGGTTTGATGGAATCAAAAGCCCGCTGCTGAGACAGGAGCATCAAGTTGAAGAACTTCCGCTGATCATTGTTGGGCCGGCCGACGATCAGGGTCCGCTCGTTTTCCGAGTGATATCCCTCACACATGCAACCGGTTCCGTGGATAACCACATCGCCGGAACGTACCTTGTTTCCAGTAGGAATAGAATGAGGAAGAACGGTTTTCAGGCCGGTGATAGGTCTGGCGCCGGCATCCAGAGTGTAATCGGGATAACGGATCATACCTTCCCGGGTCATGGCGGCCGCCGCTTCCAGCATGAGATCGAGCTCGGTCACACCGGGTACCGTCTTGGTGATTTCAACGTCCATACCCAGGTCCGCCAGCCGACAGCCGGCGTGTATCAACTCGATTTCTTCGGCATCTTTGATCACTCTCATCTTCTCCACTATCGGAGGGGTAGCTTCTAGTTTTCCCGGGAAAAGATTAGAAAGCTGCTCGAATGCGGCATACGAGATGGCTGCCTGCTCGAACCCGAGTTTTTCCGCATCCAGGCCTTTCCGCCTGGACACGGCCAGGATTTTGTTGAGGGCGGCTACCTGGGGAGACTGGTTTTTCTCGCTGCCGAAATCATCGTCCGAGTACTGCTCGATCTCCTTGATAATCGATTTATCCCTGGCGTGTTCCAGTTCCAGTTCAGGAACAATCAGAACCGGTTCATCGCACACCAGCACGTAGATCGGGCGGGTGTAGGCGACGGCCCTGAACCCGCTCAAGTAATACGTGTTGACTGGAGTGGTCACCAGCAGTGCGTCGAGCCCGCTGTCTTTGATCGCCGTAAGAACGCTATCCAACCGGGTCATATTCTCTCACCTTTTCTTCGGGGGGTAGTTCTGTCACCGGCCATGAATCGGGGCGCCGGTCATGAGATGTACTTTATTAAATGATATTGGTTTTCGTCAAGACCACATCCTGTAAATAACGCAACCGGAAATTGTATTGCTCTCATTTCCGCAAAACTGCTACCATTGATCCGGGAGGAGTTTTCAGGCAGTGGACAGGAACTACCCGGTCGTCGACAGCCACACACATCTGCAGCGTATTCCCGGGCACATGTGGGATTCGCCACCGGAACGTACCCTGAAGCTGATGAACAAAGCGGGGATAGCTGTGTCTATCGTCATGACCTACGGTGACGCTTCACCTGAAAACCGGGAGCCTCTGGAATATATCGAACACTGTGTGGCTCGTTTCCCGCACCGATTGATTGGTTACGCGCGGATCAATCCCATGCTTGGCCGGCCCTCTGAGGATTTGCTTGAGTATGCTGTCAGACACATGAACATGAAAGCGTTAAAACTGCATCCTATGGGTTATCTGGGCTCACCCGACTCTTCCGAAACGGTGGCCATCATGCGGTTGGCGGGCCGGTTGAACGTGCCGGTCCTGTTTCATTGTGGAGATGAGGAGTTGACTCTGCCGCTGCAGATAGAACGAGGCGCCAGTCAGTGTCCTGAAACGTCCATCATACTGGGGCACATGGGTGGCTATTTTCATGTGGATGACGCTATCGCCGCCGCGGTCAGAAACCCGAATATCTATCTCGAAACGTCGGGCATGCCGTATCCGGAAAAGGTCCTGGCGGCGGTAGAGGCTATCGGGCCTGAACGGGTCTTGTTTGCCAGCGACGGTCCCGGCTGCCTGCCAGAGCTGGAGCTGTACAAGATTACGTGCCTCGGTCTTCCGGCTAAAACAGAGAAGATGATACTGTCCGACAATATTCTTCGCTTGATACAGTGGGATATACCGGACGGATGGGATGAAATGGACTGATACCGAATGGGCACAGAGCGGAAACAAATTATTGATTTTCATCTCAATTACGGTTCCGGTTTGTACGGACCCGAACTCACCGGGCCTGATTTCGCGCTGTTGATGGATAAACATGAGCTTACGGGTGCGGTTCTCTGCCCGCTAAAACCTCACGAATATCATTTCCGCTCCGCCAACCGGGCGGTATTCGACGCGGTCAATGGTGCTTCCCAACAGGTGTGGGGGTTTTGCCGGGTTGATCCTTGGAGGGGCAGGGAAGCGGTGAAAGAGATTGAGCGGTGCCGCCTTGAGTACGGTTTCAAAGGGGTGTGGTTGCATCCCGCCGAGGAAAACTACGCCGCTAACAGTGTTATTGTGAACCCGGTTATCGAAACTGCGGCCGGCCTGGGAATGGTGATCATGATAGCCGGCGGTTTTACGCCGCAGTCACATCCCAGCAGCCTGTATGCTCTGGCCTGCCGGTTCCCGGAGGTAGAAATGATCATAACAAGTGCCGGGCAGATTAATATCAGCGGTGCCCTTCTATCTGATGCGGAGCAGCTTTTCCGTGACCACGAACGTCTCTACCTGGAAACTTCCGGTATCTACCGGAGCGATTTTATCGAGGATATGGTTCGAAAGATCGGACCCGAACGAGTGCTGTTTGGAAGCAATGCTCCCATCTATTCCCTGCCGTTTGAGCTCAGGAGAATCGAGACCTTGCAGATCGCCGATAGTGAAAAAGATTTACTTCTGGCGGGCAACGCTTACCGCCTGCTCGATACGTGACCCGGGAGGGGAGCCTTCCATGACACGGGATGATACACGAACCGAGTGTAACAGGATACACGAAGTGTCACGGAGCAAAAAAAGCCGGCTAGTTTCTCTGTTTCTTTCGGTCTTTTCTTTTCTGCTGATCCTGGGACTTTCCCAAACCCGGTTCTTCGAGGATGTGGAGTTGCGCGCCTCCGATTTAAAGTTCAGACTGCGTCCCCGGATTCCGGTACGGGAAGATATCCTGATGATCGATATCGATGATGAAAGCCTGGAGCGGTTCGGTCGTTGGCCGTGGCCCCGCTCGGTTATGGCCCGTCTGGTTGACAGCCTGGATAGGCATGGCGCCAGGAATGTGTTTCTGGATATCGAGTTTATCGAACCATCCAGGTTATTGGTATCCGGAAGTCGTGACAAGGAATCAATCAATCGTGAGATAGGACGGCTTGAAGGAGATGTTGATAGGCTGCTGACCCAGGCGTTTGAGCTGGTGGAACGTGGACATTCGAAAGAAGCTGTTCTCCCCTCACTGACGGGCGAGAACGGGGAATTGAAGCTGCGGTTTAAGCGTCTGAAGGAGCTGTTTGACGGGGTAGTGGAAGATCCCGATCAAATTTTAGCCGAGTCGCTGAAGCAGGTCGGCAGCACGTATCTGACGTTTCATTTCACCGATCCGGGGGAGAAGGATAAAGATGATAATTTTTCCTCGGCCGGGCGCACCATGCTCTTGCGTCGTTTCAGCATACCCCGGTCGCAGCTGGGAGGATCACTGCCCGTACCTGCTACCGGAGATCTCGTGCCTGTCATTCCTTCGCTGACGGAGGCGGCCAGAGGAGCCGGGTTTGCCAATGCCAGCCCCGATCAGGACGGCACGTTTCGTCGCCTCCCCCTCTTTCTGCCCGACGCGGACAGGCTGGTTTTTCAGGGAGCGTTTCTGCTGGCCCTGGATCTCATGGGTGTGGCTCCCGAGACTCTCCGGTTATCCGGCTCTCAAACGCTCCTGCTGGATCGTGAAGGAGCCCCAGCTGTCCGGGTTCCACTCGACCGGCGGGGATTGTTCCTCATTAACTGGACCGGTGGATGGAAGACGTTCAAGCATGTTTCCGCCGGCCAACTGCTGCTGTCGGATGAACTGCTCAGGCATCAGTGGGCGCTGCTTATCGAAGCGGATGATGGATATCTTGGCGGCCGGCTGAGCCAGGAGGTTATGGTGCCGTTCTCCATGACAGCGCTTGAGCAAGCGAAAAAAATCGTCATCCCGGCACTGAGTGAACTGATCGAGCGTCTCCGGGAACAACGCAAATCGAGTCCCCGTTTTCAGGATAATCCGGAACTTTCCGCCCGGGCCTCCGCCAGGCTCGAAGCCTTGAAGTCGGTGGTGGCAACATTTGAAAAGATAGAGACCCAGCGGCTGAAATTGATTGATAACCTGCGCCGGAGCATTGCGGGAAGCGTCTGTTTCGTGGAACTATCCGCCAGCGGTACCACTGATATCGGGGTGACTCCTTTCGATGAAAAATATCCTATGGCGGGCACCCACGCCACTATCCTGAATTCGTTGCTCACGGAATCGTTTCTCAAAGAAACGCATCCCGGCTGGACCTGGCTGGCTTCCTTCATCATGGCCCTTATCCTGGGATGGACACTCCCGTTCCTGGGGTCCCGGGCCGCCACGGGAATCGCTATTACATTGATGCTGGGATATGGGCTGGCCGGAGGCTTGCTGTTTTGGAAACCGGGACTGATGATTGGTACGGTAGCGCCTGTAATCACCGTGTTCCTGGCTTACACGCTGGTGACCGTCTATCAGCGGATATTGACGGTCAAGGCTTTTCGGCTCTACCGCCGGGAGAAACTGGTACTGGAACGGGACCTGGAGCTGGCCGAACGTATTCAACGCCGCCTGCGACCGTCATCATATCCTACCGCACCTGGTCTGGATGTGGCCGGCAGGACCCGTCCCGCCCGCTCGTTGGCCGGCGATTTCTACGCCTTCTTTCAACTGGGCGAGAAACGGGTGGCGTGCGCCATCGCCGACATTTCCGGCAAAGGTCTCGGCGCGGCGCTGTTGATGAACATGATCAGAAGCGCCTTGAAAACTATAATCGCCACCACCGGCGACAACCCGGAAATCCTGGCTACGGTAAACCGTTTGGTCGGTAAAGAAGAAATCATTCAGGAGTCCAGTTTCGCCACCTGCCAGTACCTGACCTTTGATCTGCAAGAGATGAATTTGAGCTTCTCCAATGCCGGACACAACCCTATCCTGCTTTTCAGAAAAGGGGAACAGGGAAACCGGGAATTGTTCATCAGCGGTGTACCGATAGGAATCATTCAGGATTCCAAATACGAGCTGGTGGAAGAACCGCTTAAAGCCGGTGACATCCTGGTTTTGTTCACCGACGGTATTTCCGAAGCCCACGACCGTGACGATAACCAGTTCGGCATGGACCGTCTGAACGGGGTCGTCGCCGCCTCCCGGGACGGGACCGCCGAAGAGATACTGTCGGCTGTTTTTGACGCGGTGGACGAGTTTGCCAGCGGTACCAAACAATACGACGACATGACCGCCGTGGTATTCAAGATCAGGGAATAACTCTCAAACCCCAACCTTACTTTCCACGCTTCTTACTTCAATGTTTCTTCGTGACATGTTCGGGTCCCCGAGGTTTACGAAATGATGTTAAAATTTTTTTAACGGACATTTCCGAGGAATTATTGGTTGCCCTGGAGCATGTCAAGGAACTTCCATGCGTCTATTGAAGGGACTTTTGGTAACTTACCCTTCGACCTCTAAGGTAAGGACCAGGCTCCAAGCATTGATGAGGATCACCTGGCCGTTGCCGCTGATGGTTGCCACCTGATCTTTTCGTAACAACACTTTCCCACATTCCCTGTACCACTGCGGCCAAAAAAAGCCCGCTTTTTATGTATGCCTCCATTTTTTTCTTGCCGGTGCCTGCAGCAGCTAAGTATCATGGAGGTGAAGACAGGAGAGCATACTCGGAAAGCCC
Organism: uncultured bacterium; assembly: GCA_964593455.1. Lineage (GTDB taxonomy): Bacteria > Muiribacteriota > CAYSPT01 > CAYSPT01 > CAYSPT01 > CAZQHK01. The sequence goes on from CAZQHK010000017.1 coordinate 62,087, forward strand.
GTAGTCCAACTTGGCCGAAATGGAAAAGATCCTGTTCCCGGAGTAGGAGAAAGCAAGCCTCTATGTCCAGGTATGTGCACGGTGTGGTCTGGGTGTTTGGAATCCTGCTGGCTCTGGGGGCGCTCTTCTGGGTCAGCTGCTACTTCTGGGGAGCGTACTACTTCATCAAGATCTACCACCGGACGCCGAATCTCAGGGTCGTCCCCGACCCGGAAATCCTGACCCTGGAAGAGGCTTCCCGGCCGGATACGATCAATTTCTTCTTTGATGGGTACTCCCTGGCGCTGCCATCTTCTTCGATCGAGGAGATATATCCCAATATCCATGAGGGGCGGGCCAACAGCGTTTCCATCTACTATCCCCATTGCCGGATACTGATGAGCAAGAAGGAAAAATTCAACGCGCCGGAAATCCTGGACGAGATAAAACAGGAGATTTCCAGGACGCATAATGTGGACGTGGATCAATCACTGGAAGCAGCCAGGAAGTTTGCCCGGGTGTACCGCTCGAATTACGATTATTTCCGCCGCCTCGCCGGTGCTTCACCGGATCAGGCCCGTCTTTTCGCTGATAAGTACGACATGATCCTGCTGGCCCTGATGCTCAACATGAAAGCGATCCGGGTCAATGTTTCCGGGAATGGCTGGATTCGAGAGTTTAAAACACCGAACACCAAAGGATTCTGGTGCCGGAACCAGGGAGATCCCAAACGGTCCACCGACGGCGTTGAGTTTTTCAAGGACGGGCACGATCAATACTATTTCGCCGTGGTATGGAGGCCCGCCGATAAAGCCACCGAACGATTTGTCCGGGAGATCATCGCCTCCATCCGGTTCGAGGCTCCTTCCGGGAAGGACGTGCGGCAGGCGCTCGCGACCTGGAAGAAACTCAAGAGGCCGGCGGGACGCCAGGCCAGCTTATCCCAGCTCATCGTTCTGGAGAAGAGGCTGCCTGAAAAGCTCTGCCGAAGACTGGAAAAAACCATGCGAGACGCCGGATCAAGCCATGCCTCCTCTTTTTCCGCCCGGGTGAATCACCATTTCAAGCAGTGAAGGCAGCTTCTATCTCCGGCAGCATGGCCGGACGTTTCCGCTTTTTGTTATAGTAAATACATTATTGCGCCGCTCAAACGTATGGAAAGGGGTCAGGTCTTGCAAACACACATTTTTCAAAATTATTTTCCGTAAAGTGCTTATTAATAAGACATTAAGCAAGATTCATTACCATGTATGATTGAAAGACCTTAAAATACTTTCTATGTTCCTAGCTTAGAGGATAGATGAGAAATATTCACTTGAAAATGCACGTTTGCAAGACCTGACCCCATAGTTACTGCCGCTCGGCAGTCCATGTTCCGGAACTCTCGTCGATAACCGTGGTGGTTATCCAGGTCCCGTTGTAGCTGAGGTTTTCGAAATCCCCGGTGAGTGAGCTTTCATCTTCGACAAAGTCGACTTCGAACACTTCCGGACCGGTGAAGTGGGCCGATCCCGACAGGTTGCACTGGATATGGTAGCCGTCGGTGATGACTCCGTTGGTCAAGATGCCGGAAAAAGTGCCGTTGTAGGTGTCTTCATCGATAATTTTTACGAAACTTCCGACGAAGGTGCCGGTTACCGTGTCGTTTACGAGTTCCACGGCGAACGTCACCGTTCCCTCGGCGTCACCGTCGAAGGTACCGCTCCAGGTCCCGGCGGCCAGGTCTTCTCCCGCCCCGGTGGTGACCTCCAACGAAGTTGACTGAGAACCTTCGCCGTCCTCGTTGACGGCGGCCACCGCGACGGTGTACACAGTGTCCGGTAACAGTCCGGTAAAGGTGGTGGAAGTCACGGGAGCCATAACTACCGTGTTGTACTCACCGTCCAGGTAAATCCAGTAACTGTCGGCATTTGATACTGACGACCAGGTCAGGGTGAACTGAAGGGCGTCGACAGCCCGGGCGAAAACTACCGCGGGCGCCGCAGGAAGAGCTTCGCCGCCGCTTTCAGAGACGATATTGCTCACGCCGGACAGCACCTGCTGCAGGATGACGCTGTCCTGGTAGATGTCGGCATGACTGTGGTTGGTGTAGGAGAGTGATTCTATCGAACGGTCCTGCATGGAAGCGCTATCGATTGTCACCCGGCCGTCGCTCTCGTATGCCCTGCCGTTCCATAGCCCGGAAAAGTCTTTCATGAGAGAATAGCCGAGTCCGTAGTCCGATATTTCGGAGCGGAACACGCCGGCCACTGCCAGGAGTTTGCCGGTGTGCAAACTGGCGTTGTTGAAGTCGAGCAGGGTATCGTTGACCCGCATCCCCATGTTCTGGACGGTGGTTGAAATGGCATTGTCGTAATTGTCCCAGCACAGGTCTCTGAACCCGGGAGTGTCGGCGGGAATTCGGTAGTTCGTGTAGTAAGTCAACAGGTTACCGGCCAGAGCCGGTAGATCGCCCAGGGATACGTGTTCTGAATCGAGCAGGTATTTAAAACTGGCCAGGATCGATCCGTGGTGAGGGGTTCCCAGCGTAATGACCTTTTTTACCTGATCTCCGAGACCGCTCTCCAGGGCCTGTCGTCCCACCAGCCCGCCCATACTGTGGGCTACCATGATGATGGAATCGGAATCTTTCAAGTAGTCATTTGCCTGTATGAGTTGGAGGAGCTCCTGCCCGTTGTGGGCAACTTCTTTCCAGGTGGGATAGATGAACTCGTACACCTGCAGGTTTCCCGTCAGGGGTTCCAATTCATTCTGCTGCAGCTTATCGTAGAAATTTTCCCAGACACGCTCTTTATAAAGAGAATACCAGGGACCCTGCTCGCCGGTTTCAAGTACGTACTCTTGCTCGTTGTATCCATGAATCAGGATGATCGGAATGCGGCCGTTAAGAGCGCCGTCGGCTATTTCGGTCCTGGTGGCGGTGTCGAAGCGGACCAATGATGCTTCCGGTACCAGCTGGTAACGGTCCTGGATGGAGAGCAGGGCGTAGGTGACCGAACTGCCGAAAGAGAAGAAATTGTCCACCGCCTGTATCTTCCCGGAAGAATCAGTGCCGCTGGAGGTGATGAACATGGGATATTCAACTCCGATGAACGTTTCACCGCCAATGGACAGAGTGCCTTTCCTGATAAGCAGCAGGTCGTCGCCATTAGTTGCGGAAAACGAAATGATAGGTGTCGCTGACGACTGTGCCAGCCGTCGTGTCTGACCGGCTTGTTTGGCGGCGCCGTTTACCTCTACATGGATGGCGCTTCCGACCAGGGATCCCTGGGTGGCAAAAGCCGGTTCGGAGCCCAGGCTGGTGACGGTGACGGTAGCGCTGCTTCCAAAGGTATCGGCCGGGAAGGTGGCGGTAAAGTTTCCCAGGGGCACTTCACCTCCGTCGGTGTCTACGGTGCGAGATGTGGTGGTTCCAACTGCCGGTGCTTTATTGTTGGCCGGAAGATCGCTGAAGGTAATATCGCTGCCCCCGCCGCCGCAGCCGAAAACGGCCAAACCGAGCAGTGTTATGACCGACAAAAGCGCAGTCTTTTTCATCAGCTCTTTCCACCTTTTAAAGAGACACATCATGTGTCACCGTTACCCCTCTGGCTTCAAGTGTCTGGATATTCGCCAGGTCGCCCGCGTCAAGGAGATTTCCAGTCAGGGTCACCGAGTCGCCCGCTCCTAAGCCGGGGTTCAGGACCAGGAGGCCGATATCGCTGACCTGGTTGCCGGTGAGCACCAGTTCCTGTAATAGGAAGAGGTTCTGAAGGGCGAAAAGATCGCTAACCTGGTTGCCTCCCAAACCGAGGGCTATGAGAGTGGTCAGGCTTTGAATGGCTGAGATATCACTGATCTGGTTATCGCCCAATTCAAGACCGGTCACGGTGGGAAGATCAAAAAATGAAGAGATATCGGTAATCTCGTTGTCCGACAGGTCTACCGCCAGCAGGGTGGTCAGGTAGCTGAGTTTCGAGATATCGGTAATCTCGTTATTGGATAAATCGAGCGCTGTCAAACCGGTACAGAATTCGAGCCCGGAGATACTGCCGATCCCTTCACTCGAAGCCGTCAGTGTCGTCAGTCCGGCCAGGTCGCTGTGCAAAATATCTCCGGAAGGTTTACTTATGGCGTCGCGGACAGCCTGTTCGAGGTTACTGTCGGTGAATGAGACGGCCAGCGTAACCACGACCCCGTTCTCTTCCAGCGTTGCGATACCGGGCAAGTCATCCGGGTCCAAAAGGTTGTCCGAAAGCACGACGGTATCCCCGGTACCAAGACCATAATTGATCACCAGCGGGGTGATATCGTCGATCAGGTTTTTAGACAGATCAAGCGTCACCAGGGATGTGCAAAATTGGAGGGAAGTGATGTCGCTCACCTGGTTATCCGACAGGTTCAGGATTACCAGGCCGGTACAGTATTCCAGACCGGAGAGGTCGCTGACGCTGGTAGATGAAACGCTGAGAGATACCAGACCAGCCAGGTCGCTCTGCAGGATATCTCCGCTGGGTTTTGACAGGGCGCTTCTCACGCCGGCTTCCAGGTTGGCGTCGTTAAAGGTGACCGCCTGCTCTCCACCGCTGACATCGTGGTTGACGGTGACCCCCCGGGCGGTGAGGGCCAGTATGTCGGTTAAATCAGCTGATTCGAGCTGGTTACCGGTCAGGGTCACCGTGCTGCCGACGCCCAGTCCGGTGTTCACCACCAGCGCTTCGATATCGGACACCTGGTTATCGGTCAGGTCGAGAGTGATCAAAGCCGTACAGGACTGGAGTGGGCTGATGTCGGTAACCAGATTGTCCGACAGGTCGAGGTCGGTGAGTGCGGTACAGTACTCGAGTCCGGAGATGTCAGCTATACCGGAGGATGAAGCGTCCAGGGATGTCAAACCGGCCAGGTCGCTGACCATGATATCTCCGGTCGGTTTTGACAGGGCGCTTCGAACGGCGGCTTCCAGGTTGGCGTCGTCGAAAGTGACCGCCTGGTCGCCGGTTATGTTGTGAAGCACTAATACTCCCCTGGCCTCAAGCGTCTGGATATCGGCCAGGTCGCCGGCATCGACCTGGGAGTTGGTCAGGTTGACCAGATCGCCGGAGTTTATTCCGGTATTGTTCACGAGCGGGGTGATATCCGCCACCTGCGTGTTGTTGAGGCCGAGTATGACCAGGTTGGGCAGATTCTCCAGGGCCGAGATGTCGCTGACCGGATTGTTAAAAAGGCTCAAACCGGTCAAGGTGGTGATGTCGGCCAGTGCTTCGATATCGGTCACCTGGTTGTGGGCCAGTTCGAGCACTCCCAGGACGGGACATTGCTCCAAACCGGTCAGGTCGGAGATGGAGCTCGAGGTGGCATCCAGGGAAGACAGGGCCGCCAGATCGACATCGAAGATGTCTCCCGTGGCCTTTGAGATCGTCTCCCGTATCTTCTGCTCGAGCCCGGAATCGGGAAACACTACGAGCAGTCCGCCGCCACCGATGGAATGGGTAATGGTCGCTCCCAGGGTTTCTATCGACAGGATGTCTGTCAGGTCGTTTTCATCGAGCGAATTATTGACCAGGTTGATCGTGTCGCCGGCGCCGAGTCCGGTATTGTCTACCAGGGGTGAAATATCAGTGATCTGGTTGTTTGATATGTCAAGTGACACGAGGTCCGTGAGATTTTCCAGAACTGAAATGTCGGTGATCCGGTTGTTTGAGAGACCGAGTCCCAACAGATTAACACAGCCGGCCAAAGGAGAGATATCGGTGATCTGGTTGTCGGACAGATCGAGTCCCAGCAACGCCGTACAGTATTCCAGCCCGCTGATATCGGTGATACCGGCGTCGGTGACTACCACGCTGGTCAAGAGCAGAAGATCATTTTCGGTCACGTTACCGGTTGGAATCGCCAATTGGTCCCGGATGGCTTGTTCTAGGGCCGACTCCGCGAACGTCACTACCTCGTTGATGTCGATATCCTGGGCGATCGTGACGTTTCTTGCTTCCAGTGCTTCGACGTCGGCTAAATCGTCTTCGTCAAGCGAGTTGCCGGTCAGGTCGATAGCGTTCAAGGTGCCGAGGCCGGTGTTGTTTACCAGGGGGGTGATGTCGGTGATCAGGTTGTCGGCCAGGTTTATGGTGGCCAGATTGATCAGATTCTCAAGTATTGAAATATCGTTTATTTGATTGTCCGATAGGTTTAGATTGATCAAGGCCGTGCAATATTCCAGCCCGGTAAGGTCGCTGATATCGGATGAAGAAGCATCGAGATCGCCCAGGGCCGCCAAATCGCTGACCGAGATGTCTCCAGTGGGAATTCCCAGGGCGGTTCTCAGTGCCTGCTGGAGGCTGCTGTCGGGTATTAAAACTGCGGGATCGGGATCGATCGTGGTCACGCTGACCTCGTTGCCGCCCGCGGTCCACCCCGACAGTCCAACCACAAAAACTCTGAAATAATACGTCGTGTCAAATTCCAGTCCGGATATTCTCCGGCTGGTAGTAGTGTTGGTGGTAATGGTATCTAACAGTGTAGACGATTCGGTCACCCCCGGTTCGGTGGCGCGGTAGATCCGGTAGCTTCCGAAATATGTTTCCGTGCTCCTGGTCCAGGCCAGATCGACATTGGAACCGGAGGAATAATCGCCCACGGAGAGAGTGACTGTATCAGGCCCGGTAGAAGTCAGAACGAGGTCGGTCTGGGCGATCTCTCCCGGTTTCAGATCGACGGTGGTGGAAGCCTGGAACAGGGGCACCGAATTGGAAGAGTAGACGATGATTTGAAGCAGGAGTCCGGCAGCCGGCGCCAGGCTGTCTAAAAAGATGGTCCCCCGGCCGTTTGTAACCGGGAAGCTTTGCTGGATGGTTTTATACTCGCTGCCACTGAGTCTGACCGTGACGCTGGTCACATCGGATACGGACGGGGCTTTACGAATTTCCAACGTTGGCCGGGTTTTCCCGGCTGCGGAAGGCAGCTTGACCTTGATACTGAGCCCGGCGGTCTGAGACAGCCCGAGTACGGAACCTCCTCCTCCCCCGCATCCGGCGATACAGGCGCCGGTCAGGGCCAGGAGCGTTATCAGGATTACCGTGTTTCTCATCAGTGGTTCCTCTTCGGCCATAGCCGTCTAAAAGATCTCTTACTCGGTGATTTCGAAATCTATTCTCAACCCGGCGTTCTGCATCTCCTGGAAGGCCTGGCTGGAAACCAGTTCCTCCTCGAAGCGGTTGATCATCTGCTGGACCGTCGCCGACCGGTAGGCCTGCCGTTCATCGGGTGTGCGGCCCAGGTCGGGCAGCGACACGATGGCCTCATCAAGCCGGTGATCAGCCGGTGAAGTGGGGGTTGAACCGGACGTCTGCACCTTTGTCCGGTCGCCCCTGGAGACGGTGATGTTCTGCCCGGAACCGCTGGACACGGAAACGTGCCCGGAGACGACTTCGACCTCGGTCCCAAAGCCGTCCATGGAAAATATTTTCTCTTCGGTACCTCTGACGCTGATAGTGCTGGTCGGGGTGTTGACCTTGAAATCAGTTTTAACGCCGGGAGTCCGGTGTACCCGGGCATCCACACCGCCGGTGCGCAGTTTGAGCATGGTCCGCACGGCACCGCTCTCGGACAGCAGAGCGGCAATCTTGACGTGAGTCATTTCATCCAGCCGGGCTTCCGTGCCACCGGGAATAAGGAGTACCGCCCGGGAGTCGAATCCCGTGGCCAGGTAGTCTCCCGCGGCCAGTTTCATACCCACCCGGGCCGGATTCCATTCCCG
>CAZQHK010000017.1:69894-97952 GCA_964593455.1 uncultured bacterium
TTTTTTTTACTATTTTGACACCGAAACAATCATTTTTCAGCGGCTCGTTGCCATACAGATGTACCGGAGTGTACGCTTGCTCGATCCAGGTCAGGATCTTCCGGCCGTAACGAGGATCGCTTCCGAAGAAATTCACGCCGAATTCACTGGTGTCCTTGTGAACGAGAATCACGTAATCAGGCGGATTTTTTCTGAGATTATCAAGCATGTTCTCTTCCCCGAAAGCGAGCATTTCGGTCATCATGAAGGTGGTGTACGCCGACGGGTTTGTCCGGCCGGTGAGATAGTTGATGATAATCCCTTCAGGGAGGGCCAGCAATGTTTCGTCGGAGCGCATGTTTTGGTGAATCCAGAGAAGTGTATCGATAACGGCGGGCCCTCTAGGGTCTTCCTCCGGGGCATATGTCATGATGCGGTCGGCTCCCGATCCCACCGGGAACGATTTCGAACGATAGATGGTATTTGACACACGAACACAGCGGGCGGCCAGGATCAGGATGACCGTCAACGCCACCCATCGGAAAATCTCACTGCTCGTTCCGGGGTTCAACAAACGCCTGGGAATGAACCACAAGAGGAATACACAAACCAGCAGCGTCGACGGTAAAGCCAGGTAAAAACCGTAATGGTAAAATCTGCAGTTCAAAGCTATTTTAAAAAGAAGCATGGCGCCGAATACCGTAAACGAAACGGCGAAGGCCAGAATATTTTGGATGTTTTTCCGGCCGGATGAGGTCTTAAGAAACGCTCTGAAGAGCACGATCAGGCTTAAAAAAACAAGGCACGGCAGAGGCCGGCCCACCTCATATATGGTGACCGTGAAAGCCAGATATACGGCCGTGAAAAGCACTACCGGTTGAACAACCCGAGCGATACGTTTTTTGATTGTGCTGCCTGATCGGTCAAGCCATACATAGAGACCGGTAATCAGTACCGGCCAGGCAGTTCCTTTAAGCATGGTGAGGGTGTTTTTTAGAGCCTGGTCAAATCCCATTCCGGCCGTGAAAAAGCGGTTCGAGAAGACATCACTCCTGAGAGCCATGGTCCAGGCACCGCCGGTCGCTCTTAGAGCTTCGGGAAAACTCATTGCCATTAAGAAAAAGAAGAAAAACGCGGCGGCGGGAAGAAGCGCGCCCCCGGTTAGAAGTAAAATCCATTTGACCGCTGTTCGTCCCTTTCGGTCACTATAGATCAGCGAGAGAGTAAGAAAACACACTGTGTATGCTGCTGCGGCGATGGCTACTTCCGCACGTGTCATGAAAATGAGACCGAGCACCACTCCTGCCGCCGTCAGCAGATAGCTGTGATGTCGTGTGACGAACCGCCAGAGCAGGCACATCAAAACCGCGGCCAGGACTATTCCGTGAGTGGCTTCATGTGAGTACGGACTCACGAAGTTATAGTTGCCTATCCCCACGTTCTGAGCGAATGCAAACACGAGTAGAAACACGGCCGAGCAACCAAACGAGGTTACGCGGTCGAACAGTTCCCCGAACGCGAGGTAAAGGACGGTAAGTACCCCGGTAAGGAGGATTATGTTTGCATATACCAGGGTGGAAAACGAGATACCGAAACAAGCGAATAGAAACGAATTGAAATACTGGGAGAAAGGACCGTATAGAAAAGCGATATCCCGGTAGAGCATCTTCCCCGACAACAGCTGCCATGGAGTGTACAGTTCGTGCCCGAAATCGACAAGTATATCTGGCCACTTTCTCCAGCTCACGAAGGCCATGAAGAAAAAAAATCCGGTCAAAAGACCCGGTCCGGCCAGGGTCTTTACGGTTGGCGGTTTCCCTAATCGAGGTTCCCTGTTTCCACCCGCCAACGGTTAGTAGCCTCTCTTGAGCTTGCTGGCCTGTTGGAGCATGGTCATAAGTTCGCCTCCGGTAAGCTTCGTCCGGTCCCCCGACGGCGCGGTCAGCCTGAGGTTGATGGCTTCGCGGTATGCGGTGCGGCCTGAGAGGCCGAACAGCCTGGTACTCAGCCCGCCTCGTCGTCCCAGGGCTTTGACAAAAAGATAGCAGGCGAAACCACGGGTGGCGGGATCGTCCCGGGGCACCTCCCATGAACCGGGAATGAGTTTGTTTGTTTCAAGGGCCGCTAGAAGGTCTTCAAAGGGACCGAGAGCCTCGGGCAGTTTGAGCAGAATGGCGGTAGCCCGGCAGACGTCCTCCCTGGTGGCTTCACGTTTCTGTAACAGGCGCCTGAAAAACATCCCCTGGGTCAGTTCCGGTTCCCGGTCCCGGCCCCGGACATGAGAGATCCGGTTTTCGTCTTCCCTGTCCAGAGGGTTGACGTACTGCTCCTCGGGAATGGTGAGGCGGCATCCGAGGGCGGTGGAGAAATCGCGGGCCGGTAAGAAAATTTCTTTGTTTACCAACAGGACGGGGGCCGACATCTGAATATGAGAACCGTCCAGCTCGAACCACCGGTCGCCGACTCTCAACCTGACGGTCCTGGGCCCTGTAAGCAGTAGGCTCCGGCTCTCTTTTTCATAGCGGACGTCCGTAAATTTAAGCACATCGATGAATACCGTCAACGAGCAGTATACAAGGCCGTTTTCGTTTTTGATCAGGAACCGGCGGGGAAGGCGGGAAGCGTCGATCTCATGGCCGGCATTCAGACCAGGCTCTTCAGAGGAAGTCAGGGCGGTAGCAGGGAATTCCGTCAGGACACCGGCCGTCAGGAGCGCGAAGAGCAGGATGGTAAGCCCGGTTGATTTTTTCACCTCGCGTCCCTTCCTTTCACGTTGACCATGGACTATCTGAAAAATTAAAATGAATACGAGAGACTCAGGTTCAGGTATGTTGTTTTGTTACGGCTGGTAGTCGGATAAGCCGAACCGGGAGTAAAACGTCCCCAGCTCAAGCTGGTACTGATATCTGACAGAGCTTTCCAGGTCAGGTAAAGGTCGAATTCGTTGCCTACATCTTTGGACCCTTCGCTGGCCATCAGATCTGAGATGGCGCCCTGGTGTTTGCGTTTCCGAAACCGGCTGCCGATCACGCTGACCATCAGGTCATTGGCCGCCTGGTTTCTCTCGAACGGTTTAAAGGAAAACGCGGCCTTCAACACCCTGAGGTTTGCCAGTCTGGGTGTAAAAGCCAGACCGAGGCTGGGAGTGCTGAAATGGAGAAATCCCTTGTCGGTGGAATTGGTCGTTTTGCCTCCGATAGAGTTGGTGACATGTCCCCGTTCATAGTCCCCGCTGCCCGAATACATTTCGAGGGAAAGGGTAGGGTGAAGCTTTACTTCAGGAACCCACATCGTTCCCAGGGCGAACGCTGCCGCGCGCACTTTAACCGTTGAATTGGAAACAGACACCGGGCTTTCTCCCCGCTGAAAAACCGCTTCACTCCAATAGGTGAATGTCCTGCTGACATGTCCGTCCGCTCCAAATCCCAGATACGAAGCGTCATAATCATAGGTCTGGTTCGGGTCGTCGGGAACCTCTTCACTTCGGTCTTCTTCCAGGAGAAAATAACCGTAGAACCGTCTTCCGGAGGTCATCCTGTACTCTCCGCAAAGCGCGGCAAACAAACGTCTGCTGCTCAGGTCCCACCCGGGGATCGAAGTATCGAAATTGTTCTCATGGGGCCGGGTTATGGCCAGGTAGGTTTTGACGGCAGTTTTTTTGAACCGCTTGTTGATTTTCAGTCCGTCGAGTACGTTGCTAAGAACCAGGCCGCGGCCGAGCCGGAAATATTGCCGCCCGATTTTGGCGGACAGTTCCCGGGGAAAATTGAAGGAAAAATAGGCCAGATCGACATGCGGGCCGTCGTTATCGGTCTTCTCCCTGCCGGAAAAACCACCGCCCCAATCAGTGGAAGCGAACTGGTTTTTGAATCGGAAATAGAAGCTGTGACGCTCCGTGAAGAAAACTTTCGTCCAGAACCGCAGGTCCCAGGTGAAAGCTCCTTCGATACTGTCCGCCTGCGCGGCGGTGCGGTCGAACTCATCGAACCGGTAGAAGTTGGTAGAGAGCCATCCTCCCCAGTCGTACTGTATACCGGGCACCGCAGGCGGTATACGCCACTCGGTGTCCTCCAATATCTCTATGACTCGCTCGTCTTCAAAGCGAAGTTCCCGGTCCAGGATTGTTTGTTCCTGTCCCCAGCCGCTCGGGTTGCCGGTAGTGATCAGGATCAAAACCGCCCCAATAACCGGTAACAGACCGCGAAAAAGTGTTGTTTGGATAAAACGATGAGATGGCAACGGTCGTCTCCTTCCACCGGCTCTCAATAAACATTTTTAACATAGAGTTATAACAATAATCAATAATAAAGAATGCTTCCTATAATAAGGCTCGTTTTGTTATACTTGGGATCGGAAGGTGGATATCGAGATGGGAAAACGTCGCCAGGCTCGCGAGTTTACCATGATTATTCTGTACCAGGCTGACGTGTGCCGGATTGACCCTGACGAGGCTATCGAGTTGCTGCAGGAGGAGTGTGAAGTTGCTCCGGAAATGCTGCCTTTTGTGCGAGACCTGGTGCATGGAGCACTTGCCAACCTGGAAGTTATCGACAGCTTGATCGACAAGTTTTCTGATAACTGGACTCTCGACCGTATGCCGGTCATCGACCGGAACATCCTGAGAATGACTGTCCAGGAGATGCTCTTTATGCCTGAAATTCCTCACAATGTCTCGATAAATGAAGCCATTGAGCTGGCCAATACCTTTAGCACGCAGGACTCAGGGCGGTTTGTGAACGGTATTCTGGACAGCATCTATAAAGACAACTGTGAAGGTGATAACGGTGGGGCCGACCCCGTGCCGGCCATGGGAACAGAGGGTGTGAAACGTGGAAGGTCAGATAAAAAAGTTACTGGGAGCTAGTCTTATAGAGGCCAACCTGATAACTGAACGGCAACTCCAGGAAGCACTGGCCGAGCAGAGAAAGTCCGGTCACAGTCTTGGCTACACACTGATCAACAAGGGCTATCTCCAACAGGAGGAACTCATCCTGTTTCTGGAAACGAAGCTTGGTATCCCCTATGCCAACCTTACCAACTACGTAATCGATCCGCAGGTGGTCAAGCTGGTACCCAAGGATATTGCCACGAGATACCAGCTTATCCCCCTTCTCAAGGTGAAAAACACGCTCACCGTGGCCATGCTAGATCCGCTGGACAGCTTTATTATTGACAGCCTGGAAAATACCACCGGGTGCGAGATAAAACCGTTGATAAGTACCGAGGAAGAGATCTCTGTAGCCATTGATCGCTATTACAATATTGACCGGAATATAGAGATAGCGGACAAATCACTGAACGTCCTTAAGAAAATGGCCGGCGCCATGCAGGGTGGGACCGGTTTTTTGGGGAAGATCGAGGAGCTGAGCCGCCAGAGCATGACCACCGGCACCAAAGCACCCGTTATCGAACTGGTGGACCTGATTATTTCCCAGGCCATACGCGACGAGGCCAGCGACATCCATATCGAGCCCGATGACCGTACGTTGAGGATCAGATATCGTGTCGACGGTGTTCTTCAGGAGGTCATGTCTCTCTCTAAAAAGCTCGAAAGCCCGGCAATTTCCCGTATCAAGGTAATGGCCAACATGGACATCGCCGAGAAACGGGTGCCACAGGACGGCCGAATCAGGATAAACCACCAGGGTCGGGAGATAGATGTCCGTGTTTCCACTTTTCCCACGGTGGAAGGTGAAAAAGGAGTTTTGAGAATCCTGGACCGGGCCAACTACCTGATCGAACTTGGGAGCCTCGGGTTCGCTCCGCCGGTACTGGAGAAGTTTTCCTGGGCCATTCATCAACCCAACGGTATTATTTTGGTCACCGGTCCCACGGGTAGCGGCAAGACTACAACGTTGTACGCCGCCCTGGACATGATCAATAATCTGGAAAAAAACATCGTGACCGTTGAAGACCCGGTGGAGTACCGCATGGGGATCATCAACCAATCACAGATAAATCCGAAAGCCGGGTTTGATTTTGCCGGTGGGCTCCGGTCTATTCTTCGGCAGGACCCCGATATTATCATGGTCGGTGAAATTCGTGACTATGCTACGGCCGAGATAGCCATCCGGGCTGCCCTCACCGGACACCTGGTACTCAGCACGCTCCACACCAACGACGCCGCCGGCGCCGTCACCCGCCTGATCGATATGGGTGTGGAACCGTTCCTGGTCGCGTCATCGGTAATCTGCATGATGGCCCAGCGGCTGGTACGGACCAACTGTGACCAGTGTAAGGTGGGTTCTTCTCCGACGCCGAGAGAGTGGAAAGAGATAACCCGCTCGCTGAGTGACCGGGAGATTAGCGCTGATACAAAACTCTTCCAGAGCACCGGCTGTGCCAGCTGTAAGAAGACCGGGTTCAAGGGACGAACCACCATCAATGAGATTCTCATGCCGAACGAGGACATTCGAGAGTTGATCGTCTCCAAGCAGCCTACATCGGTGATCAAGGCGGCGGGACGCCGGCTTGGTATGATCACCCTGCGTGAAGACGGCATGAAAAAAGTCCTGTCCGGTATCACCACCGTGGCCGAGGTGGTCAGAGTGGCTTACGGTGAAGATTAGCCGGGGAAAACATGACCATCACCGAAGAGGAGTTAAAGAGAATCGCTCATCTGGCCCGCTTGCACCTCTCCGATGAGGAGAAAACCCTCTTTCGGGGGCAGCTCGACCGGATACTCGATCATTTCCGGAAACTCCGGGAGATCCCTCTGGAGGATGTGCCCCCCACATCTCATGTGGTCGACCTGGAGAACGTGTTCCGGGAAGACACCCGGGAGAACTCGCTGGGGAAAGATTCTCTGCGGAAAATTTCAGAGCACCTGGAAGAGGACGGATTCCGGGTCCCCAGGGTGGTGTGACGCGCCGGTATGGACTGTCAACTCCGCGACAAATCTCTTACCGAACTGGCCCGGTTGCTAAAACGGAGTGACGTTTCTGCCGAGGAGATCACCTTAAGCTGCCTGGCCAGGATCGAAACGGTGGAAAGCACGGTCAACGCGTTCACCGAGATCTTTTACGAATCGGCCGTGAAGGAAGCCCGGAGTGCCGATCGGAAACGTTGCCGGGGAGAAATCCTCCCGGCGGTGGCAGGATTGCCGGTGGGAATAAAAGACAATATCAATCTGGCCGGCCGGGCCACTACCTGCTGTTCCCGGATACTAGAGGGATATATTTCCCCCTATGATGCTACGGTGATATCCGATCTGAGACGTGCGGGAGCGGTTTTTCTGGGGAAGCTCAATATGGACGAGTTTGCCATGGGATCATCTACTGAAACATCATGTTTCGGTCCTGTTCACAACCCCTGGAACGAGGCTTGTGTGCCCGGCGGATCATCGGGTGGTTCAGCGGCTGCGGTAGCGGCGGGAGAAGTAGTCTGGGCACTGGGCAGCGACACCGGCGGGTCCATACGGCAACCGGCTGCGTTTTGTGGGTTAGTAGGCTTTAAGCCGACCTACGGAAGCGTTTCCCGGTACGGTCTGGTGGCGTTTGCCTCCTCTTTGGACCAGATCGGTCCGATCACCAAAAGCGTTCAAGACGCTATGCAAGTTTTTCTGGCCATTGCCCGCCGCGATCCCCGGGATTCTACGTCTGTAGAACCTGCGTGTCTCGACGTTGAAAAGCTGTGCTCTATGGATTGCTCCGGGCTTAAAATCGGTATCATTAAAGAACTGGCCGGCGAGCGGATAGATCACGACGTGAAAGACCGGTTCGAAGACGCTGTTGCGGTCCTTGAGGCTGCCGGTGCCCAATGTCGGGAAGTTTCCATGCCCGTTTTCGAGTTCGCCTTGCCTGCTTACTATGTTGTTGCCGCCGCTGAAGCCAGCTCCAACCTGGCCCGGTTTGACGGGGTCAGGTATGGCCGTCGCTCTATTGTCGACGACCCTATTGAAATGTATAAAAACACGCGTGAAGCGGGTTTTGGTCCTGAGGTCAAGCGACGTATCATGCTCGGGACATACGTGCTTTCATCAGGATATTATGAGTACTGGTACCAGCGAGCTCAGAAAGCCAGAACGGTAATCAGGGAGAGCTTTAGAGAAGTTTTCGATAGCTTTCACTGCCTGATTTCACCTACAGCTCCCACCGTCGCTTTCCCCCTGGGGGAGAAGCTTGATGATCCGCTTACCATGTATCTCTCCGATATCTGCACGCTGCCTGCGAGCCTGGCTGGCCTGCCGGCGCTATCGGTGCCCTGCGGGCGGGCGATGGGGCTGCCGGTAGGGATACAGTTCGTTGCTCCCGCTTTTGGCGAAGAGACGTTGTTCCGGGTGGGAATGGCTTATGAGCAGGCCGCTCCGCCGGATTTCGCCCGACTTCAAGCACTACAACCAGCAAGCAAGAAGCGTGGAAAGTAAGGTTGAGATTTTGGACTATGTGATGAGTATTGGTCTTGAGACGCACGTGGAGCTTAACACCCGGAGCAAGATATTTTGCGGCTGCGCGACCTCCTTCGGCGCTGCTCCCAATTCTCAAGTATGCCCTGTGTGTCTGGGGCTTCCGGGAGCGCTGCCGGTGTTAAACCGGCAGGTGGTGAAGAAAGCTCTTATGATTGGTTTAGCGCTGGGGAGCAGGATTTCGCCGGTATGCCGGTTCCACCGCAAGAACTATTCTTATCCCGACCTCCCTAAAAATTACCAGATATCACAATATGACAGTCCTCTTTGCACGGGCGGACGGATGGCGGTTCAGTCCGATGGTGTTCTCGATCATATAGAAGTCAGGCGTGTTCATATGGAAGAAGACGCCGGTAAACTCGTCCACGTGTCTGAGTCCGGCGACGGTGCTTCAGGCGGGTATACCCTGGTGGATTACAACCGCTGCGGTGTGCCGCTGGTGGAAATTGTTTCAGAACCCGTGATCAGCTGTCCGGCAGAGGCTCGGGAGTATCTTGTGCAGCTCCGGACGATTTTGCTTTACCTGGAAGTGAGCGATTGCCGTATGGAGGAAGGAAGCCTGCGCTGCGATGCCAATATCTCCGTCCGGCCCGCAGGAAGAGATAGTCTGGGAACGAAAATCGAAATCAAGAACCTGAACTCTTTCAAGGCTGTCAGACAGGCGCTCGAGTATGAATATATACGACAGGTGGCGATACTGAATGACGGTGGAACGCTGGTCCGGGAGACGAGATTATGGGATGAAACATCCGGCCTGACTCGCTCCATGCGGGGCAAGGAAGATACTCATGATTACCGGTACTTTCCCGAACCTGACATTCCGGTGCTCACGATAGACCATTCCTGGATCAAGACAATAAAAAACGGGCTTCCGGAGCTTCCTGGGAGCCGTTTTCAACGCTTCGTCAATGAATATAAAATCACGGAATACGAGGCCGGTGTTATTACCGCCTCCAGGGAATTGGCAGATTACTTCGAAACATGCTGTTCGGTTTTTCCGGAGCCGAAACTATCGGCCAGCTGGGTCATGGGTGAATTCAAGTCTCTTCTCAACCGGCGTGGAATCGGTCCCGGTACCAGCCCTGTTTCTCCAGTCTCCTTGGCTGAACTGCTTGAAATGATAGCCGATGGAAAGATCAGTGGTCTCGTGGCCAAGACCGTGCTGGACGAGATGTTCGAGACCGGCCAGACGGCCATGGCTGTTGTCACGCAACGTGGTTTGCACCAGATAAATGATGATACGATGCTGGCGGCACGGGTTGAAGAAGCGATTAACGAAAACCCGGGAGTGGCGGATAAAGTCCGCTCCGGTAAATTAAAGGCGATTGGTTTCCTGGTGGGACAGGTAATGAAGAAAACGAATAACCGTGCGAATCCGAAAGCCGTAAACGAAATACTGCGGAAAAAATTAAACCTGTTGAAATGATAATGAAATCGAGCAAGGAGTGTGGAAAGTAAGGTTATGAGTATCTTTGTGCCGCTTACCGTCAAGGTTTTGGGTGCGCTCGCCTCAATCCTGGCGGCCAATACGCTGTTAGGCAACCTGCTCGCCTCTCTGCTGATAGGAATCCTGGTGTTGGGAGTATGGAGCGGGTATAGTCCGGCGGCCCTATACGGCATAATCTGGCGGCAGACTCTGACGATAGACAACCTCCTTCTCCTGGTGGCGGTTTACCAGGTCATCTCCCTCAGCCTTCTGATGAAAGCGGCGGGCAGGATGGACTCCCTGGTAGAGTATGTCCGCCGGAGAATATCGAAGCGGTTATCGCTGGCGGCTTTGCCGGCCATCATCGGTTTGCTGCCTATGCCGGGGGGCGCTCTGTTTTCCGCTCCACTGGTGGAAAGTTGTGATCACAACGATAGTGTGACCCCGATTCAGAAGATAACCATCAATTACTGGTTTCGTCACATGTGGGAGTTCTGGTGGCCGCTGTACCCGGGGGTGATACTGGCGGTTGAGCTGTCGGGATTGGAGATATGGCAGTACATGCTTGTTCAGCTTCCGTTTTCGCTGGTGGCCGTCGTTATCGGTTACGTGTTTTTTCTCAAAGGCGTTACGGCCGTCGAAGAAAAAAACGATATTCTGCCTGCCTCCGACGGGTACTTCAAACTTTTGTCGATCCTTTCACCGATTGCCGTGACGATACTTATTTACGCTTTGATCATGATCGGCTGGGTGTATATCAGGCCCATGTGGCCGGCGCTCCCCGCTATGCAGAAATATGTGCCGATGATCATCGGTCTGGCGGCCGCCATGGTTCTTCTCAGGCAGCGTTCTCCCCTGGAACCGGGCAGGTGGCGGGAAATTCTTTTTGCCCGCCGTACCGGTTCTATCCTGGCGTTGGTAGTAATGATCCGGGCCTTCGGCGCGCTGGTGGAATCCGATCTCCCGAACGGAACTCCCCTGGTGGCGTCCATGCAGGCTGAGCTTTTCTCCTGGAATGTCCCGCTGGTGCTGGTGATAGCCATCATCCCGCTGATCGCCGGTTTGAGCACCGGGCTTTCCGTGGGATTTGTTGGAGCCAGTTTCCCCATCATCATGAACCTTATCGGGAAACATCCTCCTTTCCCCCTTCTTCTGGCCACCGCGTCACTGGCTTATTGCGCCGGTTTTGTCGGTATGCTCCTCTCCCCTGTACACGTCTGCCTGATTGCCACCAACCATCATTTTAGGACCCGGCTGAATCATAGTCTCTGGCGTTTATTGTTTCCTTCGCTCTTGTTACTGGCCGCCGCCGTGGGATATTATATGGTACTGGGGTAGAAAATTACCTTGAAGCGTGGTAGACTTTAAATGGTGAGCTATGGATAACATTTCCTGATAACTATAATAACCAGGGAGGGTTTTTTAGTGTCAATGCTTACTATAGGAGTTTCCATGGTCTGGCAGATATCGGCGGGCGTGGCCGCTACCCTGAAAACCTGTTTTATCTCCAAAGAACACCTCTTCATCAGTCCTTACGTGCAAAACATCGCCGGTCGGCGTCGACTTTATGTAAACCGGCTGACAACGGGTGAACTGGAAACAGTCTCATCGTTCGCCCGTTCGATGAACGTGACGGACGTGGCTATTATGTTCGATGACATCGTGGTGGCGCCTGAATTGGGTACTGCTTTGACCGACTACTCCTATTCCGTCTTGCTGCAGCGCCATGATGAACTGGTCCGGGACATACTGGAAAAGATAGGTAGTGGCGAGATCATCAAATCGACCGGGAACGGTTTGCTGATAGTATTTAATACTCCTACAGCAGCGGTTGAGACGGCCCTGGCAATCCAGAAATCATACCGTGACATACGGTCCAGCCGGGTGCGGATAGGGATCGGCATGGGCTCGTTTAGTGATATCAAAAAGTCTCATTTAAAAATGGAGGAAGACAATCCCATCGCGATCACTTACGCCATCATGCGGCTGTCACCTGGAGAACATATCCTGACCGATAAAACGGTGTTTGAAATGTCCGGACCCTGCGATTCCGATTCGGTGGCCTGGCATTGTTTCGGAACCGCTTCCCTGAAAGGGGGATTGGGACTAAAGACTATCTGCGAAGTCTATGATCCACGATATATCACCAGGCTTTTCGATCTTCAGAAAGACGAAAAGATATCAGACATGCGGGATATTATCGACGGCGCTATGATATCCAGGGCCGGGTTATTGTAAACGTCGTTCTCTCTCCAACTGCTGCAACCACTTCTTCACTTTCCGGCTGGTAGGACTATCGGGATCGAGCAGGCGGTAATAGTTGAAATTTTCCACGGCTTTACCGTGGTCGCCTTTTTCCTTCCAGTAAAGCCGGCCCAGGTGATAGTAGCCAGGAGCGAAATGAGAGTCAAAAGAAACGGCTTCCCTAAACGTGATGATGGCTTCGTTTATGAGACCCTTTTTTTCGAGTAACAATCCATAGTTGTGCAATGACTGGATGTTATGTGGATGGAAAGAAAGCGCCAGGTGGTACCACTGGATGGTTTCGCTCAGGAGATAGGCGCGTAGCGCCAAATTGAAATAGGTGTCGGCGATAGCTACTTTAGCCTTATAGAACTTCGGGTCGTGTTTGAGAGCCAGGCGGAGTATCTTGATCTGACCCAGGTGATCGCCTCGTTCACCGTAGATCTCGGCCAGCAAGTAGTAGGCTTCCACAACCGGTTTTATATCGATTGTTTCCAGAAGCAGTTTGATCCGATTTTCGTCATCCTGCATGACAGAGACCAGCTCTATATTGGCCATTACCAGACCGTCCTCCGCCGTTTTATTGCCGGGTTCGAGTTTAAGGGCTTTCTGATACCATGTTCCTCTGGTGCCGGGCTCCAGCGTATTGTCCGCCACCGAGAGATATGTCTGAAACAGTTTTTTCTTCGCTTCGCTGCAATCGGGATGATACCGAAGAGCCTGTTTCAGGATGATGATACGATTTTTAGCGTCTGGTATCGTGCGGGCCAGTTTCACGTGTGCCAGGGCAAGCATTTCCCGGGCCTCCCGGTTTCCGGGGTCGGTTTTGACCGCCGTGGTGAGAAATCGGATCGTTTTATAAATGGAAACGGCATTTTCGGCGGCGGCCATGGCGGTTTCCGTCAGCAGACGCCGTGTCCTGGTTGTTGGCCCGGTTTGGTAATAACGGTCGAGATGTCCTAGCAAACGGTCGTAACTGCCGGTGGCGTCGGCTGTCTCTCTCATGGCGCCAAGGACTGCTTCCACCCGGCCGGCGGAGGCCAGGCGCAGCGCGCTCTCCAGAAACTCAGATTTCCGAAGCTGGTCTTGTTCCACGTTTGCTACCGCGAGATAGGTCTCCGAGAGATCGGCCGCCAGAGCCCTCTCTGCTTCGTCGCCGCCTCCCAACTCGCGGGCCTTGAGCAGCAATTCCAGCCGCGTTACCGGATTGGCGGTTTCGCGTGATTTGAGGGCATACGAACGAGCCAAAAGAGTTCTGGTCCGTGAATGTTCATGATCTATTTCCAGAGCTTTCTCCAACTCGATAATAGCCCGGTCGAGCTGGTTCCACTCCAGGAAATAACGTCCTTTTTGGAAGGGAACCTCAGCCGAGAAATCGGCGGCGTGAACAGGG
This sequence comes from uncultured bacterium, assembly GCA_964593455.1. Taxonomy (GTDB): domain Bacteria; phylum Muiribacteriota; class CAYSPT01; order CAYSPT01; family CAYSPT01; genus CAZQHK01. The sequence goes on from CAZQHK010000017.1 coordinate 83,341, forward strand.
AGCAGGCAAAGCCGCAGTATCCCTGTCAACAAAAGAGACCATCGCAACAGAACTACTGCTGACAGGTGGTGATCTCGTGTGTGATGCATGAAAACACTGTACGCCAAGACCGGCTCATCGTCAAGCTTTCTCATGTTTGCTTTTTCGCGTTACAGAAACTATAATGCGTTGAAAATACTTCCAGTAGCGGTTTATCGGAATGTACGATTGAGTAGAGAAAGGGGAAAACCATGGAGTCGATCAGCGCGGCGGTGGCACAGGCTATAAAAATAGCTATACAGATGGAAAAAGACGGGCGGGCGTTTTATGAAAAGGCGGCCGGCAAAACGAAGAGTGAGCTTGGAAAAAAGATCTTCCTGGACCTGGCTCGGGATGAAATCAAACACCTGAAAGTTTTTCAGGAGATTTTTGACGGTTTTACCGGCTCGAATGACTGGCGGCACTGGATAAAGGAGTATCAGTCAAGTGTCAAGGAAATCCCCGTATTTAAAGAGAATCCCGGCACAGTTTTCCAGGCTGACCCCAACGATGTCGAGGCTATCAGGTTCGCCATGGATGCAGAGCGTTCAGCCGTAGATTTTTTCGGTAAACTGGCTGCCGAAACAAAAAATCCCCTGGCCGAAGAGTTGTTCAACAAGGTTCGCGAAGAAGAGGTCTATCATTACGATCTTCTTCAGGTACATCTCGATTCGCTTACCGGCTCCGGTGTCTGGTTCGACCATTCTGACTTCCATATGGATGGTATGTATTAAGGGACACGGAATTATACGAAACTTTCTACTGCGGCGGCGGATGTACCGGCAGCTGCTACGTCATGATCGCAAAAGGTGCTCAACGTAGCCTCCGGCTACGCTTCCGCTTCTTTTTCTTCTCATTCCTTGCATCTACCGGCACCTCCACCACCTCGTGACGAAAGTTCGTATAATCCCGTGTCCTAATGGTTGTTGAAAGATTTGTTTTTTGAAATTATGGCGTGAATCTTTCCACTGCGGCGGCGGATGCACGGATAGCTGCTATAGGTAGTTGCTGCGTCATGATCGCGTATGAAACATTGAACTATTAGCATTTCCTATACTTCTTCTGATACAATAATCGGAAAACTGCAAAAAACAAAAATATTTTCTGAGTGCAAAAGTCATTCATCTTGAGATTAAGGGGGTGCTTCGCTGGATGGTTGATAAAAGAGCAAACCGGTTGGTATTGGCCCATGGCGTTGCCTGTCGTTTGTTCAGCAAAGAGGTGGTGATCCGGCCGCCGGGGGAACGTGAACACCTGGTGCTGTCGGCAGGAGAAGAAACGGTTCTCCATGTATTCTCCCGGCCGAGTGAGCCGCTCGAAGCATTGAAAACAATAGCAAATACAACGACGCTGGATATTTCACCGGCCCGGTTTCGTGAAGTGGTTGAGATGGCAGTCGCCCGCGGAATACTTGTTGAAGCGGCTGAGACGGTCGGGGACGGAGAGGCGGGAGAAATCTCTATCGAGATGCTGCCTCCCGTTTCAAAACCTCTGCTTATCGGACTTTGCGCACTGTCTTCGATTTTCTGTATGGCCGGTCTTTTCTGTTTGTTCACCCGCGCCATCGATATCCCCGACACGTGGGACAGGGCAATACTATTCTGGCTTCTTACCTGCGCTCAACTGACGGTGGATGGTCTTGTTGGGGCGCTGTTGTGTAAAGTCTTCAAGTGTCAGGTACGAAATCCCGATTTTCATTTCCAGGCCGCCTTCTTCTGCTGGGATTTTAACGAATCCGATACCATCATGGCCGGAAGGCTCGGAGAAGTAACCTGCTCGCTATGCCGCCTGGCCGTCTCCTGTGCCATGGTAACCATGTCAAATATCTTCACCATCCCCACACTCATCCCCTCTGTGCTGGTAGCTCTCCTGGTAGAAGCCAATCCCTTCGGGTACAATCTGATTCCCCGGATCGTGGCGGCACTGTTCCAGAAGGACCGTAATCTCGGACTGTCTGCCGTTACCTTCCTGAAGAAAAAAGCTATCGGCCAGATCTTCGAATGGGGTGGTGGGCAGGTTCGCAACCAGGCGTATTACCTTGTATACGCCAGTTACGCTATCGTCTGGCTCAGCAATCTCATCATGGTTTCTAAAGGCGTTATTCTGTATTTCATGCTCCCTTTCCGTGAAGCGTGGATCATCGGGCAAGGACTGTTTTTCCCGTCCCTGGCTATCGGTGTGAGCCTCCTGGCGGTGCTGTCGATCATGTTCTTTATGTTACGGCTGGTTATAGGCGGACTGGCCCGGGGCAAGCGGTCACTGCTTCCGCGGACGGAACGGGTAAAGTTCACCACCTCTCCGTATACGCCGGAGGAGATAGCGCAGTTTCTCAAGGGCACTCCGCTGCTTTCACAGATGCCGGTCGGTGTTCTGAGCAGCCTGGCTGAAGCCATGGAGTTCGCCCTGGTTGATACCGGCCGCGACATCATCCAGGAAGGGGAAATTGGACGGTCCCTCTACTTTATCTATGGCGGTGGGGTTATCATCAGCAAGGAGAACGAAGTGGGTGACCCGGTGGAGGTAGCCCGTCTCGCACAGGGTGATATTTTTGGAGAGATAGCGTTGCTGGAGAAGGTCCGGCGCACCGCCAGCGTGACCGCGGCGGTTCCTACGGAGCTGCTGGTCCTTCCCAAACAGGCCTTCGATTCCCTGCTGGTGGCGGAAGTCGGTGCCAACACTATCCAACGAGCCATCCAGGTATGCGCATTTTTGAAGAAATCGGAACTCTTCGCGGACTGGGTGGACCGGGAACTGATGGAAGCGTCAGCCCATTTCCAGCCGAACAAATTTCAGCGGAGTGATATGATTCTAACCAAAGGCCAGTCAAATGATTCGCTTTACCTTATCTATGAAGGACAGGTGGCGGTGACCGATGAAGGTCGGATACTCGCTGAGCTTGGCCGGGGTGACTTTTTCGGGGAAATTAGTCTTCTCCGGTCGGTTCCGGTAACGGCGGATGTTACGGCGGAAACTGATGTCAATCTTTTATCGCTACCGCATGAGGATTTTGCCCGGCTATGCCTGTCCCGCTCCACTGCGACGACTGCACTTGAGAGAACGGTCGATCAACGAACCGGGACACGCCTGGTTGAGGGGGGGGTACCGGCATGATTCAGCTCCTGGTTATGAAGATACTGCCGCTTATGGCCGCGGTCTTTTTCGCCGCCTCGAGCATGGATCTTTTCGACGGCATCCTGATCAAGGTCGAGGCGGTGCGAGACGAGTACAACGCCAAGATCTTCAATGATCAGATTCGGCTGCGAGTGGCCTACAAAGGCAAGTTCCCACCAGACGCTACAGGGGAAGACATTATCCGCATGCTGAAAGAGGATGATCTGCTCGAGGATCGAAGTCCCGAACCCGGTCCCGCCATGGTTTTCGTCCCGGGTAAGGGTAACGAGTCGCCTTATTTCTATGTGGACTATGCGAAGATCGACGAATCCATCAAAGATAAAAGTCTCGCAGACCTCGTCGAGGGACTTAAGACTGACGCGACCAAGGTGCAGGAATTGCACGAGAAACAGAGAGAATCCATCAAGGAACTGCAGACAGCCGTCCAGGGACTTCAAGGCGAGAGCCAAGGTGAGGGGAGTGCAGGTGCGTGCTCCTTCTGCGGTGCGTCTCACACTGCGGCTGAAAATGTCTGTTCGGTATGCGGTCTGAATTTCCAGGAAGAAAGAGAAAAGGCTGCGAAAATGGATGATCTCATGAACTTACTTCGAGGCGAACCATAGCTGATTTTCTTGACTTGAAAATATTCAAATAAAGGATGTCACAAAAGCTGTATGAGTAGAAGGTTGAGGTGATACGGTGTGAAGAGGGTTGGAAAGAGATTGCTGGGATCGATGAGATACTCTTGTGCCGGAAAAGGTATGGTAACCGTTGCGGGTTTCACGATGGTTGCTCTGGCTATTGCCGGCTATTTCTACCTGTTTCGGATAAAGGCCTCTGCTCCCTATCATTACGAGATGGCAAAAAACCAGCTTATGAAAGGCCAGATCGACCTGGCTGTTCAGGGGCTGGAGCAAGCTATGAAAATAGACCCGCAGAACCAGCAAGTGAAGGAGCTATTGAGTCGTATTTATCATACCAAAACCAAGCAGAGCAGCAACCTGGCGGACCGGGTAAATCTTCTGCAGAAAGCTTCCGGTCTGGTGACGGGAGAAGAACTTCTGACCATTCAGACCAAGCTTGCCTGGACCTATGTGACCATGGCCGAGGCTGCCGAGGAGGCCGGCCGCCGGGTGGAGTTACTTGAGAACGCTTTAAAAGTAGTTCCCGACCGGGGAGAACTCAAGCTGCGGGAGAAAATTAAGGCGATAGACGCCGATACGCCAGGTTCTGAACAGGAGAAAAGTGAGCTTCTCGAGCTGGCGCAGGAAATCGATCCGGAATCCGGCACGCCACCCGTCTCGGCTTCGGTCTCCTTCACCAGCGCAAAAACCACGTTTCAGAGCAAGAGCCAACCGGCGAAAGAAACTGCTCCACCGGCCGCAGAAAAGTCGGTTTCAGTTTCAGAGCCGCCGAAAAAAAATGATGTTCAGGATACACTGGAGTTCTCTGAAATAATTGAATCCGAACCTCCGGTATCCGGCAAAGAAAATATTCAGGTTGAGATGAGCCTGGATGAGATAATCGAAGTTGAAGATGTTCAAGAAAGAGTACCCTTGCTGGAAACATATGTTCGGGAGAAAAATGATGCCGAGGCCTGCTACCGTCTGGCGCAGGATTATGCGGAGATGAGAATTGCCACACTCAAGAGGACGTTGGAATTTAATTCGAAACACAGCCAGGCGAAAAAAATGCTGAGCAACTTCTATTTTCAACGGGCACTGCGGGCAAAGAATCCGAATGAAAAGGTAAAGTTATACAACCAGACACTTGAATACGATCCTGGCTATATCAAGGCGCTTCACAATCTTGGTATGATATTGCAGAAGAAGGGATTATTCGATAAAGCCATCAAGAAGTACGAGACGGCTATCGAGAATGATTCTTCCTTCGCTCCCTCATACCTCACTCTGGGGCTGCTCTATTGGAAAAAGAAATCTGATCTCGAAAAAGCCATCAGGTGTTTCGAGTTCTATCGGGAAATCGAACCAAACAGCGCGACCAGCAAGAAGGTGGCCAAGTACCTGGTTTATCTGAATAAAAAGGTGAAGGTGAGCGCCCAGTGAAAGAACTTTTCAGGATTCTGGCCATTAATCCTGGTTCATCCTCCACTAAACTCGGGCTTTTCGAGAACACTCAGGCGCTTTTTGTGGAAAACATAATCCATACCAGGGTTGAACTGGGTCTGTTCAAGAATATTTATGAGCAGGAAGACTTTCGGGCCAAGGTCGTAGAGACATTCATTGTCCGGCATGGGTTGACCCAAAGCAGCCTTGACGCCGTTGTCGGCCGTGGTGGTCCGATTAAACCTTTACCAAGCGGTACCTATCGTGTCAATGAGGCGATGCTGAACGATCTGAGACATAATCCGGCTGCGGAACATGTGTCGCTGCTCGGCGGCAAACTGAGTTACATGATCGCTTCCCGGCTGGGAATTCCGGCCTATATTGTCGACCCTGTTTCCGTGGACGAAATGATACTGGTGGCGAGATTATCGGGTTTTCCTGACCTCATCCGTTCATCGCTTTCTCACGCCCTTAATATAAAGGCTGTCTGCCGTCTGGTTGCTGTAGATATGGGAAAACCATACGGACAGTTGAACCTGGTAGTGGCACATCTAGGCAGCGGTATATCAGTCACGGCGCATCGAGCCGGCAGGATGGTGGATGTGTCCAATGCCAACGAGGGCGGACCGTTCTCGCCAGAACGCGCCGGCGGTCTGCCGACATGTGCCCTGATAAAATTGTGTTTTTCCGGCCGGTACACAGAGCAGGAACTGCTGGACAAACTGATCAATCAGGGAGGACTGAAGGGATATCTGGGTACAGCTGATGTCCGCGAAGTCGAACGCCGTATCGATGATGGTGACGACGAGTCGCGAGTCGTCTATGAATCGATGATCTACCAGATAGCCAAGGAAATCGGCTCGATGGCCGCCAGCCTTGGAGGTTCCGTGGACGCGATTGTGATTACCGGTGGGATGGCCCGCTCCAACCGGCTGATGGAGAAGCTTAATACTCTCATCTCTTTTCTCGGACCGGTTAAAGTGTATTCCGGTGAAGATGAGTTGAAGGCACTGGCTAGCGGTGCTCTTCAGGTCTTGAGAAAAGACGAAGAAGAGCTGGTTTACGAGTGATTGACCCGTAATATTTCACAACTCCGGTCAATCTTGCCTACAGGGTAGTAGGTAACTTTAGCTTTTAAATTTCATGCAGTGGTGCTGGGTTGGATGATGGAATATGCCGTTTCGTTTTCGATGTTTTGAAGACATCTTTTCCGGTGAATTGGCCTGCAGTTTCCATATGGTCATGGTTTGTCCGGAAGACCAGCGGACATTCGAAGCGCTGTCTCTGGCTTTCCAGGACGGCTTCGTTTCTGGTTCTACCCTTATTGGCGATTCAGCCCGGATAAAGGATCTGCTTGAGCGTACGGAGTTACCGGATGATAAGATTTCGATCATTGCTGTAGCCAACGAACAGGAAGCGGTATCCCGGGGGGTGGCTCTTCAGTCGGAATTATCAGACAGCTTGCTCTTTGCCGGTAAAATGACGTCACAGGATTTTCTCGATCAGTATGCTGCCGCTTCGGAAAACGAAGATATAATTTCCCGTTTAAGCCATATTGTTCTGTTTGAGGTCCCCGGATTCGATCGGTTGATTGTGGTAACCGACCCCACTGTTCACGTGGCACCCCGGCTGCCTGAAAAGGTGATGATTCTCAACAACGTCATTGATTTCTGCCATAAACTGGAGTGGGCGAAACCCCTGGTCGCTCTCATTGCTGCCATCGAGAAGATCGACTATATGCATATGCCGCATACTATTGACTCCGCCGCTTTAGTAAAAATGGTGCAGATAGGCCAGATAAAAGGGGCGGTGGTGGATGGCCCGCTGGCGCTCGACAATGCTGTTTCCGAACACGCCGCCGCCGTCAAGGGTATCCGATCGCCGGTGGCCGGGGCGGCTAACGTGTTCATGATGCCCGACGCGGAGGCAGGAGTTCTGTTATGCAAAATATTGGTCTATTTCGCCAAAGCCAGGTCGGCCAGCGTCATGGTTGGAGACAAGGCTCCCATAGTATTCCCATCTCGTTCGGATAACGCGGATGCGAAATTTTATTCCATGAAACTTGCCTGTAAACTAGCCGGTGCCAATAGGGGGATCAGGTGATTACGATCAAAACGCTGGATGAACTGCGTGAACAGGCCTGCGTATGCGGTCCGAAACGGGTTGCGGTAGCCGTGTCCCAGGAACCGGAAACCTTGCTAGCGGTTGCCGACGCGCAGAAGATGGGGATGGCCGAGGCTGTTTTATTTGGCGATGAGCAGCAGACAAGACGTGTGGCCGATGAGGTTGGTGTCGACCTCAGTTGTTTTGAACTGGAGCACAACGCCGTTGTGGCTGCAGCGGCTCTGGCTGCGGTTAAGAGTGTCAGTTCGGGCCGGGCTGATATCGTGATGAAGGGGGCCATCGACACCAGCAGTTTTCTCAAAGCGGTGCTCAACAAATCTGTCGGGCTCAGGACCGGCGGGCTTCTGTCGCATGTCGGAGTATTCGAGGTGTCCGGTTACGATCGTCTCATACTCATGAGCGATGGAGGAATCAACATTGCGCCGACGTTAAAACAGAAAGTCGACATTGTGAACAATGTCGTCAGCGTTGCTCACTCTCTGGGGATTTCAGTTCCCCGGGTAGCCGTACTTTCCTCAGTCGAGCAAGTCAGGCTCGACATCGGTTCAACGGTGACGGTAGATGCGGCGGTGTTGACCAAGATGAACGCTCTGGGACAAATCGAAGGGGCCGTGGTGGATGGCCCGATCTCTCTTGATAATGCCTTATCCAGTGCGTCGGCCAGGATGAAAGGCGTACAAAGTCCGGTAGTGGGCCGGGCCGATATCTTCCTGGTCCACGATATCGAAGCGGGTAATGTATTCGGTAAAGGACTCTTGTATTTTGCCGGTGCCAGGTGGGCGGCGATTGTTGCCGGCGCCAGTGCTCCGGTGGTCATGACGTCCCGGGCTGATTCCCACGGCGACCGGCTGTTATCGATAGCCTTGGCAGTGGTACTCACAGGCTTTCAGGGGAAGGAATAAAACGATCCGGTGAATAATTTCCATGAGTTGAAACAACAGGCGATTTCCGCCGGCCGGCGTTCGGTGGCGGTCGCCGGCGCCTACGACGACGATCTGATGAAAGCGGTTTTTCAGGCGGCCTCGCAGGGAGTGATAGAACCTGTTCTCGTGGGCAATCCGGATCGTATCAATACACTTCTGGAAGAACTGGATCTACCGGCTGCAGGAGTACCCGGACCGGAAATCGTTGTGGCTGAGACGAAGCAGGAGATAGCTGCCACGGCTGCTTCTCTGGTATCTTCCGGCCGGTGTGACATTCTCATGAAAGGCCTGATTGATACCTCTATTTTCCTGAGGGGGCTTTTGAATGATTCAGGTCTTCGTTCGGACAAGCTCCTGTCTCATGTGGCGGTTGCGGATCTCGATGAGTATCCGCGGCTTCTGGCCATTACAGACGCGGCCATTAATATCGCTCCCGATCTTGATGAAAAAGCTGTAATCCTCCAAAATGCTGTGAACCTGATGTGCTCTTTGGGGGTGGACACTCCGAAAGTTGCCATCCTGGGGGCAGTGGAAAAAGTCAATCCGAAAATGCCGGCTACCATGGATGCCGCCGATCTGAAACAAATGTGGAAAGAGGGCTTGTTTGAAAGATGTATCGTGGACGGGCCATTCGCCATGGACAATGCCGTTTCAGCGGAATCGGCCAGGACCAAAGGTGTCAAGTCACCCGTGGCCGGAGCGGCTGATATCTTGCTATTGCCTACTATCGAGACAGCTAATGTTCTGTATAAAGCCATGACGTCATTTACCAGTTGCCGCATGGGTGCGTTGGTAATGGGGGCGAGAAAACCGGTTATTCTTACATCACGGACGGACTCGTTGGAAACCAAGCTCTACTCTCTTTACATGAGCGTATTATATAGTTAACATGGAACGGTTTATAGCGTTGCAGAATGGCAGCTTGAAATATATTGCTTAAAAAAAGTTCTTTGTTCTGGTTAAATAATGATGTGAGTTTGCCAAGTTAGTGTAAAATAGGTTTTTATATGGAAGCGATAACGTTTACGTTAGCAAGAGGAGGATAAACAATGCGGATTGTGGTTCCGGTAAAACAAGTACCGGATACAACGGATGTAAGAATCGATGCTTCGAAGGGGACGCTGGTGCGCGAAGGAGTTCCCTCTATTCTTAACCCTGATGACAAACATGCGCTGGAAGAAGCCCTCCGGCTGAAAGAAACCGCAGGTGGTGAAGTAATTGTCATTTCCATGGGACCGCCTCAAGCCGAGGAGGTGTTACGGGAAGCTCTGGCGATGGGAGCGGACAGGGCAATTCTCCTGTCGGATCAAGCCTTTGCCGGAGCGGATACACTGGCTACGGCTTACACGCTTTCCCGTGCGCTTCGGCATCTCGGCCAGTTTGACCTGATCATGTGCGGTCTCCAGGCTATCGACGGAGACACAGCGCAGGTGGGACCTCAGTTGGCAGAGTTCCTCGATATTCCACAGGTAACATATGCCAGGAAAATAGAGCTTGATAAGGGAAAACTGACAGTTGAGCGCCGGGTAGAGCAGGGAGTGGAAGTGCTGGAATGCCAGCTTCCCGCCCTGGTAACGGCCATCGCCGAGCTCAATGATCCGCGGTTTCCCCGTGTGTCAGGTGTTTTGGAAGCATTTCAGAAGGATGTGGAAGTATGGGGCTCGGATACGCTGGAAACAGAAGATATCCGTATCGGTCTGATAGGATCTCCCACCAGGGTGGTTAAAACCTTTTCTCCCCAACGGCCCGAACACACGGAACCGGTCAAGGGACCACCTAAAGAACTGGCGAACCGGGTGGTGGCAGCTCTCAAGGAAAGGAATGTCTTGCGGTGAGTGATAACAAGAAAAATGGACAGCCGACCAGAGTAACCATCTTTATCGACAACGAGTCCTGTACCGGTTGCCGCAAGTGTGTTCCGGCCTGTCCGTATGGGGCAATCGTCATCCAGGATAAAAAGGCCGTGCTGACGGAAGCTTGCAACTGGTGCGGAGCCTGTGTGGAATCGTGCCAATTTGGATCTATTATTCTGGAAATACCCGCCGGTGAAAAGATGGATGTATCCAAGTTCAGCGGCGTGTGGGTCTTCTGTGAACAGTACGAAGGGAGACTTAAAAAAGTCGCCCTCGAACTGCTAGGTAAGGGCCGGGAACTGGCGGATATCCAGGGAACAGAACTGGCCGGTGTGCTGATAGGCCATGACATTCAAGGAATGGCAGCCGCAGTCGGCGAATACGGTGCCGATAAAGTCTATTGCATCGATAATGAAGAGCTGAAAGACTATCGAACCGAGCCGTACGCGAAAATACTGGAAGAAATTGCCAAACGGTATCGGCCTGAAATTTTCCTGTTTGGAGCTACCACCACCGGCCGTGATCTCGCTCCCCGGGTGGCCAACCGCTTGCAGACGGGACTTACGGCTGATTGTACAGGTCTTGAAATCGATCCTGAAGAGGGTCATTTGCGGCAGACCAGACCGGCCTTTGGCGGCAATGTAATGGCGACAATTATCTGCCCTGACCGCCGTCCCCAGATGTCTACGGTACGTCCCGGGGTGATGCAGGCTAAAAAGCTCGGCAGCGATCATAAGGTCAAGAAGGTAAAGGTTCCGGTTCGATCCTCCTGGGTGGAAGCGCGGACTCGCCTGATTAAATTCATCAAAGCGGACCGCTGTCATGTGAACCTGGAGGAAGCGAAGGTTATCGTGTCCGGGGGTCGTGGCGTTGGAAGTCCGGAGAACTTCGACTTGCTCAGACGCCTGGCCGATTTGCTGCACGCCGAGTTGGGAGCGTCCCGGGCAGTAGTAGATGCCGGGTGGATAGAACACGATCATCAGGTGGGGCAGACCGGCAAGACGGTGCGGCCCGAGGTTTACATTGCATGTGGTATTTCGGGAGCAATCCAACACCTGGCCGGGATGCAGAACAGCGACTTTGTTATTGCCATCAACAAAGATCCCAATGCACCGATATTGAAAGTAGCGCATTTGGGACTGGTTGGTGATTTACACAAAGTGGTGCCGATGCTGATCGAAACTATCGAAAACGGGGACAGCGCGGAAGCGTAAAGGATGGCCGGTGTGTAATTTGAAGGTTTTCAGAATGCTGTTGATCTGCCTGATGGCAGGATTTTTTATGTATCTCGCCAGCCCCATGACAGCCGCCTCTTTTGAGGAAACACCGTCTCCGGCCTGGGTACACGTGGTGTTCGATCAGTTGGCTGAACTGAGTTTGCTCGAAGGCGCAGAGTCGGTTTACAGTCCAAACAAGGTGTACTCGCGGCTCGACAGTGCTCTCCTGCTGGCTGCTGCGTTCGGTAATCTGGGTAATCGTGACGATCTGTTGCGGCTCGGTTTAGAGCTGGAAACCCTGCGTAATATCCGGAAACTGGCCGCCGAGTTTGTGGAAGACATGGTGGTTCTGTTCAAGAGTGAAGTCCAGACCATCGGTGAACGAATACTGGTGGTGGAAAGCAGGATACGGGAGCTCGAAGCGTTGGGTAAAGGGAAGGTCAAGGTCGAAGCCAGCGCTATTCAAGTGCGGCCCGATCTCCTGCAGATTGAAACTTTGTTCAGAGAAGCTTCCTATCAATGCCGACAGGGGAACCTGTGGGAGGCTGTTTCCACCTATCAGAAGATCATTTCTATTGACCCTATGCATCTCGATGCCCATGTCAGTCTGGGTATCGTTTACCTTTACCTGGCTGAACATGACAAGGCTTATTACGCGTTTCGGAAAGCTCTCTCCATCGATGACAGCCATATGGAATCGCTACTTGCCTGCGGCGACATAAAGATGGTTCAGGAAAAATGGAGTGAGGCTGAAGCGTATTACCGCCGGGCCCTGGATATTGATCCCGGCAACAAGGAAGCTCGGCTCAACCTGGGGACACTTTATGTTAACTACGGAGAGCTCAACAAGGCGTTCATGGAGTACAAACGGCTTCTCGAGGTGAGACCTTACGATGAAGATGCTCTGCTCTCCCTGGGGCTGGTCTACCAGTGGAAAAAGGAGTACGACAAAGCTGAAATTACCTTCAAGAAGGTCTTGTCGGTTGAACCGGGAAGTAAACGGGCGTTTCTCTTTCTGGGCCGGCTTTTTCGGGAGACCGGCCGGTACGATGATTCGGAAAAGGTCCTCAGGCAGTACCTGATGAAATACGATGCCGGTTCCACGGATACGTTGATCGAGCTGGCCCGGACTCTGGTAGCGGCTGATGTTCCGGAAGAAGCGATTGTCACCTATGCCCGTCTTCTCACGATCGATCCCAAGAACTTCGAGGTCATGAAATCACTGGCCATGATCCATCTGAGAAGAGGGGATCTGGCATCGGTTTCCGCTGTATGCAGTCGAATTATAGAGATAGACCCGGCAAACAAGTTCGCCCATCTCCTGTTGGCTCGTATCAAGCGGGCAGATGGAGATCTTGGAGCATCGTCCGTACACTGCGCTCGGGTACTGGAAAAAAATTCTGGCGATTCCGACGCGCTGGCGGTTTACGGAACAGTGCTTCTGGACCTTGGCAAAGAACGGGAAGCACTCGATAAATATAGACAGGCCCTGGAACACGATCCGGACCAGGTAGAAGCGAACCTGGGAATCGGGTTGATCAACTTGGACCGGGAACATTATCGTAAAGCGGAACGATATCTCGGCCGAGCGCTGACTGCAGATCCGGGTAATGTCCAGACAGCCAAAGCCCTTTCAAGGCTCTACCGGGAACTTGACATGTTGGCCAGCGCCGTCCACTACGCTAAAATTGCCCGCGATAACACCCCCGGCGGCCGAACTTCGAGTGATGATCTAAAAGTTCTGGACCGGCTGGATAACTTCCTGCTTACGACCCATTTCTACATGTTGGACAGGGGGGGGCAGCTCATCTACGAACCGGGAGATGAGTTCAAACTCTACCTGGTGGAATCCGGTGTGGAAGCTCTGGTGAACGACCTGTTGAAAGTCGGCGCATCTTTCGGTATCGGGGAGATCAGGGAGCCAAACCGGAGCACTCATCCTAAAACCCTCAAGCAGGAGCATTTGAAACTGTTCTTACGGTATCGAACCTCGTTTCATTGGGTTAACGAAGCACATATTGCCAGCAGCCGGTTTTCCGGTGCTTCCGATTCAACCGGATACGGATTCAGGTCTATCTATCGTCGTAACCCCGTTGTAGCGGAGCTGAGTTTCAGGGATTTCAGGATGCAAGAGAACATCGCGGTGATGCTGGATGACTACCGGATGGAAGAAACAGCTATCCGGGTAGGCTATCAGCTTCTTCCCGAGCTGAGTTTCTCCGTCAGACCTTCCTGGGCCAGAATACATCCCGACGGCAACGAGAAACGGGAAGTCATCACCGATGTCGATTATCAGCTGCCCGGTCCTTTCGGGCTCTCTATCGGGTACAGGTCCAACTTTTTTTCATTTGAAAGGGAGAATGTTCAGGGTGTAAAGGTTCCCTATTTTGTCGTCAACCGGTACCTGGGACACACATTCAAGACCAGCTGGAACGGGCGGTTGCCTCGCGGTATCCAGGCTAAGCTCGGCTATGACTACACTCGCTATACGTACCGGATAACCGATAAGAATCTCAACCAGGCCATACCGGCGGGGAACTACAAAGGGGTTGGTGGAAAACTTTACCTCAAGCTGGAGATGCCGCTGGCGACATATTCCAGGGGCTCCCTCTGGTTTGCCCGTAGCAGCACCGACCACAAGAATCCCCCGGTAGATCTGAAAGCGGCCCGGGAGATCCTGCTCTCGCTGTCGCTCCGTTTCTAATAAAGCGGCGGCCTCCGCAACTGTTCCAGTGAGCCTCGATGCAAGGTCCAGTTTATGTTTCCTTACGAGGAGAGTTGTCTCCGAGTTCGACATTCGTACGCCTCGATTCACAGGCGCGCACATCCTGTGCGCTGAACTCGCCATCGTGGCTCGAACAACAGCTTCTTGCCCGCTTCACTTCGGCTACGACTGTTAGCGAACTCTTCGACGATCCTCTACGGGAAACATAAACTGGACCTTTTCCTCTAGACTGGCTCATGGAACGATGCTTCGCCTGGTATATGTCTGATTACGGGTGTCTCTCCTTCGCTCGGCTGTTTGCTTCGCAAAGGCGCCTCGCTTAACTAGGTTTTGCTCTCCATGAGGATGTCCTCCAGACCAGATGTCTCTATCAGGTAAACATGGATAAAAAGCAAATATAATGGTGGTTTTGAAGCTATCCAAAAAGAATAAATTGAGAAAGTTCAATTTATTTGGAAAAATGATATTGACATTATTAGTAGTTGTATACTACTTTACTTTACTTTTTGGATGTGATTTTGATCACACCTTATCCTAATCCTATATTTGATTGCCCGGTGGCGGATAGGGGAAAT
>CAZQHK010000018.1:0-31271 GCA_964593455.1 uncultured bacterium
GTTTCTCATTTTGAGACAGCAGTCAGTGATCCGATTGCTAAAAGCCACTGATAATCATCCTTTTTGAAAACGAGATATCCTGGCCCGTGATTCGCTTCAAGCATTCTACAGGTGTGACTATAGTCTCCAGGATAGGGGAGTACAGGGTATCGCCAATGCCGTAAAAGGTTGGAAATACCTTGGCTATACGTCAGGTACGGTATTGAAAAGCCAATACAACTGGCTTGTGACGCGGAAAATGATGGTGTTTGAACTAGAAGCTGTCGTTGCAGTGACCAGATGCTCTCGATGATCAGGTGGCAAGTTGGTACCAAAGCAGGGTGACGAAAGAGGATTATTTGAATCACCAGTCAGTAATTATATTGTCATAGATTCAATGTTGATCGTCATTTGCAAAAATATAGGCAGGTGAATTGGGATTCTTTTACGCTAATGTCCATCGGTGGTAACAGATGCCCGACGAGGAGTGGTCCAGGGTCTCGTCGATGTCGTGAAAATCGGGAAATATCCTGGGTATACGTCAGGTCTAGTATTGGAAAAACCCGATACAGCTATTTTTTGAGATGAGGAAGGAGATGGTTTTTGTGAAGGTGCAGAAGTACCAGGATTTTCTCCTGGAGCATGCCCTCGCTCCGGAAGAGAAGATATCCTTCTTTGCCATGTGGGTGGCCCGGTTCATCCGGTTCTGCGGTCACGACACCGGCCGGATGACATCAAAGCATATGGAGTGCTTTCTAGAGTTCATTGGACGGGATGAAAGTGTCAAGGACTGGCAACTTGAGCAGGCCGGGAAGGCACTCCGCCTCTACCTGCGTGAGTTTCTCCCCACACAGCAGTCGGACGAGTCCGGGTGTGGGTCTCATGGGGATACAAAGGAAGAGGATGCGGAGATGGAGTGGCCCGATGTCATGGCTGAATGCTACCGGCTGATGCTTCTGATGCGCTATTCTCCCAATACCGAACGGAACTACATGGGCTGGATCAAGCGATTCTGCCGGTATATCGGAGGACGTCCGCCGACGACCCTGGGAGGCCCCGATGTGGAGGATTTCCTGACGTATCTGGCTCGTCATGAGAATGTGGCCAGGTCGACGCAAAATCAGGCCTTGAATGCAATGGTATTTCTATTCAGGACCGTGCTTGACCGCGAGATCGAGGGCTTGAGCAAGGCGGTCCGGGCCAAGCGGAAGCGCAGGCTGCCTGTAGTCCTTTCGACGGAGGAGGTGGCGGCTGTTTTCTCCCATATCGAGGAGCAGTACCTTCTCATGGCCAAATTGATCTACGGGACCGGCATGCGCTGCTCCGAGTGTCTCCGATTGAGGGTGAAGGACATCGATTTTGAACGTGGGATCGTCACCGTCCGATCAGGCAAGGGAGACAAAGATCGGACCACTGTACTGCCGGAGTCGTTGCACGGAGAACTGCAAGCCCATCTCGATCGGATAAAAGGTATTCAACGGAAAGACCTTGCGAAGGGATACGGTCAGGTCATTTTGCCTGGGGCTTTGGACAGGAAGTACCCGACGGCCTCACGAGAATGGGGCTGGCAGTGGGTATTCCCGGCAGGAAACCTGTCGGCGGATGTAACCAGCGGTTCTATCGTCCGGCACCACGTGTCTACCCGCACGCTGCAACGGGCGGTTGGTCGGGCAGTCGAGAAGACAGACATTGCGAAGCGAGTTGGGGTACACACCTTTCGGCACAGCTTCGCCACGCACCTGCTGGAGGGCGGGGCAAACATCAGAGTGATTCAGGAACTTCTGGGGCACAGGAGCATCGACACCACCATGGTCTACACGCATGTGGTCTGCAAGAACTACTCTGGTGTCGTCAGTCCCCTGGACAAGTTGGATAGGTCACATCATTCGAGCGGCACACGAGAAGGCTGAGGTATTATTTCGTCCCGATTTCCTCTGGTAGGTTTGATTCTGTTATTGTTCGTTCGTTTGCAAAGCGTTTGCAAATAGGCCAAAATCACTGCTTAATACCTATTTATAATTTCTCCTCTACACGAATGAAACCATCGATAAACAAAGGCTTATCTCCACGTCACCAACTCGGATACATAGGAATCTCGTAGCGATACACGATATATAAAGTTCGATAATCGTCCAGGATAAAATCTTTAAGGACTTTCTCCTTTAAGGCCTGGTCGTTTTGAGGCTCGGTGTTATTTCCGGGGCGGTGCCGGACCGTAATCCTGTTTGGTTCTGGCCAGCTCGCGAATTCTCGCTCCGATACTATGAATCTGTTTCTGAGAGTAGATTACATCCACCGGAGCTTCAGCTGCTTTTCCCAGCACCGAGTTTCTGGACAGCAAACCTGATTCAAAATTTTTAGAGACGAGCAACGCTGAAATTGGTAACAGCATATAGATAATATCGCCTTCAAAAATAGAGAGAAATTTATCCGGTCCCTGGTGTACTGTTTGAGCAGCTTTCCGGCGCAAGATTTCTTGAGTTTTACGACTCAATTCCTTGAATTTCATTGCCTTACCACCCCTGTTGATGAAATCCACTATTCAGTTCAAAGTAAGCCCCATTTAAAATTATTATGCCATTGGTTATTTTATCTCTTCCCCGGTGATTTCGTCAATTTAACTTTTGGCGCTAAAGACAGATTCTCTATCTACATCGAGAAGAACATATGAAGTTGAAGATTACGGTACGAAGTTGAAAATAGTAGACAGCAACGGCACAACCAGGAAATACATGAGCAGCATGATGGTTAAAATGGCAAATATGTTGAGAGCAATACCGGCCTTGACCATGTCGCTCACCTTCAGTTCTTCGTAAGCAAAGACAATTGCATTCGGGGGAGTGGCTACCGGCAGCATAAATGCCGCCGAAGCAGCGATAGTAACAGGAATAGTTAACAGAAGTGGATTTTTCCCAAACCCGAGAGCCACCGCTCCCATAATGGGCAGGAAAGTGGCGGCAGTAGCAGTGTTTGACGTGAGTTCCGTAAGAAACACGACAATCGTCGTAACCATCAGGACAATTAACCAGGGATTGATCTCCTGCCATCCTTTTACGAGATTCCCGATGGATTCAGCCAACCCTGTGGATTTGAAGGCTCCCGCCAGGGCCAAACCGCCACCGAATAGAATCAACACACCCCAGTGAATCTGCTTTCCCGATTTCCAGTCAAGAACGAACTTTTTTTCCTGGAGGGATACCGGCAGCATGAAGAGCACTATGGCGGCCACCATGGCTATGGTGGTGTCCGAAAAATCAACGCCGGACATTCGCACCAGCCACTTACGGAAAATCCAGAATAAAGCGGTAAGAATGAAAACTGCCAGCATGAAACTACCGATTATCCCCGATGGGCTTGTGCCCAGTACATTCACCGTCGTGAGGGCAATGCGGCGATGCAATCCCCATCGCTGCATAGCGGCGGCAATCATGAAACCTCCGAAGAACAGGTATATCAAAGGATGGGCATAACTGGATGTTACCGTTTTCTGTCCGGCAATTCCCAAAAGAGGCATGAACGGGATGGGCAAAAGCGCCGTGGCCGGTATAGGAACTGCTTCAGTAATCCACCAGGCCACCATCCACAAGGTAAGTCCGATCAATCTCCAGGCCCCGACCTTCAGATCGCCGGGTGGATCATACAGAAACGGAATCAAGGCCAGGATCGGTCCCACTACCAGAGACAGCTTCACACTGAGAGAAAAAGGATGCGGTTCTTCCCCGGTAGCAGTCGTTCCGGCCATGACAAAACCTCCAGATTATAGAACGTTCTTTCCCAGTATACCCATCCGCCGGAGTGGCGGGCAACCGGAAGTTTTCAGGAAATTGCTTACCCGCTAAGCCAGGTAAGTGTTCCTTTCTCATCATGATGCTGGAAGATCGCCCGAACTTTGAGTATAATAGAACAACCGGAAGAAAGGAGCCTGTTCGTGGCGGAAACCAGTAGACGGGAGACCGAGGAGAAATTGTTGACGGCGATCTGCCGGCGGCCCGATATGGCACTTTCCCAGATCGAGCTTTTGAACTTCTCTGAAAACGAGCTGTCCCATACCAACCGCCACCGGAGCATCTTCCGAACCATCCTCAAGCTTTTCAAGAAGGATATTTATCCGACGGCAAGTGACTTACTTGAATTGCTCATCTCTCCCAAGCAATCACAAAAGGGAGAAAAACGCCTCTCAAAGACAATATCCGCAATTTTCGATCCCGATGTCTGGCCTGAGCTGGCCCCCGATGCAAGACAGGTCCGCTCGCTGGTAACCGATCTTCGTGACATCATCCTTCGACAGGCCGTCAGGAGACAACTCCTGGTTATGCTCGACCAGACCAGGAAACCATCTTCTTCTCACTACCGAGATAACCTCGTCCAGGGAATAGGGAAACTCGGTCAACTGCTGACCGGGCGTCCCCACCACCGCCTGGACGACCAGGTGAAAGCGATGAAACAGCAGTCCATCAAATCGCTCCGCAACAAACACGGAATAACAGGTCTGGACTCCGGATTCCCACTATTTTCACAATACCTGAGTGGTATCCAGAATGAGTTCTATATTGTTGCCGGATCAGCCGGAATCGGCAAATCAACCTTTCTTACACAGCTTGCCTGGCAACTGCCCACGTTGAACCACGGCACGCGCGTACTCTTCTTCTCTCTCGACCAGAAATATCTGGACATCACCGCCAAGCTGGTTTCTTTGGCCGGAGAAATACCGGTGACCTATGTTAAGAATCCTTCGGTCAGCAATATTCCCAACGAAAAGAAACGGCGGCAGGGAATCGAATTGGTCTCCCAGATGCGTGACTGGCTTGAAATTATCGATGAAAGCTCAGGTGCTATCTCCCTGGATGACGTTCTGGAAACGGTTGCAGGCGTCCGTCTGGAACACACCGGTCCGTTGGTGGTGCTAATCGATCCAATTACCAAGCTTGAGATGGATCCCGCAACCGGGAACCTGGACGAAAAAATGCTCCTGCTGGTAAGCAGGTTAAAGACGCTGACCGCCTCGCACCAGGTGTCGGTCATCGTTACCTGCGAGCTCAACGCCGAGGCCGAAGGAAAGCGGCCGACCCGTTACCACCTTCCGCCGTGCCCGGCGTTCCTGGAACACTCATACGCCACCATCCTGCTTTATTGCGATTACATCAATAATTATGAGACATCTTTCATAGAATGGGAGTGGGACTCCAAAGACCTTATGGTTCCCATATCGGAAATCAATATAATCAAAAACAAGATGGGTGAATACAGAGGACGGATCTTTTTTCGCTTCTACAACTCTCTCTCACGGTACCGGGAATGCGTCCATGTAGAAAATGAAAACTACCAGGCCATGATCAACAATATCGAAAACTATGAAGTAAAGACAGGCACGACCGGCCCTGATTCCTTAACCGCCCCAATCTCCGATTAAAAACCCGGAAAAAGCAGTAGCCCTCTACTCCGGCTCGAAGCCAACTGCATTTTCCGGGTTAATGGCTTACTGCCTACGCTTTTCCAGAAGAAACACCGATAGGATAACTGGAAAAGGATATTATTTTTTAACCAACCATGTTTAGAAAAAATCATCTCATTACGCTTTTATCCGTGATTTTAACTGTCGTCACGATCACGGCATGCACCAGACGGATGCCCGGTATTTCAACACAAACGCCTGGCAAAGTGGGAGTTATCCATACGGTGGACAAAGGAGAAACCATCTGGAAGATATCCCGGATGTACAGCGTTTCGAACGACGAGCTGGTACACTTGAACAACCTGAAAGATCCGTCGAAAATCAAAACCGGTGAACGTCTTTTCATACCAGGGAGCCCGCGGATACTAAAGAAGAACAGGCGACATTTCCTGAAGTATGGGAGACCGGCCAAAAAGCCTGATCGGACAACGGAAAATACACAGTCATCATCCGGATCTTCCAAAACCAGGAAACCACCTCCGAAGAAGAGCAGCAAACAGCCTGAAAAACCCGGCAAATCATCATCCCGGAAGACTTCCGCCTACTATTCCACCAGGTTGAAATTCGCCTGGCCTCTTCAGGGTTCTATCAGGAGCCGTTTCGGAACCAGCAAACGAAAGCAGTTCAACGGGATAGATATAGCCTGTTCAGCAGGCACGCCGATTAACGCTTCCGAAGAAGGAGAAGTGGTTTATCTGGGTGAAATAACCGGTTACGGGTTAACCTTGATATTGGCTCACCACGATGATTTTTACACACTCTATGCGCCGGTTAAATCACCGGCCCTTACCCTGGGAGAAATTGCCAACCGCGGTCAGAAGATGGCCGAGCTGGAGAAGTCGCCGCGTGAGAGCGGCGGCGACGGCCTACATTTTGAAATCCGACGAGGAAAAGAGCCTCTCGACCCGATGTTATATCTCAAGTAGTTACCGGAAAAAAGGACGGTCCGGTGGGATATAGGGAATGCCTTCATCACTTGCCCGGGAGGGATCAGTGGTTCCTTCTTCCCCGTCATCCCCTTCGTCCAGTGTATCGAGCGACGTGTTTCCATCATCACTCTCTAAATCGATCTCATCATTGGTATCCAAACCAGTGGTCAATTCATTGCTCACTTCTTCGACACCGATTATCTCGTTGATGAGTACGTCCACTTCCTCTTTAGCCTCATCAGACTCAACCTCACCACTCAGATAGACCACGCCGTCTTCCACATCGATTCTAATGTGGGAGATATCGTATCCCTCTAATTCCAGCATTTCCAGAATGCTTTTCCTGAGCCCCATTTCCGATATATCGTCATGGGCTATGGCTACTGCCTCACGGGTCATTCCTCTTGCCTCCAAAGACTTTTTTTCCAACAACTGCCTCTAATACTCCTTATTCGGGCTGAACAGCCGCCTCTTCCCCTTCTCCTTCTTCGGTCCCATCAATTGCTTCCTCTTCACCGATTTCCGGAGTATCCTCTTGAATCACCCTGGGCGGTAACACGGTAGCAATAGTTGTGTTCTGATCCGCAAGCACTTTGTAGTCACCTACGATTTCGATATCACTGATATTGACATGTTGATGAAGCCCCAGGTTTTTGACATCAATGGTAATTGAATCGGGTATATTTGAGGGCAGACATATAACCTCCACCTCGTTCACTGACTGGTACAGAATACCGCCTTCCTCAGTTACTCCCACCGGATCGCTGGTAAGACGAAGAGGAATTCTCACCTGGATTTCCTTATCCATAGAAATTTCCTGGAGATCGAGGTGGACCAGACCATGAGTGATAGGGTCCCGTTGAACCTCTCGGAGGAGAACGGATTTCTTTATATCTTTCCCTTCATTGTCAATGGTGAAATCGATGATTGTACTGGAAGCATTGTGGATGAGAAAGTTCTCAATATCCCGTTGCGAAATTGCCAGAGCAATAGAATCAGATTTAAATACAATAAGATTGCCTGGAATAAAACCGTTTTTCCGAAGTCGCCGGGCGGCGTTTTTGCCTCGCTCGGCTCGAACCCGAGCTGCAAGCTCCACTCGTGCCATGATTATTATCCTCCTTATTTAGCCACTGTTTATGGGCTATATAGCTAAAGCGCGGCAATTATAACATGTCAATTGGGGCATGTCAACGAATATTATTTGCTCTTTATGTGTTGGTGGGAAACAACTTTGCCAGTACAATTCCATCATGGTACCGGAAGTCTTTCGGCAGGTTGCAAATAAACCACAGAGCCTAAAGAAACAGCGTGAATATTCCGAATATTCCGTATGTAGACATTTCCCGGAATGAAACGAGGAGCAAAGATCATGAAAGACACAACCGAGATGAAGGGCGTCGTTCTGCAGACCAGGAATAACGGAGTACTTTCAGGCTTCATTGTCGATTCTGATTCCGAAGGGCTCTATATCGAGTGCCTGGTGGGAGAAACCATTTTCCTTCCCTTCGAGAACATCGGCACGATGTACCGGTAGAAATTATTTCTTTCTATGGCTCACGTTAATATATCTATTATCGCCTTTAATCATCTACCTTCAACTATAACAGGGTAAAAGAATCCAGTATCTCGTTGAAATCATTTTTCAACAGGTGAAAATTTGATTTTAGATCGGTAGCAGTAACAACAAAGGCCCGGCCCCGGTAAATACACTTTTTCTGCTTATGCTTGAGATGACGGCCCTCCTCGACAGCTGAATAGACCAGTTCGGTGAAAACCATATTGTCCCGTTTCCTGCGTTTCATACTGTGCCGGCGGTAAGACCGGCTCAACTGTTTGCTTACTTTCTCCGTGGCCTTCGTGTAGGTATCGATGTCCAGTGTCGAGTCGATTTCCTCCGTGAGAACGTTGACGTTGGGTGTGAATCCATCCCTGGTCAGAAGGGGGCAGAAAAGAAAAACCACCAGATAAAGGCTGGGGCCAAGAGTTTGTATCCTCTCTTCGATTTCCCAGTCTCCCCGCGGCACGCCTATCTTAAATTCGAACTCGGTATTCGTGTATACTTTCAACAGCCGGTCTCCCGCTTATTTCTTATTGCCGGTCGAAACTGCGGAAGACTTCTTTTTCACCTTTTTCTTTCGTGACTTTTTCTTGCTGGCCTGGATTTTTTTCATTTTCTCCACCAGTTCCATCTTCTTCGAGGTATCCCTGGTGCGAAAAAATCCCTTGGGACTTTCCCAATTCTTTTCGTGATCCTGTCTTTCCGGTTTCGCCTCTACATTTTCCTCGACGTGCTTCTTCTGTTTTTCCGGTTTCGCCTCTACATTTTCCTCGACGTGCTTCTTCTGCTTTTTCGTATCGACCTGTTCTTTCTGCTTTTTCGCCATTATATCGACACCTCCCTGAAGGCTTCAGTGAGCTTACGATGCGTAATTGTCGGATCCTCGATGATGATCTTACTTCCAGACAGGATATCAACGATACCCAGCTCTTTACCATATCGTGGAACCACGTGTAGATGAAGATGGGGAATACTGGCTCCCCCCGCGTTTCCAACATTGTAGCCAATGTTGTAGCCGGCCGGGGCGTACTTATTATCTATACCATCCATTGATAATTTCATCATTGAATGCATGTTTTCCGATTCTTCCGGCGTGAGATGGCGCGGATCGTTCACGTGCCGTTCCGGGAATATGATGACGTGTCCCGAGGTGTAGGGGTAGAGGTTGACGGATACGATCAAACCGTTGGCTCGGAACACCTCAAGCAGAGCGACCTCCGGATTCTTGTCCCGGATGGCACATAGAATGCAATCAACCGATGTTT
Organism: uncultured bacterium; assembly: GCA_964593455.1. Taxonomy (GTDB): domain Bacteria; phylum Muiribacteriota; class CAYSPT01; order CAYSPT01; family CAYSPT01; genus CAZQHK01. The sequence goes on from CAZQHK010000018.1 coordinate 9,187, forward strand.
TTTTTTCCATGACATACTTCCATTTAGAAGGGACAAAAAGATTGTTTCTGAAGATATCCGTCCTCCCCCCGGTTAGAACTCCCAGTATATTCCCAGGTAATACCACGGTTCCTTGTCAACCGCGGAGACGTTCGCCGATTTTCCTAACCGAGGATGACCGCTGACAGGCCACATAATTGTTCCCTCGATAACGAACCCTTCGCTGGGCAGATACTGCAGACCGGGACTGATGAAGATCCACGAGCTGTCGGTGAAGGGGACCTTGCTTCCACTCCGGCGGTCCATCCCCACACGTTTCCCTTCCAACGCTGTTACCAAACGCAGCCGTTCGAACAGCGGGTAGTTGTACGCAAGGTGGTACCAGATCTCGTCACCCGGATCGACCCGGACTCCGCTGGCGCCTTTCCACTCAGCCATCCAGGTATAGGCCAGGTCACCGAAAATGGCGCCACGTTCGAGCTCGGAAGTGAAGTGAAACCCGAATTCAAGGTTCGTTCCTCCCGTTCCCAGCAGCGGAGTCTTATTCTCATTGCTGGTTGAAAGCTCTACTCCCACTGAGATGGCGTAATCCATGAAACTTCCCGACGCTGCCGGATACCTGTACTTGAGACGGAGAAACGTGTCGCCCATACCGCTGTTGGAATCGCCGGCAAAGGCAGCCACGGGCGTTCCGGTCTCCTCGATGTCCACGTAAGGAACGGTAACTTCGAACTGGCTCCGGTCGGTAATGCCATAATAGAGAGTGGGCCTGATTTCCATCCGGTGATACCGGTATCTGTACTCATCACCGCTGGTAGGAACAAGATTCGGATCGTACGTGTATTGCCAGCTCAAAGCCTCAACGTGAAAATCAAAGCTGAGAGTGTTTCTCGGGATCGTATAGGCCCCTTTGCCCCTGATGCCGACAAACGGTGAAATTTCCTGCTCGAGATACTGGGCCGAACATATATCCCCGGCCACAACGAACAGCACGGATAGTGCAACGACTGCTATAATGATTTGTTTCATGTTGGACTGTCAGCCTCCCCTCAGCTCCACCCGAACGGATCAAAGGCCGTCCGGCAGACGAGCCGGTTTCAGTCTGAGAAGAAGCAGCACCTCAATACGAGGGACCGCCGGTCTTCTGGCCGAAGTAATAATTGACGGATATCCCGAAGTAGAATCCGCTGAGATCAACCGACTCCTTGTCGGTTCCCCAACTGGCGGCTCCATCGCCGGCCATGTTTAGACCCAGGTCAGCATCGATGTAACGCACCTCGCCGGCAACGGAAAACTCGGGAGTCGTGAAATATTCAACACCCGCCACGGCCTGTACTCCCCAGGTGCTGTCACTTACTGATCGCGTAGCCAGGTCCCCTACTCCTGCCGTGGTGTACGAGTATTCCACTGAGTAGTTGGATGTCCCCAGCCCGATATACGGCATGACCCGTTCCTCTCTAGTTGGAAAGAAATAAAACACCGTGGCGCCGAAGGGTTTTACCGTCAACTCGAAAGCGCCCTTCCCGTAGAAATCGGACCCCAGGGTGTACCCGCCGGTAGGATAGCGGTCGGAGTGGTCCCAGACGCTGTAACCGATCCCGAGTGCCAGATTTTCATTGAAAAAGTACTTTCCCCCGATTCCCCACATAAACTCCGAATCGAGATATGTGGAGCTTCCGCCAAGCGAGTTCGGATTGTAGTAGCCAAGCGCCGCTCCAAGAGAAAATTTTTGACTCATATCATACGCCGAAACCGCCGGTGATAAAATACCTGTGATAAGTACCATAAAAACAAGAACAAAGGCTGTTCTCATACAAACGCCACATCCTTTCCAAGGTAAACAGCGGTCATTGTACCCCAGAGCTGAAAATACGTCAACAAACGCGGTATTCACCGAAGCGCCGGCACTTCCGATACCCGGTAAGTCCACATAATTATGGTACACTTCTATTAAGCTGAAAACTGCAGTTTTCAGCTTAATGGAGGTGACCGGCTCTGTTGAATAACTGCCGATCCGATGTTTCACCACTGAGAATAGCCGCGTTGATTATCTTAACGGCCTTTGGATCACTGTCAGGATTGCCGGTCACCAGTGGAGAATCGGCAATAACCCTTGAAGGTTCCATTATTCAAGGAGGTCTGGTAATCGGCCGTACTTCTGCAAAGTCTTCTGTCTATCTCGAAAACCGGAACCTTCGTGTTTCAACTGACGGATTTTTTGTTTTGGGATTTCACCGGGACACAAAAGGACCGGAGGAGCTTGTTGTTACGTTACCCGGAGGAAATGTCGAGAGCCGGATTCTCAAACCCGAGCAAAGAACTTACCGGGAGCAACGGATCAACGGGTTGCCGCCAAAGATGGTAACCCCGCCCAAGGAACTTTCTCACCGCCTTAAGAAGGAACGTGAACTGCTCAGGAAAGCCTGGATGACTGACAGTCCCGAGACCTGGTTCGCCGAAGGATTCACCTGGCCGGCGAGAGGGATTATTACCGGCGTTTATGGCAGCCGCCGGATTCTCAATGGCCAGCCCCGGCAGCCACACTATGGTATCGATATCGGAGCTCCCTCGGGAACCCGGGTGATGGCCCCCTGCCCCGGCGTGGTGCGGCTGGCCGAATCCGACCTTTACTATACCGGCGGCACCGTTATTATCGACCACGGTCATGGTGTCACTTCGACCCTGATACACCTTAAAACTATACTGGTCAAACCGGGCCAACGGGTAGCCAAGTGGCAGATGATCGGAACCGTCGGCTCTACCGGACGTGCCACCGGCCCACACCTCGATTGGCGGATCAACTGGTTCGAACGCCGCCTCGATCCAGCCCTTCTAGTACCAGCGATGAATGAATAGATAGCCCCACTTTCTACACCCCTTGCTTGGTCACCCACCCTCTGAACAGTGAGTGTAGAAAGTTAGGTAGGAGATTGAGATAGTTTTTGGGCGCTCAGATTAAAATCCTTACTATTCCATCCTGCCGTTTGACTAAGAGGTATTGTCACAAATAGGCATGGCTGATAGAATGCTGGTACCTTTCCAAGTAAAATGAAAAAGGAGGTGTCGGTCGGTGTTTGATGGATCAGAGATTACCGGTTCGACCATTGTCATAGGAACTCTTCCCGAGTGCCACATCCAGCTGGATGGAACAGATGTATCTCCCCGGCATGCCGAGATATATGGAACGAAAATAGGAAATGAGACGGCCGCATACGTCAATAGCTGTGATGGCCAGGTAAGCTTGAACGGAGCACCGCCGCAGATGCTTCAGGGAACCAGGCTTAGCGACGGTGACGTTATCAAGGTCGGCGAGTACGCCATCACCATCAGGTACATTCCCGATCCGGACCTGAGCGACGATATCACACCGTATGAGTTCCAGGTAGAGAAAGTCGGCTAAGGAAATTCAAGGCCTCCGCCGGTCAGGTCGTGAAAGTCTGATGTCTTTTCCTTAGGTGTATGGAGAATGCCCGGAGAACTCAACACCTCGGGTCCTTCTTCCACCGTGGCCGGCCGCGCCCGGGTGGCGGCCCACCGGCGTAGATGATCGATCTTTTCCTTCATTGTCTTTGACAGCGGTACGGTGTTTTGCACATTGTCGACGATGATAGCGGTATCGATATCCTGTCCCTCGTGGAACGCGTCGTACAGGGCGGAGATGACCGCCTGTTCGATCTCGGCGCCCGAAAATCCGTCCGATACTTCGGCCATCGTTTTCAGGTCGAACTTCACGGGGTCCCGGTCACGCTTTTTCAGGTGAATCCGGAAGATCTCCTCCCGTTCCGGTTTCATTGGCAGGTCTACGAAGAAAATCTCGTCAAACCGGCCTTTACGAAGAAGTTCCGGAGGCAAGTTCTCGATACTGTTGGCGGTGGCTATGACAAAGACCGGTGCAGTTTTCTCCTGCATCCAGGTGATGAAGGACCCGAAGATGCGCGCTCCCACCCCGGAATCACCGCCGGAACCGCCGCTGGCGCCGGCAAATCCTTTCTCTATCTCGTCAATCCACAAGATTGTGGGCGCCAAAGCTTCTGCCACCATGAGAGCTTTTCGCAGGTTGCCTTCAGACTCGCCGATGTAGGAACCGAATATCCTACCCAGGTCAAACCTGAGCAGGGGCAGTTTCCAGAGGGCGCCGATAGCTTTCGAAATCAGGCTTTTCCCGCAACCCTGAACACCCAGGAGCAGGATGCCCTTGGGTGCCGGCAGCCCGAACGCACGGGCCTTTTCGGAGAAGGCTTTGCCACGTTTGTCCAGCCAGTCTTTGAGATTGTTCAGTCCGCCAACTCCGGCCAGGGCCTCGTTCACATCATAGTATTCCAACAGTCCGGTCTTCCTGAGTATCTGTTTTTTCTCCTCGATGATCAGGGGCAAGTCTTTTTCGTCGAACCGCCGGTCGTTCACCAGGGCTTTATTGAAAACGTTCTCAACTTCCGCCCGGGTAAGTCCGAGCGCCGCTTTGGAAAACCTTTCCATGAGAGCAGACGAGACCTGCAAACCAAGCTGGGACTGGTAATGATCTATTTTCTTCCGTAGAAGCTCCTGAATTTCCTCTACCGACGGCAAGGGGAAATCGAGAACCACCACTTCCTTCTCAAGCTCTTTCGGAATAACCAGCACGGGTGACAGCAGGATAAGCGTCTGCGGTTTTCGCCGGCAAAGCTGCACGATATCTCTTATTTTCCTCGTGAGCACCGCCGGGTCCTGACCCTGCCGAGGCGCTGAGTTGTCCAGGTAGGGATGAAAATCTTTGAACACGAACATGGCTTTCTCGGTTGAATCGGCTACCTTCCGGAGGGCGGTCAGGGCATTGCGGGTGTCGCCGGTTACCGCCTCGGTTCCTTTCTGGAGAAGCGATCCTTTTTCCACCGCCGGCCGACCCGTGTCGGCGGCTCCTTCCTTGACTTCACGCAACCCGTCGGAGACAGTCCACTGATGAAGTTTCCGGTTCAGGGACCGGGTCACTTCCAGGAGACAGTTCATAACCGGGACTTCTTCCGAGGACACGATATAGATCAACGGGTACTGGGCGCCGGCCAGTACCCTGAGCTCGTGCTGGAAAAACGCCACCGGAGGAACACTGGTCCCACACTTCGCGCACCGCGGATCACCGGATATAACCTGATTTCCACACTTTTTGCATGCTGGCATCGTTCTATCTCCTTACAAAAACTCCAGTTCTCCCTCGAATAGCCTGGACGTTCCATCAATATCACATTTTCCCGGATCTGCGCTACCCATGGCACCGGAGATCAGACCGGTGGCGCACAAGATAACTTCACTTCCGACCAGGAACGCTGCCCGGCCGGCAGTACGGTCGAGAGCCACCGCTTCCATCCGCCCTTTAATCTTGATATATGAAGGTTTTCGCTGCCGCTCAAACGGGACCAGAGTACATACCCGGTAGCGGGTACCCACGGCCGCCCACTGCCCATCGGCGGAGACAGCCGCCGCGGTGGGTACTGATTTGACCGGAACTTTTAAAGCAGCCTGACCGGGGGAAAGCAGGAAAAAGTCTCTCCCCGAAGTTCCTATCGCTACTAAATTCCCGGCGGCCGCGCCGCAGCAGGCGGGAGTCGACAGACGCAGCAATCGTTGCGGGTCAGGTGATTCCGGCCGCCATTTAAACACACCATCCGGCACCGCCCATACGACGTCTCCTCCTGCTAAACAACTGACAAATGTGGGAGACCCGGAGGTGGCAAACCGGTCTTCCCGGAATCCGCCGAGGGTTAGGCAGATGATTTCGCGCGAGGTGCCGAACGCAACCATCATCTCGCGGTCAGAAACGTGGGAAACGAGAATATCACCGGACACTTTCCCCTCATACACCATCTTGCCACTCCCCGATAAAATTGTGAACGACCCGCCGGGCCGGGCCACCGCCACGAAATCGCCTCCGGAACCGCAGCTCAGAGACGAAACCGCCAGCGACTGCTGCCAGATAATTCCACCATCCGGAGACAGGCAAAACACCCGATCTTTGGTAGCTGTGAATATCAGGCCGAGATCATGTGGCCCGCACAGGCCAACCAGTCCCGACTCCCCGGATGTGAACTCACCGGCAACGGTCCCGTCACCTTCAAAAAAGACCACTTTTTCCGAACTGGCGCATGCGGCCAGCCGGGTGCCATCAGATGATAAAAGAAGTCCCGCCCGGGAAAACGGCAACAGAATATCAGCCACCCGGCGGCGCCATAGTTCGCGGATTTCTTCCGTTCCGGATGTCGTGCTTTCTCCATTAACCAGGCCCGGTCCATTATCACCAATAATATCATTCTTAGCCGGAGGCGCCTCGTCCAGAAAATCAAGTTCACCGCTCATCGGCTGGGTCGTTCCTCCCGGCGCCGGAGCGTCAAAGAATTGGCTGCCGGATTTATCGTTCGTACCGACGGCACTCCCCGCGCCAGCGAGAAATTCAAGTCCGCTTCCCACGGGAGCCACCTCGCCTGGCGAAGAAGAAGGCTCGGGCAGATCTTCAGTATCGGCAAACTGGATAAACATCTCGGCTGAAGTCCGGCCTGATACGACCCGGTACAAACAGACCCGGCCCGTGGAGGTAACCGCCGCTATATAATCTCCCTGACCGGAGATCCCAACCTCCATGATAGGCGCGTCCATTCTGGTAGACCATAATGTCTCCGCCTGCTGTCCGAGAAGCAGAAGCTCATTTTCAGAACTACCTACGGCGATGAACTCACCGCTGTTAGAGAGACTCACGCTGGTGATATCCCGGTCGATTTCAACCGCCCACTCCATGAAAGGAATGATCTCCCGCACCCGCGCATAGGGAGAATGGTTCATGTTGATCTGGTTTGAAAACCGGACAATACCCTTCGACTTTGTACCGGCAACGACATTGCAGCCGTCGTCGCTGATGGAGACATGCGTGTATTTCCATTTGAACATGTGCTGCCAGTGACAGGTCCCCCAGGTATCAAAAAAAAAGGTACTGCCGTCAGCGGTAGTGGCGGCTATAAACGAGGCGTCCCAAGAGATATCGGTGGAGGAAACCGGATGCACCATGGGATATGATTCCACCGCGCCTTGACGGCGGGCAAATAGTTTCCGGAAAAGTTCTTTGTACCACTTTTTCGCGCCACGACCATATTTCCATAACGGATTTCCGCCCTGGTCATAGCGAATAAGGGTACAGCCGGAGGTCCCAACCACGACCGTCGCCCCGTCTTCGCTCACGTTGACGCACGAGGGAACTCCACCTGTCTTGGCCTGCCATTTGAGAATGCCTCGGGCGCTAAAAAACCGGACTATTCCGTCTTCGGCGCCCGCGACCGCTGCCTGTCCGTGAGAGGCAATGGCCACCGAACGTACCGGACCGGGAAGACGTGTCTGCCAGACAATTCCGCCCGATGAGCCGAAACTGGTTACATACCCGGCACGGTCACCCGTCAGAACCGCGTCGCCTTCAGGCGATACATCGAGCGCTGTGATGGGCCGGCCGACGGAAGCCTCCCATTGCCTGATTCCTTCCACGTCAAACTTCCTTCCGCCGGTTACTCTTCTTCCGTATCTTTCTCTGCCTGACCGGTAATCTGCGCTTCGAGAGCCTCTAACTTTTTCAGAAGTTTTTCGTATTCCTCTCTCCGAACAAAGCCGGCTTTAGTCAGCTTATCCTTGACTTCGATGCCGACTCGATCCACCAGTTTATCTTTCTCGTCTTGAATACGTTCAAGCAGGGTTTTCAAAGTCTTTTCTCCTTCGGAAGCAGTCATCTCCCCGCGCTCGATCAGGTTCTTCACGATCTCCTCCGTCTGCTCTTTGTTCATGGTAAAAAGGCCGATCCCTGCATAGAGCATCTTCTGCAGCATGCTTTCCATGTTTCTCACTCACCTCGCTTTCAACACTTTTTTTGAGAACGGAATCACTACCGGAGAAAATATCTATCCCCGAAGCAGTTCCGAGTCATTCCAGATATCAAATAATACGTGGTAAAAGACAGGAGTGTCAACGCATGGCACTTCCACCGTTCTTTTCAGTCTCACATTTTCACAGAACCTCTTCTCCTCATCTTGTCTGGCAGGAAGCTGGTGTGCTAGGATGCAACAGAATTATGCCGTGTGAAAAATCGTGACAGGAGGGAAGTCATTTGCACACCAACATTAAAGAATTTTTTTATCCGCAATCCGTGGAGGAAGCAGTCAAGCTCTGCTCCCGGCGCAAACTGAAGACGGTCCCCATCGCCGGCGGCACGAGCCTGTCGGTACGGGATACTTCATCTGTCGGCGCGATCGTCGACCTTACCCGTTTGAACCTTTCTTACATCAAGAAATGCAAACAATACACCCGGATCGGTGCCACCACCACGGCCACCGAAATCGCGGAATCGACTCTGCTGCCAAAACCGGTGGAGGAAACCCTGGGACAGGCCGCCGCGGCCATTGCTTCACCTCAGCTCAGGAACCGGGTCACCATCGGGGGTAACATCGTACAGATCTACCCCTGGTCCGACCTGCCCGCGGCGCTTCTGGTACTGGAGGCCAGGCTGGCTATTGCCGGCAGCAAAAAGCGGACAGCCAAGATAACCGATTTTCTTAAAGAACACCCGTCCCGGTTCCTCAAAAAAGGGGAAATCGTGACGGAGATCCGTATCCCTCACCTTAAGGGCAAGATCAAGGGCGCTTTCGTAAAAGTGACCCGCTCCGCGGTAGATAACGCACTCGTAGACGCGGCCTGTATCCTTCACACCAGCCGTGGAGTTATCGATGTGGCCCGGGTGGCGGTCAGCTCTGTAACCAGGCTGCCTGAAAGACTTACCGGCCTGGAAAAACTTCTCCTGAAGAAAAAGGTATCCCCCGCCCTGCTGGCACAAGTGGAAGGTTGGATAAACTCGAACCTCAAAGTGACGCGTATGGTGGGCGTTTCCGCCTCATATCGCAAGAAGTTGGCCGCGGTAACCGTCAGACGGCTGATCGCGGACTGCCTGAAAAAGTGAGAGGAGGCGAACATTACCATGGAAATACAACTGACTATTAACGGAGTGAAAAAGAAATTCCACATTGAACCCGGAGAGATCCTCCTCGACCTGCTCCGCCGGGAAGGCTATTACAGTCTCAAGAAAGGCTGCGGGCAGGGCGAGTGCGGTTCATGCTCGGTGCTGCTGGACGGCCGGGCGGTAAAGTCGTGCCTCCTTTTCGCCGCGCAGATGCAGGGGCGCAATCTGATTACAGTTGAAGGTATCGGCACCACCGATAATCCGCACCCCATCCAGACCTCCCTGGTGAAAGAAGGCGCCGTACAGTGCGGATTTTGTATACCCGGTAAGATCGTCTCCCTGAAGGGGCTCCTGGACCGTAACCCGAAACCGTCTGATCACGAGATCCGCCGGGCCCTGGAAGGAAATCTCTGCCGATGTACCGGCTACGTGAAGCAGATCAAAGCAGCCAAGAAGGCTGCCGGCAAACTCAGGAAGGCAAGGAGGTGAAGGCGGTCATGGCCAAGAAAAAACTTGATTTCAAAGTTGTGGGGCACAGCGTAGACAAAGTGGACGCCCTGGGGCTGGCCTGTGGTAAACCGGTCTTCACCGACGATATCCATATACCCGGGCTGCTGCACGCCAAACTACTCAAGAGCCCGCACGCCCATGCACGGATCAAGAAGATCGATACCTCCGCGGCTCAAAAAGTACCCGGCGTCGTCTGTATCTTGACACATAAAGACGTCCCCCGGGTAGCTCACACTACCGCCGGCCAGGGATATCCCGAACCGTCTCCGTACGACACCTTCACCCTGGATAAGAAGGTCAGATTTGTCGGCGACCGGGTGGCGGCCGTGGCGGCCGAGACCGTCGAAGCGGCCGAGGAAGCCATAAAAAAAATCAAAGTGCAGTACCAGGTGCTCCCGGCGGTCCTCGATGCCAAGGACGCCATGAAAAAGGGCGCACCGGTTATTCATGACGAACCGGAAGCCAGGGTGATCATTCCTATCGTTTATGACAAGAAGAAAAACCTGGCGGGTCACGTGGACACCGAAGTCGGCGACGTCGAAAAAGGACTCAAAGAGGCCGATCACGTTATCGAGGCCGAATACGAAAGCCACTATGCCCAGCACTGTCCCCTGGAGCCGCACATCACTATTACCTGGCTGGACGAGAAGAACCGGCTGGTCATCAGGACCAGCACCCAGGTCCCCTTCCATGTCCGAAGAATAACCGCTGAACGCCTGCAGATACCCATCGGGCGGATCAGGGTCATCAAGCCCCGGATCGGGGGCGGATTCGGTACCAAGCAAGAGGTCCTGCTCGAAGACATCTGTTCGGCCCTGACCCTAAAAACGGGCCGGCCGGTGAAACTGGAGTACACCAGGGAAGAGGAGTTTTACGCGGGCCGGACACGCCATCCCCAGGTTATCTGGCTGAGGACCGGAGTCAAGAAAGACGGAACCATCACCGCCATCGACATGAAAATCCTCATGAACACCGGTGCTTACGGGTCTCACGCCCTGACGGTGGTCTGTAACTCCGGCAGCAAGGTGCTCCCCCTCTACAAGTGCAAGAACGTCAAGTTCTGGGGCGACACTGTCTATACCAACCTCCCCGTCGGCGGCGCGTACCGCGGGTACGGCGCCACGCAATCCTATTTCGCCATGGAAAGCCAGATGGACGTGATGGCCGAAGCCATCGGCATGAACCCGCTCAAGTTTCGGCAGATCAACCATATCAAGTCGGGTGACGGGTCTCCCATCTTCGAAGCACTTGGCGAAGGGAAAGCGGGCGTCGAGCAGACGATCGGCAGCTGCGGCCTGGTGGAATGTATTATCGCCGGAGCCAAGGAGATCGGTTGGAAGAAGAAATGGAAACCCGGCGGCAGCGGTAAAGGCACGAAACGGCGGGGAATGGGGATGTGTATCCTCATGCAGGGATCGAGCATCCCCGAGATCGACATGGGGGCCGCCACGATCAAGATGAACGACGATGGGTCGTTCAATATGCTGGTCGGCGCCACCGACCTGGGTACCGGCAGCGACACGGTGCTCTCGCAGATCGCGGCTGAAGAACTGGGAGTTGCCATAGACAAGATCATCGTTCACTCATCCGACACCGATTTGACGCCTTTCGACGTGGGCGCTTATGCCTCCAGTACCACGTATTTAAGCGGTATGGCCGCGAAGAAAGCCGCCGCCGCCGTGAAGAAACAGATCCTGGGTGTGGCCGGGGAGATACTTAATGTCTCGCCCACGAAACTCACCATCGAAAACGGTGTCGTAAAGGGACCCGGCAACAAGCAAGTCAGTTTCCGAGATGTCGGTTTCCGCTCCCTGTACGAAAAAAACCAGTTCCAGATATCAGCCACCGAGTCTCATATATCCCACAAGTCGCCGCCGCCCTTCTCGGCCCAGTTCGCCGAGGTGGAGGTGGACACGGAGACCGGTCAAGTGACAGTGCTCAAGTTCGTTGCCGCTGTAGACTGCGGCACCGCCATCAACCCGGCCCTGGCGGAAGGACAGGTGGAAGGAGCGGCCCTCAACGGTATCGGGTTCGCTATGACCGAAGAGTTCATCTTCGATAACCGAGGCCGTATGATGAACCCGAACTTCATGCACTACAAGATACCCTCCACCACGGATCTGCCGGAGTTGAAAGCAATCCTTATTCCGACCTTCGAGGACACCGGGCCTTACGGGGCGAAAAGTGTATCCGAGATCGGCATTAACGGACCCCTGCCGGCTATCGGGAACGCCATCTACAACGCCGTCGGCGTACGGATGTACAAAAGTCCCTTCACACCGGAGAAGGTACTCAAAAAGATGGAGGAACTGAAGACATAGCGGTTGCTAAAACTGAAGTGACGAAGCGCTAACCGCGTAGTAGCCACATTATTTGGAGGCAGGCTGACAGCGTGAGTCCAAAAACCGAAGCTGCTCCCCAGGGCGAGACCACCAGGAAGCATCGGGGAGAAAACGTCCGGCTCATCTCGCTCGCCCTGGCGGTTTTATCGTTCCTGATGATACTTGCCCTGTCGTATACCCGTTTCTACCACCAGGTAGAGCTGAAGACTCTTGACCTCCGTTTCAGGTTACGGCCGCCGATTTCCGTTTCCGCAAAGATAGTCATGATCGATCTGGATGATGAGAGCGTCCTCAAATTCGGCCGGTGGCCTTGGCCCCGCACCATGATGGCGGAATTAGTTGACCAGATCACCCGGTATGGTGTCGACAACATCTTTTTCGATATCGAGTTTATCGATCCATCAGGAGAAACATTAACCGCCGAACACACAAAGCAAGACATTCAGAAAAAGTTTGATAAACTGAAGGGAACCTTATTCACGCTCATCGAGAAAGACCTCAAGCACGTCGAAGCCGGTGGCAGCGCGGACGAACTTTTAGATAAACTGTTTCAGTCCGGCGGTGAGATCACGCGTGAGATCCGGGAACTCGAGACCGTCTTGACCTCGGGCCTGCACGATCCCGACCTGGCTCTGGAACAATCGTTCATTCGGAACGGCCACATCGTCTGCGTCTTTCACTTTGACACGTACATCGAAGAGAGGGTGAATACCGGCAATATACTGGAAGAGGCCATTCTGGCGCAGCTCAGGAAAAACCTGGATCTGACGGCATCTGATATCGCCGCCGACCTGAACCTCAGTATCAAAGATGTGGAACTCCTTCTGCCTCGCACCAGGAACCGGGTGGTGGCGGAAACGGTGAGAGAAATAGTCTCTTCCGCGGGAGAGACCTTCGAGATAGACTTATTGGCCGATCGGGTGGTGGAAGCTCTTCCCAGCAAAGAGGCCGAAGGATGTCGGTACCGGGCGGAACAGTTCATAACCCGGGACCTGGCCCGGAAAATCCTGCTCGAACGCTTCAGCCTGCCGCTTTCCAGAGCGAAAGATTACCTGCCCCATTTTCGGATTGCCGGTCTGGTACCGATCATACCCGGGCTGGCCCAGGCCGTTCGGGGGGCCGGTTTTGCCAACGCCAATCCGGACATCGACGGCACCTTCAGGCGGCTGCCGCTCTTTCTGAATGAGGGAGACAGACTGCTTCCCCAGGGCGCCTTCATGCTCTCACTAGATCTATTGGGTGCCGAACTCAAAGACATCCGATTCGATGAGCGCGGAACGCTCATCATTTCGCCTGCCGGAGGAAAAGTGCTGGAGTTACCCCTGGACCGGAACAACATGTTCCTGGTCAACTGGGCTGGCGGCTGGCAGAAACCGTTCAAGCATCTGTCAGTCAGCGAGCTCATGACCGACAGGGAGATGGAAAAAGTACACTGGCGGCTCTTGAAGAGCGCGTTTGAACTTTTACGCCGGCGGGAGGCAGACCATATGGATGATCTGCCCGGTTCCGAAGAGACAATCACTAAAGCCCATGAGACAATCGTACCTGAACTGGTAGATTTTGCAACAAGACTGAACCGCATGGTGAATACCAGCGATAGGCTGAAAAACAAACCTGCCATGCTGGAAGAAGCGCTGGCCCGGGTGGCCCGGATGGAACGGTTGCTGGGCAACCTGAAGATAGTCAAGGCCGAGCGGCAGGTACTGCGGGAAAAAATCAGCGCTAAGATTACCGGCCGCACTTGCCTGGTAGGCTCCACTGCCAGTACGTCAATTGACCTGGGCGTGACTCCCTTCGAAGAGAAATACCCGATGATAGGAATGCACGCCAACCTGTTAAATGGCATTGTGACCGGCAACTTTATCCGGGAACTGCCTGCCGAGTGGACCTATGGCACCGCTTTAATCATGGCCCTGGTGCTCGGATTCACCCTGCCTCGCCTGGGTTACAAAGCAGGCACCAGCGTGGTGCTGACCATGGTCCTGGGATACATACTGGCCGGGTTCTACCTCTTCTTCCTAAAAGGCTTCATCGTGGAAATGATCTCGCCCGTACTGACCGTTTTCCTGGCCTTTACCTTCATCTCCGTCTACCGTTACCGCACTGAGGAAAGCCAGAAAAAATATATCAAGGACGCCTTCTCCCATTACCTCTCCCCGGACGTCATCAACCAGCTTATCGCCAACCCGGAAAACCTTACCCTGGGCGGCGAGGAACGGGTGCTCACCGCCCTGTTCTCCGACGTGGCCGGTTTCTCAACCATCTCCGAGAAGCTCTCACCTTCCGAGCTGGTAGCCCTGCTCAACGAGTACCTCACCGCCATGACTGACATCATCCTGGAACATGGCGGAACGGTTGACAAATACGAGGGAGACGCCATTATCGCTTTCTTCGGAGCCCCGGTATCATTCCCTGACCACGCCGAACGCGCCAGTCTGGCCTGCATCCGGATGCAGGAAAAACTGGCCTCGATGCGGTCGGAATGGAAAAAAACCGGAGAACCGTTACTGACTGCCAGGATCGGTCTTTGCACCGGCCCCATGGTGGTAGGCAACATGGGTTCAAAAACCCGCATGGATTACACTATTATGGGTGATTCGGTTAACCTGGCCTCACGCCTGGAAGGAGCGAACAAACAGTACGGCACTTCGATCATGGCCGCCAACACGACCTATATTGAAACTTCCGAAGCGATTGAAGTCCGCTTGATCGATGTCATCAGAGTAGTAGGCAAAAAGACTCCCGTAAGCGTGTACGAACTGCTGGCGGCCAAGGGTGAACTCGATAAGAAAGACACCCGATGGCTGGCTGCTTACAACGAAGCCCGGGAACTCTATGCTCAGAAACGCTGGCCGGAAGCGTTGGCGGCTTTCAACCGGACACTGGAACTTCGTCCGGACGATGCCCTGTCTAAAACCTACATCGAGAGATGCAACCGGTTCATAAAAGATCCGCCCCCCGAAGACTGGGACGGTGTATACACCCTGACATCCAAGTGATGAACAGATGTGGTCTTTCCCCAGCCGCAGCCGGAAGACTGGTGAAATATCCGGGTTAATTACTTTCGATGATCACGTCGTCGAAGGTGCACATGGATGATTTGTTTAACAGCTTCGCATCCGGGCTCAAATACACTCCCAGACCGGGTTTGCCCTTGATGCCAGAAGGTACACTAGAAAGGCTTACCGTACGCGTCGGAGTTCCATCATCATATTCACCTATCAACTGATCATAGTTGTAGGTTAACTTCAGGGTGAACGGTGTTCCTGGCGAAATCCGGATGTCAATTTTTTCTTCACCAACGCTCGTGTCTTTCCGGTACTGGATAACAAGTTTTCTGTCATCCCCATTGTAGTAGAAAACCGCTCCCGGGTTTGGCAAGCCCGTTATTTTATCCACTTCTCCGATACCGAGAGCAACACCGGCGCTGTCTGAGATGTCTGTCAGGTTAACCTTCGCCTGAATTGAGTAATCCGTCCATTCGGATGAGCCGGTGACCAGGAGCCCCCAACCCAGAGCCCTGGAAGTGACCGCCAACTTCTGAGACGAGGCAGAGGCATTCGTTGAGCCGGCCGAGCCGACATATTTCAGTTCCCACTTCTGGTTCTCAGTAATATTACCGTCAGAGAAGTTGTCTTCCAGGAAAAATCCGTTTATAGTGTGAGTGACATCAACACCATTGTCTATCAGTTGCTGAATATCAGCGTAATCATTGTTGTCCAGGGCGGTGTCCATCAGTTTCACGGTGTCACCCTTGCCAAGACCCGGGTTTTGAACCAGGTAGCTGATATCGGTGATATTGTTGTGACTAAGATTCAAATATTCCAGGTACGTGCAGTTCTCGATCCCCTCCAGATTGGAGATGCTGCTGTTGGAAGCATCTAACGTTTTAAGGTCGTACAGGTCGCTCTTCAACAGGTCGCCATAGGGTATGGAGATGGCATCTCTCACCTTATCTTCCAGATCCATGTCGGCGAAGGTCGCTATATCTGTGGCAGAAACGGAGTCGAGGATCAGATTGATCCTGGTGACCTGGCCGGGATTGAAATCGACTGAGGTTGACTTTATGTAGAGAGCGGTCATGTCCTGCGTATACACGACGACAGTCAGGGACACTCCGGTGGCCGACGGTATACCCGCGACGATAACTTTTCCTTCATCCTTTGATATCGAGAATTTTTCTTTGACGGTATTGAAACCGGCCCCATAGAGTTTTACTGTCAGGTATTCTACGTCCACGGATGCTCCCTGTCTTTCGCTTACGCTGCCTGCTCGTACAGTAAGTTGGAGTCCGCCGGAAAGGCCAGAGAGAGAAGGTGAAATCCCTTCTCCCCCGCAGCCGGCTAAGATTACGAGGGGCAGAATGGCCAGGGAAACCTGAAACAGATAACAAATGCGAGCTTTCAATCTGTTCATATTTCTGATCCCTCACTAATCACGGACTGCAACACACACTTCTTCATCTGCCGCGGCTTCCTCTAAAACTCGTATTCCAACATTAACGTGGACTCAGCGGAATCTTTACTACCGGGAGTGCTCGTTGCTTCTTCTTCCGATGTACCGGGAGCTGGTTCTAAATTAGTCTGAAACTCTTCTCGTTCTTCCTCGGTGTGCCCCACGTCAGCCGCGGAAATTGTGGACTCTTCCAGCCGGTGTGCCGCCGGTGACGTCGGCACAGCTCCTGGACCCTCAACGACTGATGTGTCTCCTTTTTTTATGGTGATATCCTGGCCGGTAGTGTTAACGACATTAACACTGCCGGTAATTACTTTCACTTCGGTTCCGAAACCGTCAAGCGTTGTGATCGCTTCTTCGGTCCCCCGCACGCTAATGGTGCTGGCAGGTGTGGTGACCTTGAAATCGGACTCCACCTTCGGGAAACGATTGATGTTGGCGTTCAATCCACCCGTTCTCAACCGGATATTGGTTCGTATAGCTCCTTCTTCGGTGTAAAGATTTTCCATTTTTATCTGGGTTATCTCTTCGAGCTGTACGGTAGAGCCGTCGGGAAGCGCGAGCATGGCCGAGGAGGCAAAACTGGTAGCCACAAAGTCACCGGCCGTAAGCTCCATCCCCAAGCGGGCACCAGCCCAGTCTTTACCAGCCTGTTTGACCTCGACTTCTCCTTCGAAATCCTTCAAGATAACGGTAAATTCCGCAGCGTTGCCGGTGGAACAAAATACATGGGCCCCGAGAAGTACGATCATAGCAACAATGATGCATGTTTTGCCTGCCCATCGATTACCGGTCATCGTGTTTTTCCTTCCGCAGAAATCTCGTCTCGCAAACCGCTGGCTTTGCTCATGATGGCCATGAGCTCTCCCCCGTTTATCAGGCTCCGGTGCCCTGCCGGCGGCGAGAGCCCGAAGTCAACCGCCACCCGGTAGGCTGTTCGCCCGGAAAGGCCGAACATCCGGGTGACAAGTCCGCCCTTGAGATCCAGCGCCCTTACGAACAGGTAACAGGCGAACCCGCGGTCGGCCGGATCATCCCGGTCGAATGTCCACCCAATCGGAATGATATCCGCCTCTTTGAGAGCCACTATGAGTTCCGGGAACGGAACCGGGGCTTCCTGGCATTCGATAAAAATAGCCACCGCCCGGCAGACATCTTCCTTGGTGACTATTCTTTTGCGAATGAGACGCCGGAAAAACTTGCCGGTGGTGAAAACGTACTCCTGGTCCCGGCCATGGATCGCGCGGACCCGCTCGATATCATCGACATGACGCACAAACGTTAGATCCGGCAGGTTTACCGTGGTGCCGATAGCCGCAGCGAAAGATAGAGCCGGAACGAAAACTTCCTCGCTCACCAGGAGTACCGGCGCTACCAGCACAATCGGCACATCGTTCACGTTGATCCAGGTGTCTCCCACCCTCAGCCGTACCGGTAACGGGTCCGACAAGAGCAGGCTCTTACTCCCTTTTTCATAACGGACGGTTTTGAAACCGCAGGCGTCGATAAACACTTTCAGCGAGAGATAGACAATGTCGCCGCTGTCCTTCAGGAGGTAATGCTGCGGGAGATGCCTGACGTCTATCTCCGCCGGAAACGGAGAAACCGCCATAGCCGTTGCGATCAGAAAGAGAACCATGTTCAGCATAAAAAACGATATCATGAGTTTACAGTCAAATCTCATCATACGTTTTTCTCTCAATTCGAACCACTCTTTCTAGAACGAAACGGATACGCTCAGGCTGGTGTAAAGCGACCTGGTGCGGCCGGCTGCCGGGTAGGCCGTTCCCGGGGAAAAGCGGCCGAACCGGAAAATCGTCCGCAGGTCAGGCCACAGTTTCCAGAACACATACAGATCGATTTCCGAACCAATGTGTTTTGAATCCTCGCTGGCCCTGATGTCGGAGATGGCTCCCGATCCTTTCCTCTTCCGGTAAAGGCTTCCCACCACATTTACCAGCAGAGACTGGGTCAACCGGCTGTCCCTGAAGGGCTTAAAAGAAAAGGATGTTCTCATCACCCTGATATTCGACAATCGGGGCGCGAACGCGAGTCCCAGCCGCGGTGAGCTAAAATGAAAAAAACCTTTATCGACAGCGGTGGTGGATTTGCCCCCAAGCGTGTTGGTGATACTGTTTCGTTCGGCATCCCCGCTGCCTGAGAAGAATTCGAACGATACCGTGGGATGCATCCTCACCCGGGGAAGCCACCTGGTTCCCAGGGTAAACGCGAAGGCATCGATCCTGGCCGTGGCCGTGGTGCCCGAAACGGGCGTCTGCCCCCACTGCTTGACGGTTTCTCCCCAGTAGATAAAAGTATTTGTCAGCTCACCGTCGGCACCAAAGGCCAGATAGGTGGCGTCGTAATCATAGGTCTGGGCGGGATCATCGGGGATTTCCTCACTTCTATCCTCTTCCCGAAGAAGATAGCTGTAAAATCTCCGGCCGGAGGTCATCCGGTACTCTCCGGCTAAAGCGGCAAACATACGGTTGCTGCCGAGTTGATATCCCGGCACGGAGGTGTCGATGTTGTTGGTGTGCGGTCTGGTGAAAGCCAGGTAGGCTTTCAGGATGCTTTTCCTGAAAAGTTTTTTCAATTTCATCCCGTCGAGGACGTTGCCCAGTACCAATCCCCGTCCCAACTTGAAATACTGACGCCCGATTTTCGCAGACGCACCCCGGGGGAAATCAAGGGTGAAGTAAGCCATGTCGATATGAGGTCCGTCGTTATCGGTAGTTTGAAGGCCGGAGTAACTGCTGCCCCAGGCGGTAATCGTGTTGACCTGGTGTTTGAACCTGAAATAAAAACTGTGTTTTTCCTTAAAAAATATTTTCGTCCAGAATCTCAGGTCAAGCGTGGCCGCCTCTTCCACCAAATCGGGCTGCAGAGATGTACGGTCGAGATCGTCAAAATGGTACCAGTTGGTGGTCAGCCAACCGCCAAAGTCAAAGGTGATGGTGGGCGCGGTGGAAGGCATCCGCCATTCTGTTTCTTCCAGTATCCCGATGAGCCGTTCTTCCTCGAACTGTTGTTCCCGGTCCATGGCGGTTATCCCCTGCCCTGCAGCGCATGAAAGGCTAGAAACAATCAGCACAAAGGCAAGAATAAATTTCTCGATCCCAAACCACCACCATTGCTATATTTTATTATCATATAACTATTGACCCATCAACACTTCCCATCATACCCGGACACAAACAGGCGGCCCGATTTTACCGTTTAAGACCCGAAAAATGCAGTTGGTTTCGTCACGAGGCGAAGATCGAAGATTTGAGGTACTGCCCTGTATTAGTTAGATCCAGCACAGTTCGATTTGTTTTCAGGTCATTCTCCGCTTGGTCTGTTATGTATTGACATGCACTCTTTTCTAACATACTATTCTAGAATGAGCATTTCTAAAGGGGGATCTATACTCCCAATAAGTTGCCTGTTCCATATTAATATCGCATTAAATTCCATTGTTCATTGCTGATAATTGTATTGTTTTTGTTATTTCAAGCTATACGGGCATGTAAATTTCGAGGAGGTACAGGTTATGAGAACCAGCAAATCGTTAGTCTACACTTTCACCATTCTCTTCTTTCTGGGTTTGTCGATTATAATCTCCGGCTGCGGAGGAGGTGGTGGTGGCGGTAGTGCCAGTTCCTCCGGAGGCGGTGAGCCATCGCTGGCAACATTTGGCTACACCCTGACGGGCAAAGTGGTGCTCCCCGATGGCTCCACCGGCCCCGGAATCCTGGTGATGGCCAGCCAGGTAGACGAGGGTGGTGTTAGTTCTAAGCAGGCGAAAGTGCTGGCCGCCAGGCCGACCGGCCCCAACGAGTTCAAGAAAGCCGTCCGGACCGCCTCCGACTCTGGAGACACCTATATGACCATGACCGACGCCGAGGGGGTGTATGTCCTGAGTGGTCTTGATACCGGCACCTATTTCATCGAGGCCAGCCGGGACGGGATGAAGGCCACCTCGCGGGCGGTGGTGTCTCCGGACGCGGCTGCGGTAGTGGACCTGGAACTGACCCCAACGGGATCGCTCAGCGGTACCTGCGAGCTCGAAGGGGCGGAGACGGGAGACCACGCCGGCACCTTCGTGGTGATCAAGGGCACCGACTATATCGGCTACACCGGCAGCGACGGTTCCTTCGAGATCCACCAGATACCGGTAGGAAGCTACCAGGTGAGCTTCGTCCACGGCGGTTACGAGACCTACGACTACCCACAGGATGTCTCCATCCCCGCTGCCGAAGCCTATATTTTTTCGCAGACGCAGACGCTGTCCTCCCTGATGGGCGGAGACATCGAGGGCACGGTGACGGCCCAGGACACGCAGCCGATCGAGGGCGTCATGGTGCGGGTGGCGGACACCGACCGGTACGCGCGGACCGACGCCGACGGTTTCTACCGTTTGGAGAACGTGCCGCCGGGAACACACACGGTGCAATTCACCCACGACCTGATTGAGGATGGGGTGGAGGAAGAAAATGTCCCGGTAGTCAAGCTGGATTCGGTTTCCGTCAATGTCCAGCTCACCGATAGCAAGGCTCCGGTGTGGGAAAGCGTACCGGGAGTGGTGCATGTGGCGGAGCTGACCGCAAACGGCGGCGGTTCGACCTCTCCGGACTCGGATACCATCAGCGTGGCAGTGGAGTTCGGCCGGGCTTTCGACGCCTCTCCGCCCCTTACTTTCGTGGTGTACCACGCGCCGGCAGAGGAGTGGGATGCGGACCAGTGGAGCGCCAACAACCCGGCGGAGTACAGCGAAGCGGAAATCTATCCCGGCACGGAGGACACCCGGGGCGATTACTTCTGCCTGCTGGAGCTGTATCCGGGTTACCGGTACATCATCGGGCTGCGGGTCAAGGACCGGCACGGCAACCTGGAGTACAATCGCACCGAGTACCTGTTCGTTCCCGGGGAGAGCGAGACCACGCCGGAAGAGCGGGACAACCTGCTGGCGGCGGTGGGCAATATCGGTATCGGCACCAAGGACCCACAGGGGCTGCTGCACGTGCAGCCCGAAGACGGGCTTCCCTTCGTGGTTGACAACCAGTCGGGCTACGTGGGTATCGGCACCACCGATCCACACGCGGCCCTGACCGTGGGCAGCACCGATGGGTTTCCCATCCATGACGATCCCGGGATCTTCGCCGTGGATTCCTCCGGGACGGTCATCTCCGGCATCTGGCAGGGCGATCCCATCGCCGACCAGTATATCGGGTCCGTGAGCGGCTCGAAGGTGACCGGGACTATCGAATCGTCACAAATTACCGGATCTATCCCCGGATCGCAGATAGCCGGCGACATCACCGGCAACGCCGCCGGGGTTACGGGGATTATCCCCGTTGCCAATGGCGGTACCGGAGCCACCACCACCGCCGGCGCCCGGGAAAATCTCGGACTGGGACTGCTGGGCACCCTGGATTCCGTCAGCGGCGGCACGGAGGGTACCATCGCCGACGGCACCATCACCGTGGATGACCTGGCGGACTCTTCTGTCACCGGCGCCATCATCGCCGACAGCACCGTGACCAACGACGACATCAACGTTGATGCGGCCATCGATTTTTCGAAGCTGAACATAGTCAAGACCGACATCACCGGTCTCGATATACCGGGAGCGGACACCGACACCACCTACACCGCCGCCCTGGGTATCACGCTGGAGAACACGACGTTCTCCCTTGATTCGCAGGACGCCTCTAACGGACAGATCCTGAAGTGGACCGGTAGCGCCTGGGAGCCCGCCGACGACAGCGATAGCACACTGGCCGACGGCGACATCGAAGCCATGGGGTACATCAAGAGCTACACCGAGACGGACCCGACGGTTAACCTGGCGAAGCTGCAGG
>CAZQHK010000018.1:31371-35270 GCA_964593455.1 uncultured bacterium
TACATCAAGAGCTACACCGAGACGGACCCGACGGTTAACCTGGCGAAGCTGCAGGGCCTGGTCACCGATGATTTCCACAACCTTGGCGGGACCGATCAAAACACGCAGCTGGCCGACGGCGACATCGACGCCATGGGGTACATCAAGAGCTACACCGAGACGGACCCGACGGTTAACCTGGCGAAGCTGCAGGACCTGGTCACCGACGATTTCCACAACCTTGGTGGCACGGACGCCGACACTACTTACAGCGCCGGCAGTAACATAACTTTCGACGGCACCACCATCAACGCCGCCGCCGACGGGCACAGCCTTGATTCTTCAGACGGCGAAATCACCGACGCTGTTTTCGTGACCGCCGCCGGCAACGTGGGTATCGGACTCACCGAGCCGCTGTCCGCCCTTGAAGTGGCAGGCGGCATGTCAGTCTTCGCCACCGGCGCCACCTTCGAGGTGGATGACCGCGCCATAATTGTCTCCGGGGCGGATACTCCCGACAGCGAGTACGATGCCCTCAAAGTGGACGCCGCCGTCTCCGCTCCCGCCCAAAATGTCAACGTCATGGGTATCGCCGCTCGAATCGACGCTACCGGGGTAACCGACAATCCACTCTTGAGCGGAAGCGACATCAACGCCATCCTGGCGGAATCCACCGCCGACGGCGGGACCAGCATGCAGGGGATTTATGCCAAGGCATTCTACAATGGAGAAAACTCCAGTCCGAGTTTCACCAGCATGCCGCTGGTGTCCGGTGTGTTCGGGCAGGCCTACACCGGTACGGTGGGAGGGGGCAATGCCGACATTGCCGCCAACGCCGTCGGTGTGGGTGCCGCGGCGGTCTCCACGCATCTGGGCGCCAACACCGGTGTTTCCGCCCTGGCCCGGGACGCGGACTCCCGGAACATTGGTACCGTGACCATGGCCAACCTGACGGACAATGAGGTTGCTTCCAACTACTTGACCTTACCCACCGGCTTTAGCGCGGCCCTGTATGCCAACAACTCGCTCACCGGTACGTACGATTACGCCCTCTACGTGCCATCCACCACCAAGTCCTACCTGGCGGGCAATGTCGGCATCGGCACTTCTACCCCTACGGCTAAGCTCCATGTCGACGGCACCGTCAAGATCGGCGCCTACATCCTGCCGTCCACCGACGGATCGCCCGACCAGATCCTGTCGACCGATGGCTCGGGCACGGTCTCCTGGACCACCGCCGATCGCGGCAGCAGCGTCTGGACAGGAGGCGATGGCATTGTCTATTTTGAAGGCGATGTCGGTATCGGCAACACCGATCCGTCAACGGCACTCGACGTGACCGGTACTGTCACGGCCACCGCTTTTGCGGGCGACGGCTCCGCTCTGACAAACCTCCCCACCGGCAGCAGCATCGTTGCCGACGACACCTCGGTAGTCATCACCGATGCCAGTCCCACCGGCATCATCGCGTTCACAACCGATGGCAGTGAGGCCATGCGGATCACAAACGCCGGTAACGTCGGCATCAGTAGCACCACTCCGGGGAGCGAGCTGGATATAAAAGGAACTCTGCGGTTGTCCGGATCCACCTCGGGCTATGTCGGCCTGGCCCCGGCGGCAGCCGCGGGCAGCACCACCTACACCCTGCCGGCTGCGGACGGCTCCGCCAACCAGGTTCTTTCCACCAACGGCTCAGGCGTCCTCAGCTGGGCTACCGCCGGCGGCGGCAACCTCTGGACCGAAGACACCGGCCTCATCCATTACAGCGGCGATGTCGGTATCGGCAACACCGATCCGTCAACGGCACTCGACGTGACCGGTACTGTCAACATGACGGCACTTTCCATCGGCGGCACGCCGGTGACGGCCACGGCGGCGGAGCTCAACTTCGTCGACGGGGTCACCAGCGCCATCCAGACCCAGTTCGACGCCAAGGCACCCACCGCCGGCCCCACCTTCACCGGATCTGTCACCATGCCCGGCACGGGAATCTGGAACAGCTCCGGCAACGTCGGCATCGGCACAGTGTCGCCAACACAAAAACTACAAGTGAATGGAGATATCCTTGCGCGGGGAACGTCGTTCTTTCCTCCGGGAGATACAGCGACTGTCTATCTTGGTGATACGAATCACTATATCCGCAGTATCGTAGGTGGCGGACTGAGAATTGGAACTTCCGGAGCGTCTGATGCGATATCTTTGGTGGAAAACACCGGCAACGTCGGCATCGGCACCACCGCACCGGGAGCGAAACTGGATGTGAATGGACAGGTCAAAATTACTGGCGGGACGCCTGGTGCAGGCAAGGTGCTCACATCTGACGCCGCTGGCCTGGCCAGCTGGGCCACCCCCGGCGGTAGCAGCCTCTGGACCGATGGTACCGGCCTCATCCATTACACCGGTAAAATCGGCGTCGACACCACCAGCCCGGAAGGAAGTTTCCAGATAGGCGATCCGACCGATGACCACGCCTTCAAGTTCGGCGGCACGACAGAACGACATCACCTGGTCAGCAACCGCGATATGGTGTTCAACACCTTCGATGCCGACGGGACCGCAAACTCCGTGCTTTTCTATTTCAGGAAAAGTTCCACCAAGTTCAATTCTACCACCGGCAATACCGAACTAATGGCGATAACTGATGGCGGCAACGTCGGTATCGGCACCACCGCCCCGGGAGCGAAACTGGATATAAACGGACAGGTCAAAATTACCGGTGGGACACCCGGCGACGGCAAGGTGCTCACATCTGACGCCGATGGCCTGGCCAGCTGGGCCACCGCCGGCGGAGCTTCGGAACTCGATGACCTTTCCGACGCGAAAACTGACAGCACAAGCGTATTCATCGGTACGGGTAGCGGAGCGAATGACGACGGCACCAGTAATTCCAATACCGCGGTTGGGATCAGTGCCTTGAATACCAACACCACCGGCTATGAAAACACGGCTAGTGGCTTTTCATCTCTCTCCGCCAACACCACCGGTTCAAAAAACACGGCTAGTGGCTATAATTCCCTCTCCTCCAATACTACCGCCTTCGGCTGCACGGCTAGTGGCTGGAATTCCCTTTCCTCCAATACTACCGGATACCACAACACGGCTAGTGGCATTGAGTCCCTCTCCGGCAACACCACCGGCGGTGACAACACGGCTAGTGGCAGTTATTCCCTCAAATTCAACACCACTGGCTACTCCAACACGGCTAGTGGCAGGGATTCTCTCTACTCCAACACCGCAGGCTACAATAACACGGCTATTGGTCAAAATTCCCTCGACTCCAATACCACCGGAAACTTCAACACGGCTAGTGGCTTTGAATCCCTCTCCGGCAACACCGAAGGATCCGATAACACGGCTATTGGCTGTTATTCCCTCGCCGCCAACACCACCGGCTTAAAAAACACGGCTATTGGCCGTCATTCCCTCGCCGCCAACACCACCGGTTCAAATAATGTCGCTCTTGGTCGTATGGCCGGATACCATCATGCAGACGGGACCACCAACCTTCAGACGCCTGAAAACTGTATCTACATAGGCTATGAAACAAGAGGCAAGGACAATGACGACAGTAACTCCATCGTCATCGGCTACCAGGCGGTGGGTCTCGGTGCCAACACCGTCGTGCTTGGTAACGACAGCATCACCACCACTGCTTTGAAAGGCAACGTCGGCATCGGGACCACCACTCCGGGAGCCAAGCTGTTTGTGTACGGCGGGGATATCGGGGTACAGAGCACAGATCCGACATTTGAACTATCTACCACCGGTTCCAGCCAAACTGCGGAGCTTGCCTTCTATGACGGTAACGGCGGCGGTACCGGGCTGATCTCCACCAACAGCCTGGATTTGAACTTCAGCACCGACGCCGGCACCACCAAGCACGTCACCATAAAAAGCGGCGGTAACGTCGGTATCGGCAC
>CAZQHK010000018.1:35370-94316 GCA_964593455.1 uncultured bacterium
CCGGCACCACCAAGCACGTCACCATAAAAAGCGGCGGTAACGTCGGTATCGGCACGACCGCTCCCACATCAACACTGCATGTTGTCGGAACGACCTATTGCACATCAGGTGCCTGGGCCGGCTCGGATGTGCGTTGGAAAGAGAACATTGCGCCACTGGAAGACTCGCTGGACCGGGTCGGCCGGCTGCAGGGAGTGCTTTTCGACTGGAAGAAGAACAATGAAAGCGGTATACCGTTTCCCGAAGAACGCCAGATAGGCGTTATCGCTCAGGACCTGGAGAAAGAGTTTCCGGAATTGGTGAATACCAACGGGGACGGCTACAAAGCAGTTGCCTACGACAAGCTGAGCGCCGTCCTGATCGAGGCCATCAAGGAGCTCAAGGCGAAGAACGATGCGCTGGAAGCACGCCTGGAGGCGCTGGAAGCACGGTAGAGGGTGGGAGGAAAGACCTCATAGAGGAACAGGCACTGGCGTGAGCAAACGGACATTAAATGACGAACCAGCCTGAAACAAGAAACTGCAATTGACTTCGTCACGAAGCCCCCATTATTCAGGCAGCGTTACCGCTACGTACCTGACGGCCCGCCGGCCTTTCATGAGCAGCAGGAGGCGTTCGCCCGAGCGCACCCTGCTCATGGCTTCTTCATAGTCGGCGATAGTGAGGACTTCGCGGTGATTGATCTCCATGATAACTTCACCGGGGGAAATTCCCACCGTGGCCGCCGGGCTATCGTCTTTAACTTCGACTACCACAACGCCTTCGCGGACCTCGATCGCATAGGTTTCCCGAAGCTCTTTAGTCAACTCCTGCACCACCAACCCCAGTTTGTCATGTGCGGCGGTATCGGAGCCGAGACGCTTAATTGAGCCTTGCGCCGGCCGTTCGCCGATTTTGACGTCGATCTCTTTTTCCCGGCCTTCACGCACGATCAGCAGTTCCACCGTATCGCCGGGCTCTTTAAGCGCCACCAGGTTCCTGAGGTCCAGGGTGCTGGCTAATTTCTTACCGTCGATTTCGACCACCACGTCTCCCTGCTGCAACCCGGCTTCTTCGGCCGGAGTATCTTCCAGTATCTGGGACACCAGGACCCCCTCCGGGCTGTCGATCTTCAACGCTTCAGCCAGTTCCTCGGTCAGGTCCTGGATCATGACCCCCAGCCATCCCCGCACAACTTTTCCGCCTTTGATGAGATCTTCCATGACCCGGCCGGCCATGTTGATGGGAATGGCAAACCCTATCCCCTGGTATCCTCCCGATTGGGAGACGATAGCCGTATTGATGCCCACCACTTCGCCGTCGAGATTCACCAGCGGACCCCCACTGTTACCGGGATTGATGGCGGCGTCGGTCTGGATGAAGTTTTCGTATTCCGCCAGCTTGACCTCGGTTCGTCCCAGAGCGGAGACGATCCCGGCGGTTACCGAATACTTCAACCCAAACGGGTTTCCCACCGCCAACACCCAGTTGCCGACACGAAGCTTGTCCGAGTCACCGAGCGTGGCGGTAGGTAGGTCTTCGCCGTCGATCTTGATGACTGCCAGATCGGTCTCCGGATCGGTCCCGACGATTTGTGCGTCAAAAGTGCGCTTATCCGGAAGGGTCACATTGATCTCGTCGGCTTCACCCACCACGTGATTGTTGGTCAGGATATAGCCCCGTGAATCGACTATGACTCCCGAACCAAGCCCTTCCTGTTTAAAACTCCGGTCGCGGCCGCGGTTCCGGCCGAAAGGCGATGAGCGGTCACCGAAAAAGTGACGCCAGAAGGGGTCATTGAAGAACGGGTCCCCACCTTGATACATGTTGCCGCTATTTTTTATCACTTTCACCGCGTTGATACTCACCACCGCCGGCCGGACATTTTCGGAGACCTCCGCGAAAGCGTCGCTCATACCCCGGAGCGCATCCAGACCCGATCCCGAAACCGGTCCCTGTAAAGCCAGGAGCAGGACAACCAGGCACACCATCAGGAAACATGCAGATCTGCGAACTTTTTTTATCATCTGTAACACCTCCGTAGTTT
The DNA here is from genome assembly GCA_964593455.1 of uncultured bacterium. Lineage (GTDB taxonomy): Bacteria > Muiribacteriota > CAYSPT01 > CAYSPT01 > CAYSPT01 > CAZQHK01. The sequence continues at coordinate 37,397 of CAZQHK010000018.1, forward strand.
TCACCCTACTCATTACGCCCGAGAAACCGGTTTGGATCAATCCATTGTCAATTATCCTGAATAATTCATGAATTTTCACAGCAGAATAGTTAATGAATGATTCGGATTATGTTCATTTTTTCATATAGGCAGCTGGTGAAACGAATGAAGCATCTGTTTAATCCTGTCAAGCACCGCCTCCAGATATCGTCCGGCCTGCTCGGTTTCAGCCCGGGCTGTCAAACGGAGTGTCCGCGCCATTGAATGTTTTATCCCGGCTCCAGCCGCTATGTCCGGATACCGTTTCTCGATTTCATCATCGGGTTCCTGTCCGCTTATCAGGGCCCAGACCCGGGTCCACTCACAGGCCACGGTCTTGAGATCATACCCTCCCCCGCCAAGCGCCACCCACCGGGGAAAGAGGTCTCGCATCATCTCCAACAGATCCTGGAATCCCCGGGTACTTAGCTCGAGCAGGGCCAGCGGATCTTCTCCGAAAGCATCCACGCCGAGCTGCGTGACTACCACATCGGGACGGTACCATTCGATAACAGGCACGACGATTTCACGGAAAGCCCGACGGAAGAGCTCATCGCCCGTTCCGGGCCACAGGGGGATATTGACCGCGTATCCTTCCCCCGCCCCACGACCGGTCTCGTCAACAGCGCCGGTACCCGGAAACAACGTGCGGCCGTCCTGATGAAGCGATATGGTCAGCACCCGGTCCGTATCGTAAAACGCCCACTGGACACCGTCTCCATGGTGGGCGTCAACATCGATGTAGGCCACCCGCAGACCCCGGTTCAAAAGCTCGAGGATGGCCAACACGGGGTCGTTAAGATAACAGAACCCGGAAGCCCGATGTCTGTGGGCGTGATGAAGCCCGCCGGCCATGTGGAACACTCTGTCCGCTCGCCCGTCAGCCACCATTCGGGCGGCCTTTATTGACCCGCCTGCGGAAAGAAGGGAAAATTCGTACACGCCCTCAAACGCGGGGTTATCTCCCGGGCTAAGACCGAATGCTTCTTGTGATGGCACTATTCCGCCTGCGGAAGCACGCTCGAGTGCGGCCAGATAATCTTCCCCGTGAAATCCAAGGACCTCGTCCCGGCCAGCCGGGCCGGGAACCGAAACTTCGAATCCGCCCTCATCGAGTAGACCGCAGGCCGAAATAAGGTCCCTGGCCAGCCGGAGCCGCACCACTTTCATCGGGTGCAGCGGGCCGTAATCATACTGAAGGATATCGTCGGAGAACACAAAACCGTTTTTATTGTTCATATCCTGTTCTGCACTTTCCTCGTTTGACGCGGATAATTCATGATAGCGGGGACGCAAATATAAAGTCCAGTTTTCATTCTCACATTTTGAAGTGCGACCTGACAAGAGAAACCAGATATGAAGCCAGATTTGAGTGATCGCAGCAGGTCATTCCGGTTTGACAGATAACCAGGCTACTGCTATAATAATTATAAGAGAGGAAGCCCCCGTTGATCATCCGATTAGCTGCTGTTTTTGTCATTTCCATGGTACTTGCCGCTGCTTCCGGCTGCAGCGACCGGACTGGCGAAATTGGATATCAAGATGGAGCTTCCTACAAAACAGAGCAACAAAAATTTAAAAAATTCAAAATACCGGCCCAAAAGCAGTCTCCTTCGAACAAGGTCTCTTCCGCACGGTCACTAAGTTCGAAACCGCAGTCCGGCAAAAACCACAACGTGGAGCAGGACCTTGCCCGAGCCAAAGAGTATTGCCGCCGGGGGATGGAAATGGCGGCGGTCAGGCACCTGGACCGTGTTCTTGAAAAAGCCCGTGACGATGATTTTATTCTGAAAACCAAGTCCCACTATTTGTTAGCGGAAATCTATCGGTCAAAAAACCTCGAAAACCAGGCCGATCATCATTGGGAACAGTTCCTTGATAACTACCGCCGTTTGAGGAGCGAACCACGCCTGAAGGCTCACCAGGCAAAACTCAAAGGGATGGCCGATTTTCTGGGTCCGGCAGCCGGGATCGAGCAAAATAAACCGGCCGAAACCGAAGAGCCCGGAAAGCGTTAATACAAGGTGACCATGAGAATCGAACGTAACGCTTTCATCTACAAGTGCTCATCGGGCAGGCAGCAGGGTATTGTCTTCTACATGGTTTGTACCATGGTTGTGATGGCGCTGATCCTGGGCGGAGCCTTTATTTTTTTCCTGAGAAGCGAAGTGCGGATGATAACCCATTCACAGAAAAGCGAGGTCTGCCTCTACCTGGCCGAAGGAGCCGCTAATGAAGCTTTTTTCCGTATCAGAGCATTGATGAATCAGAGGGATTCCGACCCTTATAAAGCGCTTAGGGAAAAATACTCGGAAGAGACGATTCCTATTAAAGGTTTGAATTTATATCTTTCAGGAAAACTGGCAGGTGATTTATACGCCGACCTCGCTGTCGGGGCGGATTTCTTGAACCGGCAAAAGTTTCTCAAAGACCTGTATTCCAAAGACATTCCCGACGAGCAGCAAGACGATCGCGAAACCTATGGCGCCGTACGAGTGACCGTGGATGTCACGTATCGGGGACTAAAGAAACGGCTTACCGTGTACCGTGACATCAAAGTACTCAACCCCTATCCCCCGAAAGGCGATTTTTCCCTCTGGGCCAAAGACGCCGCCAGCCACACGTTGAACCCCTGGTTGAGCCAACTTGGACTACAGACCAAATGTCTGAGAGTTTTCAACGGCACAGACGACCAGCAGGAATACGAAGACAATGCGGACGTCTTTCTCGGCGGGGGAGGACAACTGGCAGTGGGCAAGGTAGCAGGCTCGAATCAGGCGGAACATGTGGGTATCCCCAACAATATGACCACATCAAAACGTCCGATTATCATTAATATTACCGGATTCTATCCCTTAGGTAACTCCCTGCTCGATCATTATGTCAAGCCGGGATCAATCGACTGGAAAGGGATCTACCCTTTCTACGATAAAGTCTTCGCTGAATGGGTGAATCGCAGTGTTCCGAACCTGGAGTTCGATATCCATACGGAACAAAACGGAATAAATGTAGATTCACACGACGGGTATAACAAAGCCCTCCCACCGGCCGGACGGCCATCGGCCTACCAGATGATGGGCCATGACCTTATTGTTGAAGAAGATGACCCGGTAAAGGTCAAGACGTTTTGGGGTGAAAGAGAAATCGAGGAATACTCAGGTTTCAAATACTATTTTTTCGAGTCTTTCAACGAGAAACTGGAACGCGATCTGGCGCCGGCAAAACCGTTCCTGGATATCACCCGAAGCGGCCTCGATCTATACGGAAGAGATTTTGCCCAGTTAAAGAAAGATCTCAATAACCCAATTCCCATACAATTTGCTCACGCTATTTACGGCCAAGTCTACAAAAGCATGATCCGTCTCCGGGTGACTGATATTACCGATCCCGCCAATGTCCCCAAGGGCGGTATAACTATCAAGGGCAAATTCAAGACCCCCACACCACCGCCAGAAATCTTGCAACCGCTGATACAAAAAATCATCGTCTTCCAGAACCAGGGTTTTACCCCGGAAACACTGAAAAAAAAGCTCTTAAAAGGGGAGAAATTCCTGATTTATGAAATGCCTGAAGAGGAACAATTTGCCGACAAAGCAGCTGAAATTTTGGAGAAATTCCAAGACGATAACCTCGAAATCGGGATACAAGCACCCGGGACCGTCTGGGGGCTAACCCCGTGGCGCGACCACATATCGTACAGTTCTTTCGCTCCCGACGAAAAGATGGATATCCTGAATCCTCCGTATTATATTGAAGGTAAACCGAATCCATGGCTAATGACCCTCCAGGTTCCCGCACTCAAAGACTTTGCGATGCCGCCCTGGTTGAAGGATTCCGATACGTACCGGAAATACATGACCCAGGTTGTACAAAGTCCTTATGATTACAAAGGTACCACCCGGCTCCAGTACAAAAACCGGGTTCGCGGCTACACGGTCAACGTGAAAAAGTGGGCAGATCCTGGATACCACCTGGAGGAACTCGGCTGGAACAAGATCTCTAAAAGTTTCGGGACAATCGATCATTTTATGGAAGAATCCGGTCTGGCAAGGTTCCGGCGGGGAGAAGAACCGTACCCGATCATGCGCCTGGACGGAGTCTGGTTAATCTCTATTTTCGATACATTCATGTTTGATACGAACACCATCTATAGTGGAAAAGGGACACTCATTTTCCTGACTGCCGACGAGGATGCCGGTGTGAATATCGACGGAATGTTCAGTGCAAAAATGTTTGAAAAAAATTTGAATGAGATACTGTCCAACAAAGCCTTCAACATCAACTACCGTGAAAACAGTGAGGAGTTTTCACTTGAAAATCTCGATTACCGATACGAAGAAGACTCGAAGCTGACGATCGTGCTTTTGACAATTCCCGGATTCAAAAGTAGAAATAAAATACAACTGAGCAACCGGTTCGTCGAGGCTTCCATCTGTGCTCCTAGCACCACTGTCGAGCTCGTTACAAGGTACGGGAAAGAGAACAAGGAGTACGCCGGTTATGACAGCCAGGGAGAGCCGCATTTCGACATCGACATACTGGGCAATCTCGTCCTGGGAGAACTGGATCTCAGGACCCTGGATAACAAACCCGGCGAAGAGATGCAATCCGCCGGGGGGGCACTGCGCTGGGACCCGTTTATGGTGCCGCCGCATGATGATAATGAATATCTAATACAGGCCTATCGAGCCTACATGAGCCGGAAAGCTTCTTATTGGAGTATGATCACCATTTCGGGAGAGGAGGACTGATACGGCTGTGAAAAAAACAGGGATCACGCTTGCAATCGTATTTTCCCTCCTGTGGGGAATGGCCCGGTGTTCACGGATCGAACCGCCGACAGAGACCGAACCGGACTCTCCGAAAACCGCACAACGAAGCGGGCTGGCAAAACTTATCTTCGGCACCAAACGCAGACCTCCGTCTTCTGTCGAACCGGATTCGGACTCCGGCCGATCTTACCAGCCGCAGCCCAGCCCGTTGAGCGACAAAGACTTCAAACGCAGTCTCGAAATCATCAAGGAAGCCGAACGGACACGAACCTTTGTCGAAGCAGAGAACCTTCGGCGGAAAGGCGATTACGAACAGGCCCTGAAACGGTATGACCGCGCCTTGGCCAGCCGGCCGGAAAACGGCTATATCAGGCAGCGGAGACTGCTCGCCCTGCGCCCCATACAACAGCTGGAGTCTCAGGAGAACGGATATCTTCAAAGAGCCTCTTCCCACCTGATAAACAGGCGGCTGGAAGCAGCGGAGGAGGCAGCCCGTCTGGCCCTGGAAGCAGCGGGCGGAAACCCCTATATAGAGCAGAAGGTCAACGAAATCATAGCTATCTGCTACCGTGGGAAGAACCGGTTGAAAGCCACTGCCGCGCGAGGCCGGGCCTGGGAACTCCATCATCGGATCCAGGCCGATATTACCAACGCGTATTTTTACCTGGAAAGAGGAGAGTGACGGTATGCAGTTGACACCGAGACCATCCAGAACCGGGTTCACTATCCTGGAGATATTGGTGGCCATCACTCTGTTAGGCCTGGCTCTGATCCCCATCTTCGGCATGCTGGTTTTCGGATCGAGAAACACGGGCAAGGTAGGTGACATCATCATCGCTTCCCACCTGGCCTCGGAAAAGATGGAACTCATCAAGAGCAAGAAGTTTACTTCTATCAATATGGATGACGCAGACAGCGATGGATTTGGCGACAATGACCTGGTCGATTTCAACAAACAGATATACGAAATCGGACGTAACCGTACGAAATACGAGACCAGCGGCAAGGATATCAACGGCCAACCAATTATCGTCTACCCCGAAGAGTTCGGTAGATTCACCCGCCGAACCACCGTTGAGCCGTATGAGGACAACAATGGCAGATGGGCCTTCAAGGTAATCATGGTGGAAGTGTCCTGGCTAGACATTAAAGGGGAGCCGGTTGACACCAGAGTCACGTTGAAAACCCTTGTAGCCAATGAGGATTTGTTGATTTATGACTTTAAATAACCGTTTTTTTATGAATACTTCGGGCACAAAGGCCGGTTTTTCCCTGGTGGAGATACTGGTCGCGGCGATGGTCACCGTGGTGCTCGTAGGAGCGCTCTACACTTTCTTCTCTGGTGTTTACAAGCACTTCACCCGGGGCACCGTCCTGCTTGAACTGGAGAAAGAGAGCCGCCTGGTGATGGAACGCCTGAAAAATGATATCCGGGGCGCCTGCACGCGAGGGATAACCCGGATGGGCGCACCGCCCGACACCCAATTTCATATGATCATTGCCGAGGAACCATATGAAAGTTACGGTGAACCTCGGAGCAGTATCACCGGTAAACAGGATTACATACATGGACGTACCCTGAAGTTCTTCAAATTTCGGTATCCCGGAGTCAAGCAAAACCCACCGACTGCATCCCTTGTCACCTGGACCAGTTACGAGAAGAAGGACTCCGATGGCAAGAATTGGATGATCGTGCAACGCACCGAAGACAACCTAACTGAAAAAATACTCAGAATTCGTCAGAAAGGAAACGATTACGTTTATCTCTATTTCGTCGTGTTCAGCGTAGACGAAGTAACCAGGGAGATCGTCAAACAAGGAGACGCCAGCCCCGAGGAAATCGGGTCGGGCGGCAGGTTCTTTGTCCGTATCCACTTCGAAATCTCCCAGGAAGTCAACAAGATTGCCCGAAAAATGAAGCTGATAACGGCTGTTTATCCCCGGCAGTTAAACATCTTCGACCGCGACCCCCACTGGAAACCAAATCCACACTCCATGGTGGAGGTCCCTACCGACCTTCAACCTTCATATTAAGTTTAACCCACATATTTCACCAGTATGCCTACTCCGGTCGCGAATTCACACGCATCTTCTACGTTACGCTTCACGCGCCTGTCCTCGACGTATCGCAGCGGATACGCCTGCGGAAAGCTTGATCGCGTGCCTTGAAGCTACGCATGACTTCGCAACCTCGTGACGGCAACTCGTGAAATATGTGGGCTAAGTATTCTGCTGGTAAACTCCGATATCTATTGTTGAGGCAAGAAGCTTAATCTATCTCTAACACGATGCCAGGAGGTGCTCTCATGCACAGATATGCAACTCTCAGTAAACTGACGACCATTCCCTTCGTTATTCTTTTCTTGACTATCTCCGCCCAGGCTTCCATGGCTGCCCAATGTATAACCGGCAGCACGGGACTCATCAAAGTCCCTTCAGTCCGCTATCTTCCACCCGCCACGTTCGAGATGGGCGCCCATGTCGAGACCTATTCCGCGGTGGATCTTCTCGGGGCGGAATCGCACGATCAGCGCATTCACCTGAAAGGCAATTACGGCGTGCTGGAAGGTCTCGAACTCGGATTCAAGAAAACCTTTGATTCGACCGACGTGTTCGAAGAACCGGATATCGTCATCAACGGAAAATTCACCTTCGAACCACTACCATTGGGCAAATTCACGGTCGGACTGGTGGTGGATTCCACCATCAACGCGTACAATTCCGTTTACGTCCTCTATGGCAGCCCCACCGTCTTCTTCGGCCTGGGCGGCAACTTCGGCGGCGCCAGCAACAGGCTCAACAACTGGGCCCACTTCGGTGGATACGACAACCTCAACTTCAAGCCCGAAAGCTTTTTCTTCCTGGCCGGCGCGGAGTTCGAGTTCGGGCAGGGGCGGTTCATGCTGGAGTATGATGGCGGCGCTTTCAATGCCGGTCTGCGATATCTCCTGACCGAACAGTTTACCCTTGATCTCTTCTTCATGGGCGAGAACGACTACGACGAGTTCTATGAGGCGCGGGGACCCTGGTCTAACAAATATAATCGCACCAAGGCCGCCATTGGAATCAGCTCGACGTTTTAGCTCTCATATTCCACCAATTATCCTACTGAGAGATTTAGTTAGCCGTGAATCTCATGGTAGCGGTGAATGAAATGCTCAAACTCTATATTCTGCTGCAGCAGCATAGACTCGTTTCTGGTCTGCATATAGAGATTGAAGAGGTCCGTCTTGCTCTTGACCTGGTACACGTGCTGACGGCCGCCGCCGTGGGCGCGTTTGAAATACCCGGGAAGCCCGTTCACGTGACTGACCGGTCCGTCGAAACTGAAGTCGAACCTTCCCCGGTCGGGATCGGTTGAATCGGGACTCATTTTCATGAAATGTGCCTCCGGGAAGAAAACCGTCCGGGGTATGTTAAATCCCAGTGTCCGGGCAATGATATAATCCCTGGATTTGCTTTCATCGATAGAGATCGGGTAGTTAAAAACCTGTACCCCGCTGTTCAGAACCGCGATGTCCAGAAATGTTCCAACACTGCGCACCATAGTGCCGATGCGGTCCCATATGACATCCGTCCGGTTGATGTGATTGATCGGCCGGGGGTTGAAATCCGTGTGGGGAGGTCCCGTTTGCGTGCGATCTCGTCATTACTGACCAGTTTGATAACCCGATTGTCGATATTGACACCTTGCTTCTTCACCGTCCGGGAGAAGCTTTTTCAAAGTCGTCGTAAAAAATCACCAGGCTCTCCCAATTGCCGTCGTAGTAAGCGTAGACGCGCAGGCTAAGCGGTTCATTCATAATTATTTATCCCTCCTTGTTATCCGGGTTTATTGCTTAAGAATACAGTTTAGCACTCAATTCATTCATTCTGCAAGCACTTCTGGCCTGCAGGCGGTCTCCTGTGATACACTGCCTTGCGAAGTTGAAGGAGGTCTTTCCGGTGAGCGGTCAACAAAAAACCAACGGTTCCCCGACGCTGATACTCATCGACGGATTGAGTCTCATCTACCGGGCGCACTACGCGTTTATCAGAAATCCGTTGATGACCCGGGACGGTTTTCCCACGTCCGCCATATTCGGGTTCACCCGGTTTCTGATGAAACTCATGAAAGATCTCAATCCCTCCCATGCCGCCCTCACTCTTGACGCCGGCCGGGAAACGTTTAGAAAGAAGCTCTTTTCCGGGTATAAAGCCCACCGGGAAGAGATGCCGGACGAGCTAAAGTCCCAGATACCGCTCATTGTCGAACTGGCGAAGAACTGGGGTTTGAAGGTGTTTTCCATGCCAGGATTCGAGGCAGATGATCTGATCGGCACACTGGCGGAAAAAGCGGATGAAGAAGGCCTTAAAACCGTTATCATAACCGGAGACCGGGACCTGCTCCAACTCGTCAGCCACCATGTCACCGTTATCAGGACCGTAAAAGGTTTGAGTAAAACGAGAGTTTACGATGAGCAAGCTTTCCAGGTAGAGTATGGTATCGAACCCCGGCAATTCGTCGACGTAAAAGCGCTGAGTGGAGATACTTCCGACAATATTCCGGGCGTGCCCGGTATCGGTGAAAAAACCGCCCTGGACTTGATCCGGCAGTTCGGTTCCATCGACCATGTCCTGCAACAAATAGATGCAGTCAAAGGAGAAAAGAGACGGCTGTCAATCAGAAACAACATCGACACGCTTAAGCAGGCGCGAGAGCTCTGCCTGATCCGGCGTGATGTCCCACTCCCAACGACAGTGGATGATCTGCTTATCGAACCGGCCAACAACCAGGAATTGGCCGCTATTTTGACCCGCTGCGAGCTTAACAGTTTAAAAAAAGAAGTCGCCGAATTATTCATGACGGATGAAAGCCTCTTCACCAAAGAATCCCCTTCCCGCCGGCTTGAACCGGCCCTGGTTCTTACCGCGGATGATCTCGAAGCACTCAGGAAAACTCTCATAACACACGATACGTTTGCGTTCCTGCCGGTCATTAAAGACCCCCGGCCGAGGCGGGAGGAATGTATCGGAATCACCATGGCCGTTCAACCTGACCGCGTGTGGTACATCCCCCTCGGACATCTATACCTGGGCGCTCCGGTACAGCTGTCGCAAGAGACGGTATTGGCGGGACTGAAACCGATACTGGAGAATCCGGCCAAACGAATGATCTGTTTTGATTACAAGTTGGCCTTGAGAGCCATGTTGGCAGCTGGAACAAGGCTCGGGCCGCCGGTTTTTGATGTCCTCCTGGCAGCTTATCTCCTGGCTCCGTCGCAACGCGTCTACCAGCCTGAAGAACTGGCAAAACACTATCTTTGTGAGCACCGGGTGTCTGTTTTAGACGTCCCCGAACCGGCTGTTTTTTTGAAAAAATCGAATCTGCTGGATGAAACAGAGGTGGAACAAGCCGGCAGGTTCTTCGGACAGCGGGCCAGTGATATTCTCGGGCTGTGGACCGAACTTGAGCAGAAACTCGAGCAGGAAAAGCTTTCCCGGCTGTTGACCGTTATCGAGCTTCCGCTCTCAGCCGTTTTGGCCGACATGGAAACCTTAGGGATACGAATCGACCCATCGGTGCTTCGCGATCTATCCGGACAACTGACCACAAAAATAAAGCAACTGGAAGAAAAAATATTCAAAGAATGCAACTCCCGTTTCAATCTGAACTCTCCCAAACAACTGGCACACGTCCTGTATGAAAAGATGCAGCTGCCGCAGCTCAAATCAAAACCGACCACGGCCGCCGATGTATTGACCGAACTTTCATCAATGGGGTACGAGGTAGCAGATCTCATACTGACATACCGTGAAGCGGTTAAACTGAAAACCACCTACCTCGACTCGCTTCCCCAGGAAATGCTGCTGCATACCACCAGGATTCATACCACGTTTCACCAGGTTGTTACTGCTACCGGTCGGCTCAGTTCGGCCTCTCCAAATCTTCAAAACATCCCGGTCAGAGGAACTCTGGGCAAGCAGGTACGCAAAGCTTTCATTCCGAAAGACGGCTGGCTGTTTTTGTCCCTGGACTACTCGCAGATCGAGCTTCGAATACTGGCCCACATTACCCGTGATCCCAGGCTCATAAGCGCTTTTACAACCGGGGAGGACATTCACCTTGCCACTGCCACCGAAATATTCGAAGTTCAACCCGAGGACGTAACGCCGGGGATGAGGCGGGAAGCGAAAGTGGTTAACTTTGGAATCCTCTACGGGATGAGCCCGTACGGACTGGCCCAGGAACTCAGAATTACCTTATCCCGGGCTCGGGATTACATCGATCGGTACTTCGAGAAATATCCTCAGGTGGCTAAATTCTCTCGTGATGTCGTGGAACAGGCCAAAGAGGCGGGATATGTCAGTACGCTGTCGGGAAGAAAACGATTCATCCCAGAGCTGGCCGCCAAGAATCGCAACACCAGGGCTTTCGGGGAACGAATTGCCATCAACACCCCGATTCAGGGGACATCGGCGGACCTGATAAAAAAAGCGATGATAGAGATACACGCCGCCCTGGCTAAGAGTGATCTCAAAGCCCGTATGCTACTCCAGATTCACGATGAGCTTTTGTTCGAGCTTCCGCCAGAGGAGCTTAAACCCTGCGTCCGGCTGGTCGAACCGATCATGCGCAAAGCGATCAAGCTCGATGTCCCCATCGTACTCGATGCCCGCTGTGGCAAAAACTGGATGGAACTCGAAAAGCTCGATATCAAAGGATAAAAGCGATCTTCGTAACGAGTGAATTTGACACCTGGAATCCGCTCATCTTATAATACTTCTATCTTTATGCAGGCACGCGAGCATGTAAAAATAGTTTAGCCGAAACGGAGAACTCGAACCATGACTGATAAACGAACGCTTTCACTCAAGCAGGTCAAGGTATTGATCGAAGGATTTGGAGACGAAAAGTGGGAGACGCGGCGGAGAAACGCTGAAATACTCATCAAGATGAGGAGCGCGGTGGTCCCTCTTCTCCTGGAAGCCATGACCGTCGACGATGAAAATATTCGCTACTGGACCATCCACACTCTGGGAGCGATTAATGATCCTCAAGGTATTGAGGAACTACTCAAACTGATGAAGACCGGCGACATGAAAACCCGTGCGTTTGCTGCCGGTTCACTGGGAAAAGCCAAGAGACCCGAAGTGATCCAGCAGCTCATCGAAAGTCTCGAGGATACTTCATGGCAAGTCCAGGAAAGCGCGGCCAAAAGCCTGCAGACACAGGGGAAATCAGCACTTCCACCTCTGGCGGAAGCCTTGAAACAAGCGTCTGATAATGTCGCCTTCTGGATAGTTAAAATCCTGATGGCTGTGGACATGGACATCTTGAAGAAATTCCTCAATATCAAGAACAAGACCATACGTCTGCTGGTCACCGAGGCTTTAGGCGATTCCGCCACCAATAAGGCCGTTCTTCTACTGGTTCAATTTTTGAAAGACCCGTCATGGCAGGTCCGGCAGAATACCGTCGATTCGCTCATTAAAATAGGAGAAACCGTTTTGGAACCGCTCCTGGTGTTTATAAAAGACCAGGAAGCTGATCTATATTACTGGGTGGAGAAGGTATTGGACGGCATCGAAGTCCACACTATCGATCCCATCCTGCCTCTCCTCAAGAAAGGCGACCGGGACATGCGCTTCAACATCGTCGGACTTTTGGGAAAAAGCCTGGACCCCCGAGCCATCGACCAGCTCATAATATCCCTCGGTGACGAGTATTGGTTCGTCGCAAAAAATGCCGCCAACTCTCTAGTGCAACACGGGGCCACCTGCAAAGGCCGAATAGTCGATCTCTTGAGAGATCAGGATACCACTGACAATGTCCGGTACTGGGCCGGCAATATACTGGGCCGTATCGGTGAAGAAGCAGTGGAGTTGCTCATCGGTAGCCTGCGTGACCAGGACAAGAACGTCCGCATGCTGGCCGCCAAGGCTCTGGGAGAAGCACGCTCTGAGCGGGCTATCGAACACCTGATTAACGCTTTAAAAGACAAAGAGTGGCCGATTAGAAATACAGCCGCCAAAGCTTTGGAAAACTATGGCCCGCCTATAGTGGAGAAAATCACCCAATACACAATGGATCACAACGATGATATCAGGATTTGGGTTAGACGCCTGATTGGGAAACTGGGCAGTTCTGTAATTGATAACTTGTTGTTTACGCTGGAAAACGAAAATGACAATACGATCCGGTCTGCGGCTGCTATTTCCCTGGGTATTGTCCGCGATGCCAAGGCCATTGATCCCCTGATCAATACGGTACTCAACGATACCGACGACTGGGTAAGGCGGTACGCAGCCGAAGCCCTGGGAGAAATCGGGGAAAAAGAGGTTGCCGGTCCCCTGGTGGAAACGTTGCTTTCTCCGAATCCAGACCTGGCACTCTATGCCTCCAGGGCTCTGGGCAAACTGGGACCGGACGCGGTGGATTGCCTTCTGCCGGTGCTGGATTCAAAAAACAAAAATCAACGGTTCCTGGGTATATGCTCCCTGGCGGAGCTCCAGGTAGGCGAAGTTTACGAAGAACTCATCAACCTGATGGCGGAAACAGACAGGAAACTTCACGAACGGGTCAAAGAGGCCGCCGTTAACGTGGGTCCGGATCTGATTTCTCACCTGATTAGTGGACTTGGAGCCAGTGATTGGAATATTCGCAGCAATGCCAGTGATATTCTTCTGGAGATCGGTGAAACAGCGGTTCCGGCCCTGGAACTGGCCCAGAATGATGAGAACAAGGAAGTCCAGTACTGGGTATCGAAAACGCTTCGCAATATCATAAAGGATTTGAAACACGTGGGAGGCGGCGCATAATGGATTTAACCATACTGCTAAAAAAATTATTGGAACTGAACGGATCGGACCTGCATCTCAAAGTTGGATCAGCTCCGAAAGCCCGCATTAAAGGAGTATTAGTCAATTTGTCGGATTCTCCCACAACCGGTGATGATGTCAAGAAAATCATCAATACGATTATGACTCAATCGCAGAAGAAGATGTTCCTTGAATCACGAGACAGCGACTTCCTTCATACGGAATCCGAACTCGGTTATTTCAGAACGAACGTGTTCCAACAAAGCGGCAAAATTTCCCTGGTCATGAGGCATATTCCGTTCAACATAAAATCTATCGACGATCTTGAACTCTCCCCTGTCCTCAAGAAAATGTCGGGGCTTTCCAGGGGGCTGGTACTGGTTACCGGGACCACGGGCAGCGGCAAATCCACTACCCTGGCCGCCATGATAGATCATATCAACACGAATTTTTCGAAACACATCATCACTATCGAAGATCCCATCGAATTTGTGCATCAGGACAAACACTGCCTCATCAACCAACGCGGCGTGGGGCATGATACACCCACGTTTGCCGAAGGACTGCGCCGGGCTCTCAGGCAGGACCCGGATGTCATCCTAATCGGGGAGATGCGTGATTTCGAAACGATCAGTGCTGCGATCACCGCCGCTGAGACGGGACACCTGGTATTTTCCACCGTTCACACCACGAACGCGCCGCAGACGGTGGAACGTATCCTCAACACGTACCCGGGAGATCTTCAAGATCAGATCAGGTTGCAGCTATCACTCACCCTGTCCGGAGTTATCTCGCAGCGCCTTCTTCCCCGGAAAGACGAACCCGGTCGGGTGGCGGCTCTGGAGATAATGGTGGCCACTCCCACCGTACGGAAGCTCATTCTGGAAGGCGAAACCGGTAAGCTCCGCGACGCCATTGCCGACGGCGGGACGGAAGGAATGCAGACTTTCAACCAGGTACTTCTAAAACTCTACTTAGACCGGAAAGTAGACCTTCGAGAAGTGGTTAACGCTTCCGACCGTTCGGACGAACTGTTATTGAAGATCCGTACCGAAGAAGGTGTCAGTCCGGAACTCATGGAAGCAATGTAGCCCTACTTGACTTTGGACTGATCGGAAATCTTGGCCATCACCGTTTCCCGGCTGATGGCTCCGCGGCGCCAAAGAGCCAGCAGAGCATCGTCCATGCTGAGCATACCCTGCATTCTCCCGGTCTGGATGGCATTGCCGATCATGTATGTTTTACCTTCCCGGATGAGGTTGCCGATGGCGTGGGTGACCAACATCACTTCCCGGGCGGCCACCCGGCTGAGCGTCCCGACTTTGGGCAGCAACTGTTGGGATACTACCGCCTTCAACGTCAAAGACAGCTGAATTCTTATCTGTTGCTGTTGGTAGGGCGGAAACACATCGATAACCCGGTCGATGGTCTGGGCTGCACTCTGCGTATGCAGGGTGGAAAATACCAGGTGCCCGGTCTCCGCCAGGGTCAGAGTGGCTGCAATGGTTTCCAGGTCTCTCATCTCCCCCACCAGGATTACATCCGGGTCCTGTCTGAGCACGTACTTGAGGGCATTAGCGAACCCGAGAGTGTCTTTCCCAACTTCCCGCTGGTCCATTACACTCTCTTTATGCGGATGGACGAATTCGATGGGATCCTCGATGGTGATCATATGGCATTTCCGCTCGGAGTTGATCTTGTCGATGAGCGCCGCCAGAGTGGTGGATTTTCCGCTTCCGGTGGGACCGGTAACCAGAACCAAACCCTGCGGAAAGCTGGTAAAATCCTGGACCACCGTCGGCAGATCGAGATCCCTGATGGAAGGAATTTTGGACATGATCGTTCTGAAAGCAGCTCCCACATACCCACGCTGGCGGTATGAGTTGACCCTGAACCGGCCGACGTTCTTGATAGAGATGGAGAGGTCGAGTTCCTTCTCTTCCTCAAACCTCTGTTTCTGTTCGTCTGTCAGAAGACTGTACACCATTTTCTTACAGAGCTCGGGAGTGAGAATTTCCTCCCCGTACCGCCTGAGCTCGCCCTGGTACCGAATAACCGGGGCACTGCCCACTGAGAAGATAATATCCGATCCGCCTTCCTTGACCGCCGTCGTCAACAGATCAATGATGTCCAAAACAACGTCTCCTCTCCTGCATTCCATACTTCGTGTTTAAGCAATATCAAAGATTTGGAGTGATATAGACCCGGTTATAATCCTGCCGGGCTTTGTTTTCCATTTTCATCATAGCGTTTTCCACTGCCGGAGCCACCTGGAGCGCCACCCCCGAAAGGAGGTTTCGTTCCGATAACGTAAACGCCGATGCGGTTGTATCTCCCAGTAGAATGACCCCGACCACCCTGGATGGTTCTGGTTTCAAAGGGACTCCCAGATAAGCTTTGATACCCGCGTTCTGATCGTCGGGACCGAACTCCTGCATCATCTCGTTTGGATCGATGTCGTTTCGCACCTGCATGGTGCCCTCCACAAACAGGCGACCGATCAGGCCTTCACCAGGTCTGAAACGAAGTGCGGAAATCAGTTCCGAGTCCTGGAATCCCAAGGCCCTGACTATTTCGATGCTGCCGGAAAGCTCACTGAAAACAGCGAAAATTCCGGTTTCCGCCGCCAGGGTCTTTTTTAACCTCACCAGGATTGTTTCAGCCAGTTCTCCCACATCAGTTACCGATCCCACGATCTTGCCGGTATCATAAAGGGTCACCAATTCACGGCTGGTCGCCCGGAGCCGGCCCGACAGGATCTTGATGATCGATTGCGACAAGGCGCTGGCCAGATGGAAATCGCTCTCCAACAAGCTGTCGTAGTCGGTTTTCTTAACCGAGTAGACCGTGCTCCTGGTAAAAGCCAGTACGCTGGCCGACCTCGTCTCGCCGCTGTACAGGGACATTTCCCCGAAAAAATCCCCGGCGGTAAGTGTGGCCAGCAATTTATCTTTTCCTGACTCGGTATCGATCAGTTTCCTGATCTGTATCTCTCCGCTGGAAATAACATACAGCGTGTCACCGATATCTCCCTCGCGGAAAATATGCTGGTCGGGTTCAAAAACTTCTTCTGAAATAACTTGTTTGAGACATTCAAGTTCTTCGTCCGATAGTGTATTGAATAATGCGACTGTTTTCAATGATTCGATATCCGGCACTCTTAACCACCACCTGAACCAGTATTATAAACGTTGTGTGAAAACCTTTCAACTTTAATTCGACCTTATTATTTGAATAATTGATTAGCGTCTTTTGATATTTAAGGCAACTCCTGATACAATAGCACAGGAAATTCAGTTTAAAAAACGCTTTGGAGGTGAAACCCCATGTTATGTCCGGTCTGTAAGGATGAATCAATGGCGGAAGAAAGAGTTCTCGGTACGGTGTCAATAGATCGCTGTACCACGTGTGGCGGTATCTGGTTCGACAAAGGAGAAATCGGCAACTACCTCCAGTTCAACAAAGATATTCCCGACTTTAAAAAGGTTATCCAGGAAGCAAGGGAATCGTCGAAACAATGCGCCCGCTGCAGCGTCCCTATGGTAGAAATCAAGTATTCCCCATCTCTCGACATAATGATCGATTACTGTCGCGACTGTGGAGCGGTTTGGCTCGATGGTAACGAACTCGACCAGCTCGTGGCCGGCTCAGCCGATCCGGGCAGCGTTAAAATGAAGGTCGCTCGGGCAATGTTTGAGCTTCGCAAAAATGCCAACCAACCGACACTGACCCTGGCCTGCCCCAATTGCAATACCCAGACTCTGCGCGCGTTTGAGACGTCAGAAGGGGTGACTATCGACATGTGCGATGATTGCAAAGGGATGTGGTTCGATAAAGGGGAGATAGCCACCACGGTTGAACTCTCTTCCGACATTCCCAACTTCGACCAGGTAATCGCGGGAGCCCGGGGAACCCAGCACAAATGCCCTCACTGCCGGGAGAATCTGGTTGAATTCAGCTACACACCCGACGGTAAACTCGACATCGATTACTGCCAGGGCTGCGGTGGAATATGGCTCGACAGCAACGAGCTGAAGCTCCTCGAGGAGATAGCTCCGACCCTGGAATCAGCCGGTCAACGATTCGGACGCACGCTGCGTGATTTGCATGAACAAGGGTATGTGCTGTTAGGGATAGGATAAGTGTAACAAACAGTCTATCCACACATTCTGTGGGTTCTACTTCCTGAGAAAATTCTTTTCCAGGAGATGACGAGGTAGTGACACCATAGTTGGCCGGCCATGCGGGCAGGTAGCGGGACACTTCGTGGCCAGCAGATCTTCCAACAGTTTTCTCATCTCCTCTATGCTCAGCGAGTCTCCGGCTTTCACAGACGAACGGCAGGCAGCAGTCGTAATCAGCTTTTCTTTGAGTTCCATAATCGACTTTACATACAGGTTGTGAAGCAGATCGTCGATGACATCATGGACATCATCCCTGGCGGTAATCTTACCCAGGAGTACAGGAAGTGACTTAACCAGGTAGCTCTCACCACCGAAATGTTCCAACACAATTCCCAACCGTTCCAGTTTGAACCGGTGCTTTTGCAGAAGTGGTATGTCCGACCGTTTGATATCGATCACCGCCGGGAACAACAGTCCCTGGGAATCCAGACGGTCCCCGGAATACTGATCCATAAGCTGTTCATACCTGATCCGTTCGTGAGCAGCATGCTGGTCAACCAAAATCACTTCATCTCCGGCATCCACCACGATATAGGTGCTGAATACCTGCCCAATCGGCCTGATAGAAGTAATTTCATATGCTTTTTTTGGCGTTTCAGGCACGGTCCTGGAAGTTTGATCCCTCAAGCTCGGTTTTCCAAGGATCTTCCGCACATCAAGCAGCTGCTGCTCCTGGTCAACGTTGACGGTTGAAAACAAATCAGGCTGGGGCAGAGTTTGCTCTTTTTTTACTTCAACTCGAATTTCCGGCAAATCACTACCGGCCTCCACAGCCTTTGAAGCGGGGCTGGAGTGAAGCGTTTCAGAAATTGCCTGTGTAACCTGGGTACACACCTTATCAGCGTGAAGGAACCGCACCTCTTGTTTGGTGGGATGCACATTCTGGTTAATAGTGGCCGGATCAAGCTGAAGAAAGAGTACACCGAGCGGATATCTTCCCTTGGGAAGCAGCGTATGATAAGCTTCCATGACCGCTTTCTGAAGTTCTTTCGATTCGATATATCGGCTGTTGAGAAAAAAGTAAAAATGCTTGAAACCTGACCGGGTAAGCCCGGGCCGGCTCACGTAGCCGAACAGGTCATACAGTCCCGTTTCCCCCGGCCGGTTCTCAATCAATATCAGGTCCTCCAGTGCTTCCCGGCCAAACAATCCCATGAGATTCTCCCGAAGGTCGCCGTTACCTGAGGATCTACCCATCTCGCGATTGTTGTGAGAGAAGCTGAAGGAAATTTCCGGGTGAGATAATATGTACCGTTGCATAACCAAACCGATTTTTCGTACTTCGACCGGGACTCCTCCCAGATATTCGCGGCGGACCGGTGTATTGAAAAATAAATCTTTCACCTCCACTATGGTCCCCCGAGGAGTACCCTGTTCCGTCAGGCGGCGAACTGATCCGCCACGGACCTCTACCATCCACCCGGTGTCCGACTCCTCGGTGCGGGAAATGATTCGCAGTTTGGAAACAGCGGCGATAGACGGAACCGCTTCCCCCCTGAATCCCAGGGTTGAAATACTCTGGAGATCGTCGGCACTGGAAATCTTGCTGGTGGAATGTCGTTCCAGGGCCAGGAGGAGATCATCCTTAGCCATACCGCTGCCATCATCAGTAACACGGATAAGTTTTAAACCGCCGCCCTTTAAATCGACAGAGATCCTTCCGGCACCGGCATCGATGGCATTTTCCACCAGTTCCTTAATTACCGAGGCAGGTGTCTCTACTACCTCGCCGGCAGCGATCTTGTTGACCACCGATTCAGAAAGCACCCTGATACGAGGAGTCACTCTGTCCATCATTTTACAATCTCAATCTTTCTTTTTCCTGATTAATAAGCGAAGTCCGCCAGTGACGCACCCGGTTTGGCATCAATCTCAAAGGCTGATGACGGCCCCCGGTTATTTTTTAGCAATGTGGCTGCCAGAGCGGCAACCATCGCTCCATTATCCGTGCAAAGACGTTTATCCGGAAACCACACTTCGATTCCTCTGGCCACAGCTGCCGAGTTCATAGCGGAACGCAGTTTTTCATTAGCGGCCACCCCGCCTGAAACCACTACTGTATTAAACCCTGTTTTTTCCACCGCCGCAAGAGTTTTAGTAATCAGCACATCTACCACCGCCTGTTGCAGGCCGGCGGCCACATCCGAAACAGACAGACTGTTACCGGCGGACTTCTGTTCCAAGACATATCGTGCCACTGCCGTTTTCAGGCCGCTGAAACTGAAATCAAGCCCTTTTCTCAGCATTGGTCTCGGAAACTTAATTGTTTCTTCAGAACCCGTTTGAGCAGCCCGTTCGATGAGAGGGCCACCCGGATATCCCAAATCAAGCAGCCTGGCCACCTTGTCAAAGACTTCCCCGCAGGCATCATCCCTGGTAGCTCCCAAGAGCCGGCAGGAAAAGTGGTCATTAAAAGCCGCCAGCATGGTATGTCCTCCGGAAACCAGGAGCCCCACAAACGGGAACCGGGACAGATTCTCAGCGCACTCTCCCTTTTTGGGGTCGGAGTCGCGAAGGAAAGCTCCGTAGAAATGAGCACAGTGATGATTGACCGGAACCAGTGGGATATCCAGAGACCAGGCAATGGCCCGGGCAAAAGACAGTCCAACCAGAAGAGAGCCCAGGAGACCGGGGCCATAAGTAACGCCAACCGCGTTCAAATCTCCCAGGTTCAAACCGGCCTGTTCAAGCGCCGATTGGAACACCGAAGAGATAACTTCGAGATGGCGACGTGAGGCCACTTCTGGAACGACGCCGCCAAAGGGGGCATGGAAACTGTCCTGTGACGACACGACATTGGACAGTATCAGCTCTCCGTCACGTATGGCGGCCACAGCGGTATCATCACACGATGTATCGATTCCCATGACAATCACCGGTCAAGATCTTCTTTCCAGCCCTCAAGCCGTAATAATGCTCTCTTCAAATCAAGTCCCCCGGAAAATCCCCCCAGGCCATCTCTGGCGACTACCCGATGGCAGGGAACAAGCACAGGAACCGGGTTACACCCCAAAGCCTGGCCTACCGCCCGGTACGAGGACGCCTGCCCTATCTTCGAAGCAACCCAGCCATACGTCGCCTGACTTCCGTATGGAATCATCTGGGCAGCCTGGTAAACTCTGCGCTGAAACGTTGTCGCGCCGGTAAGATCAACCGGCAGCGGACAATGCGGCACCATTCCGGAAAGGTAGCCGGAGATTTTCGTCTCGACCAGTTTTCTGAATTCGAGCGGGCTCCCCATTTCATTTCCATCCGGAACAAGAAGAGGGATACCCGAAGACTCGCCATCTGAATTACGAACGTTTAAAGTAGAGTTTGCCGGCCATTCCAGGAAATTTATTTCTGAGACACCCCGGGATGTAATAACGACTGTAATATGCCACGACCCCACTCTCAATGACAGGCTGCCATCGGATGCCACCGTACATTCATATTCGTTTACCATAGTTGTTTCCACTGGTTGTTACCTTTTTTCCTTCTGACGCCTTCTTCTGTGAACCGTTATTTTTTCGGAGCGCGGACGATCAACCGGTTTCAGAATCGGCGGACGGCGGATGTAGAGCGGTTTGAGCGACCATCCCTCAACGACCCCCGTAAAACCACGGTGAAACGCAAATCTAGCCATCAATACCGATTCAGCTATCCCGGTGTGCACTTCTCGAAGTTGGCGAGCCTGTACACCCGCTTTTGCAAGCTCGCGGGCACTATCTGCGGCACCGTCTCCCACCAACAGTATATCGTCCCACGAGAACCCCATCCGGACGTTTACAAATTCATTTATACCCTGGACTGAAAGGCAGCTGTAATCAGAGATTCTGTCTACATCCGCCTCTTGGCCAGGCAACGGTTTATACAACGCGCAGTAGTACATACCACGGCCGGCCGGGATACAAGACAGGTATCCCCGGCAACCGGTCAAGCTCTCCCCCATGAGTGCTCCTTTCAGAGCCAGCACATCCAGCGAAGACACGCCGGCCAGCGGAAGGTCACGGGCTACGGCCAGCCCCTGCATCGTAGCCATTCCAACCCGGACCCCGGTGAAAGATCCGGGACCGATACAGACCACCAGCAGCGTTACCTCGTGGATCGTTTTTCCGGCCAACGCGAGCACGTTCTCAAGCCGCTCGACCAGGCCGGAAGCATGTCGTCCCCTCACCGCCACGTAAACATGAGAAAGAACTTTTTCCCCCTGCAGAAGACCGATTCGGACCCCTTCCCTGGATGTGTCCAGGGTGAGAATAAGTTCTTCGCTCATCTGTCTACCGGCTCCACTTCTATACGACGCTTATTTCCGCCACTTACCATAGAGAACCTGATTACCACATAGGGAGGCGGAAAGCCTCCTTCGAGCAACAGGTTCGGCCACTCCACCGCTACAACCGTGTCATCGCTTCCGGCATAGTCCCAGATACCCGTGGTTTCCACGTCCTCAACATCGGAAAGTCGGTACAGATCAATATGACACAACACCGATGGACCGGTACAACCGCCACCGGCTGGCGGCGTGTAAATATTCATCAACACAAATGTCGGGCTGGTTACCGGTTCTTCAATATCCATTCCCCGGGCCAGTCCCTTGACGAAGGTGGTCTTGCCCCCACCCAGATCCCCTATCAGCAGGAAGATCTCCCCGCCCGAACACTGAGCACCCAGCTTCTCTCCCAGGGTACTTGTTTCCTCGCTGCTTGATGTCTCTATTTTCATCGGGGAAAGCGTTAACATTTGATCAAAGAGTGTAACACAGAAGCGATTAACATTTCCAGCCCGCTAACTATCCGTAATTGACCTTGTTAATTGAGAGATGCTATACTTCCTTTGAAACAGTTAGAGGTGTCTCTAATGGGAGAAAACATAATACCGGAAAGTGAGCAACTGCTTAAGCGGACTCTTGACAGCCTGCGTGACGCCGTCCTTGTCATTACCGCCGACACCACTCGGATCATTGAATGCAATCCGGCGGTCACAGAGATATTCGGTTACTCAAGGGATGAAGTAATTGGAAAAACGGTGGAATTTCTTCACGTAAGCCCGGTGACTCTTGATATGTTCAAGAAACAATTGCATGACGTCGTGGAAAATCAAGCTTGCCTGAGCCGGCGTGAGTTCGAGATGAAACGCAAAGACGGGACCGTCTTTCCCACCGAACACAGCGTCGTGCCACTTGAAGACAAAAACGGCAATCGAATCGGCTGGGTCAGCGTGCTCCGGGACATCACCCAACGAAAACTGACCGAACAAGCCCTGAAAGAATCGGAAGAGAAGTACCGCAAGCAGTTCGAAACATCGTTGGATGCCATCGTCATCGCCGACGAGCAGACAGGGGAGATACTCGACGCCAACCAGGCGGCGTGCGATATGACAGGCAGAGACCAATCAGAGTTGATCGGACAATCTCAAAAGATACTTCATCCACTGCACGAGCATGACGGCGATTTCAGCCGGACTTTCAAGAAACATAGCGAAGCCGTCGAGGGAAAATCCCTGCAGGCCCAGGTGATCACCAAGGATGGTGTCATCAGGGACGTCGAGATCAACGCCACCCGGTTCGAGCTTAAAGATAGAACGGTATTGCAGGGAATATTCCACGACATTACCGTCCGCACACAGATAGAGGCAGCCAGGTCGGATTTCGAAAGAACCGTATCCACCATATCTTCCCTATTTGTCGGCGTCTATGATATAAACTCCGCTATCAACGACTGCCTTCAACACATAGGCCGTCTCAGCCGGGCCAGCCGGACCTATCTTTTTCTCATTCGGGACGGTGGCGCGATTCTGGACAATACCCACGAATGGTGTGCAGACGAAGTTGAACCTCAAAAGGAACAACTCCAGAACCAGCCCTGTGAAATGTTTCCCTGGTGGATGGAAAAACTCCGCAACCGTGAGATCATCAACATCAATGACCTTTCTATGTTGCCACCGGAAGCAAAGATGGAACGTGAATTTCTTGAAAACCAGGGAATTATCTCCTTAATCTCCCTGCCGGTATATATTCGAGGAGAACTGGCTGGATTCCTGGGGTGTGACTACATTCATCAGGGCAAGGTCTGGAGCGACTACGATCTGGCGCTTCTCAGGATTTCCGCGGAAATAATCGGGAACGCTCTCGAACGGGAACGAGCCGAGGAAGATAACCTGCTCAGAGAAGAACGTCTTCTGCAGGTACAAAAGATGGAAGCCATCGGTAACCTGGCCGGCGGGGTAGCTCATGATTTCAACAACCTTTTGACCACTATCAAGGGGTACGGTGAAATGCTGCTCAATGAGCTGCATCCGGACGACCCCCGGCACATGAACGCCAAGGAGATACTGAAAGCCGCCCACCGGGCCTCCCTGTTCACCCGGCAGCTTTTAGCCTTCAGCCGGCGCCAGATGCTTCAACCACAGACACTCGATCTCAACATGGTTATCACCAACATAGAGAAAATGCTCAAACCCATGATCGGTGAAACTGTCCAGATGGTAACGGTGCTTGATCCCGACTTGAGGAAAGTGCTGGTCGATCAAGGCCAGATGGAACAGGTGATCATGAATCTCGCGGTAAACGCCCGGGATGCCATGTCTGAAGGAGGTGGCCGGCTCACCATTCGAACCGAAAGCATTACACTCACGGAGACCCAATGCTCCCGGCTCCCCGAGGCTCGACCGGGTGACTTTGTCTGCCTGTCGGTGGCGGACTCAGGAATCGGAATGCACAAAGAGATTATGCAGCATATCTTCGAACCGTTCTTCACCACCAAGAAAGTAGGTAAGGGAACCGGTATCGGCCTCTCGGTTATCTACGGAATCATCAAACAGCACAAGGGCTGGATCAATGTTTTCAGCAGACCAGGCCTGGGTACGACATTTAAAGTCTTCCTGCCGGCTTTTTCCGGAGAGACAACAACAGAACCGTTTTTTGAGACCATTCCAGTGCAACAGCTTCTCGGTCAGGGAGAACGAATCTTGTGTGTCGAGGACGAGGAAGGTGTGCGACACTTCGCCGTGGATGCTCTCAGCAAAAATGGATATCTGGTATTTCCCGCTTCTACAGCCCAGGAAGCTATTGACATTTTCAACAGTGAACAAGGCAATTTTACTATGGTGTTCAGTGATGTTGTTTTACCCGACATCAACGGAGTGGAACTGGTTGATAAGCTTTGTGAGGAAAAACCGGAACTCAAGATACTCATGACCAGCGGTTACACAGGCGAACAGTTGCAGAGCGAAACCATCCAGAAGAAGGGCTACCGTTTTCTGCCCAAACCCTATGCGCTACCAGATCTGTTGCAGACGATAAGGGCCGTTATCGAGTCCAACCAGAAAAACTAGGAGGTGGCTCACGCAATGGCTACCGATAACAGAATCGTTCGCGTCAACAAGAGAGAAGCCTGCGGATACAATGACTTTGATCGGACGAAGGTAGAAAAAGCAATCCTCGAATGCGCCAGAAATCTTGGCGGATTCGCACGTTTTCTTCATGATGAGATTGATATCCACCATAAACTTTACTGCCATCTAGACGATGAGACAATGGCCTCATTGCTCACCGATGACGTTATCATCTGCCTCAACAGTAGCAAGAAAAACACCATCTACTTCGACCCGCCGAATATCGAGTTGATCCAGGACCTGGTGGAGCATGTTCTACTGAGCCGGGGGTTGGTCGAGTTGAAAAGCTTCTACCGGATTTACCGTAACGGCCGGGCCTTGATTCGACAAGGTGAACTCACCGAGAAACAGTTTTTGATCACCGGTATGCCTTCAGATATGATGGAAGCGTACACGATAGCCAATCAGGAATTGGGCTGCTCCACTATCTCCGAGCTCAACGAGATCATCAGGCAGGGTAAGATCCGTGACATCATCGTCGCTTCACTTCAGATGCATGAAGCTGAGCTGGAAGAGGTGGCGGATGCTTTCCTCGATAAAGAAAGCGCTCGGGTGCTGCTGGTTACCGGCCCATCGTCGTCGGGAAAGACCACTACCAAGAATATCCTGTGCGACCACCTGCGGGAACGGGGAGTGAAGTTCAAATCCCTCGAACTCGACAACTATTACTGGGACGCACGGCTCCAGCCCGGAGACGCGTTCGGCGACCGCAATTTCGAAACGCCGCAATCGCTGAGAATCGACGAGATTAATCGTGATATACAGAACCTTCTGGCCGGTAAGCTGGTAACCCCACCCTTCTACGATTTCACCAAGGGGCGGAGAAACGGATTTATCGAGCCGATGAAACTGGAAAGCGACGAAATATTGTTGCTGGACTGCCTTTACGGCATGTTCCCGCCTATCACCCAGAGTGTTGATCTTTCGGAGCGGTTTCAGGTTTACGTAGAAGCCATGTGCCCGATCACGCTGGACGGAGAAACGGTCCCGTTCACCATTCTCAGGATGATCCGGAGGATGCTCCGTGATTGGGCCCACCGGGACTACGATCCCCAGCGCACCCTGGAGCACTGGCACTATGTGCGGGCCGGGGAAACCAGCCACATCATTCCACGAATTCAGGTAGCCGACGCCGCTGTCAACTCCAGTTTCCCCTGGGAACTGGCGGTCCTGAAGAAGGCTCTTTTGGAAAAAGATGTTTTGTCGTCGCTTCCCAGTCCGGACTTTTATTTCAAGGCCGACCGAATGGATCCGGCTATCCGAACCAAGCATCTCAGACGCGTGATCGAGGCCGTAGATACTGTCGATTTTGACCTGATGGATTTCTCTATAATTCCACCGGATTGCCTGTTGAGAGAATTTATCGGAGGCAGTAAATACGACCAGGAAAACATGCGGGCCGAACAGCTCTTCCTGTCCTTCCCTACCGAGCCGGAAGCACCTTGGAGCAAACCGGACTAGGAGTCTGTCGGAGAAATAATAAGAACTATTCCTTAGGTTTACCCGACAAAGGATAGGATTTCGTGGATGAACTTATCCGGGTAGTCGGCGTGGACGGCATGGCCGCAGTTCTCGAAAATATCCAACCTGGCCTCCGGTATGAGCCGGGCGATCTCTTCCGAGTAGGCCGGGGGAGTGACCCAATCTCCGTCGCCGCACAGTACGAGCGTCGGCACTTTCATCTCCGGTAACCGTGAGTTGATATCATACGCAGGGAAGATTTCGCTGAAAATGGCGTTGTGGGTGTTTATGTGAATCGAACGATCACGCAATTTAATACCAGCCGCCTTGGGAACCGCCCGTTTGAAGTAAAGTGGGTAAACACAGGTAAAAAGACGGAGCAGTTCCTCCTCACTCTCCAGGTTTCCATTGAACATCTTTTCCAGAGATTGCCGGTTAAGTCCGGTGATGTTTGCCGCCAAGGCATTGTTAATGGCGGATTCTATAAATCCCTTGTGAGATGCGGTTCCTCTGAGAATAAGGTGAGAGACAGCTTCCGGATACAGCAGAGCATATTCCATGGCAATGAATCCGCCATAGGAGCCTCCCAACAGAATCACTTTCTCATGGCCAAGGTGTTTTCTGAGAGCTTCAGCATCCTGTGCAAACTGCCGGTGCGTATAGGTCCGTGGATCGGCCTCCGAACTCTGCCCGCTTCCCCGTTGATCATAGTAGACCAGGCTAAAATGATCTTCCAGTGGCCGAAAGGCTGCTTCCGCTTCACGGTGATCGCTAATGCCCGGGCCTCCGTGAATAGTCAGCATCGGGCGGCCATGGCCTTGAACCTTGTAGAATATGTCGACACCGTTTAGCCTGGTAAACATGAGTCCGCCTCCGCTGCCATATTCTACCATACCCGGATGAACTCGGGAAATGCAGCTACCTTCCTCCAGGACATCTTTCTATAACTTCTTACTTTCTATCAAGCAAGAAGTTATAGAAGTTTAGAAAGTAAGGTGGTGGCTCCGGTCCTCTTGCCTTGATAATTACGTCTGCGAATGAGAAAATGAAAAGATGTTCTGGCAAAATAAGGATACCCTGATGAATTCATCGGCCCACGTAACCGGGAAAAGCTCCGGAATGAGACACATCGTAATTGTCGGTTGTGCCCTTTTTGTAACCCTGGCCGTATTCAATTGTGCCTGGGTCTCCGAAGATAGTTTCATTACTTTCCGCTATGTTTCCAACACACTGAACGGGTACGGAGCGGTATTCAATGCCGAGGAGTATGTTCAGGGCTATACGCATCCCCTCTGGTTCATACTGTTGGTGGTGGGATGCGCAATCGTTTCCGATCCGATCTTTGTGGCCATCGGTTACGGCCTGATATGTACATTTTTGACCGTTATGCTGCTGGGTTACACGCTTTATCGCCTGACAAAACACACCACCGGCAGTATAGTCTTACTGGCTTTGGCAAGTATTTCATGGAGCTTAAGTGATCCCTGGCTGTCATTCCAGACGAGTGGCCTGGAAAACTCCCTTTCTCATCTCCTGATCACACTGATACTGATAGAGACATGTGTGCAAACAATCTCACGGCCCGCCAGACTGACGCTGCTTATCTGCCTTTTATGCCTCAACCGCCCTGATTTTCTTTTTCTCATATTACCTATCGGGGTGTTTATGGTAGGACGTATCCGCTCGTTTCGAACCGCCGGCACCATGGCGCTGGCTGCGCTTCCGGCCGTGGCCTGGTTGCTTTTCGCCTGGACATATTATCACCACGTCATACCAAACACCGCATATGCCAAGGTCGGTATCTATTCGAACTGGATTGCCGCCTCCACTCAGGGGTTTGCCTATCTTGGAGATTGGGGCGTGTACGATACGGTTGCTATGGGCTGCACTGTGCTCTTTCTGACGATAGCCCCTATATTGTTTAGATCGAAATACACTATCCTTTGCATCGCCGGCACGATATTATATTCAACCTGGGTTGTCTATGTCGGAGGAGATTTTATGCGAGGACGGATGATGACAGCGGTCTTCAACACCGCAGTAGTGCTCGGAATAATCGCTATAGCTATGAAAATGCGGGACACAAACCGGGTCCCGATCGCGTATACTTTCCTGGTCGGCGGCGTCATCACAGGCCTCATTGTCGTGCGTCTCTTTATTCCCGATCCCGGAGCCAGAATTAAGGAGAACGGTATTATTAACGAGCGTAAGTGTTATCCGGGGTATCATTTGAGTTCTTACATCGAACTCGGGCAGTTGATTAATCCGTATATGGACCTGAGCTTTGCAAACGCCTTGCGCAGCTATGCCGAGAAGTGCGGCCCGGTTACTATCCACCACAGAAATCCGGGTACTATCGGGTATTTAGCCGGCCCGAAAGTATCAATCATAGACACCCTGGGCCTCACGGACGCATATATTGCCCGTCTTCCAAGGCACTTTCTCGTCAGCACTCACCCTAGACCAGGTCATCCGGATAAGTATATTCCGATTGCATACCTGGCTGCACGGGAGGACATAGCTATCTTGCCGGGCTGGGAAATAGCCGTTATGAATGGTGATTGTTCGCTGACCGCAAAACTGGAGCAGTACAAAAAAAATACCGGGTTTTTAAGACCATATTAACCCGGAAGGGAAAAGTATGGAACACAATAACACGGCCGCGAATTGGGCAACCTTGATGAACGCTGTCAGGAAGACGTTATACTGTTCGTTACTCATACTGGTCATTCTTCCGGTAGGTTGTGCTCCCAGACCCAAAATCGGCTTAACCGATACCGTTTATTTTCAACTGCGTCAGGTGCTCGAGAAGAAGCTCAATGCGGCTGCGGTCGATCTTGTTACCGATAATTCGATGAAGGCTTATTTCAATGGGATTGAAAACGGTGTGATTGAAAGCTCTAAAATCAAGATATTAACCTATAAACCTTATGATATAAACATCTGGAAAATGTATCATTGGGTTGACCAATACGAAGGGCTGCAAACAACCAGCGGAGAACAAGTACCTGAACGAAAACACACAATCCTTGACGATTACATCAACGATTTCAGGAATAAGCACGAGCGGAAATCGAAACCCCTGGTACTGGCTACCGAAGAGTTTCTGAGCCCGCTTATCAATCTTAAGGAAGTCGAGCGGGAGACAGAGAAAATCGATGGGCTCATAATCGGCGGAGGTCACGGAGTTAATCCTGTGCTGTACGGCTATTCGGGGGAAATTCCCTTCAGGGGATACAAGACCAGAGACATCATTGAAATAGCTTTTATTTACGCCGCTTTGAAACAGAGAAAACCAGTTCTGGGAATTTGCCGCGGGGCACAGGTCTTGGCCGTTGCCCTGGGTGGCGAATTGACGTTCGATCTCACCTCCGTGTATAAAGATATAGGGGACAGACACTCCCGGGGAGAGGAACCTGGAAACAGTGAAGGACATGGAATCGTTGTACTTGAAGGAAGCACACTGGCTAAAATAATGAAATTGGAACCACCCGGTCCGCATAGTATCAAAATAAACAGCTATCACGAACATGCGGTAACTGTTCCATCTGAATTGATTCGTGTGGAGGCGTATGACTCATTTAACAAAACAGAAACGGATAGCAATGTCATTGAAGGATTTGTCTATAGTCAACCAGGCCAATTTGCTGTGGGTGTCCAATGGCATCCGGAGCGTCCGATTGCCGGACAGAATGAAGAGGCGAGAATGATTTTTAATCCTGAGCGTTTTTTTCCACGACCCTACGACAGGGCTCTGTTCGATTCGTTTTTACAATGTGCTGTAAAGAGAGCATCACTGCCCGGGAACGGTATTTTCTCAGGCGATTGACGGAACTGACAGGAGAGGGATACATATGGAAGAATTCGGTGTTTGGTCGGTTTTTCCGGCCTTCGTTGCCCTGCTGCTCGCGATTACCACCAGAAATGTCATCCTCTCCCTGGTGGTCGGCGTATTCGGGGGAATGATCATCTACAACGGGTTAAATCCTTTTAAAGGCCTGGTGGATTTTATCGAATTGGGTCCGTTTGCGCAGCTGGCAAAAGAATCAAATGCACGTGTCATTATTATCATATGTATTATTGGCGGCTTTGTGTATCTTCTGGAAAAATCCGGAGGAATGAAATCGTTCGCAAAAAGAATTACATCCCTGGTGGACACACCGGTGAAAGCACAGTTCTCTGTTTGGCTGGCCGGTATGGCTATATTCTTTACCGACTCGGGAAACAGCCTTATCCTGGGTCCGATGTTCAGACCAATTTTTAATCGGCTCAAAGTTTGCCGAGAAAAACTGGCCTTCATTATCGACTCCACTTCCTCACCCGTATGTGTGCTCATTCCTGTCATCAGCTGGGGGATATACATTATGAGCCTCATCGAACAGTCGTATTCTCCTCTTTCTATAACGGAGAGTTCTCTTAATGCCTTCGTAAAAGCTCTTCCCTTCCAGTTTTATCCGATTCTTGCTATTATTACCGTTCCCATCCTGGCCTTGACTCGAAAAGAGTATGGCCCGATGGCAACGTTCCAGTTGAGAGCTATTAATCAAGAGGAAGACCCCGGAGAGACAAGTCTCATCGATTCGCACGAAAAGCGGGCCGGGGCCCGGGCTGTATTTATCCCGCTGGGAACGATGCTGGTGGTGGCGTTTTCCCTGTTTGCCTACTTCTTTTTGATTAACGGCTCCCTACCGGGTAAAAAAATACAAACATCTCTCGTCATCGCTTACTTGTCAGGCACCATTGTGTGCGCATCACTCTTGAAAAAGCAAAATGTCTTTCCCCTGAAAGAATCGTTCCAGATTTTTATTAAGGGAATCAGCCGGGTGGTATTTATCTTAATCGTACTGCTGCTGGCCTGGTCGATGGGAGATGTGTGCAAACTTCTTCGCACCGGTGACTATATCGCTACATTCTTCGGTGATTATATCAATCCCGGTCTTCTCCCATCCATAATCTTTCTTATCGGGGCGGTAATCTCGCTGTCCACCGGGTCTTCGTGGGGAACGTTCGCCCTGCTCATGCCCATTGCCATTCCGGTTGCCCATGGAATCAACAGCCCGATGTATGTCGCCATTGCCGCCGTCCTCAGCGGCGGAATGTTTGGAGACCATTCTTCACCCATCTCCGATACGACCATTCTCTCGTCCATGTCTTCGGGATGCGAGCACACCGATCATGTGAACTCACAGCTGCCATACGCCTGTGTCACAGGGATGGCAGCTCTTTTCATGTTTATTCTGGCCGGGTATACGAATAACCCTTATTCCATCCTGGCCGGGATTGTGCTTCAAATCACGCTGATTCTTTTAATCACTCGATGTATCGGCGTCTCCACTGCACCGGAATGATCAGGCAGATTCTACCCATTTTTTAATAATAAATGACCAGTAATTGAACATCAAACTCCATCCTCCACACTTTGTGCGGTGACACAAAAAAAGGAGAAACCGGCCTGATAATGGGCAATACAGCTGTTTTCTGCCTACAATTGCACCGAGGCCAGGAAACATGGCACGATTTTAGCTGAATAAAGAAGGAGATTTACAATGTTAAGGAAGGATTCACATTATGGTCAAGCAAAATGGTTCTAACCAATGCTGGCCGAAGAAACGTTTTTGGTTAATACTATCAAGCAGCGCATCCCATTCTGAAAAATATGTGAAGCTTGACGGTATCGGTTATTCAAGCGGAATCCGTTTTACAAACCGTCCCGTGCCCGGACTACCAAGCACCTCGCCGTTGTGGTAAACTACCTGCCCCCGGAGAAAGGTCATCTCCACCGCTCCGGTAATATCCCAATCGGCAAATGGTTGAACATCTGATTTGCCATGGAGAGATTCCAGCGACAAAACGGATGTCCGGCGTGGATCGAAGATAATCAGGTCGGCATCCGCTCCAACAGCTACCGTGCCCTTCTCCGGATAGAGACCGAACAGACAGGCCGGGTTGTAGGAGAGCATTTCCACCAGGCGTTCCGGCGAGATAAGGTTTCTGATAACACCCTCAGAGTAAAGAAGCGGTAACATTGCCTCGATACAACCAAGTCCGGGAGGGATATCAGCGAAAGTTAGGGGCTCGCGTTTCTGGCTTCGCCACAATCCACGGTGTCCGGAGGACACTGTCTGTACCGATCCGGTCCTGAGACCGAGCCATAACCGCGTAACATCCTGCTCCTCTCGTAATGGGGGAGCGGTAATGTAAATAGATCCTTCCTGTTCATCATACATCCGTTCTTTGGTCAATAACAGATAATAGGGATGCGTTTCACAGGTTATCTGTACTCCCTTGACCCGGGCTTGTTCTATCTCTTGAAGACCGGCAGCCGTACTGAGACCGAAAACATGAACGTGCGAAGCGGTAGCTTCAGCGTAAACGGCAGCCTTCACCACCGATTCTTTTTCCAAAAAAGCCGGCCACGACCGGCCATGATAATCGGGGCTTATCTTCGCTTCTGAAAGATATGTTCCGGCCAAAAAATCTGTAACCTCGCTATTGGCGGGAGTAACGCCTACCAATGCTCCGCATCTCGAGGCTTCACGTAATACTGCAAACAGGATACCGTCATAGCCGGTGGTCCCTGTAGACCGTTTGCCGGTCAGCCTCAGACTTGGTACTCCGAAATAGACCAGGTCAAAAACCTCGCCAGGAAGTGATTCATTCGGTTCGACCAGGGCATGAAAGGAAAAATCAACCCCGGCCAAGGGGGCAACCTCTTCCAGGGTATCTCTCAGCGTATCAATAACCGATCTGCCGCTTCGACACCAAACCTGGTTGATCACGGTCGTAACACCACCGGCGGCGGCCGCTGCGGTACCTGCTTCAAACGTGTCGGCGGGAAGAACACCGTCTGTGCCGGGAGTAAAAAAAACTGAACTGTCAATGAGCCCGGGTAACACGAGTTTGTCAGCGGCGTTGACCTCCACAGGAGCAGAAACAGACACATGACTGGCCAGTTCCACCACTTTACCGGCTTCTATGCCGATATCAGCCCTGAAGGTCTCGAAAGCAGTAACTATAGTGCCTCCTCGAATGATAGTGTCCACGGGTTACGCCTCTCCCCGGTTGACGCTACTGAACCTGAAAACTTTTAAGCGCAGTCTCCAGATCTTCGAAGATATCGACTACTTTGTTCATGTAGGTGAGCTTGAACAGGTTGTAGATGTGTTGAGGAAGAGAAGCGAACTTCAAACTGCCCTTCTTCTTTAGTGACCAATATTTCCATGGCACGTTCCTCCTGTTTTCCATGCAAACCCTTTACCGGGTAAATTGCACCTCACAACAGTGACAGCAATTTACAGAAATAGCTATCTTCATTAATACCACAAATCTTCTAAGAAGACTACAATAATCAACACATTTGCTTTCCCATGAGATTCCATTTTTCGGTAGCGTATTTACACCGCACCAGTTTCCGGGCATCTTCAAGTTCTTCCCTGGTCGGTTCCTTGATGAAGATATCCGCGTTTTGCCGCTCCCGAAGAGAGCTGGTTAACGCTTTAGCTATCTCGTCCCAGTGAATGGATCTGCCGGCTGCTTCCATAACCGAGATAGCTCTGGCTGTGAACGTATCGACCAGCCTATCCCGATTCCCGAATGTTTCTTTTGGCAGTCTAATTATTTCCGCTACAGATCCGGCCGCCAGTGTTAGCGGAACGGAACCTTGTTGAAGCATAGCCCCTCCGGATCTCAACTGAGCGCTGCCTGCCAGCTTCCTGCCCTGACAGATTATCTCGTAACGTGAAGCTGCTGAAAAACACAACTCCCGGGTACGGACACCGGTGGTATGATGGACCTGTCCCTCAGCCAGGGAAGCCGATATTCCCAACTGTTTAAGCCCATCCACCAACCACTGGCTGATAATAGTGTAGCTTGGGATTATTCCTCCATCGAAAGGAGGGACACCCAACCGGGCGGAAACACTGTAGGTGAGATCGTGTCCATGATATACAAGACGGCCCCCGGTTGGGCGGCGCACAACGGTTACACCCCGTTTTTTACACACTTCCAGGTTAAGTGCCCGGTCAATATTCTGAAACCGTCCGATAGTAACGGACGGAGAGTTCCAACCATAGAGACGTACTACCGGCCCCCCCCCCTTGCCCGCCACTTTCCGAAAATAGACCTCATCAAGGGCCATATTAAAATGGGAATCACAATTTGGCGTGATAACCAGCTGCCAGGCACCCGTCTCGCTTGACTCTAAAAGATTACGGTCGTTGAGACGGCACATCTTTTTCTCATGACTCTTCGGACGCTGGTATGTCGGGATCGATTCCAACTTCTATCAGTTCCTGCCGCAGACGCTGCAATCGCTCAGGATACAGCGGGAAAGACTCACAAAGCTCCCTGACACCTATTTTAACTTCCGCGAGGACGCGCTCATCCCGAGAGTTTCTGAGCATCTTTGCGATCAAACCACCGATCCGCTTCATCTGCTCGCTTTCCATTCCCCGGGTGGTAACTGCCGGTGTCCCGATTCGGACACCACTGGTAATCGTAGGTTTCTGAGTCTCAAAAGGAATGGTGTTTTTATTCACGGTGATCCCGGCCAGTTCGAGCACCTCTTCAGCATCCTTCCCGGTGATCCCGGCCCGGGTCAGATCGAGAAGCATGAGATGGACATCAGTTCCACCGGAAACCAGATCAAAACCTTCTTCCATCAATGTTTCGGCCAGCACCTGGGCGTTTCGGACAATGCTCTGCTGATAGTGTTTGAATTCGGGAGACATGGCTTCTTTGAACGCGGCCGCCTTGGCGGCGATAACATGCATAAGGGGACCACCCTGCATACCGGGAAAGACCATTTTACCAATCTTTTTTCGGTATTTCTTCCTGGACATAATCAGCCCGCTTCTCGGGCCTCTGAGCGTTTTATGAGTCGTGGTAGTCACTACATCGCAGTCCGGAATCGGGTCCGGATGCAGGCCGGTGCAGACGAGGCCGGCGATGTGGGCAATGTCAAACATAAGATACGCGCCTACTTCATCGGCTATCGCGCGGAATGCTCCGGTCTCAATTGTCCGCGGATAAGCGCTGGCACCCAGCATGATAGCTTTAGGGCGATGTTCTCTGGCCAGTTGTCGGACCTGCTCAAGATCGATCCGAAAATTAATCGGATCGACTCCGTAATGAATGACATTGAAGAGACGGCCGGAGAAGTTGACCGGACTGCCATGGGTAAGATGTCCTCCGTGTGACAGGTCAAGTCCCATCAAGCAGTCACCTGGTTCCAATAAAGCCAGATACGCTGCCATATTGGCCTGAGAGCCGGAATGCGGCTGGACATTGGCGTATTCCGCACCGAATAGCTCCTTCGCGCGGGACCGGGCAAGTCGTTCCACAACATCCACATAGGCACATCCCCCGTAGTAGCGTCTCCCGGGATAGCCTTCGGCGTATTTATTGGTAAGCACACTACCCTGAGCTTCCAGCACAGCTTCACTCACGAAATTTTCAGAAGCAATCAGCTCCAGAGTTAACCCTTGCCGGAGAGTTTCACGGTATACCGCTAACGCTGTTTCCGGATCAACAGCAGCCAATGTTTTCATGCTGTATCAGAATCTCCTTTCGGGCTAAAGCTTTCCAGTGCTTGTTCCTCGTTTTCGTAGATGTCGAAAACATTATCAAGTTTCGTTAAAAAGAACAGTTCCTTGACCTGGGATTGCAGGCCGTAAAGCTTGAGATCTCCATCATTCTTACGGACGATTTTGAACCCGTTGGCCAGCACCCCCAATCCCTTGCTGTAAATGAAATTGACCCGGCTCATGT
Organism: uncultured bacterium; assembly: GCA_964593455.1. Lineage (GTDB taxonomy): Bacteria > Muiribacteriota > CAYSPT01 > CAYSPT01 > CAYSPT01 > CAZQHK01. The sequence continues at coordinate 73,776 of CAZQHK010000018.1, forward strand.
TAATCACGATTTTACGGGCAGCTTCTTTCTGAATCAACTGATCGAGAACAGTATTGAGTTTGACCGCCATCGTGTATCCTATTGGATCCTCAACATCAATCAATGAGACATCATCCCGCTTGCGTACGGTTATGCTCATAGCACAATCCTCCCAGCTCAGCGCCGAGTAAATGGTGAATACTCGGGCTAGAAAAAAACGTTATCCAACACTTTCAGTATACGTCCATCCACCATCAGGATGAACACTCGGTTATAGCCACCCAAAAATATCTCATTCAGTTCATCTCCATCGGTATCCACCACGTCGACTGAGAAAACCGCTTCTGGAAACGTATTGTGAATGCCGCGGGGTGGTGGAGGGATAAACTGCCATAAAAGATTTCCGTCAAAACTATTAATCACAAATGGAACCACTGCCCTACCATCAAGCGGTTGCGGTGTCCATTCCGGCTGATCGTCTCCGACGAAATCAAAATAAGTCCTATCACCTCTAATGCGGGTGATCGATTTCAACAGATAAGGGTTGTCCACCAGCAAATACTGATTAATTACTGCCGCTGCTTGCTCGGTCAGTACCGTATCGCGAAGGAGCTTTCCGTCGACAGCGCCAAACACTCCAACCTGCCCGCTTTCTCTGGGCACTATTATCTCCGCCGTGCCATTCTCATCGAGATCATAGATCAATACAAGCGGGATGTAGGTTTGCCGGTTATGGACCGGAGGAATTCTTACATCCGCCGCCCATAACCGGTTACCGTTAAGATCCTCTCGCACCAGATTACCGGTTTCACCGCCAAGATAAGACCAAACCAGTAAGTCTGGTTCTCCGTCTCTTTCCAGATCTCCCACTGCTGCCAGACGCTGGGCAGAACGTCTGAAAACCTTACTTGAACGAGGATTCAGCAAAGTATACCGAGCGTCATCCAGACGAACGGCCAATACGAGATTTCCTTTTTTAGAAGGAAGGTATTGTACCGTGCCAATGGCTCCTCGGCCTCCGTGTATATTGGTTTCCTCGGAAAAAGCAGGAATATCGGCCAGTAAAACAGTAGTGAAAACAAAACCAAAACCTGCTATTACCAGAAGTACCTTGAATTTTTGACCAACAGACATGTAAAATCACTCCTGTAACAATTATAACACCAGGTTAAGCCGCGTTCAAGGCTACCGAGATTCGATGATCGGTTCGTTTTTCTCTGTCAGCCCTTCAGGAAGGTCCACCTGAATGATTCCAGGATCGCGGCTTTTAAATATCTGCCCAGGATTCCTCAAGTATGATAGGTACACCGTCATCCCGCAGGCTCTGCCCGGAAGTGAGCTTTCCATCTCTATTTCAATTTTTGTTTTTTCTCTCGGGCTTAGTTTTTCCAGGAATAAAATCAATTCTCCATCGGTGCGCCGTACGACGCGATAAGAAGAATTAACTTTGACTCCGGGAGCTGTAACCGTAAGATTACCGGGAACAAAAATCCGGCAAAAGCCAACTCTGCCAAAACCGGGTGGAGTTTCCAATTCAATATATAATTTCCTTTTTTCTCCCAACCGCATGGGGGCATAATTGAAATCGATCGAAACAGGATTATAGGTCTCCGGTTCGATAGTTTGCTCGATTGCCTCACTCCTCCCGAGAATCAATCTTCCTGAAGAATCATAGATCTCCAGCACCGCACCGCTTTCTTCAGGTGAGAGAAGCTTTGATAGATTAAATCGAGAAGCATGTTCCGGGTTGAGGTTCCTGTCTCCCACCCTGATTTCAAGATCCTCAGGAGCAGCAACCGGACCGATTTCAGCCGCATTGTCCAGTAAAATCTCAACGACATCAATTAAAACCCTCGAGCTGTAACGGGCCGGGCCGGACAAAATCCGCCGGAGAAGATACCTGAGAGCATCTTTTTTCCACTCGGTCTCCACTTTGAGTCCCGCCAATGATTTCAATACCAGGGCAGCTACCTCAAGATTTGATTCCTCTTCGGGAGAGAGACCATGCGGAGCAATCCTGCTCTCAAAATAGACATCCTCTCCCAAGCGGCGCAGGTTTTCTTTCAGACTTCGTAACAGGTTTTGAAGCTCACTCTTTCGAAAAGGTTGGCGACCGAGAGCCAGAATACTCATTGATAGCGTGTAAGGATCTTCTAGCACAGTGTTCCAGCGCTCCCTGAGATAAAGCTCACCCCGGCGGGTTGCACGACCGTCGGATTTAGCCGACACCAATCGCCTCAATACTGCCGCTGTACATGCCAACCTGGCATCGGAAAACTCAAGCCAGGCACCGGTCATTAGTTCTTCACCTTTCAAGCGCCAACTGCCGTTTTCCTGCTGCCTGCCCAGCAGCCACAACTCAGCACCGGTCCGTACCTTATTATCAACCGGTACCAATGTTTTCAGTAATGACAACAATTCCACTGCCCGAGCGGTGACCAGGAGATCACCCGGCAATCCCGGGGTCTGACAGAACGATCCATCACTATTTCTAAATAAAAGTAAAGCACGATAGAGTCCCGGGAGCTCAGAAGAGCACGATGTGGATAATTCGAGTGGCAATTCAACCCGTTCACTCTCCGCTGCGTTTGCCAAATGGACCACTTTAAGAGCCAGACGCAGCCTTGACTCCAGAGTGGAAAATTCTAAAACCGGACCGGATTTTATATGGGTCCACACCTCCTGAGCTATCTCTCCCAGTGATTCGTACAGGACGATTGTTTGAATTGGAATCCGTTTTTTACCGATCCGAGCAGCTACCTGAATACGGTTTTCGCCAACGAAACCTTGGCCGACAACCGGAAGAAGTTGGCGCGAATAGTCATCCCACACGTATACTCGCTCCGTTTCGTCGCCTCCAACTTTCATGGTGAGCTTGACATCTCCACTTCTTTCAATGGTGAATGGGAAAAAACATCGCACCATCTCACCTGGCGAAAGTCCAATGTTAAGGTTTGAATATCCAGGGAGAGTACCGTGTCCTCCGGCCTCTAAGCCTACTCGTACAATACGAGATTCTTTCGAAACGTTGTTTATTTTTACGGGCAACCAGAGGCTGTCACCGGGAGATACCCGGCCAGGCCAGACAGTATTGACTTTCAGAGACGTTTTAACAGCAACCGTGACCCTGTTGAGAATCTGCGGAGAACCTTGTCCAAAAGCCGTAACAAGCAGATCTCGTGTGCCGGCTTCTTCACCAGCAGGCAGACTAATCGTCTTCTTTTCCCCCGGGCCAACCGACACCGAAGTAGCGCTTATCAAGGCCGGTGGCGGCATTCGAAACCCTGATATGTGAGTCAAATCATCACGATTTGAGAAGGAACCGGTCGCCAGCATGGTGGAGTATTGGCTCCGGCCGTTCCGAATTGACTGTATCACAGTATTAAGGAAGGGTCCGATTTTCATTGCCCCCCAGAGACAAGCGGCTCCAGCTCCCACCAGAAGAAAAATACCGGTGGTTATTCCCAACCAATGGTGAGCGTGCTTCATGGTTAAGCGGGAATTCAACAATAATAACAGGGTGAAGACCACAACCGCAGGATAGACCAGGATATTAAGTAGATAGACCGGGTATTCGCCTAAATCCTTGATAAAATACAGGTCGAGAAACTCAAAATATACGATCCAGAGTATCAACCAGAAAGTGGAACAGCCAAGTATAATCCGGAATAATAGTCCTTCTGGGACCTCCTGCCGACGGACCGCGTTCAACTGAAAAAGCCCAGTCATCAGAACGAACAGAATCATCATACTCCTGGTGAACAGCAAAGGTACAATATCAAGTCTTCTCAGGAAAAACAGTCCACAGAGACTAATGGCGCCGCCGATGGTAACAATCGTGACCTTATTTGCCAGGGAGTAAACAGCAGATTTTTCTTTTGTGTCCTGCTCGGTAAAAGAAGGAGAAATAATTCCCATTAGAGAAGCACTGGCAAGCAAAACAAAAAGCAGGAGAATGCTTAACAAAACACCTATGTTGGTAAGGAAAAGCCAGGAAAAATATTTTGTTCTGAAGACAGTCTGGTGAATTTTCTCCATTTTAAAACTGTCGAAATAGGATTCAAACGGTTTCGGCAACGGCAGTTGAGCCAGGTATGCTGCTACCAATTCAGGAGAAACCGATGAGGCCGGCCGGTGGCCATTCAGTACATCAAACACCGGTTGAAAAAAACGGTGTTTTCCTACTTCGAAAACTTCACTTTGCAATGCCTCTTGGAGCGTAGCTTCAATTCTAACAGGAAGTGTTCCCGGTCCGGGTTCACGATAATTAAGAAGACTGACCTCGATACTTTGCCCGGTGACCGCCTGTGATTTAGGGATAATGCTTTTAATAGGTATATTCTCATCCAGCACCAACACCGATCGAAGATCGTAAAACAAACCTTCTGAGGGATGGAATTGGTACGCACAAAGCATGACCGGCCTCGTATATCCCGGAAAGACCACAGCCGCTTTGCCCAGACCGTTATGAAGTTCAACAACTTTTTCAAGTATGATTCCATCATCATCATAAGCCCTGACCAGTACATTATCAAAGAGTTGTGAAGAAACAGTGAATGTGAGTTTTTCTCCGGATAATATCATTGGCAGAGAAGGTCTTAGATAAATATCTCTTTTGCCGTCGGCCCGTTGTCTCAGTATTATCTTTCGTCCAACACTCTCATTTAACTCTCCCTCCAATTTGTAAATCCCCTCGCTGGTAGAACCGGTCGGAAAAAATGTGAACTTGCTCAGGCCATCACGTCCGGTACGTACCGTTTTTCCTTCGAAATCAACCATCACTGCAGCCGGCAAGCCGGAAGGGAAATAACTGATAAGAAAGACATCATTGTTGATGGAAGGAACTATACCGCCACCGGCAGGGAGTATTTCCACCGCCACTGGTTCTCGAGAAACAGAGGCAGTATCAACAGCTGCCAGAAGATTTGATTCTCGCGGCAGAATCAAGGCGGTCATAAGCTGAGTGGTCTGTTTTATTGAAGTAGTAAAATCGTTAAGGTGATACCTGAATTTGAAGGCCCCGGTGTTGTCTGTGGAGCCGGATTGTTCGGGGAGCGAGCCGACCCCGGAAAGAACCGTTCGAATAATTACAGGCTCCCCACTGATAGGACGGTTTTCAGTATCAAGCAGGACGGCAATACCTTCCACTGAATCATCTGCCAGGTAGTGCCGTTTTGACAGCTGTAACCAGGTCCGGACACCGGGAAGCGGCCGAGCCGCAACCTGAAAGGAGGTTTGGACCTCACCGCCCTCGAAAAGAACGAAAGCTTTGTATTCTCCAACAATGGCCAAATCTCCCAGAGAGAAGAGGGAAAAAGCACACCCATCCTGGCCAACGTCCACCCGTTCAACGAATAAAAGTTCTCCCCGCGGAGTGGTTACCTTGAATAATACTTTTCTATTCTTACCATGCTCCATCCCCCACAAATGACAGATTAACTCGACGGTTTCGCCGGGGAAATATGCCGGAGCACGAGACACCAGATACGCGTTTACGCCAGGCAGAATGGTTACGGGTAGCTCGCAGGTAACCCGGCTGGAATTATGCCGTACCTGAAGGTGAAGGGTATAGGGACCGGGGACCAGGTTCTCTGAAATAGGAACAACCGGACGAAAAATCCCCTGGTCATCAGTCAAAGCACGAATTAAGCGCCACTTTTTCTCAGACGCTATTTTTTTACCCAGAGGTCTCAGTTCAAGCAAGACGTCGGCCCCGGAAGCGGGATAATTGTTTTCTTCTCGAGTGACCAGGACAACGGGGGCGAAGGTGTTACCCAAGCGGAACTCCGTCGGTCCATAATACCTGACCCGCAAAGACGGGGAAAAGGACTGTATGAAGTACACACGAACCGACATCACGACCAGGAGAAAAACCAGGATAAGAAGCAGTAAATATACTTTGTACCGAACGTCAAGCAACTGGGTCAAACCGGAAGCCTCCTTGAGTCAAAAACAGGCTAAAGCCCGCATATTTCATGAGCCTCCGTCGCGAGGCTGCAGAGGCGCCTGCAGGTTCAAGGCACGCAACCGAGCGTAACGCAGAAGATGCGGGTGCATCTGAAACCACAGCAGGAGCGCTGGTGAAATATGCGGGCTAAAACTCATAAAACTCCGGAACGGCGCTCTTGACGTCCGACAAACCAAGTTCCTGGTAGCCGGCTGAACTCATCGCACTGGCAAACATCGGCTCCGGCATCCACCTAAATATATCTGGTCCTCCTGGTGCCTGTGGCCGCTTAAAGACCATAATCTCCCTTATTCTGACCGATTCCCGGTTAGGAATCATGTCCAGGTTAACACCAATGGAATCCGGTTTGAAATACGGATCAATAAAATCAGTGCCGAACTGGTATTCTCCATAATTAGATGCATTGGCGGCGATCGCCGCGGCCGAAGAACCATTGATACTGTTGGTATTGGAAACCCGCTTATAGTTAGGGAATCCATCAGGTTTCGGAGCACCTATAGGAAGACTATTCGGGTCTAAATCACCATCTCCGCTTGATCCTTTGCCAGCTCCCTTAAACCAGGCGAGGGCCCCGTTTCTGAACTGACGCTCGGTAAAATTAGGCGGTAAATTCAAGGCGGTATCTGTCAGTACGTTCTTCTGATACGCCGCCCGGACCCTCGATATGACCCAGTCCTGCTCGATATCAACAGCCTTGCTAGACGGATATACGTCCTTGTTCTGAGGCAGCGTCCTCTGCACTTTGAGCGTGATAGAACTTGCGTTTAAGCTGGAAGAGGTGGTACGCATCACGTACTCGTACTTGTTGACATAAATCGGATCGGACGAAGATACTATCTGCGTGCTACCCACGGTAAGACTATTTATCAGGTAGGGTTTATCCTCGAAAATAATTACCACCCGCTCGATCAGAAGATTTCCCAGAGTGGGCCAGCTTATGGAGATAGTTACCTCATTTTTAGTGCTGTACCAGGTTGCGCCCATGCTCTCTCCCAGCGGATCTTCACCGTCCTGCAGACGAAAAGCCTGCCCCATTGCCCCTCGACACCGCTCGGAAGATGCAGAGCTTACCGAAACAGCGGGGTCTGACAGAAGATTGTACGGTTGAGGACGCACCAGCCAATTGGCGCCACCGGAAAACGGATCTACCGGAATCTCCATCAGATAAGGGGGATGGGCATCGGTAAGGTCCTTGAAAGAACTGGGGAAAATTCCTTTATCAGACCGATAGCCTTTAATGGCATCCCGTATTACCTTAAGGTTATTTTTCAAACCCTTGACCTTCGCCTCGATAATCACTTGACGGACTTCATTGGCAATGAATCCAACCAGAATAGAAAGAATGACAACGACCACCATGAGTTCGACCAGTGAAAACCCTCGCTGAATCAGTTTTCCTTTGCCCTTAATCATACTGTTCAAATGTATCATTGGAATTTAAAAGGCCTTTCATATGTCAGTAAAGATATACTCTATGATAAGTATATCATACAAGTCATAATAAAAGGTATCCGAACTTCGTCATTCACGAGGTTGAGATGGGAAGCAAGCAAGCGACCACTAACAACTCCAGACCTCCGTCAAACGAGGCGCTTTCGCCACAGCGAACAGCCAAGCGAAGGAAAGACATCCATAACCAAACACATACAAGGCGGAGCATCTTCCTCTGAGCCTGTCCTTAAAACAAATGTTTACTTGAGGTTCGGAGTCTCTGTACGAGGGCATAGGTCGTGGATTTGCCAGGGATGGCAAATCCGCGAGCGGGACTCGAACGAAGGCGCGCCAGGATGGCAAGCGCCGTGAGTGTCCCTCGGGAAGAGACTCCGAACCTCAACAAAACGGAATAAGGATACTCAAAGGAACCAGTTGCGGAGGCCACTTCAAGGAAGACGACCGGAAAGAACTTCCAACAGTTTGAGAGCCCCATGCAGCAGTATGGCACCCAAACCGATCGGGGCCAGAAAGAAAACGATGATCATTAAAGTTAAGTTCATTTTCTGCACTCCCAATAACCTTTTCGGCCGTTTCAAACGGTCTCTTGAATAAAAAAAGGCGGACTTAAAAAAGTCCGCCATAAGAAATGGAGAGGATATGCAATTGATCGTGAAGAAATCCACTGGGGACATCTTCATTCACATCTATCGGTGCCGAACCTTGAAGTCTTTACTCTTGATTTCCACAAACGACAAACAAAAAAACCGGTCCTCGGAGGACCGGTCCTTAATGGCAGCAATAAAGCGGCTTAACTATTAAAAGCTTCTATAGCTTCCTCTACACTCTTGTATTCTTCAAATATCTTGTCTAATTTGATGATTTTGAAGAGTTTTTTAACGAATGCAGAGAGTCCAACCAATTTTATGTCTCCACCTTCTTTACGGCACTTACCGAGTGCGTAAGCGACTACTCCAACTCCACGACTGGAAATGTAATCGACATTTTTCATCTCCAGAACAAACTTGTTGTGCCCGGCGTTGACCAGTTCCTTCATACAATTCTCAAACTGAAATACTTGATCACCGGTTAGGTTTTCCAGAAGCCGGACGACCTGAACGGTCCCGGCAGCCTCTTCAATCGAAAACGACTTATCCACTGAGTCCACCACCTCCACTACCCTTCCCCGTTGTCGTGACTTACATTTAATTATCTGCCAGCTTACCATGTCACAATCAATTTGTGAAGTTTATCACGAATAACTCGCGATTATTTTGATTACTTGGAGCCTGCAACCTCTCTCTCAATTTTCAGATAGATATTACGCAGAAACATACTATCCGGGAAAGAGGCCGTCATATCCTCGTACTCTACAAGAAGCTCATTCAACCGCCCTGACCGGCGGTATGTCTCCTGGAAAATATCATGCATAGATCCATTTTCCGGATCTGTCTCAAAAACAATTTTGCACTGAGTTATGGCTTTTTCCAATTCACCTTTTCCAAGATACGATTTTCCCAAAACACTCAAAGCAATACGGTTTTGTTTATCGATACTCAGTAGGCGCTCGGCTGTGGACATCGCCTCATCGAAATGCTCCAGTTTGAGATGGGCATTTGACAGGTCTTGAAGCATATCACGCGTTTCGGTGATCCCCAAGGGTAATTTCTGGTATTTTTCATACTCGGCAATGACTTTTCCCCACAATCCTTGTTGCTTGTAGGCAGCAATTTTCTTGTGCAGCTTTCCTTTCTGGTCCTGTTTAAACAGATCGGTGAAGGAGAGTCTAAAACCCATTACAAATTTCAACAATGGCAGGAGGGCCAGCACTCCGAGTAAGATGAGAATCGGCACGAATTGTTTCCATTTCAAATCATGGATCAGTTCGGCCACGTCCTTGTAACCGGGAAGCGTATTGTTACATTTCTTGAACTTGATCAACGCGTCCCGGTAGGCCTGCTGTTCCAAAAAAATCTTGCCCATCTGATAGAGGTACTCAGCGTCTTTGGCTACAATATTCGATTTTTCCACCAGTGATCCAAGTTCGATCAAAGCGCTTTTTTTGTTCCCCGCTTTGAGATACAACGCTACCATTTTTTCCCGTAGTTCCAAATTACCTTCCTCAAATTTAGCGAACTTACGGTATGTGGCCAGAGCTTCTTTATCGTTTCCCATGAGCAGGTAGCTGTCCGCCACCTTCATCCCGACTTTAATGTCTTTCGTGTGCTTGCTAAGGTAGATATTGTACATGGTAACAGCTTTAGCGTAATTACCTTTGCCCGAGTACAAATCACCGATCTTGACATAGAAATCAACAGCTCGGGGATTATTCTTGATAAAGGTTTGGTATCTCGAGATGGCTTCCTCAGTCTTGCCAATTTGCTCCAGGGCTTCGCAGAGCCTGGTTAACATGGTTCTTGAATGTGGTGTTTTGGAGTAGACGAAATCGAACTTCTCCACTGCTTTCTCATATTCCTCCGAAGCCAGATACCGGGTCCCTTCTTCGAAGCTCGTTCTCAATTTCTTGGCGTTTAAAGCCTCCTGGAGATTCTGACCGGCTTCACGATTAGCGGGATTTGAGGCAATAACTTTCCGATAAAACTCGATGGCTTTGTCCCAATTTTCCTCCATAAGAAAAAGTTTCGCACGCTCCAGGTAGTAAGCTTCCTGCCGTTTATGTTCCTCCTTTTGTTGTTTGGCTTCTTCATTAACTTTTATACGGTCAAGATACTTCTGATACACCTGTTTTCCTGCCTCGACACGTTGTTTAACATCATCGCTCCAGGGCGCTTTGCTCTTCGCTTCATCAAGCAGTGAAACCGCCTCATCCCATTGCTCCTGCCGAAGCAGGACCTCGGCCTTTGAAAGGGTTTCCAGCGCTGCGTTGAGTGACACTTCTTTCGTGAACAAATCTCTGGATTCTTTGAACTTTTGATAAATTTCCCCGTTCTCCGGATCAATTTTAAGAACTTGACTATAAAGTGATATGGCTTTCTCGAGTTCATTTTGCTCAAAGGCCTGGTTGGCTTTACCAATGAGTTCATCCACATAATTAGCAAGTTTCTGTTTGATTACCTTGAAATCAGCAGATATTGCCTCACTTTCTCCGAGGTAATCACGAGCTTTCTCTATATGCCGAAAAGCTTCCATAAACAAGTTGTTCTCAAGACAAGCCCGGGCGGCAATACGGTGAAAATGCCCTTTATCTGAAATATCCATGACCGGATTTCTCCGTAGCGCTTCTTCTACGATGGAGACAATTGCACCAGGATCTTTCAGCCTGCGTTTGAGGTCTATCAGGTTTCTGTAGGCTTCCAAATAAGCAGAGTCAGCCTCTATGGCTGCCCGGTATGATTTTTCGGCTTCAGGATATTTCCCTTGATTAATATACCGCCTTCCAGCCTTGACATGGTTTTGTGCGACCTGAGCAAAAAGAGGACTTATTAAAAACACCATTAACAGGATACAAAACGCTAATGCGTTGATTCCTCTTTCACGGTACCCGAACCTAATCATCATGCACCATCCTCTCAACGGCAAGCGATCCGCGACGGATCTGTTTCTTTTCCAAATGTCATACGCAAGAACTTCTTTGAAAAAATATCAGCTGTGTTCTTCAATCCTGGCAATGAGGCTCAACAGCAGATCTTCGTTTTCCTCATTGAGCAAGTTACGAAGTTTCGGAACCAGATCGCTGACCCCCATTCTTCCCAGGGTAATTGATGTCCGCTCCCGAATAATATCCTTCTCCATGGGATCAGCCAGTAGACCGAGAAGCAAATCTTGTGCTCCACCCAATGATCCCAGTGACTCTAAAGCCGCAACTCTGAGGTACTCGTCAACATTCTGGCAGGCAGCAATATCCGAAAGAAGCGGAACGGCTCCACTTTCACCGATGTGGCCCAGGACTTTAACCGCTTCCAGTCGCACGAAATCGTTTTCTTCCTCATTTTTAGCGATCTGTAAAATCAGTGATGAGCTTTCGGAATGTTTTCCCCGGCCCATTTTACTTAATGCCTTGATAATCTCAACTTTGATGAACGGATGCGTCATCTCGTTCGAGAGAATAAGCAAAAGAGGTTTTTCAGAAGGTCCCGGACCGAGATTTCCAAGGGCGGCAATCACTTTCTCCCGCACGGTATCCTGCTCATCATCGAGCAAACGTTCCAGGTCTGTCCGGAACATCTCATTGCATTCTCTGGTGAGAACATAGGCTGCGCTGGAGCGCATCCACATATTGTCGCTTCTCAGCATTTCATAGAGTGCTTCTTTGGCCAACTCAGGAGAACTGTCCCACAACAACAATACCGCATTCGCTCTGACACGGTTGTCGGGATCTTCCAGGCAAGGTTCTATATAAACAACACTCTGCTCAGCGTCCAGCTTACCCAACACTTCAACCGCATTGGCACGTTCGCGGGCGTTGCGACTACTTAGACTCGTCAGCACAAGTCCTTTTAACGCCAAAGAGTGCCGCATTCCGATGAGCTTAACAGCCTCTGACCGCTGTTCGGACGATAAACGCTCCCAGACGGTGTTCAACGATGGAGTCAAACCCTCTATCGAAGCCACCAATAATTCTTCCAGGGCTGCCTGGTCAAAATCCTGGCAGTCATTCTCAGAAGAGTACGATGTGTCCTGACCTTTCACCGTTCGTACCTCCTGCCTCCATACTGATAAATACATTATTATCGCCAAGTATCCGTTTGAGTTTGTTAAGCAGTGACTCCTCCGGCTTTACCCGGCGTGGTACAGCTATGATAACAGATTTTCCATTCTTCTTTAAATTAAAGTAAACTTTGGTTTCACCGGGATGATCAAAAAGCACATCTTTTATCCTTTTCATCGTATCCTCCGGGAAAATATCGGCCTCACCCAATAGATCCACACGCCACGGATACAAATCAAGAATATCATCCAGGAATTGGACCTTCTCCCCCTGGATTTTAATTTCATCTTCATCTTTGTTCACTCTGCCATATACCACAACCAATTCGCCGGATACGATGTAACCCCGGCATTTTTGGTAGACATCGGCAAAAAACCTGACAACAACTTTCCCCGCTTCGTCCTCCAGAGTCATGAGCCCCATCTCTTCACCGCGACGGGTAGTTTTTGTTTTGATGGAACTGACCAGACCCGCTACAACCACCTCACTGCCCCGGGGTTCATCTGCCAAATCATTGATTAAAACAGCATTAATCATGTCCAGAACCGTTCTAACTTCGTCAAGCGGGTGTCCGCTCAGATAAAGTCCCAGCGTTTCCCGTTCAAAAGTCAACAGCTGACTCCTGGGAAATTCTGGTTTTTCCGAAACCGAAAGCTCTCGCACCGAGAACTCCTCAGTAGCAACCATATCCATAAAAGTGATTTGGCCGATTGCCCTGTCCTTCTGCACGGTATGAGCTGATTTCATGACCTCATCAAGCATGTCAAGCATCTGAGAACGATGAAGATTAAAAGAATCCAGAGCCCCGCATTTAGTGAGACTCTCTATGGCCCGGCGGTTCACTAATCCCATGGGGATAAGGTCGCAAAACTCACCCAATGATTTGAACTGCCCGTGTTGCTGTCGGGCTTTAATAATTTCATGCGCAGCTGTAATACCGACGTTCTTAACAGCCCCCAAACCAAACCTGATATTCTCTCCAATTGGCGTAAAATTAATATAGCTTTCATTCACGTCGGGTGGAAGGACTTTAATCCCTCTCCGTTCTGCTTCCTCGATATAAAGAGAGATTTTGTCGAGATTATCCATCTCGTTGGTCAGCAGAGCAGCCATGAATTCCACCGGGTAATGAGCCTTGAGATAGGCCGTGCGGAAACTGATCATGGCATAGGAAGTGCTGTGAGACTTATTGAATCCGTACTTGGCAAAATTAGCCATCAGGTCGAAAATCTCTTCAGCTTTTCTTTTCTCAACATTATTATTGAGAGCACCTTCAACAAATTTATCCCGTTGCTCCTCCATAACGTCCGCGATCTTCTTCCCCATAGCTTTTCTAAGTGCGTCGGCTTCCGACATAGTAAATCCTGCCAAAGCAGATGAAATCTGCATCACCTGTTCCTGGTAAAGAATGACGCCATAGGTTTTTTTCAAAATATTTTCAGCCAGCTCATGGATGTATCGAACGTTTACCTCCCCTTGCTTCCTGGCGATATAATCATCCACCATGCCGGACTGCAAAGGACCCGGCCGGTACAAGGCCAAAAGGGCTATGATGTCCTCGAACTGTGAAGGTTTGAGCTTTTTTGCAAGTTCTCGCATCCCTGATGATTCGAGCTGGAACACGCCGGTGGTTTGTCCCGCCGAGAGCAGCTGATAAGTGGCTTCGTCATCAAGTGGAAAAGTGTCGATATCCAGATCTTCATCTCTAACTTTTTTTACCAATTTAACCGTATCATCTATGACGGTGAGATTCTTCAAACCTAGAAAATCAACCTTCAGAAGTCCGATCTCTTCTACTGCGGTCATGGTGAATTGGGTCACGTTTTCTCCGGTCTCGGAACTTCGGTAAAGAGGAACGAGATCGGTCAGATCTCCTTCAGTGATCACGACACCGGCGGCATGGGTAGAAACGTTCCTTATAACCCCTTCCAGCGACTTCGCAATCTCTATAAGCTGCCGCATATCTGTACTGGATGACTCGAGTTTTCTCAACTCATCCACCATGCTTAATGCCTGGGCAAGAGTCATCCCGGGATCAGGCGGAATTAGTTTGGCGATACGGTCTACCTCAGGGTATGAAAGCCCCAGTACACGCCCCACATCCCTGATGGCTGCCCGGGCTTTAAGGGTTCCAAAAGTAATGATCTGTGCCACCGAGTTTTTGCCGTACGTGTTCCTGACATAATTAATGACTTCATCACGTCGGCGTTTGCAGAAGTCGATATCTATATCAGGCATCTGGTTGCGTTCAGGATTTAAAAACCGTTCGAAAACCAGGCTGTACTTGAGTGGATCGATATCTGTTATACCGAGCAGATATGATGCGATTGAACCGGCGGCTGACCCACGGCCGGGTCCTACCGGAATACCTTGATCTTTGGCCCAACTGATAAAATCGGCGACAATAAGAAAATAACTATCGAACTTCATCCGCTTGATAACACCCAGCTCATATTTCAACCGCTCTTCAACCTGTGGAATCATATCAGCAGTATAACGATGTGAAAACTGTTCCCGGCACATCCTCGCTAACAGTTGTGACCGGTCTTCCCCCTCGGGGACTGGATAAGCGGGAAGATGAAGAGTTTCGAAATCCATTACTACATTACACCGCTCGGCAATTTTCAGCGTGTTGCTGATAGATTCGGGCGCCATATCCGAAAACAGCGCTTCCATCTCCTCTGGAGTTTTAAAATAAAACTCATCGGTAGGCATTTTGAAGCGTTCCTGGTCGGCCCAGGTACTCTGTGTTTGAATGCAAAGCAATACATCCTGAACCCGATGGTCTTCTCTGCTGACGTAGTGCACATCGTTGGTAGCAACTAGAGGAATGTTCTCCTGATCACTCAATTTTACCAAAGATTTCAGTACACGCTTCTGACGTGACATACCATGATACATGAGTTCCAGGTAAAAATTCTCCGGACCATACAAATCCCGGTACCATAACGCTGCTTCCACCGCCGCTTTCTCGTCTTCGTGATCGAGATGATAAGATACTTCTCCCTGCAGGCATGCCGATAACGCCAGCAACCCATCCGAGTACCGTTCAAGAAGATCTTTATCTACCCGTGGTTTGTAATAGAATCCCTCCATATAACTGGCTGAGACCAGTTTAACCAGGTTTGAGTATCCTTCGTCGTTCCTGGCCAACAGTACGAGATGGTGCAGTGGAAGTTTTCTTCCAGCCTGGCGGTCATGACAGCTTCCGGGAGTAACATAAACTTCGCAGCCGATAATCGGTTTGACTGCCGCTTTATCTGCCTTTTTGTAAAAATCGACAGCACCAAACAGGTTCCCGTGATCAGTCAACGCCACCGCCGGCATTTTCTGCCGTTGGGCGGCGGTCACCAGGTCGGGGATCTTCATTGAACCATCTAAAACCGAATAGTGGGAATGAACATGCAGATGTACAAAATTTGAATGCGGCAAACCGGTTCATCCCCTTCTTTCTACACTCACTTGCTTGAGGGCGGGACCACCAGGTCCCCGCTACATCTCAATGTTGACACAGGCCTCCGGAGGAAGAGATCAGCCTCCGCCCGGGTAAAATCTCCTAAATCTCCAATCTCACTTGCTTGAGGGCGGGACCACCAGGTCCCCGCTACATCTCAATGTTGACACAGGCCTCCGGAGGAAGAGATCAGCCTCCGCCCGGGTAAAATCTCCTAAATCTCCAATCTCCCTGCTTGAGGGTGGGACCACTTAGCCCACGCAGGAGCGCTTTGATGGCACTTCGTCAGCATAAACACTCAAGCTTCGCCCGGGTCCAAAATCTCAAGCTTTAATGTTTACTCTTCAAGTTCCCGCTTGAGGTCTTCAAACTCCTGCTGTTTGTCTTCCCATGTTCGCCTGAGCGAATCGATATCAGGCCGGTTGTACTCCTCCGGTAAGAGATCTTTGATCGCGTCAATATACTCCTGATGGACTTCACTAGCCTCCCGCTGGAGCAGTTCCAAACGTTCCCGTTTGGACATCTCTTTGGTCAGTAACTTGTATTTCCGGTAACTCTCTTTAAATTTTCGCAGCGTCAACTCCATCAACATTGGATCGAACACGACGATATTGCGGCTGACGATATTGATGTGCTGCCGATAGTAATCTTTGTACTCACGGTAAACTTTTTCTATCTCCCCACGTTTCCCCGTACGATCAAGACGTCCCTCCACCCGGCCAATACGAGTCATCGCCTCGTCTGAATGACCAGGTTCTTCAGTTGCTAGTTTCTGGTAATACTCGAGCGCCTCCAGAGGATCATCGAGTCTCTCATAGCACTCTCCGATCCGCAGTTTCGCCTGCCATTGCCTTTTGGACAGATGGCCGGGATGATCCTTGAGAGCACGCTTAAAAACTTGAAGCGCCTGACTGGCATTTCCTACCTCCAGATAAATCTCCGCCAACCGGTAAGCAGCCATTTCACCCCACGGCCCTTCCGGATCGATCCGTACCGCCTTTTCGATATGGTCGACAGCTTGCTCGATATTCCCCCTGGAGTAATAGGTATTTGCCCGGGAAATCTCCAATGCCGCGGCCAGGTATTTCATTGTCTGACAGCCGGCCAGGGTAACCATAGAAAGTATCAAACTGGCTACAACACATAATTTTAATAATGCACGCTGCAAGTAACTTCTCCCTTCTCTGTCAGGGAATAGATACCTCCCGAAGGTCCCACGGGAAGCCGCTCCAGATATTTTCCTTTGAGCAGTTTCGATAGATCAAAATTGCTTCGGTTCATCGGCTCAAGATGATCGATATTGTAAAGCGAGATAGCCAGGGCAATTAGTTTCCGATTTTCATCGCACTGGTCCAGGCTGGCATACCAATCCTGGGGCTCATCATCATCCCCCACCCCTTCTACATTCTGCACACCTTCCGGTTCGACAACCTGGACAACTCCTTCTTCAAGCGAATGATCAGACCCGGCATCAGACTCCCGTTCATCCGCAGAAGGAACCATTCCCGCAACGTCCTCTTCCACCGGGGCCTCGTCTCCATAAAGGTAATCTTTCATGACGGCCCAAACTTCCTGTGTCAGTTCTTCGGTTTCATTACCAGTCCTGATTTCAGGTTTAGGAGGAGGTTCTTTTTTCAAATCGACGAAAGGATTGTCCAGGTCAACATATACGGCCTCGACGTCCTCCGGCACCTTTTCTCCCATCTCCTGAAGTATTCGCACGACATCCGCGTTGCCCGGATCAAGTTTCAAGGCAATTAGCAAACATTTGACAGCCTTATCCAGGTTCCCCAATTTCCGGTGGCAGATTCCGCACCAGAGAGGTCCGAGAGAGGAATCGGGAGCTAAAACCGATACATTGGAGAACTCAAGCAGAGCTTCTTGCCAATCACCTCGCAAATAGAACTCGTAGCCAAAATTAAAATGTTCCTTTACATTCTCTTCATACTCGAAACAGCGCCCCCACCCGGTAGACAGAAGGAGCACCAGTAGAACTGTTGCTGTAATGAGGTCCCGATACGTAACGAGGCTAATTCTAAAACTCCCTCAGTTTCTCCAAAGTCAATTTCGTAAACAGATAATGATCATCAGTGATCCTGAGACGGTGGCTCAGTATCTTCAGGAACTGCTTGTACAGCTTATACACAATGGACACGTTGGTTTCCGCCAAATCCTCTAGAGCGGCACCACTGATTACCACTACCTCCGTCTCACCGCCGGCCCGGGCTCCGGTAGACCGGGGAGCCCCGTCAATGATAGCCATTTCACCGAAAATCGTTCCCTGGGGAAGAATCGAAAGAAGTTGTTCCGCCTGGCTGACATCACCTTTTTTGAATATCTCGATCTCACCGCTTTTGATAAGATACATTTCCTTCCCCTTGCTGCCTTCTTCGAAAAGAGTTTCTCCTTTCCTGAATACCCTGTTTTCTGTTTTTTCGTCTAATTCACGGATTTCCTGGGCTGTAAGTTCTGTCAAGATAGGAAGCGATCTTAAAAAATACATATTGTTCATGGTTCATCCTACCTTCCGGCTGTTTTTTTTCTGTTTGGAGGTGTGTGCACGAGTAGAAATAACCCGAGCGGCTTCCTCAGCCATTTCTCGCACTTCCCGCTCGCTTTCTCCTTCTACCATAACCCTAACCACTGGTTCGGTTCCGGATGGTCTGACAAGAATCCGTCCCCGTTTTCCAAGTTGCTCTTCGAGTTGTCTGACTTCGCGCTTGACCGTCCGCAACCCCACCAGCGCTGATGGGTTATTGACTCCAACATTAATTATAACCTGGGGATACCGCTTAACCACTGAAACAAGTTTCTCCAGGGGAATTCCACTTTCCTCTACAACCTTGGCAACCCACAGACCGGTTACAATACCGTCTCCGGTGGGTAAAACATCCTTAAAAATCAGGTGGCCGGACTGCTCCCCCCCAAGCCCGAAGCCCGAGTTTCGCATTTCATGAGCCACATATTTATCTCCAACTCTGGTCCTGATGAGTGTTATTCCATTGCGCTCAAGTACAGCTTCTACTCCCATGTTGGTCATAACGGTGGCGACTACCGTATTCTGTGGCAAAAGTCCCCGATTCTTCATGAATAGAGCACATATCGTTATGATTGCATCACCATCCACAACGGTACCGTCGCCGCCTGCCGCCAGACAACGATCACCATCGCCGTCAAAAGCCAGTCCAAAATCGGCTTTGTACTTGATTACCGCCTGCAACAGATATGATATCGAGGTCGATCCGCATTTTCGATTTATATTAGTTCCATTAGGAGATACGTTCAGAGGGATCACGGTTGCCCCAAGTCTCTTAAATACCAGGGGAGCCAAACGGTAGGTGGCGCCATGCGCACAATCGAGAACGATTCGTAAACCCGCGAGCGGCTTTCCGACGAGCCCGTCCGTGCCGAAAACCGAGCCCGATACATGCCTAATATAGTGAGCTTTCAGGGTTCGATCACTTGTCACTCTCCCGATCTTGGCACCGATAGCCCGCTTTACCCGGCTAACACCTGAAGAAGAGCGCAGAGCCCGTTCGAGACGAAGTTCGATTTCCGATGAAAGTTTTTCTCCTTTTCCATCAAAGAATTTAATACCATTATCATAGAAGGGATTATGTGAAGCCGACAGTACAATTCCATAATCTATACCCGGTGAGGCAGCAGAAAAAGACAGAACAGGAGTAGGCACAACTCCCATTTTCACTACAGAGGCTCCCGCCGAGCAAAGACCGGCCACCAGAGCCGCTTCAAACATGGAACCCGAAATCCGTGTATCGCGTCCCACTGATACTCTGGGATGATCGTTGTCAGCCAGAATGGAAACGGAGATCTGACCAAGGGAAAATGCCAGTTCCGGAGTCAATGGCTCTTCGTTGGCTTTACCCCGCACTCCATCCGTTCCAAATAAACCAGGCAGTGCCGTTCCCTCCCCTCAAACCGAAAAACTCTTGCCAGTTACAAAACTATGCAGTTCATCAAACCGGTCAAAAACGTCTCTATATCCTATATCTACTCTACATATCTTATCATACATCGTAAGCGCTTTCTTAAAATCTCCACGTTCTTCGTACAGCATGCCGAACCGGCAGCAAATATCCTTGAGCTCTTCATCCATCATGTCTTCATCGAAACTGGACCGTTCGTACTCCTCCAGGGCCAACGCCAGATTGCCCATATTCAGATGACAGAGTATTACTTTCTTGGAAACACTTCGCTGCCTTCTGGCATCCCCGAAAGTTTTTTTGAAGAGATTAAGAGCTCCCCGGAAATCTTTTTCCCTCAGCTTTGCCATGCCTTCCATATAGGATGAACGTGCATCCTCAAAGGATTTATCGAGCTCCCGTTTGATATCACCGCTAAAATCAAGTTTTAACCGGGTTAAAATATCCTTGAGCCGTAAATTTCCTGGATACTGCTTACACAAACATCCGTATTGCTCTAAAAGTTCCTCGTACTTACCCTGTTTGAGAAACACGTCTCTGAACCTCTTGTGTACAACGACATTGTCGATATCTCTTTCGACCAGGTCTTTTAATATGGTTTCAGCTTTTGTATACATGGCTTTTTCAATAAATGCTTTACTGAGATGGCTGAGTAATTTATAGTTTTCAGGATCCTGCGCGGCCACTTTTTCAAATACATCGATGGCTTCCGAGTCTGTTTTCTTCTTCTCCAGGAAGATAACAGACATCACTTTCAATAGTTTTGGATTATCCGGTTCACGTTTGAGAAGACGCCGGAACACATCCGTAACCCGGTCATTGTAAATTTCTTTTTTATAAAAAATGGTAGGCCGTGTCTCTTCCATATCCAGGTAATACTCCGCTACTATCTGTAATAATTGATAGTTTGAAAATTCATACTGTAACATCATCATATATTCACGGGCCGCCTCGGGGGTGAGCATTCCCAGACTGAGATAAGCGCGTCCGAGCAGGTCATGAGCGTAACGATTATCAGGATCCATTGCCAGGAGTATCTTGCACTCCCTGACAACTTCCTTATGGTTTTCTTTCTTGGAAAAAGCTTTTGCCATAG
>CAZQHK010000019.1:0-80186 GCA_964593455.1 uncultured bacterium
GAGAGCTGGGTGTCGGCATCCGTGCCACCCAGGTTGTGGAAATCTTCGGTAACCAAAGTTTGCAGTTTCGCCAGGTCGACCGTCGGGTCCGTCTCCTCCCCCGGTATCCCCAGGCCGGTGATGTCAGCCTTGACGATGTTCAGTTTACTGAACGGAATAGCGGCGTCAAGCGACACATCCGCGTCGATGATCGTCCCGTCCTCGATCATGGATGATATCACGGAGCCTTCCGGCAGCGCTTCCCCGATACCGGTCAGAGCAGACCCGTCACCTTCGAAAGCGGTAGCTTTGACCGTGCCGATAACTTCAACGGTCGCTCCCGGGCTTGAGGTACCGACCCCGAGATTGCCCATGGTGACAATGTCACGGCTCCCGAAGTCCGGCGCTATCTTCGTACCGGCGATGGCGGCCGCCGAATTGATATCGTCATCAGTGACACTGCCGTCTTCCAGGTCGTCGCCGGTCAGACTGTCGTCGGTGATATCGTCACCGGTTACGGTTTCGTCCTCGATGGCAATTCCGGTCACTGCCCCCTCCGCCAGATCGTCACCGGTTACCGTCCCGTCCTCGATGGTGCCAGAAACACCACCTGATACTGTGTCCAGTTCCGCCAGGTCGCCGAGACCAAGGTTCGCCCGAGCAGTGACCGCGTCCGAAGCCCCTGTGCCGCCGTGATCGATATCGACGATACCCGTCACGTTGGCGGCGTTACCGACGATGTCGCCCGTCACTTTCGATCCGCTGACTGTGTCGATGTACTGGTCCACTATCGGGTCGGCCTGCCAGGCGCCGGAAATGACATTACCCGAGGAATCGACCGCGAAGACACCGTCGATGCTATCGGGCTGCAGGCCCTGCTCCGTCCCGCCCACCGTCAGGGCCGCAAACGGATCGGTGGTGCCGATACCCACGAACCCGGTCTGCTCATCGACCACGAACGAAGTGCCGTCGGCCGCTTCAACATGGAACAACCCCTGCGGGTCTTTCGTCCCGATACCGATGTTACCGACCGAGGTGAGAAGGTTTTCCCGCTCTTCGGGGGTGATAACACCTTCTCCCGGCACGTACAGGTACTCCGAGCGGTTGTACTCCAAGTTCCCGTGACGGTCTTTCGCCCGCACCCCGAACAGGTAGCGTTCTCCCGGGAAAAGCCCGGTCACGATAACGCCGTGTTCGCCACGGATACCTTCGTAGATCTCCGTCTCCCCGTACTCGCCCGGGTTGTTGTTCTCCCACTCTTCTACGTCCCAGTCCTCGACGTGGTTGAAGTACACCATCATCGTCATCGGCGGTGAGGCGTCAAACGCCCGCCCGAACTCCACGGCCACGCTTATTTCCTCGGACGCCGGTTTGGCGTAACCGTTCTCCGTGGGCGTGATCTCCGTCACGTACACCACCCCGGGTGAGCTTTCCCACACCGGTGGTTTCTCGTCCAGAAACTCGACGTCGACCGTGGCCGTGGCCAGTTTCGTTACCGCCACTCCCGTTTCTTCCACGCCCTCTTCCACCAGGTCGTGCTTAAATTGCACCGTGTGCGTACCCGCCGGCACGTCCTCCAGCCGGTAGGCGCCGTCGGCGTCTGTCATCCCGTACCGGTCAAGATCGGCCACTTTCACCATGACGCCTTCAACAGGGCTTTCGTCCTGGGCCGTCACCGTACCCTCGATGGCGCCGCCCATCAATGACGACAGCATCACCTCTGAGAGGATCGCGGTGTCGGCCGCCGGGATGGTGACCGGGCCGGGATAATCGTGGCTCTCGTAGCCCGGGTGCACGAAGCTCACCTGGTAGCTTGCGACCGGGACCTGGTTGATCTCGAAACTACCGGCGTCGTCTGTGTACCCGATGTAATCCGTGCCCTTGATTAAAACGAACGTGCCCGCGTAGTCTCCCGTCTCGAGCCCCTCGAGCTCGCAGATACCGAAGAGCGAGCCCGTGGGCGTCAGCTCCAGGTCCACTATAGTGGCTTCGCGTGGCGACACCGTGGCCCGGGACTTGGCTTTCAAACCGCCCCGGCTGGCTTCGATGTAGTAGGTGCCCGTATCGAGACCGGTCAGTGCGTACACGCCCTCGGCGTCGGTAATGGTGACATAGGCGCCGGAGGTGCTATTAAAGGCGCTCGCCACAGCTTTTTTGAATTCCATGGTACCGGTGGGGCCGGCGGCCAGCACCTTCGCCTGCTTGCCCGTCACGCCGCCTTCGTCAACTTTGCTGGCCATCACCAGGATACCGGGTCCCGACGACCCGTCGGGCATAACAACCTTTCCCGTTAGCGTGTAGCCGAGACTCGTCAGCGGCGGGCTGCCGCCGGAGGACGACGAACCGCCGCCCTCGCCTCCGCCGCCCCCGCAGCCGGCCAGCATCGACAACATTCCGGTTGTTACCAAAACGGTTATCAAGACAGAGTTGGTTTTCCGAATATTCATGCGAGATTCCTCCCTAATATGTGTACGAGATTGCAATCAGCAAAATGACTTGTTTGGATTTGAAATGACTGAAGACCGGTCCCTGAATTCGATACGAGCGGGCCTGTTAATCTGATAGTGACGTATATACCAATTTGATGAGAATATTGCCATAAAGAAAGTCTATTATATTGGTATGGCAAAGTCAACGTTTAGATTCCAATGTAATGAAAATCACTGAAATGGCGTATTGTTTCAGCAAAAAACCCGGGTAATTATTCACTTAAACTATAACCAGAATAATGTAGTCATTAACACTCTCAACAGCTCTTTAATAACTATCAGGAAAAGTTGTCTAAAAAACTCAAATTACTTACTTAAATACATTGAAAGTGGGGTGGATTCGTTAGCGCAGGCGCGCCAGAATGGCTAGGAGTCTATACGGAGTATTCTGATTTGTTCGCAATAATTGGGTTGGTCGATGACTCTCGTAAGGAACGTAGGCTCCCGGACCAGCCAAGGATGGCTGGTCCGGGAGACGGGACCCGTAGCGCAGGCGCCCCAGGATGGCTTCGTATGATGCGCTCCGGAAGAAAGAGCTGCCGTATCCATTAACTCGGCTACCCCCCGTATGCTTCGATCAGGCGGTCCACCACGTCCTGCAGGAACTTTTCGTGCACCAGGGAGGCCTGCCGGCCCCGGCGTTTGAAATTAACCTTGCAGCGCCTGAGATCGGGCCGCGACACGAAGCTCACCTCGGCGTCTTTCTTCAGTTGAATATCCACCTGGTGGAGCCGCTTGAGACCGCCTCCGGATTTACCGGGAGTCCAGCTCATTTTCGATCCGTCATCAAAGGTGAGGTCGATTCGTTCGATCATCGCTGCCACTCCTCCTTACTTTCCATACTTCCTGCTTGAGGGATGGTCATCGCAATCCAGCATCTCTCTTCCCACAACAATGTCTATCCCTTGACGACACCTTCTTTCCCACCCTCTGAATAGCTGGTGTAGAAAGTGGCGGGACCACAGGGCTTACGTTACGACACCAGCCTCACTGTCGTTTGTAGGAAAGTAGCAGCCTCCGCCCGGGTTTTTATCTCTTCTTGGCAACCTTATTCTTAGCGGAACTTTTTTTTGTTTTACCGGCTTTTTTCGCCGTTTTTTTCTTCGTCTGCCGGAGCGCTTTCGCCACCACGTCCTCCACCCGATCCACGTAATGGAGTTTGATTCCCTCGGTGATGTGGTCCGGCAGATCTTCGATATGCGGCCGGTTCCTCACGGATACGATGACCTCTTTTATCCCGGCTCGTTTGGCCGCCAGTAGTTTCGATTTCAAACCGCCCACCGGCAGGACTTTGCCCCGGAGGGTGATCTCGCCGGTCATGGCCACATCGTGCCTGATCGATATCTGCGAGAGAGCCGAGATCATGGCCGTGGCCATGGTTATACCGGCAGACGGACCGTCTTTGGGGATAGCGCCTTCGGGAACATGGACGTGCAGATCCAGGGTCTTGTAGAACTTCGGGTCGAGCCCGTACTCGTCGGCGTGCGCCCGGGCAAAAGTCAGGCCGGCTTTGGCCGATTCCTGCATGATCTCACCCAGCTGCCCGGTCAGTGTGAGTTTACCTTTACCGGGTATAGCAACCGCTTCCACAAAGAGGATATCTCCGCCGTTCTGGGTCCAGGCCAGACCCACGGCTACCCCCACCTCGTCCTTATCCCGCTCTTCCTCCTGTCGGAACTTGGGAACTCCCATGTATTCCGGGATGCTCTCAGCGGTTACCGAAAAATCGTGTTCCTTGCCCGTGGCCAGAGCGTGGGCCAGTTTGCGGCAGATTCGCGCCAAACTCCGTTCCAGGTTTCTGAGACCCGCCTCCCGGGTGTATTCGGTGATAACCCGTTGAACTGCCTCATCCTCGAAGAGAACACCGGCATCTTTCAGGCCATTTTCCTCAACCTGTTTGGGGATGAGGTAGCGCCGGGCGATCTCCATCTTTTCGTCTTCGGTGTACCCCGACAGCCCCAGGATCTCCATCCGGTCCTTGAGCGCCGGTGGAATGGTGGTGAGCACATTGGCGGTACAGATAAACATGACGTGGGAGAGATCGAACGGTACCCCGAGATAGTTGTCCATGAAGTGCGTGTTCTGCTCGGGATCGAGCATCTCCATCAGGGCGGCGGAAGGATCGCCCCGATAATCGGCCCCGATCTTGTCTACCTCGTCAAGCATGAATATCGGGTTGTTGGAACCGCCGTTCCGGATTCCCTGGATAATGCGCCCCGGGAGCGCGCCGATATAGGTCCGGCGGTGGCCGCGGATCTCCGCCTCGTCGCGGATACCTCCCAGCGACATTCGGACGAACTTGCGGTCCATGGCCTCGGCGATTGACCGGCCCAGGGACGTCTTGCCGGTTCCCGGCGGCCCCACGAAACAGATGATCGGTCCCTTCACCACCTTTTTGAGCTTGCAGACGCTCAGGTATTCCAGTATTCTCTCTTTCACTTCATCGAGACCGTAATGGTTCTTGTTGAGCATCTCCTCGGCCCGCACCACGTCAAGGTTATCGTCCGTGCCTTCCATCCAGGGAAGCTCCAGAATCCATTCCAGGTACGTGCGGATAACGCTGGCTTCGGCCGCCTCGGACGGCATCTTGGACAACCGGTTAAGCTCTTTCTCGGCCGCTTTACGAGTCTCGTCCGGAAGCGCTTTCTTTTTCAGATTGTCGTTGAGATCCTTCAACTCCTCGGTCTTTGCGTCCGTCTCGCCGAGCTCCTTGCGGATGGCGTCCATCTGCTCACGCAGCATGTAGTCCTTTTCACGTTTCTTGAGCTTTTTCTGAACTTCACCCTTGATCTTGCTTTCCACCGCCAGCACCTGGAGCTCCTGGTTGAGATGCACGCTGACCATCCGGAGACGTTCCGTGACGTTGGCTGTTTCCAGAACATACTGCCGTTCGTTTACCTTGAGATCGAGCACCGTGGCCACCATGTCGGCCAGTTGTCCAGGCTGTTCGATGTTCATAATCATGAGAAGAAATTCCGGCGGGATGAACTTACCCATCTCAACCGCCTGCTCCAGCTGTTTCTTGACGTTGCGCGCCAGGGCTTCAGTCTCGGTTTCTTCCCCGTCTTCGTCTTCGAGCACGGAGATTCTAGCGGACAGGTACGGTTCGGTTTGAGTGATTTTCTCGATATTGACCCTGGTGATACCATGCACCAGCAGCTGGATACGCCCGTCTTGCGCTTTCGCCATCTTGAGAATCATGGCTACTACCCCGACCTGGAAAAGATCGTTCTGATCGAGATGTTCAACCTGCTTGTTCTCCCGCTGAGTGAGAAGACAGATCATCCTCTCTCCATCCGCTAGCGATTTATTTACCGCTTTGATGGATACCTCGCGGCCCACATAAAGAGGAAAGGCGAGATTCGGGTAAAGCACCATCTCGAGAAGTGCCAGAACCGGCATTTCCGCCGGGATATCGACTTTTTTATACTGAGATTCATTCCTGGAGTCAGCGTTGCTCATCTGTTAATTCCTCTCCGAGCGTGTTCGAGTTATAACCGGTCTTCAACCAATCCGGATTCGCTTGTGCGAAGAGGACATATCGCTTTTCGGCACGACCACGCTCAGCACGCCGTTCTCATACGATGCGCTGATTGTATCGAAAGCGATTGTCTCTGGAAGTCTGACTACCCGCTTGAAATGCCCGTAGGTTCTCTCTATCTGGTGATAATTACATTCTTCTTCCCGGAGTGATATCTTTTTGTTTCCTTCTATTACCAGGTCATCTCCCACCAGGTTAAGGCTGACATCATCTTTCGTTACCCCGGGAAGCTCCATGGTGATCCAGAACGCTTCCCTGGTCTCGAAGATGTCCGTGGCCGGCCAGGCCGACTCATTGGAGATCCCCTGCCGTTGGCGCTGGGCCAGGCGTGATAGATAATGATCGAACTGGTCGGAGAACCGTTCAAAAACCTCATCGAGCTCCCACCGTTTACTCATAATCAATCTCACTTTCTCTTTGAATTCCACGTGCATAAAACAATAGAGTGAGATTCAAGGACTATAGAGAGATTCCCTAATTCTCAACTCTGTCTATCAACGGTGTCTTAAAATTTCTTCCCTAAATGATTCCGGTATCTTGTAAAGGTCGAATAATTTGTCGTCGATTTCTTTTCGAAAAACTCCAACCTGATCCCGGGTTGAAACGTTTTCAGCATCGGTCAGCAAGTCCCTGATGGCTTCCACATCTGTGTTGATACTTTCGAGTATATCCAGCGGCGGTTCAATGAAGGGGAGAATATGCAACGGAGCAGGACGGATTTCGGGAAAAATATCTTTTGACGATCCGGCCACTGACTGATACAGCCAGTTGTAGAGACAGCTGTTAAGTAACGCTGTCATAAACAGCATATGCTGTTCCTCACGGGGACGAATGATATAGAGGGTATCGACGGCGGCCAGGTCCTGATCGAAATCGGGAGCCGCCACCAACCGTCTGCCGGTCCTGAGAAGCAGTATTTTCGGTGCCACAAACAGGTTGTCGGAACGGGGAGACCGCAGTTCCATGAGCTCGGAAGGACTTTGAGGATCACGGCCGGCCATGGATTTAAATCGCTGCTTCAAGCGTCCCAATAAGTCTCCGAACGGAGTTTCATCGAGCGTGAGGAGATATCGTTCTCCGGTAATCAGAAACGGTTGAATTTCGCGGCCTTTGACGATTGTCCGGAGATAGTTGTTCGGCAACCATTCGGGAAGTGTCTCGAAGATGAAATATTTGTCCTGCCCGGTTACCAGCCCCCGTGTAATCTTACCCGACAGAGCCTCGGACAGGGGGCATCCCAGGGCACGTACTGTTTCCAGGAGTTTTTCTTCCTTTTTTTCCCGGGGCACCAGGAACCGGTATCCAAGGGTTTTGAAAAACTTCTTTTGTTTGACCTGGGGAGATTGTCTGATATCGAGAGACTTCAACGACCGGGGTGTGCCCCGCGACAGGTCAGCCAGATGAAAACTTTTTCGAAGATCGGGTTCGGTCTTGGAGAGAACCAGCAGCATGGCCGGGATCTTGCCATCGGTAAAGATGCTGCTCGACAGATTGACCACCTGTTCGAGCTGGGTTTTCTTGAGCAGGAACGACCGCAGGTCGGCATGGAGTTCCATGTCCATCAAGCTGTTGGGAAGCACGAAAGCCATCTGTCCCTCTTCCTTCAACAGCTCATACCCGAGGTGTATAAAGTACTTGTAGGAATCGGGATTGTTGCCGCCAAGTAAGGAAAAACGTTTTTTCAAATACTTCTCGCCCGTCACCAGACCCGCGCCCCAGGGAGGGTTTCCGACGATGAAATCAAACCCGGTGTCGTCACTCCGATCGTCTCCCGGAGGCCCGAATACATCAGGGAAATAGGCACTCCAATCGAAAATCGGTGTTTTGGGCAGCAGTTCGTCTCCAACCGGCCCCCAGGCCAGCGCGTCACCGCAGTGGATCGCTTTTCCACCGTACGATTCCAGCCTGATATTCGATTTCCGGGCCGCTCCGGCCCGCGAGATGACCCGCATGGTCAACAAAGCCGCCGCCAGAAGCATGGCTTCCCGGTTGATCTCCACACCCCGCACATTACTTTCCAGGGCGGTCCCTTCGGGGTTGACCACCGGTTCCAAAACCAGATGCTGGTCAAACAGGCTGACCACGCCGGCCTTGGCGGTCCATTCATGGAGCAACCGGTTGTATCCCTCGTAAAACTCAACCAGCCTGTCCATTGCATGCAGCAGAAAGACACCGCAACCGCACGACGGATCACATAGTTTTAAAGACCTGACATCGTTGAGAAGCCGCTTGACGCCGGGAATATCATCGGCATCAAAAGCATCTTTGAGTTCTGACAGTTTTGCATCCAAACAGGGACCAAGAGTCGCTTTTAGAAGATAGCGGACCACGTAGGACGGCGTGTGGTAGGTACCTGCTCTCCTGCGTGTGTTCGACCGCCGGCTGCCGACAATAGCGCGTTCGTATCCGATACCGATCCATTCCGCCTTGAGCTTGCCCGAAGCCATGCTCCCGACACAGGCCAGCTCCAGCACCTTTTTAAGGTGCAGATCGTCAAACTCTACATCTCCGGGCGATTTGAGAGAGATGGGAACCCCGCCGTAGCGGCGGCGGAACTCCTGGAAGAGCTTCCGCAGGTGATACCAGAGATTCTCCTCATCCCGCAGCCACATATTTTCATGCCGCCGCGGCCCGAAGTAGGCGGATATAAGATCATGGAAAGTGCCTTTAAGCACCAGACCGTTGTCTTCCGCCAACCGATAGAGGAGTATGGCTATGGCTACCCGGCCCAGATCCGAACGGTGCTCGATACCACTCGAACCGCTCTCCAGCATCTCCAGGAGTTTATCGAACTCTTTGATGAACTTTTTCATCATATCTCCAGCCGCGCTGGGATTAACCCGGAAAATGCAGGTTAATTCTCTATCAACTCCACATTCGCCCGGGGAAGCATAAAACGTTCGCCGCTATCGAGTTCCACCTCTAGCACACGGGCCTTTGATTCCGATTCCAGTGGCATCAGTTCTACCGGCAGGGAGACTACTTTTGCCAGGGAGCCGAAATGAGGCTCCCGGATGATACGCACGGAACCGCCTTCCACTAAGGCACCTTCTTCGTGATCGCGTTTCTCTTCCTGGTACTCTTCGACCTCCCAGGGGATGATGATCTCCGGCCTGATAACGCCGGCCCTGATCTGGGTAGCACCGTTGATAGAGGCTTTCATCCCGTCATTGGATGCCAAGAGCTCGAAAGTTTTCGCCGCCATATCGATTTTGCCAAAACCTTCGGTAATGACAAACGAAATTCCCAGTTTCTCGTTGCCGGTGATGGCCACACCTAGATCGTATCCCAGGAACTCCTTGAGGTCTTTGTCGTCAATACCGGCGGCGATGACACCCATCACCTTGAGATCCAGAGCCCGCCTGATAAGCGGATTGGTGAGCAGCGATCCCACCACCACGATCTTGCCTTCGCAATCATCGTCCAGGTCATCCGGCTGCAAGATCTGGTCGGGGGAGACGGCGACCACCTTGAGCGGGCCAACTACCTCTCCGCCGACCCCGAAAATGCCCTGGATGAAGGTCGCCTGCGTCTTGATATTTACTCCTTCTTCCGGTATTACTTCGTCTACGATCCCGTCAATGTAAGCCTTGACTTCCACCGGTATGGGAGGTTCCCGAAGCACCACCTGGCCGGTGACGCTGGAGACAGCCTCCACGGAGCCGGTAATCGGAGCCGGGCACCGCTGTGTGAACAGGCCGAAGAAACTGGTGGACATAGCCATGATCTCGCCTTTCTCCACCTTGTCTCCCACCTGTTTCTGCATGGCGCCAACCACCTCGGCGGGTGCCAGAGACAGCTTGTTCACCACGTTCACCATGAACACCTTGCCGGGAAGATCTGTCCTGGCCACCACATCCTGGGCCTTAACCCTGTCTCCCGCGCTGACCAGAACTTCACCTTTCAGCGGAAGGCGCCGTTCTTTGTTAATGATTGTCCTCCTGGTTACCTTGAGGCCCGGAGTATACGATTGTCCCATTTTGCATCAGCTCCTTTCCGCTTATTTCAATGGATAGGCATTCAGTGCCTTGATCCAACGGGTCAGGCACTCTATCCGCTCGCTCTTGTCGGTAGATATCTCGAACGGCTGACGGCCGCGGGCGTCAATGATGATACCCGTGATCCCGCCTGACACCTGGCACCCTACCGCGGTGGCTTTCCCCTGGCCCAGGTCGAAACCCCGGGCGGGTTTCAGCATGGCCTCAACCTTTTCTTCGCTCGAACACGGAATAACGCGCAGCTCACCGTATTGCATGTCGAAAGTTTCTTCCCGTCCGTCCGGGAAAGTGAGCGTTCCGCTGATGCATGGTTTGCCGGGTTTGGCATTACCCACCGGAGCAATACAGGTCCCGAGATGGATCAGACAGTCGCGCTCGAACACCTGGGTGGCAGCGTCCTCGTGCACCTCCGCCAACACCCCAAGCTGCGGCATCATGAAGATCGAGTCCACCGCCAGCTTGGTGACCCCTTCCGGCAGAAAGGAGTCGATGAGCATCATGGCCGTCTGGTTCCGTCGTGGCGCGTGCGACAATACACCGCCTGAACCGATCAGAATGTCCAGGCCCATCAGGTCCACCAGTGTCTGTCCGGAGGATTTCTGGCTGAACACGTCGGCGATGGTCCGCTCCTGCTGTACACCTTTTAGCCCTACCGCCAGGGATTTATGCTGATCGAAAGATAGCCTCAGGGCTTCCCGGGCTACTGCCTGCTCGAACATGAGTTCCTCGAGCAACAGCGGAATAGTAGTGGGCCGGATCATCTTGTTCTTGACCCGGTTCCGAAGGTCGCGTTCGTTCATGTCGAAGGGCAGCCAGCGCATGACGTTCTCCAGGCCGGCCTCAGCCACCACGTTGGAGATGGAGTAGCTCATCCCCAGGTTGGCGCTCACGGTGCGGTTGAATATATCTTTGAACACCGAGAACACGTCTGTGGTGGCACCACCGATATCCACGCCCACCACCTGCATGTTTTCCCGCTTCGCGATCCGCTGCATGATGTTGCCCACCGCTGCCGGTGTAGGCATGATGGGTACATCGGTCAGCGCCATCAGGCGCGGGTAGCCGGGGGCGTGCTGCATGACATGCTCCAGGAACTGGTCCTGGATTTTAAGCCTCGCCGGGAGCAGGTTTTCCCGCTCCAACACCGGCCGCAGATTGTCCGTGACATCAAGGGCGCACTTGGACGCCAACCGCTCCTTTACGATATCACGGGCCTTGACGTTGCCGGCAAAGATTACCGGCAGTTGGTAGCTGATGCCCAACCGCGGCTTGGGATCTGCGGCGGCCACGATTTCGGCTAACTCGGTCACGTGCTTGATGGTGCCGCCGTCCACGCCCCCCGACAGGAGGATCATGTCCGGCCGGAGATCCCTGATGCGCTCGATCTGTTCGTGCGGCAGACGCCCATCATTGGTGGCAATGGTGTCCATGACGATCGCGCCCGCACCCAGGGCCGCCCGGGCCGAGCTTTCCGCGGTCATCGATTTGACCACGCCGGCCACCATCATCTGGAGCCCTCCGCCGGCAGACGATGTGGATATGTACACATCCACTCCCTTTTTGCCGTCGTATGGTTTGATGATGATCTCATCGTTTTCCAGGAGTTGGCGTCCCACCAGCTCCTGGACCTCCGACACCGCGTTGAGAACTCCCTGGGTCACGTCTTCAGCCGGAGCTTCAACGGTAGTGGGAGCCTCACCCCGTACCACCAGGCGGTACTCACCGTCCACTTTCTCGATCAAGATAGCTTTCGTGGTCGTGGAACCGCAGTCCGTGGCCAGGATGCTCCGGATCTCTTCCGGCCGCATAGTTTCGGTACCGGTGTTTCCGGACTTACTTTTTCCCATTACATGCCACCCCTTATCATCCGTCTTTATTACCCTCTTCGAGCCCCTCGATTCGCCGGATCAACCGCTCTATGTTGTCTCGGTCCTCGAGAAGCTTTATTGCCTTGTTATACTCCAGATCGTTGAACACCACTCCGGCCATAGGCTTGAAAAACACCAGCAGCTGGTTACCCACAAACGAAAGCGGCTTCGACATCTCCAAAAACAAAATGGCCGGAACAGTCATGTGGAACTTGACGACAACTCGTGCCAGCCGCTCCAGAAGTTCCTGCTCTTCAGCGGAATTATCGGCCAGCGACTCAGTCGTATCCGTCCAGATTTTCTCTCCCGTTTTTGTCATGTGCCTGTTCCACCTTTGCTTTGACCAGCTCTATTACCTGCTGTTTCTGTTCTTCTTCGCCTTCAGGGAAAAACACCCGTACCTCGCCCCGCCGTATAAACCTCAGCGCGCCGGGCGCGCCGATACGAAGCAGGATCCCGGCTCGGCCAACACTGAAGCCGGTAAACTCGCTCCATGAACGTTCGATGATTCCCGATACGGTGCGAACTGTCAGTCCATCCGCCGTCAGGCGGTACCGGCTCGGCAGGAAAAACTCCCATAGCGATACCAGCAAGACCAGGGCCGTGAGTACGGCCAGGAGCACTTCATTGAACACGACGTACACCAATATACAGAGAGCCACCAGGAATATCACGACTCCAGCGGAGGTGCGATAATCCCTCTGGAAGGGATGAAAACACCATTCTATTTCAGTTTTCTCCATTGCTTCCGTCACTCTGTACGCCACCGGTCTTTTTACTTAGATCCAGCCCAGCCAATCGCCCATAAGGAACTGCATACGTCCAATGAGCAGTGAGATACGAGCCATGACCGTATAGCCGAACGAGGCCCCGAACGAGATCATCAACACCCAGATCCCGAGCTTTGCCCCGCCGCCGAAAATCACGCCTTTGTGCTCCATGGAGAAGAAGAAGTAGATCAGAGCGCTTATCACGCCGATGATCAACACCAGGTTTTCGAACGTCTTCATGAAGTTGATGGTCATCCTGGTTTTATTTTCTTCTCCCATCCGTTCTGCGACGATGGTTTTCTCTTCCACCGAACTCTTGACCAGTCCGACACCGGATTTCCCTTCTTGCTTTCCGGAGGTCACACCGCTCAGTTTCCCCGGCTCGGAGGTGATCACCGGAGCAGTTTCCGTAACTACCACCTGTTCCAGCACTACCAGCGGGACCATGGTCGCCTTCATCTGGGAAACCACGTTAGCCTGCATATAGATGATGATGGATAAACCAGCGGTGGTGCCGACGACAAAAGCCATGGCCCAACGACTAATCCAGGCCGCGTTGGGAATCAGTCGCATGAGCATGAATACTCCCAATATGCCGGGAATAATCAGCCAGCAATGGCTTATCTTTATCATCTCCCACAAATTAGCCTGAGGGCCCTGAATGTAAACATAGGCTTTATAGAAACCTTCTGTCAGAGGTTGCCACAGGTTAGGCATCAGCACGTTATGATACTGGTACGCCAGCCAGAAGCCAGCCGACACTCCCACGAACAGATGCTCGGCGAACTTGTAGACCGGGTTGTCTTTCACCAGGAAGCTCAAGATGGCCAGAGTGAGGAACGCCGCGATCCAAACGCCAATTGAAGTTGCCATTATTTATTCCTCCTCTTACCTAAAGCAATGCGCCGGCGGCACGATCCCGCCGCCGCTGCATGAAATATGTCACATTTGCCAGAATAATAAAGACGATCAACAACAGGTGAACGATGGACTGGGCGTCCATGCCGGCCATGGCCGGTCCGGGCCGGCCGATAAGATGTTCGTACTCCGCGGCGCCCTTGAGCGCTCCCAGCAGGCCGACCATCTGACCCGATTGCAAGTACGGATAGAACTCCGGCGCGCTGACGCCGGTGGTCCCGCCGGCTACGGGCACCCCAAACTGTTCATGGGCAATCATTACCCATTGCTTCAGCCCGGGATCACCGGAGGAGAAACTGAAAACCGCCTTGAAGTCCTGCACCAGCTTTATGTCCTTCATGATCTCCAGTTGGGCCACCGGCTTGCCGGCTATATTCTTGGGGAAAGTATCGATGAAACCCTGAGGTTCAGCACCCACCCGGTTGATCACTACCATGCCGCCGGACTTGTAACCCAGGTTGGTGAAGTCACGGCCCCGTTTGAGTTCGATTCCCTTCTCCTGAAATATTTTCTGTGTCGAGGTAAAGGCCTGATCAGCCATGGGCGCTCCCTGCGGCCACAGGGCGATGACCACCACTTTGAGTTTCTTACTGAAGCAGTGGTACATAAGAGAGGTGCACATGGGATGAACCTCCGGCTTGGTGGACGGATCATACTCGCACGAGAACAGAACCCGGTCCCCTTCTTCCAATTGCTCGATAAAGTCGTAAACCGCCTGGACTTCCTTGTTAACTTCAACCGGGAAACCGATGGGGTTCAGGAGCGGAATGACAACCGCCAGCAGTGTCACCAGAAAGATCCAGCGGCGGTCGAGGTCGAGGATAAAAGTAGATAAACTCATGGCTCAGTCCCCCCCCCCGAGATAAGCCCGGTCAACTCCGATAATGATCTTCATTGACGCGGCGATAACACCCAGAGCGGCACCGATCATGATGGCCCGCTGGCCGGCGGTGTTCAGGAAATTCATGATCCACTCGGCCAACCGCGGTAAGTATGGCGATATGCTCCGTCCGATAGGCACCCGCCCCAGCATGACGATAATGGCAGCCACCAGTAACAGTGAAGCCTCGAACGACTTGGCCCGGAAGGCCCGGAAAGCTGCCGAAGCGATGAAAAACGCCAGCAGCGCGAACATAGTGGATGAAAGCGGTTCGAAGATGTGCTTAAAAATGAAGAAAAATGGATTCGAGTACTTGATGGGAAACGCCATGGTGAGCTGTTCGAAATTGATCGAGTCCTGTCCCATCAAGTTGCTGATATCCTGCTCGGAAGGCTCAAACAGAAGCGAGGTCAGACAGGATTTCAGCTGTTCCATATCACTCACTACCAGCGCGTTTTGAGCGGTATCTATGGTGTTCGCCTGGTCTTTCAGGTCGGACACCATCTTCTTGTACACCTCATGGTCCTTGGTTTTCAGGATCTTTTCCAGCCTTGTTTCCGCTTCATCCCATCGGCCGTCTTCTACGAACACGACAGCTTCGATCATCTCGGCCCGGGTGGCGGGAGTAATTGTGATTGTTTCCGTATAAGTGGAATCAACGCCGTAAATGATGCCCATGATAGCGGTCACGAACAGCCCCGCCACCAGCAGGACATTGTATCCCCAGCCAGGCGCCTGCCGGGATATCTTCTCACCGTTCACCTTGAGGAGACTTCCCATACCGAGGATAATGGAGAACGAAGCAATGATGATAAACCAGTTCTGAAATTCGTCCTGCAACATACCGAATGGCTTGTGCGGAACGAAGAAGCTGATAATCATGGCAATGCCGACGATAAAAGTAATAGTTAACGGAATTTCTCTTTTCACAGCTTCTCACCCCCTAGCCCGTCTTGAAGAAATCGGCGAACCACGTGATTTTGAAGATCGCCAGAATAGAACCAAAAAGAATAGATATGATGATCAGAGCCTTACCCACGTCTTGCCCCTTCAAACCACCCAGATGCATTGGATCGCGGGAGAAGTAGGCGCCAGCGGCAAACAATTCCTCGCCAATGAGCGTGTAATCGCAAGCGGTAATGAAGAACGGCAGCTGGCTGGGCATGGCCGTGCCAGCGACCTGGATGGCGCCGGCGTTGTGGCCGGTCTCCGCCAGGATGAGCGACTCGGCGTAGAAGCAGCCCATGTAGAAGTTGGCCGCCGGCTGCTCGCGCATCATGATACCGTCGACGCCGGCCACGAAACCGAACTGGTCGTCGGTCAGGTAGCGGATATTGTCCGAGTTGAAAGCATCGGGGCGACCGGCCGCCATGTATGATTCTTTCACCACTTCCTGGGAGCAACTCATAACCAGTGACCGAGAGGTGGGGACCAGAATCGGCGTGTCGTACTCAGCAGTCTTCCTGGCCACGTGAGACAGTATGGATATCCCCGCCAGTGTCTGGATATCATCCATGTCCATGATGCCGGATATATATAGCACCGGCCGCCCCATTTCAGTAGCTCGGCCCACGGCGTCGTCGAGTGCCGAAAGGCCGGCAATGGGACGAATGAAAAGCTCCTTACCCGACCGGGCGGCCATGATAAAGTAGAGCACCGCACCGGACAGCACAAGCATGGCCACGAGCATGTTGATCCGCTTCGTATCAAACCAGAGTTCCGATCTCGGCTTGGCCTTCTCGATGACCTCTTCCCCGCCTTCGTCTGCTTGAGCCGGGCTGACTGCAAACGGCGCTACCTGAAAAAACAGGCCGCCGATTACCATCACCGCCAGGATGCAGAGCAGAATACGCCGGCGAGAGGAAGCCATGTTCGAACCAGAAAAGATTCCCTCAATCAAGTGGCGATCCCTCCTTCTATTTGGGATAGCATATCAGCTACAAGACACACTTGTCCCTATATTTAGAATGATTTCGAAAAATGCTATCATAGTACTTATATAAAAAGCAAATGAGATTGGATAGTGGATTCTTCTCTTCAACTGCAGGCCTATTAACACTCTGCCAATACGCAGATAAATAACCTGAAAAATGTATTTGGCTTCGTCTCAAGGCAACGAAAACAGCCTCAGGCTGCTGTTATGTCTCAGATTCCGATTCTACCGGATTGGTGTAATCCACCTGCAAGGTACCGTCTTTCAGATCCACGGTCATAATGGCACCTGAGAAGATGTCACCGCCGATGATGGCGCGTCCCAGGCGGGTTTCCAGTTCGCGCTGGATGAACCGTTTCAGGGGACGGGCTCCGAAGACCGGATCATAACCGCTTTTGGCGATAAAAACCCGGGCGGCCACGGTCAGTTCGAGTTTCAGGTTCTGGTCCGACAACCGCCGGTCGAGAGCCGCTATCTGCAGGTCGACGATCTGTTCGATCTCTTCGTAGGTCAGAGTGGTGAAAAGTACGATTTCATCCACCCGGTTGAGAAACTCAGGTCGAAAGGTCGACCGGAGGGCCTGCATGACCGAGTCGCGTACATCATCCGGAATCTCACCCTGGTCGGTGACCCCTTCCAGCAGGTAGTGTGACCCGATATTGCTGGTCATGATGATAACCGTGTGCTTGAAGTCAACCGTGCGGCCCTGGCTGTCGGTAACACGGCCGTCATCCAGTATCTGAAGCAGCACGTTGAAAACGTCGGGATGGGCTTTTTCCACTTCGTCGAAGAGGATGACCGAATATGGTTTTCTCCTGACCGATTCGCTCAACTGCCCACCTTCCTCGTAACCGACATAGCCCGGAGGAGCCCCGATGAGACGGGAGACGGTGTGTTTTTCCATGTACTCCGACATGTCTATCCTGATTATGTTCTCTTCGCTGTCGAAGAGCGCTTCGGCCAGTGTTTTGGCCAGTTCCGTCTTGCCCACACCGGTGGGACCGAGGAAGACGAACGACCCGATGGGACGCCCGGGGTCACGGATCCCGGCCCGGGCCCTGATCACGGCGTCCGCCACCAACCGGACCGCCTCGTCCTGACCGATCACGCGCCGGTGCAGCACCTGGTCGAGCCTGAGCAGTTTTTCCCGTTCGCCTTCCATTAACCGGGTCACGGGTATCCCGGTCCAGCGGGACACGATTTCGGCGATCTCATCCTCGGTGACGTCCTCGCGAAGAAGCTTGCCGGTGGTCTGTTTCTCGCCAAGAGCAGCTTCCTCTGTTTTCAGTTGACGTTCCAGATCGGGCAGCCGTCCGTGCTTGAGTTCGGCCGCCCGGTTGAGATCGTAGGCCCGTTCGACCTCTTCGATCTGGTGCCGGATCTGTTCGATCTCCTCCCTGATCCCACGGATTTTATTGATGACTTCTTTTTCCGCTTCCCACTGAGCTTTCATGGAATCGGACTGCCCCTTGAGTTCGGCCAATTCTTTCCTGATGATCTCGAGCCGTTCCCGACTGGCCTCATCTTTCTCCTTTTTCAGGGCCGCTTCCTCGATTTCCAGTTGCATGACCCGCCGAGTGACCTCGTCGAGTTCCGCCGGCATGGAATCTATTTCGGTGCGGATCATGGCACACGCCTCGTCCATCAAGTCTATGGCTTTGTCCGGCAGAAACCGGTCGGAGATATAGCGGTTGGATAGGGTGGCCGCCGCCACCAACGAGCTGTCAAGGATCTTTACCCCGTGGTGAACCTCGTAGCGCTCTTTGAGCCCCCGCAGGATCGATATGGTGTCTTCCACCGTCGGTTGCTCCACCAGCACCGGCTGGAAGCGCCGCTCCAGGGCCGCGTCTTTCTCCACATGCTGGCGGTGTTCGTCGAGCGTGGTGGCGCCGATACAGTGGAGCTCGCCCCGAGCCAGCATGGGTTTGAGCATATTGCCCGCGTCCATCGATCCTTCCGCCCGGCCGGCGCCGACGATGTTATGGAGCTCATCGATGAACAACAGTATGCCGCCATCGCTTTCCTTGATCTCTTTCAAAACCGCTTTGAGACGTTCTTCAAATTGTCCCCGGAACTTGGCGCCGGCGACCAGAGACCCCATGTCCAGAGCAAAAATGCTCTTGCCTTTGAGACCTTCCGGTACATCTCCCCTGACTATCCGGTGGGCCAGCCCTTCGACGACGGCCGTTTTACCGACCCCGGGCTCTCCGATGAGCACCGGATTGTTTTTGGTCTTCCGGGACAAGATCCTGATGACCCTCCGTATCTCGGAATCGCGGCCGATAACGGGATCGAGATTTCCCTGCCGGGCTTCCTGAACCAGGTCCCGGCCGTACCGTTTGAGTGACTCGTAGGTGGATTCGGGATCGATAGTGTCCACCCGCTGGTTGCCCCGGATATCGGTAAGCGCCTTTAAAAAACGGTGGTGAGTCACATCAAATTGCTTCAGTATCCGAGCGGCGGGAAACCGGTCCGCTTCTTCGAGCATGGCGGCCAGCAGGTGTTCCACGGAGACGTACTCGTCCTTGAGCCGGCGGGCTTCTTTCTCGGCGCCGGCCAGCAGCGTGCTGAGCCGGCGGCCCATATAAACCTGTCCGGCCGCACCGGATCCCGACACCGACGGGCGTTTTTGCAATTCAGACACGATTGCTTCCCTGAACGGTTTGAGACTCACGTCCATCTTGTTCAAAAGCCGGGGGATCAAACCCTCCGGCTGATCGACCAGCGCGAGCAGGAGGTGCTCCACATCGACCTCCTGGTGTCCTCGGCCGAGTGCTTCATTCTGAGCGGTCATCAACGCTTCCTGCGTTTTCTGTGTCATATGGTTGGTATCCATGGTCAATTCCTCCTTAATAACCCGAAAACTGCAGTAGCCTTCTACCGCGGCTCGAAAACAGTCACAGCTACTACGTTACGCTCGGTCAGCCATCCTCACTGTAATATGCATACAAATAAGTACTGCTTATACATTACACAAAGCAAGTACCATACCAATAATTCGTAAAACAGTTCAAATACTATGTAAACAGCTTCTTTTGAGAGATTAAACGACTATGTATCCGAATGGAAAGAAATAATTATGTAGAATATCTCTACATAATCCTCTGTAATCCGGGACATCCTGAGCAGATTTTACACATGGATTTATATACCTACAATCATAGTGAGGGATCGTTGTAAACTGTTGCTCTTTGCCTGGTAAAACAGGTATTATGAGGATCTGAACGGATAGGAGAAATCATGCTGGCAGCCACGGTATCATTCCTTCAAAACCCTGAATCGCTGGGGACGCTTTTTCTCTCTATCGCAGGAGGCGCCCTGGTCCTGGCAACCGTAGGCTTGATTGTCCGCTTGATCAGAAGCAGACGTAAAGCGGTTACCGGTGAGGAATACCTGGATCTTCTCTACCGCCAGCATGCTCCTTTGGGGCAGCAGGTTACCCCGAAACACGCCCTTACGGAGCAACGCCGGCCGGCCAGAAAAAAGCGCCGGAGCAGGTCTGCTGTTCGCCGGGCCGAGGCCAAACAATCCACCAAACCCGAGAGACACCCGGTAAAATCCCATACCGACACCGCCCTTAACACTCTCGATACCTGGCGCCGGGCCCTGGCCGGAGGCGACAACACCCTGGCGGCGGAGATCGAATCGAAGTGGGAACAATCTCCGTTGGCGGTACCGGTGGCTCCGCTGATATCGCTGGCCGGGAGTGATTCCCTCCTGATCAGGGAAAAAGCAGCCTCCATGCTCTGCCGGCTGGAACCCGATGCTTCACTCCCCATGCTTCTGGCTGCCCTGGAAACGGCTTCCCTCGAAGAGGGCGAAGTAATCGGATCGATCCTGGAGAAGATCGGTGACCCACGGGCCGCCGAACCGTTGCTCAAGTACACCCGGCGGCAGGCGGGAAGTTTATTCGGCCGGGACAACAGGCCGCCATGGCTGGGTGCAGACTCTCCAATAGCCGGTACCGGACGGGAAGTTGACCCGGACCTGGATAAAGCCCGGAGCTGGGTGAGGGACAATCTGAAGGAAAAAGCATATGATTGGCTCAAAGATAATTTCGAACCGCTTGAGCAGGGAAACCCGCAGACAATAGCTGTTATCGAAACTCTTGGAGAACTCGGTGATGAGCGGGTAGCGGATATTCTCCTGCCGCTATGGCGCGAAGCGGAAGGCAGTTTCAAAGAAACTGTCTTTGATTCTCTTATCAAAGTAGCCGCTCCGGAACTGAGTGAAGAGCTTCTCAAGGAAATCATGCCCGACGATCCGCCGGGAGAAGAAACAGCGCCGGACTCTGAACGGGAAGACAACTTGGCCATCTTCGAACGGCTCTTTTCATCCGACGACGAGTTCAGGCGTCTGGAGGCGGTCACCTCGATAGACGGCAACACTGGAGTTTCAGCCATACCGCTCCTGGCACAGGCGGTTGAGGACAAATCGTGGACCGTCCGCTACGCCGCGGTGGAGGCGCTCTCTCACTTTCTCTCAGACTCGCCGGAAGCAAGGCGGATTCTTGAAACCGCCCGGGACGACAGCTCTGCCAAGGTCCGCGACTTGACGGAAAAGATCCTCGAAAGTGCGGAGAACGTATAAAATGCTGTCAAAAGTAATAGGAGGATAAACGCACATGAGCCTTATCATAGACACGATAGCAATTGAAAAATCGGAAGAAATCAACATTATAATTGCTCAGTCCCACTTCATCAAAACCGTCGAGGACGTGCATGAAGCCCTGATAACCGCGGTCCCCGGAATAAAATTCGGGTTGGCGTTCAGCGAAGCCAGTGGTCCCTGCCTGGTACGGTCATCAGGAACGGATTCCGAGCTCAAGACGCTGGCGGAAAAAAACTCCATGAAATTGGCCTGCGGACATTCATTGATCATCTTCTTGAAAGATTGTTTCCCTATTAACGTGCTCAACGCCCTCAAACAGGTGTCCGAGATCTGCCGTATCATCTGCGCCACGGCCAACCCGGTAAAAATACTCCGAGGCACTGAGGACGGCAATTCCGGAATAATGGGTGTTATCGACGGTTTTAGCCCCAAGGGGATCGAAGGGGACGACGACATTAAGAATCGGAAGGAATTTCTGCGGATGATCGGGTACAAACTGTAACGGTACTCGAATTTCTGTAATCTCTGATGACAAACCGGCAGAACACACGAATCAAGACGAGCCTGATAGCGTTTTTCGGGGTGGAAAACTCCGCCGTGAGAAGTCTGTCGGCCATACTCAAACGTGAAGGGTTCCCCGTTCAGATCATCTTCCTCAAGACCTGGCGGAATAACGATCTTTCACCCCCGTCAATACAGGAGCTGGATCTTCTGGTGGCCGCCCTCAAGGAATTCGGGTCTGAGCTGGTGGGCTTGAGTGTTCCATCCTCTCATTACCCCTTGGCTTCACTGGTCACCCGGCACATAAAAAAACACCTGGACACGCCGGTGGTGTGGGGTGGGATCCATCCCACCATCAGGCCCCATGAATGTATTTCGATCGCCGATATCATCTGCCGCGGCGAAGGAGAACTTCCGCTCCTGGAACTGGTAGAGAACATGAGCGCCGGGATCTCCCCGATCGATATCAAGAACCTCTGGGTCAGGCAGGGACAGAAAGTAAAGCGCAATGAACTGCGGCCGCTTATTGGAGATCTGGACACGCTCCCGTACCGGGATTTCGACGGCGACAATGTCTGCCTCATCGAGAACAACCGGATGACCAGAACCGATCCCGTCTTCCAGGGCGCCGAGCACCGGATCTATCTGACCCGCGGCTGCCCCTTCGCCTGCACTTACTGCTACAACTCCAGCCTGCGGAGGATCTACCAGGGGTTGGGCAAGTACTGGCGGAGCCGGAGTCCGGAACACGTCATCGGAGAA
This sequence comes from uncultured bacterium, assembly GCA_964593455.1. Classification (GTDB taxonomy): domain Bacteria; phylum Muiribacteriota; class CAYSPT01; order CAYSPT01; family CAYSPT01; genus CAZQHK01. The sequence continues at coordinate 22,251 of CAZQHK010000019.1, forward strand.
CTCAAGGAAATCGTTAAAAAGTTCCCCCGTTTGAAGCGGATCAAGTTCGACGATGACACGCTGCCGAACGATAAAGAATATCTGGGGGAGATATGTGAACGTTACCGGGAGGAGATTGGCGTGGCCCTGGAATGCCTGCTCAACCCGGAACTGGTTGACCGGGAGCTCATCCGGATTCTCAAACGTGCCAATCTGGTACGCACACAGCTCGGTATACAGACCGCCTCTGAACGTGAAACGTCTGCATACAGCCGGAAGTTGACCAGGGAACGGCTGCTCGAACTGGCCGCTATGCTCCGGGACGAAGGGCTGGACGTAGTCTACGATGTTATCGCTGATAATCCCACCTCTACCGAGGAGGACCATCGTGAGTTGTTCGAACTTCTGCTTCAACTGCCGAGGCCGTTTCACCTGTTTATCTATTCGCTTAACTTTTTCCCGGACACACAGTTGACCCGCGATTTTCTTGAGCGAGGCATCATCCACCCCTCGGACGTCGTGGGGCAATCACTGAAAACATACCGCCAGTTCAGGCTGGGCCTCGATTATCCCCGAGCACCGCGAGACCTGTTCTGGTGTTCACTTTATGTTATGGTGAGCAAGGACTTCGTACCCCGGAGCCTTCTCAAATTCATCAGCCGGTCGGGCTTTTTCAGAAACCATCCGCAGGTTTTGCGGCGCCTGGCTGAAGCCGTCAACCTGGTTAAAATGGCCCAGTTTGCCTGGGGGATGTGGAAAAAAGGCGAGTTGACCATGTTCAAGATACGCCAGTACAGCAATATCCGGGGGCTGCTGTCCCAATGAGGAGATATGTGTTTAGATGAAAATACTGCTGCTCAATCCGCCGCGGCAGAATCCTATCAGCGGGGAGATAGAAGAAAACCTGGCTGAAGCGCTCAATGTTTATCCTCCCCTCGGGCTGGCGTATCTCAAGGCGGTGTTGGAAGAGCAGACGGAACACGAAGTAATCCTGGCCGATCTCCAGTTTACCGGGATGGGCCAAGCCGACGTGGCCGGCACCGTCCGGTTGCACGAACCGGACCTGGTGGGTATTACGGTGCTGACCCATAATCTCCTGGACGTGAAGGAGACCCTGGCCACGGTTAAACGGATTCGACCCGGCGCCGTCTGCTGTCTTGGCGGCCCCCACGTCGACGTTTTCCCGGAACTGTCACTCAGCCTTAACGGCGCCGACCTGGCCATGCGCGGCGAATGCGAAGTTACTTTTCCCCGGCTGCTGCGGGTACTGGAGGAAAACGGGCTCGATCCGCACTCGGAAAAACTCTTCGATATTGAGCAGTTGGTCTGGAAAGACGAGAACGGAATCGTTACGGTCAATGAGCAGATCCGGCTGCCGGTCGACCTGGATTCACTGCCCTTCCCCGCCGCCATCTTCGACTCCCGTTACCACGGCCCGCTGGCCGCCGAACCCGTAGCCACTATTTTGTCAAGCCGCGGCTGCCCTTACGGATGCGTTTTTTGCAGCACTCCCCATGTACGATACCGGGCCCGTTCCCCGGAGAATATCATCGCCGAGCTGAGACAGTACCGTGACCGGGGCGTTAAATTTTTCTACTTTGTGGACGACGTTTTTAATATAACCGCCGGCCGGGTGGAGAACTTCAGCCAGGCGCTTCTGGAAAGCAGCCTGAAAGTGAAATGGAGTTTCCGGGCCAGGGTAGACGCCTTATCGGGAAGAATGCTCCTTATGGCCCGGCGGGCCGGGGCCGTGCGGATTCAATTGGGTGTAGAGACCTCTACCGACGAGGGACTCACGCTGATCGGTAAAGGATGCTCCATCAAACAAGTGGAAAACGCTTTCAGAACGATCCGGTCTTCCGGTATCATGTCGGTGGCCTACTTCATCCTGGGCTGCCCGCATGAAAAACATCCGCGCGACCTCGAACACACCATAGATTTTGCCTGTGCGCTTGAGGCCGATTACGCCGTCTTTAACGCCATGGCCATCTTTCCGGGAACGCGGCTTCATGACCTGGCAGTGAAGTACGGCGTCATCGGGAAAGACACCTGGACCGATTTTGCCAGCGATCCGCGGCCGGGTTTCCAGATACCGCTCTGGACCCGTTACTTCACCGCGGTAAAACTCAAAGCCACACTCAAAAACGCATACCGACGTTTCTATTACCGGCCGCAGGTGATATTCAGGGAACTGAAACGGATCAATGGACTGGAAGATCTGTTGCACAAGGCGCGGATGGCGCTGAAACTGTAAACTTAACGAGGAGAACGATAACGTGCTGCCGTTCAAAATATTGAGCAACCTGGTTCGGGGACGGAAACTTTTTTATGTCCACATCGGGATCACTCACCGGTGTCCGTTTCAATGCCGGATGTGTACCGTCTGGAAAACCGCCGATGCCGGGTCCGAGATACCGGTCGACCGCTACCCGGAAGTGGCCGGCAAACTTTCCCGGTTGGGAGCGGTAGCTGTCAGCCTGGGCGGCGGAGAACCGTTTGTCAGAAATGATCTTCCCGACATCGTACGCTCCTTCATTTCCGCGGGCACCAGACCGCGGGTGCTCACCAACGGTATAACTCCGGAAATTAATGATTTCAAGCGGGTGTTTGACTCCGGTCTCAGGGACATCTCGGTATCCTTTGACACCCTTCATCCACAGATCCAATCAGACATCTACGATGGTCAAGACGTCTGGCCGCGTCTGGAAAGAAACCTGGATTGGCTATCCAAGGTCGCCACCGACCGAAACCTGTTCGTTCTCCTGAACACGGTGGTATCCGGCCTGAATGTGCATGAGCTACCCGACCTGGTGGAGTTCGCCGCCGGGCGCGGATTTCATATCTCTTTTGTACCCCTTGAACTGGCTTCTGCTCCCGACGAAGCGAACGATTTCGCCGCCTACGCTCCGGACATGGCTTTGACCGAAGACCATCACCGCATCGTTGCGGCTTCTTTTGAGACCTTGATTGCCATGAAACGTGAAGGTTATCCCATCTTTAATTCCACGGCCTTCCTGTCCTTGTGCTCACACTATCTGCGGGGTCGGAAAGCCGAGTGGCCCTGCCGGGCAGGTCAGCTCTTTCTGTCGATCAACCCGGCGGGCGAAGCGTCTTTTTGTCACGCTTCTCAACCCTTCGCATCCGTCCTGGACGAAAACTTCGAAGACCGCTTCCGGTCAGACGCGGTCAAACGGGAAGCCGCCGGGTTCAGGAAAAACTGTCCCGACTGCCTCCGTCCCTGCTGGGTGGAACCGACTCTGGCCATACACCACCGGCCCTCTATGTGGGAACAGGTAAGGCTCGTGATGAGAAAGTTCTGATTTGCTCCCTGACACTTTTGACCTGAACAAAAAAATCAGGTACATTTGTCACAGAAACCCGAATAATCCACAAATCTTCGTCGCGAGGTGAAGAAAATGGTTGCAGATACAAGGCGCGAGAAGAAAAAGGACCGGAGGCGTACCAGTAGGTACGTTGAGGACCTTTTTCAAACGCAACGCAGTAGCTGTGGACATTTACGAACCGCACTGTTTTGCAGGAAGCAAAACTGGACGTCACGAAGTGACGCCCGAAGGGGACGAAGCCAGGATGGCTTCGTCTGATGCAGATTATTTGTGAATTATTCGGGGAAGCTGCATGTACCAGAAATACGTTTGAAAGCAGGGGGGGTGCGCGATGAATCCGGAACAAGCGGAAATACTTCGAACAGCCAGGGAGAAGTTACGGTCAGGCGAAGACGACCTTATCCTGGAAGCGATAAACGCTCTGGCGGAAACGAACCTCGACGAAAGCTCGGAACTGGTTATCTCTTGCCTCGACTCCACCAACGAAAAAATACGGTTATCAGCGGTTCGGGCCTTGGGCATACTCAAACCAGAGAATACCGTGGAACTGCTCACGGCTCTCCTTCAAAAAGAAAGCAGTCCGTTTGTCCGGGCGACCGCCGCCATCGCGCTTGGAAATACAAAAAAAATGGAATCCTTGTCCCCCCTGGCCGGTCTGCTCAGGGACGAAGATGCCCGTGTCAGAGCAAACGCGGTTGAAGGAGTGACTCAACTGGGATATCCACCGGCGATCAAGATGCTGACTCCGCTCCTTGAAGACAAGAGCAGCAGGGTCAAGACCAACGTAGCCATGGCCTTATGGAAATTCGGCGGTTTAAGGATGATCTCTTATCTCGAAAAAATGCTCAGTACCGGAATAAATAAATGGGAACGGGCTTCCGCCGCCTACGCTCTGGGAGAAATCGGCGGGTTCCAGGCGATGTCCACCCTTCTCTCATCCCTGCATGACAGAAAATCCGAGGTTAAGAGGAATGTCATACGGTCCCTGGGCAAAGTCGGCGACATGGAAATATCGAGCAGGCTGCTCAAGTTTCTGGAAGATAAAGACCCCCTGGTCAGGGCCAACACTCTCGAAGCGGTGGGATTATTGGGCGGGGAACAATATTTGAACGTGATTGTCGCCCGCCTTCTTCAGGAAACGGACGAAGCAGTGCTCGATAAGGCAACAGTAGTACTCGAACATCTGGTTGAAACCGGATCGGAAGAGATTGTCGTAACGTTGAAAGATTTACTTTTCTCCGCTTCTGAACCGGTCAAGCTGGCACTGTTGAAAGCTTTTCAAAAGCATGGGACTCATTGGAGTCCGGTATTCAAGGTCGAAATAATTATGGATCTGCACAACCTTATGACGGCCGATAACTCGAAGCTTGTCAAAGCTGCGGCCAGAAAAGCAACCAAGTCGATACGGAAAGAGCTAAAAGGGAGAAAATAACGACGTTGAATTGCTATCATGCACTATAGAACACTGGGAAAGACAGGGATAGAAGTCTCCTGTATCGGGCTGGGCGGCATGGGATTCATGCTCGGCGGCCGGGATATCGAGGAACGGGCCGCTAAGACCGTCGAAGCAGCTCTCAACGGGGGTATCAATGTTATCGATACGGCCCGTACCTACTACAACAGTGAAGAATATATCGGCAAAGCTCTGGCTGGACTCAAAGGCCGGTATCCGGCCCCTCTCCTGGCTTCCAAGACCTACCGCCGGGATGCCCAGGGAGCGTACCGTGAGGTTGTTTCCAGCCTGAATGCCATGAAGCTCGGGACTATAGACATCTACTACACCCACCACGTCCAGTACGAGTACGAACTGGAAAAGATACTGGGTGCGGGCGGAGCCCTGGAAGGATTGGAAAAAGCCCGGAAAGAGGGTAAAATACGTCTTATCGGTATCAGTTCCCATCACCCGGGAGTGATGGAACAAGCCGTCTCCTCAGACCGGTTTGATGTTATCCAGGTTCCACTTAATCCGGTGGAAAAAGAACAGTTTCTACCGGCCATCGAGGAGGCCGCCCGACGGCAAAAAGGCGTGTTCATCATGAAACCGCTGGCGGGCGGACACATCAAATCCGTGGAAGAAGCCCTGCGCTTCGCCCTCAGTTTTGACGTTTCCTGTGTCCTGGTAGGCGCGGCCACTCCCGAGCAGATCACACTCGACTGCTCTGTCGGGGCGACTGCAGCCGGTCTTTCAGAGGAAGAGAAAGTCCTCCTTCAGGAAGAGATAAACTCGCTGGATGAGGTCTTCTGCCGGCGATGCCGGTACTGTGAAAAACACTGTCCACAAGAGATCAAGATTTCAGATGTGTTCAGATGTGAAAACTATCTTATTCTGAACGCCCCCTATGCCCGGGAGGAGTACCGCCGCCTGCTAAAGAATGCGACCCACTGCGAGGCGTGCGGAAAATGCGAAACGATTTGTCCGTACCGACTGCCGATACGAAAAATGCTGCAAAAAGCCCATGAACGGTTGACGAAAGGCCGTCTGGAGGATAAAATTATCTGGATATTGCGTAAACTGCGGCTATACGACCGGGTACGAAACCTCTATTTTAAACTGAAGCTGCCGCTGCCTAAACGGTAACACCTTCGGCCAAAGGAGTGAAGCGAGTTGACGGAAGACGCCAAGGGGCAAGAACCATCTGCTGAAGAAACAACCGACTCGGAGAAAAAACTCTCCGGTAAGGAGATCCTGTACGAGTTCTACCAGATCATGAAGAACAACAAGAAATGGTGGCTCCTCCCGATCATCGTCATCCTGGGTATCCTCTGCCTTTTCATCAGCTTCAGCGAACAACAGCAGCTCCTGCCGTACATCTACTCTCTGTTGTAGACAGCACTTTACTTTCCACGCTTCTTGCTTGAGGGCGGGACCACCCGGCTTATGCCCTCCACCTTCTCTTCTATGCTACTATTCCTAAGAGTGAGTTATTTTTTTTCTTTTCATATCACCCCAGCTCTTTTTCCTGCCGAACAACCAGGACAGGATTCCTTCCAGCCGCCAGAGCGAGTTTAATTGCCGGTAGCCCAAGTTCTCCGCTACCGCTGCCAGGAAAAGAGTGAACATGTGGGACATCCGGGGGTACAGGTGGAACGACATCTCTTCCAGGAAGAGGGCGCAAACCGACAATAGTATTCCCAAGCCGATACTCACCACCAGGAAAGCCAACATGGCGTAGTTGGGGATGAGCCCGAAGAAGAACAGCACTATCATTAAGAGATAGCCGACGACCTCCAGGAGAGGACCCAGGCACTCGAACAGGAGGAAAAAAGGAAACGCCAGCCAGCCCACGGTGCCGCCGTCCCGGTGAAACAAAAGATCGATGTGCTGGAACAAGCTCTCGGCCAGGCCGCGCTGCCAGCGTATCCGCTGTTTCCGGAGTGTGGAGAGGTTTTCCGGCGCCTCCGTCCAGCAGATGGGATCGGGGACGAAAGTGATACGGTACGGTTTTCCCCAGAGGCGCATCTCGTGGTGTATGCGCACCACCAGCTCCATGTCTTCCCCGATACTGTCTTTCCGGTATCCCCCGATAGCGATGACCGTGTTCTTGTGGAACAGGCCGAAGGCGCCGGAGATAATCATCAGGGCATTGAGCGGTGACCAACCCATGCGGCCGAAGAGAAAAGCCCGTAGATACTCAACCACCTGGAACTGGGCCAGCAGGTTGTCGGGCAGACCGGGCTCGATCAGGAAACCGTCTTTAATTTTGCAACCATTAGCGATACGGATGGTCCCACCGGTCGCCAACGTGGTCGGGTCCTCCAGAAACGGGTAGACCACCCGCTGCAGGCTATCCCGCTGCAGGACGGAGTCGGCGTCCACCGAGCAGAATAAACCGTAGTGTGAAACATTGATACCGGCGTTGAGCGCATCGGCCTTGCCGCCGTTCTCCTTGTCCAGAACACGGATATTGGAGTGAGTTCTTGACAGGTACTCCCACTTCACCGGCTCGGAAGGCAGTTTTTGCTCCCGAGTGGCCGGTACGGGTACCAGGGAGAACTCTTTTTTGAGCACCTTCAGGGTATCGTCGGTGGACCCGTCGTTGATGATGATAATCTCGAAGCGCGGGTAGGTGAGTTGCAGGAGTGCCCGCACCGAGGACACGATGGTCTCTTCCTCGTTGCAAGCGGGGACCAGGATGCTTACCGGCGGTTCGAAACCGGAGTACGGACGGGGCAACTTCCCCAGGGAGTGAAAACTCATGTACCGGGAGATGTAGATGGTGGAGATGATATTCAACCCGATGTAGCCGGCATTCACTCCGATGAAGTAGAGGAGGAAGATCCATTCCAGCCAGATAATCGTGTCGTGTATCGTCATAGCATGCCTTCTTCCAGCATCACCTGGGCTAGGATACCCCGTACGTCCATGTTTGTTTCTTTTCCCTGGATTTCCTTGAAACGCCGGGTGGAGACAAAAGGCAAAGCGGCCAGGGACTGCGCCGCCCGGTACCTGACCCACCAGGCCATGTCATGGAGCATCTCGATAAGTCGCTGTTCGTCATCATGAATACCGATCTTCCCCAGCGCCCGGGCAGCCTGGACCCGGACGAACCAGGATTGATGACTCACGTGTTGTCGTACCAGCTCCAGGTCCCGGGGATCTCCTATTTCAGCTATGGCGTGCAGACACGCTGAAATGACTTCGGAACGGGTGGCTGAATGCAGAATGGCAGAAATACATTGACGTATCTCTGCGCTGCCGGTAGCCTCCAGGAATCGGATCAGGCGCGGCTGCACCTTCCCCGGTGCGTTCAGAGCCACCTGTCCCAGGGGTTTGACCAGGGCATCGGCAGGGGCCGATTTCAAGATGGAAGCCACCATGTCCAGGGACCAGTCTGTACGGGTGCTCAGCAAAGGCATCAGCACCGGCATGGCATCTTCTTTCTCTATCTGCACCAGGGCTTTGAACGCCGCCAGGGACAGAGCCGAATTGGCTGATTCGGCAAACTCGTACAACCGCTCCCGGGCTGCCTTCTCCTCCAGGTGTCCCAGGGTTGAAATAGCCATCAACTTCTGCCGGATTCCCTTTTTGTACAGCAGCTTTATGGCTACCCGGTCGATCCCCACCCGGCGAGCCACTTCGTTGAGTTTCTCATTTGCCTCTCCCAATAGTGATTCCTGATAATAATTCCAGAGAAACAGGAAGGTCACCGCGTCGCCGGATCTGACTGCCGGAAGATCCTCCGGCACCGTATCAAGACTGGCTGCCAGCAGCGGCCGCCAGATCGATAGGAACCGGTTCCGACGACGCTCTTTCAACATGAAATTCAGCCGCATCAGAAACACTACGAACAGCATGGTAATAGCCAGACAGAGAACGAACAAACCGGAAGAAACGACCAGCCTGATCATCGGGTCGGTGTAGATATATGAGTTCATTACCGGGATGTATTAATGATACGTCGTATCCTGGCTACCAACTCGTTCGGCTTGAACGGCTTGATGACATAGTCATTGGCACCGGCATCCAGAGCCCTGACAACATCCCGCTCCTCGGACCTGGCCGATAACATCAGGATGGGCACACGCTCCCAGCCCGGCTTGTGCTTTATATAGGTTATGAGCTCGAACCCGTTCATGTACGGCAGCATGATATCGAGGAGCACCAGTTGAGGAGGCATCATCAGATCGATCATGGTCTGGGCTTCCTGCCCGTCGGTAGCGAACACGATCTCGAATCCCTCTCGTTCCAGGAAGAAATGGAGCAGGTTCCGCATCTCCTCGTCGTCCTCCGTCATCATGATAACAGGTTGTTCCGGTACGCCTTCAGTCACGTTTCCAGCACTCCTTTTCCATCTGCTAATCGGCCTGAAAATATGCTTTTTAATGAATCTTTTATGCTATCAGAGAATAGCATTGGAGGCAGAAACGTGTCAAACTCAACGGAATAAACAGTGAAACTGCCAGGAGTCTGCACAGCATTTTTACGGTAAGGACGGAGTCTAGGCAGTCACCGATTGAAGAGCGCAGCAGTTCCGCCTGTCAGGCAGCCGATCATGGGAACTCGGAGTAGACCGGCCCGGGGATCAGCTTCAAGGTCTTCGCGAACCGATCGTTCCTGGCTCGAAACCGGTTGAACTCTCTGAGCACCTCCCGCCGGCGCACCTCGTTCGTAACCGGCTGCAGACCGAGACTCCGGTCGACGATGAAGAGACGTCCCTGGTTGATGAAAGAACGGTCGGAGATGAAATCGACCAAGTTGGTGATGGTCTGTTTCAGGGGAATGCGGTGGATATTCCTGAAATCAGGCTCGGTGTCAAGTCCGTCGCCGACCCAGCAGACCGCGGAGGGAACCTTGAGCCCATAACCGTGATGCAGAAAAGCCATGAGCGATGGTGTGACATCGAATTGCGACGAGATCGACCGGAAGCGTGCCGGGTGTTTCAGCAAGGGAGAGTAAATGATGAACGGCACGTGGTAGCGATCGATCTTGGTGGATATCGGTATCTCCGGCAGCCGGTGATCGCCGGATATGATGAAGATAGTGTTACCGTAGGCGGGAAGCTTCGCGTACTCCTCGAAAAAGAAGCGCAGGGCCTCATCCGTGTACATGATGGTGGAGTAGATATTCCGGTGCACGCGGCGGCGGGACCGCACGGCCGGGGACAATTCCAATTCGTCGAGACGCTTCTCGAAACGCTTCCGGTACCGCTGCTGGTCGGGTACGATGTACGGCGTGTGCATACTGACGGTCAGTACCACCGTGATGAAGGGCTGCTGCCGGTAATTCCGCTCCATGTCCAGGGCCTTGCGCATCAGTTCGCGGTCTGCATAACCCCAGTAACCCCGGTTCTCCTCGTTCGCGCCACCCGGGCTATGCTGGTACTCGAGCCCGAAGTCATCCTCCCCGACCAGGACCTCGACACCCTGGCGTTGAAGGAACGTGAGCATGTTGTCAAAGGTCAAGTCCGAACCGTAGTAGAACCTCGTGTGATAGCCCTGGTGCCTCAGGATACTCAGCAGCGTGTGATGGGGCGGCATATCTTCCTTAAGAGCGAGAAAGCCGTTCTTTCCGAACGGCAGGGAGCCGAACATCGACGACAGCACGGCGAAGGTGCGCCCCTGGGTGGCCAGGAAGTTGTCCCAAACGAGACTGCGGTCGGCGAGACCGTCGAGAAACGGCGTGAAGCTGCCCAGATAGGCATGTGGCCCGCTGAAAGCCCGTCCCAGCCCCTCGATAACAATGAAGACCAGGTTTGGGGGGCGGGCCGGATCTATATCGAAAAATTGTCCCAAAGTGTCGGGCGTCGTATCGGCCCGGAGAAATGGATAATCGGGATCCAGGTAGCGGGAATCCACCGAGCCGGTGTCACCATCCTCCAGTACGTCATCTCCCGCTCCCGCCGACCACGAGCTGGCCGCGTACCGGGTCACGTCTTTCATGAAGTAAGCCGTCTTGTTCATGACCGTGCAGGCAGCGTGCTCAGAGCGGAAGGAGCTGCAGCCAGAAGACCGTGTCCAGGAGGAAGGCATACCCGGCAAGCGCAGGGAGACCATCCGGCAGGTTCCCGTCGGTGAAGAGGATCAGCCCTTCCATGACACGCGCGGCCAGGAGCGCGAGCCAGAGCGCCCCCGCGAGGCTGATAAACCAGCGCGCCCGGTCAACCAGTCCCCTTCGATGCAAGGTCTCGTTTTGTTCCACGGTGCTCACAACACGAATTCTTCCCTTACCAGCGCGTGGAGGGCCCGACAGACACGCCGCGCTCGACGTACGAGTTATCCTCGTCGCTGTAGCTCCCGGAGATTTTCAGCCCCCAGCGGGGAGTGAAATACTTCTGGTAGGCCAGGCTGCAGGAGCGGCTGTTATCGCTTAAACCGAAACGAAGTTCAGTGTAATCGTCAGCGGTGCCGGAGAAGTAATACCGCACCAGGACACTATGCGAGTAATCGAGCCTACCCCCCCCCGGAATGAAGAGTGTGCGGCCGCGCAGGTACCAGTCGCCGGTGTAGTAGCCCAGTCCGAGGCCATACAGGTCAACGTTGTTGTCTCCGAAGTTCATGTGATCATGGCTCAGCGACAATTCCCAACCCGGCCGTATGCTCTGGAATATCTCCATCCGGTAGGCGCGGCCGGGATAGAGCTCGGCTTCTTCGGAATGCTGGTAGCGGAGGTTGGCATAGCCCCCCCGCCAGAGGTCGACGTAACCGTCCAGTGCATAAGCGTCGTCGCTCAACTCGAAGCGATTCGCGGCCAGGTAGTCGAGGGCGAGGGATCCGCGTCTATAATAGCGGCGCAGGGTGACTCCATGGTCGCGCCAGTCGGCACGGTGAGGAGCAAACTGCGTGATCCCGCCCGAAAGGCTGGCTGACCAGTGGTATCCTTCGGGGACCTCGGCTCCCGGATTCTGACGGCGCCGCTGCAACGACGCCAGGTAACTATCGATATCGTCGCTGTCGGCGCCGCGTGACCGCGCGGCTTCGAAGTCGGTTGCTGCTTCGGTAAACTTATCCGCCGCCCGGCGGGCCCGACCGCGGGCGATATAAGGCTCCGGCTCGTCCGGCCGCAGATCGATCCACCGGCTGTAGACGCGTGCGGCAGCACCGGGACGGTCGCTCCAGCGATACATGTCTCCCAGAGCGGACCAGGTGTCGGCGTAAGTGGGCGACTGCTTCGTGGCTGCCGTCAGGTCCGCTTCCGCCTCTGCATAGCGTCCCTCCCACGCGTAGACCCGTCCCCGGCCGAGCAGTACGTCGCTGTTGCCGGGACTCGACTCCAGAAGTTCGGAATACGCGCTGATCGCCTCCTCCCGTTGACCGGAGAAGGCAAGCGCACGGGCCAGGTTGAACCGTGGCCCGTATGCCTCCGGATTTGTCTCAACCTCAGCCCGGTACTGGATAGCGGCGGCTGCCCAGTCTTTAGCAGCTGTTGCCGAGCTGGCTCCGGCGAACAAACAGGTCAGGGTGCACACAAACGCTATATACCTCAGCATGACATAATCACCTCACGTATTTTTCGCATCGCCTCCATGGGACTGATCCACCGGCGCAGTGCGATAGAATCCGTCACGGTGCCGGCTTTTTCAACTCCACCGGCTGTCGGTACATGCCCTGGCCGACCTTTTTCTTGGCCGCCGGGTCCAGCAGAATGGCGGCGAGAAAATAATTTCCGGGTGCCATGTCGCGGGTGGGCAAGCCCAGCTTCACCTCCACCGGCGCAGTACCGGCTTCCAGGGTGATAGTTTTCCCGTCCGCTTCCTGGAGTTCGTTTCCGACTTCGTCGAGGAGGAGAACAATGGGAATTACCTGCTCAGGCTTCCCGTCGTCCCTGTACACTACTGTTACGGTTACCGGCAGGCTGTCACCTGCCGGCATCGAAAACGGATAGGCGAGCTTCTCCACGGCCGGCCCCGCAGGCTCCTTCGGTACCGGCGCCGGCCAGCAGCGTATCAGAATCATGGCCGTGGCTAAAACAGCCAGGGCGAAGAGAACAGATGCCACCCGACCGACATGGCGAAGAGCTGTATGCCTATTGGACACGGATGCACCTGATGTTTCGCTGCTATCCGCCACGCTATCAATCCCTCCCCGGGCTGAAAGAGTCTGGAGTCGACGATACATCAGGGTATCACATTTCGTAAACGCTTGAAAAAGAAGTTGTTCAACCGGATTAAAACCACTTTTTTCATCCTATCGCTTAAACCGGCGGCAGTGTTCGGGTTTATCTGGCTGCCGGCGGAAATGGCTTGTAAAATATGAACCCTAATTAGTTCAACAAGTACCGGGCCAGGTTCCGGACAATGTAGCGGAAGGCACTCATCAACAGGATCCAGGCCCGCGGCGATTTGATTTTTCTCCAGATAAGCGACGGCCTCAAGTAGAACGTGCAATACGCCTTCCATTTCAGGTAATCAAGCATACACCGGCCATATTCCCCGGAGGTAAAATACGGCAGCCGCTTAGAAGCCCCTTCTTTGATCGTGTATTCCCGCCAATAATCGTCCGTAAGCAGCCCTTCCATCATGGCCTGGTCGTAGAGCGGGCAGGCCGGGTGGGGAACAGTCACGGTAAAGCTGGCCCAATCAAGCCTGAGTTCACGAGCGAACCTGATGGTGGTTTCCATGGTTTCCCTGGTTTCTCCGGGATATCCCAGCATAAAATAGCCGCGGGTCTCGAGCCCCGCTTCCCGGGCCAATTTGAAATGCTGTTTTACCATCTCGATATCCAGAGCTTTTTTCATCAGGTCGAGCACGTACTGTTCGCCGGATTCAACTCCCATGTGGACGCCGTAGCAACCGGCCTTTTTGAGCCAGTTGACGACCTCCCGGTCCACGTTGTCCAACCGCCCGCGAAGGGTCCATCTGATGTTCCAACCGGCGGTTTGAATCCCCTTGCATATCTGGATCAGACGGTCTTTATCGACGGTAAATGTTTCGTCGAAGATGACTATCTCCTTAACGTGCAGTTCTTTTATATTACGTTTGAACTCCGACAAGACATCGGCGGCTGAGCGCTGCCGGAATGTTCCCCCCACATACACCTGTGAGCAGAACTTGCATCGATACGGACAGCCGCGGCTGGTGACCATGGTCATGAACGGCGTCTGCACCGTCAACGCATGGTATTTTGCCACCGGCAACAAGTCGACGGCCGGCAGCGGTAGAGAGTCGAGATCTTCGATCGGTTCCCTGGCCGGGGTTACAAGCACTCTGGATTTTTTTATGAAAGCGATGCCGTTGACTTCTTCAAGTTTTTTGCCTTTTGAAACCACCTCTGCCAGGTCAATTATCGTACGTTCACCCTCACCGATACAGACGGCGTCTATCGCCCGGCACACCAGGCACTCCCGGGGGTAGATGGTCGGCTGTGGGCCGCCTGCTACCACGAAAACATCGGGCAGGACCTTTTTTACGAATCGGGCTATGGCGGCCGCTGCCGGCCACACGAGTGTGGTGCTGGTGATGCCAATCAGCGTAGGAGAGAGGGAGAGCAAGCGTTTTTCCAGATTCCGGTTGAGGGTGATCTCCTCGGCTTCCATATCCAGGATGGAAACTTCCATACTGGCTTCACGCAAAACAGCCGCCAGGTAGGCGATACCCAGCGCCGGAAAAACACCGGTCACGTTGGTGGCCTGAAGCAGTCCTTTTCTCAACTGCTCGGGCGGGCGTATGAGAAGAACGCTCATCAACGCCCACCGGCTTTTCTCGTAAAGAACAGGCTCATCAGCAGGCCGGCGGAACGAATATACCGCCACAGGTCACGGAGGCTCTTGATGTCACGCAGGTGACGCCAGATCACGTCTGGCCGGAAGTAAAAAGACCGGTAGAATTTTTTCTGATAGGCAAGCAGTTCCCCGGAGGTGAGAGAATTGGAGACGAAAACCGGTTCCCAGTAGTTGAGGTGTTCCGGGGAATAATCCTGCAACCGCCCGTATTGAGGGGCCATTTCGTACTGGGGTGTGTTGAGCATCGGGGTATTGATCTGTACGGTGATGTCCTTCAGTGGCAGTTGCCTGACAAAGTTGATGGACTCTTCAATTGTATTCCGGGTGTCAATCAGGTGTCCTACCATGATGAAAGCCTTGGTTTTAAGATCGAGCTTATCCGCCCACCGGGCCACCTGTTTGATCTTCTCCAATTTGGTTTTTTTGTGGATGAAATCGAGCACCTCCTGGCAACCGCTCTCGATGCCGATCCTGATCCGCCAGCAGCCGGCGGCTTTCATGAGTTCGAGCAGTTCCCTGTTTACCCGGTTCACGTGCATGGAACAGGTCCAGGTCAAATCCCAACGCTTTTTCCTGAGAGCCTCGGCAAAATCAAAAATCTTGCTTTCATTATGAAAAAACAACGAGTCGACAAAGGCCACGTCTTTGATCCCGTACCGGTGCACCAGTTCGTCCAGTTCCGCCAGCACCCGGCCGGTACTCTGAAACCGGTATCCGCGGCCGAAGACCGATTTATCACAAAAAATACAGCCGAAAATACAGCCCCGAGAGGTCATGGCAACGGTCTTCGGCAGCCGGTACTCATCGTTCGGCATGGGTTTGTAGCGGTCCAGTGAAAACAGGTCTCTGGCTGGAAACGGTACCTGGTCGAGGTCCTCGATATGCTTCCGGCGCGGGTTGATTACCACGGCGTTATCCCGCCGGAAACAAAGCCCTTTCAGATCTTCGAAACTTGTGCCGTCATCGAGCCGTTCAAGGAGTTTCTGAAACGTTATTTCTCCTTCCCCCACAACCCCCACGTCAATCCATTTCGAGGCCAGGCTGGTAGCCGGATTGGCCGAGACATGCGGGCCGCCCAGCACGACGGTAAGTTCAGGAAATACCGTTTTCATGGCCCGGGCCAGACACAAGGAATTGGGAAACGCGACCGTGGTCGAGGTAATACCAAGTACCCGGGGCTTGAATTCCCGGGCATAACTGATAATTTCGGGGACTCCCATCTCTTGAGCCGGGGCGTCGATAATGTCGACTTTCACTCCCCGGTCCCTGATCCAGGCGGCCAGGTAACCGATACCCAGCGGCGGCGAGTTGTAGAACAGGCGTTTCACCAGGGGCCGGCGGCGGGCGGCGGGATGAATTGGGGGATTTACCAGCAGTACTCTCATTGTTTCCTGCCTTTGGCACGCTTTTTACCTTTTTTTTTGCCTTTTGACTTCTTTCCCTTGTCCTTCCCGGCTGGCAGGCTATTGGCCACTTTATCCCGATCGAAGAAGCGGTCCTCCTCTTCCCGATGCACATTGGCCCAGGCGCCGCGGTCCTGCACTCCCAGGTCGAGAGAAACCTCACCCTTGCCGCAGTTATCGGAAGCTCCAGCGTCATAAAAGTACGGGTCGCAGGCAGTGATGAATCCGAGAACCAACAGGTTCAGGGGAAGTTTGGATATATCAAATCCAAAAAACAGCAGTACCTGCAGGATTAAAACCTCCCACAGCAGCGACCAGGTTCGGGGTTGAAAGAGCAACGGCACGAACCCGATAACCATCTTCGGGAGAGCAAACCTGCTGCCTGCTTTGACATCATCTTTGTAGCAGTCGAGGACCTTTTCCACAAACTCCAGGTCGATCAGTCTGTGAATTGGGACGGCCCGGTTACCGCGCCGTACAAACAGGTAATGGTGTATGGTAAAACATTTCTTCACCTTGAACAGGCGCAAAAACGTAAAAAACACCTTCTGGAACCGGTAGATATCACGGCGGCTGACGGCGCCTCCGGCTTGTTCAACGAATAGGTCGATAACCTGGTCCGGCAGGAGACAGGCAGTATAATCGAAATTCTCGCGCATACTTCCGAGATAACGGCACCCGAGATAGAACACTTCTTTTACGTTGGGATGAGCGATACCATAATTGAGCGCCCGCATGATCTCGCGTTCATTGATACCCTTCCCCACCGTCACCACCAGGTCGGTAGCCACCTTATGTTTCGCCAGCAGATCGAGAATCTTTATTTTTTCCGCCACCAGCGGTTCTCCCCTGAGCTTGACATAGGTCTCGTCGTCGAATCCGTCAAACTGCAAATGCACTTCGTCCACGCCCGCCTCGATGAGTTCCTCCAGATATGCTTCATCAAGCAGTCTCCGGCCATTGCTGTGAAGAGCGGCGATATGGCCGTACCGCTTGGTGATCCTGATTATCTCCGGAAGCTCCTGGCGTATGGTCGGTTCGGCGCCCATCAGATCGATCTTCGCTTTTCCCGGCCGGTCACGACAAAACTCCTCGAACTTCTCCAGGGGGAAATCGGTGGTGGGGTCCACATTGGCGAAGGCCAGACAGATAGGACATTGCATGTTACACCGCTCGGTCAGCCTGATTATAAAATCCCGCTGCGGATAGGTCTCGGTCATCAGGGTGAAATAGAAATCGGCCAACCCCCGGTAGTACCAGGGATGATGCGACAGGAAAACCCTGAACTCTCCATGCTCCGGGCAGGTCTTGACCAGGAAGATTTTCCCTTCTTCTTCGATCACTTCTGCCGGCAGGTCCTTGATACACGCAGGACACACACTCCGCGTCTCCCTGATAACATCTTTGTGTTTAGTCATAAATCTCATTCTCTTGCTTGAAATCTCAAATCTCAATTTTTATCATCTGCAATTATATGTCCCGCCAGTTCCATGGCCTGCTCGATGGACTGGTCCATGTTGTTGTACCAGAAAAGCCCGGTGCGGCCAGCCGGAAACACATGGCTGTACTTATTAGAAAGGAGGTCTTCTGAGGTCTTTACAGTGTCCCGGTAATCCAGGCTGTAGACCGGATAGGTGTTGGGAACTTTCTCCAGATGGGCACCGGTAATCTGGCTGGGTCGGTCGATAACGCCGGTGCCGACGAGATCCGACACCACCGGGTCGTAAAACATTTCCGGGTTGTTCCATGTTTCGTCGCCTATCCGGCACGTAATTTCAACGCAGATACTTCCTTTCCCCGGCGGCACCACGGTCCGGCTGAACAGTTCCGGATTAGTCACCCGGTTAAATGAGATATATTTATCCCCGAAATAACACCACTGAAAGGGTGTATTGGCCGGTGTAGAAAGCTCGATATTAAAGACCAGCAGCGCCAGGTAGCACATGGGATCGTGCTTTTCGCCCAGCAGGTCCATCAAGAGCGGCAAAGGAGCAGTCCAGACAACCTCGTCGGCCTCGTACCAGGTCTTTCCCGCTTTGACGGCCTTGATTCGTTTTTTATCACCATCATCTTTGATCTTCAGCTTATCTACCGCCGTACCGGTCACCACCGTGTTGCCCTGCCCCGTGATCATGTCAGCCAACATCTGAGAGAAGACGCCGATACCGTATTTCGGGTAGATAAACAAGGTTTCCTTTTTGGGTTTGAAAAGCGTGTTGATTACCAGGTCCATCAGGGAGTTCATCTTGAGCCGCTTATCGATAATAGCCCGGTCAATTCCCGTCCTGGCCCAGTCTACGTGCGTTTCGCTGGGAGATAGACCCAGGAATTTCTCGGTATAATCCTTGAAGAACACTTCGTACAGCGTGCGGCCGTACATATTCATGATGTAATCCTCGAAATTTATGATCTCCCGACGTTGGTAGACGGTAGTTATCAGGTCCAGACCCACTCGAAACAGCACCGATGGGGGCAACCCGAACATAACCGAGGGATGCAAAGGCCAGGAAAAGTTCCGGTTGAACATCCAGACACCGCTTTTTCTGGCGATAGTTTCGGCCTCGTCACCAAGGACATCACCGATGAAATCCGAGATAGCGGGCCGGTCGGTATGAAAGCGGTGGGGGCCGAGATCGAAGATGAAGTCACCGTACTTAAACGAACGGGCCAATCCCCCAACCACGTCCTCCTTTTCCAGGACCGTAACGTCACGTCCCTGTTCTCCGAGAATACGGGCCAGGGTCAGTCCGGCGATTCCTCCACCGACGATTATTGTTTTCGTCACTGTTTTCCTCCTTTGAGACCTTAAACGGTCCGGAAGCCGTCATGAATGAGACTGATTATTTTCCGGCCCGGTTAATCCAGGCTGTTTTCCCGGACTGAAGATTTGTCCTTTCTCGCTGGTCGCCGGTCTTCAGGTACCCGTGTTTTTCAAAATCACCCAAAAGCTGGAGCTTGATGAGCGACAGTCCTCCGCGCACTTTGCGGGCCAGGTCGGTCCATCCTCGAAGGGTAAACAACGCATTGAGCAGCACCCGAGGGGTAAAGTAGAACTTCCGATGAACTATCTTGAAACACTCGAGCAGTTCTTCCTGGGGAAAATGCTCCTCCCACACCGTGGGCAAAGGATTATCAAGAGATGGGTTGACCAGGAAGTCTTTCCAGGCATCCTTGAACAAACCCCGCTCCAAACCGTCTTGATAAGACCACGTGTCAGGATATGGCGAATACAGGGCAAACACCGCGTAATCGGCTTTCAGGCGACCGGCGAACCGGGCGTTTTCCAGTATCTGGTCCCGGGTCCGCTCGTGCGGACACCCGATCATAAAGTAAGCGATGGACATGATACCCACTTTTCGGTTCAAGCGAAATGTTTCTTCTATCCGGGACAGGGTTATCTGCTTGTCCATGGCTTTTAAACCTTCGTCGGTACTGGTTTCCACGCCATAATGAATCCGAAAACAGCCGGCACGTTTAGCCAACCGGAGCATCTCCTCGGTAACCCCGTCACACCGCGCTTTCATACCCCACTTGACCTTGAGTCCCCGCTTCAATATCTCGTTGCAGATACCGATGACGCGGGACGCCGATACATTGAAGATATCATCGATGAAAAACAGTTCATTGATTCCACGCTTGACGCAGGCCTCGATCTCGTCCACGATGTTCTCCGGGGAACGAGACCGATAGTCTTTCCGCGTATTGCAGAAAACACAACGGTTTGGACATCCCCGGCTGGTTATCATGGTGGTTGTGTTGTTTCCGGTCATCAAGGGAGTGTAATACTCATGAAACCGGGGTATGTTCCGGTCGGGAAACGGCAGTGAATCGAGCTCCTGGCAAAGCTCTACCTCATTGGCCTCAACCCGATTGTCAGATCGGTACAGAAGCGATGGAACCGTGCTGAGATCACCACCGTTCTCCAGGGCATCCGCCAACCGGGCCAGCGGCAATTCGCCATCACCCCTGATGGCGAAATCGACGCCCTCAAGCTGCATGGTTTCTTCGGGGAAAGAATGGACATGCGGGCCCCCAAGACAGACGGGGACGTCAGGCCTGGCCCGTTTGACTGCCTGGACCGTCAAAAAATCATCCACCAGGTTGTGAGTGAGGGCCATGATCCCCACCAGACCGGGGTTGGATTGTTTCACCCTGTTTTCGATTTCTTGAAAAGATAGATCATCGAGCAAGGTGTCAAGCAGTTCCACCTCATGCCCGGTGGTATGTTCCACATAGGATTTCAGGTACATCAGGCCCAGAGGCGGAAAGAGGAAGATACCGCGGCTGAATATCTCCGGTATTCCCACCCAGATACGATGCCGTTTCGGTGGATTGATCAAAAGGATTTTCATAATTATTCAGACTTTATACGAGCACGAACCAGAACACCGGCACCACTCACGGCATCCATTTCGTAACCCGGGGAATAAACATGGGAACATCTTCACGGTACCTGATATAATCCTTCCCAAACTGTTCAACCAGAGCCGGTTCTTCCCTTATTTTCTTCTCAGCCAGCGAACCGGTCAGAAGCAGCGGGATCAACAAAAAAGTAAACGAAAATGAACGCCCGAGGAAACCGAGTCCAATCACTCCTAACAGTTTGGCGATGATAGATGGATTCCTGGAATAGGCGTAAGGGCCGGTAACCACCAGTTTTTTCGTCCGGTTAACAAAAGTCATAGGACTGCCTTTGCCCAACAGGGACAGATAAGCATACGTCCACCAGAGTATTACGAATCCGGCCGCGCTGAAAAAGGCCCAGAGAATAATGTTGTATGGCCTGCGCGGCATTTCGGGCACATTGAGACGCCGGTCAATTTTACGGCTAAACCAGAGCATGAAACAGCTCAAAGGGATAAGAACAATGGAATACATGGGTATGAGCACCAGCATGTCACGGCGTTTCAACGCTCCCGCCATCTCTGAGAACAATAACTTATTTCCAAAATAAGTGGATCTCTTATCCGGTTCGTGTACGCTCATCTGAGAGACCTCCGTAGTGTTATGTTCATAAGAACGACTAATACAAACAAAAGTGTTCCGATTATATATGATTATCCCGTTTACAGATAAAAAAAGTCAAGATTGTTGTCAGGTACTTGCTTCTCCAGAGTGGAAATAATCTTGAAACAGGCGGGAGTTACATCATTCCGAAAGCCAGGGCGATTACGAATCCGGCGATAATCAGGATGACTCCTCCAAGAAGGATGTAGAAAAATATATCAGAGGAACCTTCCGGTTCATCTGTTTCATCTCTTATAACACCAACCATGGTGCTCCTGGACATTACCATCTGGCCCCAGGTGGATTCATCAATCTCGATTTTGACGACCATCTGGTCGGACCCCTTGCTGGCGGGAAAAACCGAGATAACGCGGCCGTTTAACTCTTTATACCGATTCTGGGTTGCACAGACTATGTCGCCTTCTCTCAATTGGATGGCCGGCACCCCGTCTACCGGGTCGACCACCGGGTCGATGGCGATAGTCTCGATTCCGTCGGGAACCTCTTTTTCCTCGTCTTCGTCCTCGTCACCCTCTTCATCTTCGTCGTCTTCTTCTTCACCCTCTTCTTCGCCACCGATCACCTCGGTTACAAACTCTAATGAGATTTCCCCTTTCGGGAAAAGAGCGATGAGGTCTTCTTCAAGAAAATCAGTCAGCATGACACGCTTGAGATTCATGTCGGCGACATCATGGATAATTTCAGCCAACTTAGCCACCCGCTCGGAGGGAAAGGACTCATATTTACTTCGAATGCTGCCGGAAAAATCCTTTAGCATGAGTTCGCCGATCATCTCATTTTCTTCGGCGATACGTTCCAGGAAACTGGCCCAGGGAACGATGAGATTGATTTTCTTGGCAAACCGTTCGGTAAAATAATTGACGACACAATCACACTTCATTACAACATTTGACTTAGCTGAGGCCAGGATCATGAAAAAACCGATTAGATTGCGGCTTCCTTCCTCGAAGCGCACTTTTACAACAAAAGAAGAATCATCCATCCTGTCTTACCCAATTCCACACTACCTTCAGGAAAAACTGTTGAGACATTCGTCTAAACTATCGTATATCTCAAAAATTTTATCCAGTTTGGTAACGGTAAATATTTTCTTCACAAAAAGGTTGAGTGAAACCAGCTTCATGCTGCCGCCCACCTGTATGACTTTTCTCAGCAATGTAGCCAGGACACCCACACCCAGGCTACCGATATATTTTATTTCACAGAAATCTATGACCAGTTTATGTTTACCGTCATCGATTAGTTTTTCAATGACCGTCATGAGTTCCTGGGCTTCGGGAACATTGATTTTTCCCGACATCCTCACGATGGTTACGCCATTTTTCTCTTCTGTCGTGATGTCCACTTTACAATGCCCCCATTCAGCTTGAGAGTATTTTAGCAAAAGAGTCAGATTTTTTCAACAAGTAGTATTTCAGACCGCATTTTTTACTTTTTTTCATCCGTCCCGTCAAGGCGTTTGGACAGATACAACGAGGTGCTTTTGTTGGGGTTGAACAAATAAATGACCTCATCCATCATCTGGTTTATCAGGAAAATGCCACGCCCTCCCTCCTCCAGAATTCCACGACGTGCCATTTTTTGGAAATAATCGGGATCGAAAGGTTTACCTCCCTGGTCTTTTATCAAGAATATAAGGTCATCCTCGATACGGGTAATACCCAGTGAAAAGGTCATCTCCTCGCTGAATCGTGAACCGTGGTCGATGGCGTTCATGCAGGCTTCATCCAATACCAGGTCCAGCTGAAACCGCATCTGTTGCGGAACTCCCAGATCATCCCATACCCGGGCCGCGAACTGCCGAATCTCATCCATGTACCGGGGATGACACGGAAACTCGATATGGTGTTTAACCTGAAGCGGTTTCAAAGCGTTTTCCTTTCTTATCCCGGCTCCCGCAATTTATAGATTCAGGACCGGGAACGAAAATCTAATAGTGTCGTCTTTCTCAAACTCGAGCGTCCCACCATGAGCGTCAACCACAAACCGGGAGTAGGCCAGATCAACCATGAGTGTAAGTTCATCCACCGATTCCACCGCATCGACCATCTCCGTTTTCAGCTGAGAACTTTCCAGCACACGGCGGATATAGACCGGAGGAACGAGTGACGGACCTTCCACCTGCAACATTTTTTCTTTTCCGCTGGAACTGAAGTCGGCTTTGATTGTGCTTCCTTCGGCCACCAGTTCGATGGCAGAACACAGCACTATACGGATAGATTCCGCCATCTTATCAGGGTCTAACGGAGTATCCTCAGACCAGGTCTCCCGCCAACCGCCAAGCACCAGTGTCACACCTGATTTTTCGGCTTCCTGGTGCACATCAGGCAGAATAGTTTCCAGGAGATCAGCGGGTTTGGCCACTTTCCGGTGCAGCCTGATGGGACCCGCAATCATCCTGGCGAACCGGAAAATACGCTGAATAGATTCTCTCACGGCCTGTAGATGATCTTGGGACGGACCCGATTCTCCCTGTTTCATATCCGATTCTATAGCAGTCAGTTCCTGGTCCAGATGACTGGCGACCATGTGTAGAAACCGGATGGAAGAACGGTGAACATCTTTGAGCTGCGTAATGTTTCGAAGAGCCATGATAGAACCGGCCCGCTTTTCGTTCTCCCTCTTCAACACCGTGACACGATTGGAGAACATTTCATGATTGGGTTTCATAGTAAAGATGTCGAATGTAGTACTTTCATCGACATCGGCGATCTCGGAGAGCAAAACACTCAACCTGTTGGACCGATCACCTGGTTTCTGATCAGATTCGTCATCAATTCCAAACAAACGTTTGGCTGAGGGATTCATCATGGCGGCGCTTCCTTCTTTGTCGGTCACCACCATGGCGTCATCCATGCTCTCGAGGATACTCTCTATCTTCTTTTTCTCTGCCATGATCTCCCGGTACAGCATAGCGTTTTCCAGGGCCACGGCGGATTGAGCGGCAAAGGCTTCCAGGAATCGCAGATCCACGTCGGAGAACATACCGCTTTCCTGGCGGTTATCGATATAGATTACCCCCAGTGCCTTGTCTTTCGTCTTCAACGGAGCACACATGACCGAGCGTATGTTGAAAGAGAAAACACTCTGGCCGGCACTGAACCGCGGATCATCCCGAGCGTCCGTAGTAAGCACCGGAACCCCGCTCTGAAAAACCTCTTTAACGATACCGTAGCTGATTTTATCGCGTTCATCGGCCTCGATGTCTTTACCGATACCCCGGGCAATAGCCGGAGCAAGTTTCCGGTTCGCGAGGTCATAGAGAACAATCAATCCCCGCTCGGCCTTGGTCAGCTTGACGAGATCGTCCATGGTTTGAGCAAGTAGTTTCTTTACATCGAGAATTGATGTTAGCCTGCGGGTAATTTCCAGCAGGAGAGCAGACAGCCGATCACTTTTCTCCATCTGTTCGATCTTGCGGGAAAAAACCCTGAGTTTGCGAGCCAGGTTTTCCCCCTCGGCCGGCTGTTCCGAAGCCAGATCACGAAGTTTTTCTGAAAGAAGCTTCTCATGACCGGTTTCACTCTCCTTGAATATGAGGTCTGTCATCCCGATTAAAATTTTACACCCGTCGGTTAGAACCTCTTCTGCGACCTGCTGTCCGTTCACGAAGATCCCATTGGTGCTTTCCATATCGATGACATAGTATTTACCGGCCCGCTCTTCTATCCGGGCGTGATGTCGAGACACCTTGGTATCATCCAGGACGATATCGTTCCTGTAACTCCTGCCGATAGCGATCACCTTTCCCATAATGGGATAAAGGCGGTCAGGATCATCAACCCATTGAAGCACTGCCATAGGACATTCCACCTTGCGGAGGCAATTCTACCATATTGCCAGCTGATGATTCCAGCAGCCTGGACGATGATGGTTGTCTCCGGCCTGTTTCAACGCAAGAGTTGCAAACAGACAACGATGAAACGTATAATTGACAGGCTATTTCAGAGGGGAGGACGCTTGGTAACGTGCTGACAGCGGGAATAAATGCGTTCATGCACGATTCTGCCGTCTGCCTGGTACATGACGGCCAGGTGGTGGCTTATGCCGAAGAAGAACGTTTCAACCGGGAAAAACACACCGGCCGGTTTCCCTCCAGATCTTTGAATTGGTGTCTCGCAGAAGCCGGGGCTGAGATCTCCGATATTGACACCACCGGGTTCTACTGGCAGCCATGGAAAGGACTGACCACCCGGCTCGGTCTGCTCCTCAGGGAGCGACCGGCTGCACTGTTCAATCCCGGCGGGCGATACCGTATCCTTTATGTCATGTCACGCCTGCCAATTCATCTGAAACAGCGCTGGAATTACCATGGCCGGTTTCATTTTCTCGATCACCACCGCTGCCACGCCGCCTCTGCTTTTTATCTCTCTCCATTTAACCGGTCAGCCATTCTCTCCCTGGATGCCAACGGAGAGCAGGATACTGCGCTGCTGGCGGTGGGAACCGGAACACATATAGAGGAGATAGAACGAATCCGTTATCCGCATTCGCTGGGTCTGCTCTACCTGTCGGTGACGGAATATCTTGGTTTTCGCGAGAATTGTGAAGAGGGGAAAGTGATGGGTTTGGCGGCCTATGGGAAACCGCGGTACCTCCCCGAGTTCAGGCAGGTGGTCCATATTAAACCCAACGGGCGTTTTACCATTCAAACCCGGTACTTTGACGTTCATTTGACGAAAAAACGTTATCTGACGGATGAGTTCGAGCATCTGGTCGGTCCCCGGAGGAAACAAAACGAACCGCTTGATCAGCGTCATGCCGATATAGCAGCCAGTTTACAGGCCTTTTACGAGGAAGCTCTAATCGAACTCCTCAAGAGGCTGAACCGGTTGACTGGTCTCGACTGTCTCTGCTTCTCAGGAGGGCTGGCGCTAAACAGCCTGGCCAATGGCATGATTCTCGAAAAAACACCGTTTAATGATATTTTCATTCCCCCCATGACCAATGACTGCGGTTGTTCGTTAGGCGCCGCCCTGCTGCTCGATCCTTCGGTTCAAGCGGGGAAAAGACCCGAGCCGCTCAGTGACGCCGGACTCGGACCGGCTTTTTCCGATGAGAAAATCGAATCCTCTCTGAAAGAAAACCGTTTGCAGTATCGGAAGGTTACAAATATCGAGAAAAAGACGGCGTCGGCAATTGCCGGCGGAACGATCGTCGGTTGGTTTCAGGGACGGATGGAAGCAGGCCCGCGGGCACTCGGACACCGCAGCATCCTGGCCGATCCCCGTGACCCCGGTATCAAGGAACGGCTCAACCGCGAGGTTAAACATCGCGAGGAATTCAGACCGTACGCTCCTTCGGTACTGGAAAACCATGCCGGTGATTATTTTGAAAAAGCAGACGTATCTCCATATATGTTGAGAGTTTTCACCGTCAAAGAGGAAAAACGAAACACTATTCCCGGTGTAGTCCACGCCGACGGCACCGCCCGTGTACAAACAGTAGCTGAAAAGACTAATCCCCGTTACTGGAACGTGATAGAATCATTCAGAAAAGAAACCGGAATTCCAATGCTGGTAAATACTTCGTTTAACCGCCGGGGAGAACCGATTGTCTGCACTCCGGACGATGCCGTAGCAACATTCAAGGGGACCCGGTTGGGAGCTCTGGCTATCGGCTCGTTCTGGGTTGAAAGGACTTGAGTACCGGACGATGAATGTACGACACGCTATCAGGATGGGACTGGGAGCAGCGAGCCACAAGCTCACCGGCCGGCGATGTCCGCTGAATGTCATGGTTTCCGTCACTAACCGCTGTCCGTCCAATTGCAGCTACTGCCAGATTCCACAACGCAAACAACGTGAGATGACCACCGATGAAATCACCTCCATGATTGACGAACTGGCCCAAAACGGGTGTGCCCGTATCGGTTTCTGGGGAGGAGAGCCGCTGCTCAGAGACGACATCGGTGACATCGTCTCCCGGGCTAAAAAACGCGGGCTTTATGTAACCATGGATACCAACGGATATCTGGTCCGGGATAAGCTAGACATAGTGAAACGACTGGATCATCTGGTGATATCGCTGGACGGGCCGGAAAACATCCACGACACCAATCGGGAACCCGGAAGCTTTGAAAAAGCCATGAAAGCCCTGGAACTCGTCATCGGAACAGTCCCGGTATGGACTCTTTCAGTGCTCACCAGGCACTCCAACAACGCCCTGCACTGGATAACCGATCTGGCCAGTAAACGAGGTTTCCAGGCAAGTTTTCAGGTTCTTCACCACAATGAATTTCTGGGTCGCGGACATGACGAACTCATGCCTTCCAATAATGAATACCAGGCAATTATCCGTGAGCTTTACCTGTTAAAAAAAGCCGGACTCCCCATCATCAACTCTTTTAATTACCTGCGATACGTCTACTCATGGGGTGATTACCGGATCAGCAAACACCCGGGCCGGCACCGGAACATAGCCTGTCTGGCCAGGCAGTTGTACTGCAATGTCGACACGGACGGAAGCTTGTACCCCTGCTCTCTCCTGGTGGATGAGGTGCCGGCTCCGAACATGCTCGATAACGGCTTCATGGCCGCGTTCGAATCGATTTCACCCCTGCCATGCGAATCATGCCTGGCCACCTGTTTCATCGAATATAATCATCTGTTTGCACTCAATCCGGCGACTATCATAGATTGGGTGAAGAACATGAGCTTTAAGAGTTTCTAGAGAGAGCCGAGATATGAAAATACTGTCACCGGTCAACAAGCCCGAGGAGGTCGCCCAGGTTGCGCAAGCCGGATGCGATGAGATCTACTGCGGCGTTCTGTCCGAACGCTGGAAGGATAAATACACCAATGTCGGCTCAATCAACCGGCGTGAATGGAAATCATCAAATCTTCCTTCGGTCGAGGTCCTGGCCGAGACCGTGTCTGAAGCGCATCGCCATGATATACCCGTTCACCTGGCCATGAACGCGTTTTACTCCGCCGGCCAGTATTCCCTCATTGCCCGGGAGATAGATAGTTTTCTGGAAACCGGTGTGGACGTGCTCATCGTAGCCGATGTCGGGCTGATGCTGTTTCTCCGGGATGAAGGCATCACCCTTCCCATCCACGCTTCCACGGGATGCACGGTTTTCAACGCGGAAGCCACCCGTTTTTTCGGTGACCTGGGAGCCACGAGAGTGGTTCTTCCCCGTCATGTTCAACCGTGGGAAGCGGCCGAGGTCGTAAAAGAAAATCCGGAATTCGAGTTCGAAGTATTTATCATGAACCGCGGTTGTAAGAACATCGACGGATTCTGTACTTTCCAACACGGAGTAAACGAGGTCAAGTTTGGCAAATTCTGGGATATTCCCAAGAAACTCAATATGGACCAGTTGGTCCTGTCTATTATGCGGAGGCTTCCACGCCAGGCGGCCCTGGCTATTCTGAAAGGAAATCCTTTCTCCTCGGTAGGGGCGTGTTTCCTTAACTACGATACATCGGTCATTTCTACCTGTGAGCCCGACCTTGAAAAAGTTGAACGGGCCCGGGATTTTCTGGCCGGGACCTTCAACCTGATATCCGGTATCGATACCTGCGGGGCCTGCGCTCTCTACGACCTGGATGCAGCCGGCATCACCGGCGTTAAAATTGTGGGAAGAAGCAACACCACAATGAAAAAAATAACCGACGTTACGTTCCTGAGGAAAGCTATCGATCATCTGGAAAAAATCAGGCCTCCCCGGGAAAAATTCAAACCATGGGTCCGGAAATTGTTCAAAGACATCTATGGTGTGGATTGCAGACAAGGCTGTTACTGGCCGGACATCACGAAAAGGAAGACATGAGAACGACCGCAATCGCCGAAGGCGGCAACACACTCAGACCGGGAGCAGGATTCCGCTGGAAGACCATGTCGGTGCTGGGAGCGGGCCTGGACATCGAACGGGCTTTTTTCGTCAGCCGAGCGGAAAAATTGAACCGTTGCGACCAGGGCACCTGGTCACGGCTCTATTTCGGGACAGAGTTCTGCGAGCGCCTCATCGCCGATCCGGGGGAACTGGAGGAAGTAATATCTTTCTCCCATGACAGGGATCTTCCGTTGACTCTGGTCACACCGTACACAACGGGAACGGGTTTGAACAAAATCACATCCCAGTTGGAACTGCTGTCAGAAAAAGCCGATGGCAGCGAAGTTGTCTTCAATGACTGGGGGACGTTCAGGCTTTTGACCAACACTTTTACCGGCCTGCAACCGGTGCTTGGCCGACTGCTGACCAAGCAGAAACGCGGACCGCGTCTCATGGACATTGCCTCCAGGGTGCCGTCGTCGCTCATGGAACATTTCAGACACGGAACCTTCGAGGTCTCCAGAACCGCAGCTTTTCTGCAAAAAGCGGGAATCAAGCGAATTGAGCTTGACAACCTCCTCCAGGGAGTGCGTCACGAAAGCCCTTTTTCAGCCTCTCTTCATGTCCCTTTCGTCTATATTTCCACGACCAGAATATGTTTGACAGCGGGCTGCGATTGGGAAAACCGGCCTCACCAGCGGGCGGTGTTTCCCTGCAGTCATGAGTGCCGGAAATATACCTTTAAGCTGGAACATAAGGACATGCCGGTTCCCGTGATACTGAGAGGAAACACCCAATTTTACTGGAATGAGAAGTTACCCGGCGACCTGGGGAAGATAGGAGTCGATCGGATCGTAATATCACCGGAACCACCGGTAGCGTAGAAAGTGAGATTGAAGATTTGATCGAAGGAGATTTTGCGTTTCGTCCGATGTTGCCGGAGGACATACCCCGCGTGGTTGACCTTTTTCACCGGTATATGCCGTACTCTCAATTCGCCCGTTTCGGGAAACCGTTTTTGACTGCCCTGTTTGAAGGTCTGGTTTCAAGCCCATGGTCCCTGGAGCTGGTGACACCCCCGGAAGGCGCAGTGGAAGGTTTCATTACCGCCACGTTTTCTTCCGAGAAGATGATGGGCGATATCCTTTCCAGGCAGAGTCACCACCTGCTGGGAGGTCTCGTGAAAGGAGGGACCGGGGCCGTCAAAGCCATTCCAAAGGCTGCCGAAAACCTCCTTTACACCAGGCGTACCAGCCTGCCCGGAATTCAAGAGGAACTCATGTTCATCGTGGTGGATCCCGAAACCCGCCAGCGCGGTCTGGGCCGCTCTCTCATCATTACCACCCTCAATGAACTCCGTGACCGTGGTGTCGACACGGTCAAAGTCTCGGCCGTGGCCGGCAACAAACCCGTGCGGAAACTTCTCGGCAAACTTGGTTTTAAAGAAGCTATGGAGTTCAAGTTTCACGGTGAAGAGATGATTCTCTACACCGGCAGCACCACCGTAGAATAAGCAAACCCGGATATTTCACCAGTGTCTCTACTGCGTGATCATGGAACGCATATTGAGCCATCGGCGCACCAGCGCCCAGGTCATCTCTCCTCTGAAAGTCATCCTGGTGGCGATATATCCCATCTTGACGAAATTAATCACCTGAGCCAGTATCGCCAATGGTTTCGGATGACTGCGGAAATACCGGCTTTTCCATAACCGGCGGATCAGCCACTTGGGCAGGAACCGCTTGGTGAGAAGAATGATGATACTCAGGTAGAAAAGGTCTTCCCTCGGGCGCGGATAGGCAAGATCTACCCGGTACTGCCGGAAGGTTTTCGTGCCGCCCAATCCTTCAACTTCGTCTTCGGTGATGATTCCCTTCTCCAGGAGTATGTCGGTCATGGCCGTGTTGGGGAAATTGGTCAGCGAAAACAGGAAGATATGGAATGGCCGGGGAAGATTCAAGAGAAAACTTACCGTATGTTCTTTTTCCTCGGTATCGGAGAGCGGGTTATCCCAGATAATATGGTAGCTGCCTTCTACTTTGAACTCACGGAACAGCTCAACTGCCTGGCGGACCTGCTGGTCACTGCCCGACCGGTTGTAAAACTTCTGGTTGGTCAATTCCGAATTCTGTATCCCCATGAACACTGTTTCCAAACCGGCTTTTTTCAATTGGGCAACATAGTCCCGGTTCACCAATACAGGCTGTACGAAACACTGAAACGGTAATCCTATTTCCTTCGGGTATTGCTCGACAAACTCTTCCATCCAGTCCTGGTCGAACGGGAAAACCTCATCGTCAAAACGGACTCGTTTCATGTTACGGAAAGACTTGCGGGCGGCTTTGATCTCGGCCAGCACATTGGCCACGCTTCTGAGCCGAAAATAAGGCTTTTGACCGGTGTAAACCTGGTCCCTGAGCGACCGATTGTAGCAGAAGTTGCATGAGAACGGGCAACCACGGGAGTTCATCATCTGGAACATCGGGTCCTCGACCATGGGATCCCCTCGAAGCACACGGTTGAAGTTGATATAGAATTTGTGTACATGCGTGTGATAGTCTCGGAAAGGAACAACATCCAGGTCCTGGATAAGCGGAGCTACCGGGTTCTTTATGACCTGTCCCTTTTCCCGGACCCAGAGATTGGGAACTTCAACCGGTAATTCTCCCTCTTGAAGGCCTTCAGCCAGCCTGAGAATGGCTTTCTCCCCTTCACCACGGCAAACCATGTCGGCGGTTTCAATACACTGATCTGGCATTAGTGAGGCATGCAGTCCTCCCCACACGACAGGGATCTGCAACTCCTCCCGGGCCTTGAGGCTCAACTCCCGGGCTACCTCGATGTAGGCCGAAGCACGGAGACTGACGGCCAAAAGACCGATTCTTTCCTTTTTCAACAGATCGATAATCAGTCGCCACTCTTTCCCGGTAGGAGGGATGAAATCGTTGTTGGCCCAGTCTTTAAGGTAAACCTCGATGGGATTGTACCCGTGAACCCTGAGAAGCGCCGCCAGTATACGGGTGGCGTTATTCTCGATGTCGTAGATGGATACAAGAGCGATACGGTTACACCCGGCCGGCGGTTTCAACACGCGCTGAGTACCTCTTCATTCCATGGTTTGATACCAATCAGTATATCAGAGAAGATTGAGAGGACACAACTTTCACAGCCGCAGATGACAATAACAGAAGAGACTTATCCAAATGTTAAAATGCCAAGCCTGACCTGCTCACGCTACACCTCAATATTCGTACTCACTCTTGGAGGAATAAACCAGCCTTCGCCCGGGCAAAAATCTCAAATCTCCTTCTTGCTTGAGGTTTGGTCTTCCCAATCCAACACCATTACGCCCACAACAATGTCTGTTCTTGATTTTATCCTCCTCCCGCCCTCTGAAAATCGGGCGTAGAAAGTAAGGGATGTAAGCGTTCCACCTTATGCTATAATACTATTAGGGAATATAAGGAAATGAAACGAATGCTCATGTCGCTCGTCTGGATTGTGGCTATATCCTACCTGGCTATCTGTTTTATCCTGTATTTTTTCCAGTCCACCTTCATTTATTTTCCGATTAACGAAGTCAGGGCGAAACCCGATCTGTACCAACTGGCGTACGAAGACATCTCACTTACCACCTCCGACGGTCTGACCCTGTCCGGATGGTTCGTCCCCGCCGAGGCCGCCACGGCAGTCGTGCTGTTCTGCCACGGTAACGCCGGTAATATTTCGCACCGGCTCGATACCCTGCGCCTGTTCCACAAGATGGGTTTGAGCACCTTTATTTTCGATTACCGCGGATACGGACTCAGCCAGGGTAAACCAACAGAACAGGGGACGTACTTCGACGTGGAAGCGGCCTGGCGCTACCTGGTAGAAGACCGCGGTATCAGTCCTGACCAAATAATCATTTTCGGACGGTCACTGGGTGGAGCCATAGCAGCCCACCTGGCCCAAACGAACAGCCCGCGTGCACTTATCGTCGAGTCGGCTTTTTCCTCCATCAAAGACATGGGAGCTACTATCTATCCTTTCCTGCCGGTCCGATTGCTGGTCCGGTTCGAATACAACACGGTGGACTACCTGAAAAACGTTTCCTGTCCGGTACTCATATCTCACAGTAAAAGCGACGAGATGATTCCCTTCAAACTGGGCCGGCAGCTGTTCGAGGCAGCTAATGACCCGAAAGAGTTTATGGAATTCGGCGGGTCGCACAACGAAGGATTCCTGGCCTCAGGTGACGCGTATCAGAAAAGGCTGGCAGAGTTTATCATGCGGACCGGAACCCAAAAAAAAGAGGATTAGTCCTTAGTCCAGTTTTTTCAGTTTTTTAAGATTGGTCTCTTTGGCCAGTGTCACGATCTCATCCCCGTCACTGAATCCCGTACCGGTAACCGTCAGGAAAAAACGGTCCTTGACACTGGCAAACACTATCCCGGCACCAGTATTCTCCCACTTCAACTTACCCTCAAAACCGTTTATTTTGATGTTCTTGGTGTAGCCTTCCGAGGTTACTTCCTCACCCATATAGGACCACCCGATGTGCATACCCACCAAAGCCTTCTGGTACCCGCTATCGATGAGTGATATCTCCAGCCTTCGGCTGCCGTCGGGGGTCTTGTATCTTCTTTTCACGTCGGAGGTGGAAAAACCGGTCCCTGGAAAGGTCCCTGTCCGGCCTTTCAACTTCGAGCTTTGATACCCGGATAGCTTTGGGGGGATACACTCGCCAAGATCGCTCCACAGGACCGGGTCTACCGGTTCATGGTCGGCTATCTTTGCCATCTTCGAGCTGAACTCTCCGGCCTGTTCCGCGATCTGTTTATACGATTCCGTCATCTGCCGAACCTCCGGCTGACGGGAAAACAGGAAGGCAGTCAGGCCGAAGAACATGAACCCCATAACCACAACTGTCGGCACAGCCATGACCATGGCGGCCTTCTGCCTGGTTAGCTGATGAAGGGTTTCGAGTACAATAATCAAGGCGATAACCATGATGAGAAATGACAGGATACTGACAGGGAACCTCAGGTATCGGCCGATGAAAGGGATCTGTACGATCGCGTTGGCCCAACCGATAATACAGGCAAAAGAAGCACAGCGGAAAAACTCGATGAATCCCGCTTTACCACCGAGAAAACCGGCAATCACATGGATAATGCCTATAGCGATAACAGACGCCACCACTGTTATGATGTTCGTCTTGATAAAATCGAAAATTCTGAAATACAACACCAATCTCAGGCTGCCGAGCGCGCCACCGACGGCGATGATAATCAGGCCGATCAAGGTGGCGTCTTCCTGTTTGCCAACCTCCAGCATGGCTTCCCGGTCATGCTGGATAATACGAAGCGCCTTCTTAACTCCGGCCAATATATCCAAAATCTCCTACCTTACTTTCTACGCTTCTTGCTTGAGGGTGGGACCACCCAGCTTCCGCTACGTCTCAATGTTCGCACTCACCATTGGAGGAAAGGACCAGCCTAAGCCCGGGTTAAAATCTCAATCTCCAAAATCTCCAACCTTACTTTCTACACTCCAGAAGGAAGCTACTTTTCAGATGTTATTCCTGTAACAGCTCTTCCATGGTCTCAAAGCGCTCGATGACGGTCTCCATGAGATCCGGATCAATGTCGCCCTCGTCTCCCATGACAGAATCCAGGTACGAGCCAAGTTCACCTTCACGCATGCTTTCCAGGTCAATTTCCTGATTCATATCCATGGTGCTGAAGTTGTTGATGATATGCTGGAACTGCGGGCTGGTAATAAGCTTCTGAAAATTCTCGTCACCGAGTAATTTATCCATTGCTCCGGCATCGAAGATCTCTTCCAGCCGGCCTTCTTTCGCCATGTCCTGCAGGCTGCCGTCCTGCATTTGGCGCTGTAATTTTTCGAAATCAACGAAATCCTGGAACGCATCCGATCCCAGGACTTTCAGAAAATCACCCTGTTCCAGGAGTTTTTGCATCATCGGTACCATGGTATCGAGATCGGGAAAATCCGTCTGTACATCCGAGGGAAACGGGTAAATAGTCTCCGCCTGCTCCAGCGACACTCCCGATGCAGGGCCATTCAATTGGTCACCCGGCGTTTCTTGATCAGGTGTATTTTGCGGATCTTCCGCAGGCTGCGTATCCTCAATGACCACACTGGAGCCTTCCAGGCTGTGGACCTGGCAGAGGATCACCGGGATGTTATCCTTACCGGCACCGGGTGCCGGTCCGGCAAACACCAGGACGAGAGAAAAACCAACCAGTACACCAGCTAATGAGATAGCTTTGGATCCGATGAGAAAACCGTTCGATCCGTTCAAATCAGTCACCTCCACACAATACACTCTACCAATGTATCATTATATCGAGTACCGGTAAAGCAAGCAGGCCCGATAGTTTCTGCGCATGACCTCTTCGGCTGAAATACCGGTAAACAGATGATCGAAAATTCGCAGGAGTCCATTATGGATAA
Organism: uncultured bacterium; assembly: GCA_964593455.1. GTDB lineage: Bacteria > Muiribacteriota > CAYSPT01 > CAYSPT01 > CAYSPT01 > CAZQHK01. The sequence goes on from CAZQHK010000019.1 coordinate 57,405, forward strand.
CAATGAGTACCCGATGACCGCTGAATCGCTCTTTGATTATCGCCAGTTCCGCTTTCACCCGCCGTTCCAGATCGAGCAGCGATTCTCCACCGGCAGGCCGGGTATCATACCCGGCTTTTTTCATCCATTCCGAAAACGTCACCCCGTCACACCCGGTTAAAGCACCCAGGTCTCGTGCGGCCAGACCAGGCAAGATCTCTAGTGGAACATCCAATTGTCCGGCGATGATCCCGGCGGTCTGAACCGCCCGCACAAGCGGTGAAGTGATCACAATTTCCGGGTAAATGTGTTCTTTATTCAAATGAGACACCAATTCTTCGGCCTGCTCTATTCCCGGTTTAGTGAGAACGGTGTCGGACAGACCCTTGATATTCTCTACATTTGCCACTGTTTGGCCATGCCTAATACAGTATATTTCCATAACCTATTCCATTTCTCATAAACATCCGGATAACCGGACTGCGGGCAAATGCTACTGGTTACAGTTTGAGACGTCAACCACTGGAATTAGCCGCTAACTAGCATATTTCGTTGCCACTCTTGACATGAAGGATAGTGAACCATAGACTGCTGGTATGAATGACAGCAGGAAAACCAAAGCTCAGCTTATCGCCGAGAAAAAAGAAACCTCGCTCCGGCTCAAACAGGCGGAGAAAGAGTTGAATCTGGCCCGAGAGCACCTGGGAAAGGGAATTAGAGTCAGAACACACCAACTTACCGAAACCGGGAATCGGCACCAGGGTTACATTAACTGCTCCACTGAAACAAAAAAGGATGAAAAAGAAATAACTCGAATAATTCACGAATCTTCGTAGCACGGTGAAGGAAATGGCTACTAGATACAAGGAGGAACCGGGATTATGAAAAAAATTACTATTGTGCTGGCAGATGATCACAAGATTATTCGCGAAGGTCTCAAGGCCCTGATTGAGAAACACGCCGATCTGAAGGTTGTTGCCGAAGCCGAGAATGGACGGGATGCCGTCAGGATGGCCCAGGAACATGCTCCTGATATTATTATTATGGACGTAGCCATACCCGAACTCAACGGAATGGAAGCTACACGCCAGCTCCTGGCAGATTCTCCGGGCACCAAAGTCATCGCGTTCTCCATGCGTTCCGACCGGCGGTTCGTGACGGAGATGCTAAAGGCCGGATCGGTCGGGTACCTCCTCAAAGACAGCGCATTCGAGGAGATGGTCAAGACTATTCGCGGAGTCATGAACGGACAGATCTACCTGAGCCCGAATATCACGGGCACGGTTGTGGACGATTACATTCGCCGACTGACCACCCCGCTTCCCGCTGCCAACGCCCCGTCTCTGACACCCCGGGAGCGTGAGGTACTCCAGTTGCTGCCCGAGGGAAAGAGCACCAAAGAGATAGCCGCCGAGCTGACCAAGTACGCTGTCAGAGAAGGATTCACTTCGCTTTAACGGAGATTTGAGATTAATAATTCGAGATGCTGAAACTCGGTGTGGATGTCGGAGGAACGTTTACCGACCTGGTGGTGTTCGACCAGCAGACCGGTGAAACTCGTCTCCTAAAATCATCCACCACCCCGCGGGACCCGAGCCGGGGTGTCCTCCACATCGTCGGCCAGCTTGATACCCGGGATAAAACGGTTGAATCTATGGTGCATGCCTCGACGGTGGGCACCAACCTGTTCTTAGGGCAGACCGGGCTTAGAATCCCGAGAGGGGCTTTGGTCACCACCGCCGGATTCAGAGATATCCTGGAGATAGGACGCCAGAAACGTCCCGAACTTTATAACCTGTTTTTTGAGCGGCCCCAACCCTTGATACCGCGTCGTTTACGATTCACTTTGACAGAGCGCATGGACTACCGCGGACGGATTTTGCAGGCCATCAAAAACGAGGAACTTGAAAACCTGCTTCAGCGATTGGAAGAAGAAGATATCGAGACAGTAGCCATCGTTTTTCTACATGCCTACGCAAATCCGGCTCATGAATTGATTGTAAAGGATTTTCTGAAAAACCGCCTGCCCGATGTCGCCATCAGCACCTCTCATGAGGTAGACCCCGAGTACCGCGAGTTCGAACGAACCAGTACCACGGTGGTGAACAGCCTACTCATCCCCGTTATCTCTCGCTATTTGGATAAGATCACCAGCGGCCTAACGAAGCTCAAGATAGATACTCCCGTGTTTATCATGCAATCAAACGGCGGTCTGGCTACCACGGAAACGGCCTCACGCCTGCCGGTGGCAACCATCGAGTCAGGACCGGCTACGGGCGTTACCGCCGCGGTTTATTGGGGAAAACAACTTACACTGGAGAACATATTGAGCTTCGACATGGGCGGTACGACAGCCAAAGCGGGAGCCGTTATCGGCGGGGTTCCGCAGATGGTCGGCGAGTATGAAGTGGGGGGCGCTGTTCACGCCGGCAGAACCGTTAAAGGAAGCGGTTATCCCGTCAGGTACCCGTTTGTCGACCTGGCCGAGGTGAGTGGCGGTGGCGGGACCATTGCCTGGCTCGAGCAAGATTTGCAGATTCGAGTCGGACCCGTTAGCGCCGGGGCCGATCCCGGACCGGCCTGCTACGGGAAGGGAGGTGATGATCCAACCGTCACTGATGCCAACCTGTTGCTGGGACGTCTCAATCCCGAAGGACTTTCGGGCGGAGAAATCAAACTTTTTCCCAAGTTGGCCGAGCAGGCTATCAGGAAAAAACTCGCTGATCCTCTTGGAATATCCGTGGTCCGCGCTGCTCACGGAATACTGGAGATAGTTAACCAGCACATGATGCGGGCCCTCCGGCTGGTCTCGATCGAACGAGGTTATGATCCGAGGTCTTTCACCATGCTGGCCTTCGGAGGCAGCGGTCCTATGCATGCCGCCTTCCTGGCCGAAACCCTTGACATAGAAACCATCTATATTCCACCAAACTGCGGAGTTTTCTCCGCCTACGGCCTTCTGTTGGCCGACTTCCGGCACGATCTGGCAAAGAGCCTTCTCGTCACCGCGTGTGATGACGCCCTGGCCCGTGTTGAAGAACTCCACGCCGAGCTGGAACGGGAAGCGGCCGGGATACTGCGCTCGGAAGGATTCGCACCGGAACAAAACGTGGTAGAACGAAGGCTTGACATGCGGTATATCGGACAATCTTTCGAGTTGACCGTTCCCATGAAAAAAACCTTACAGGACACGATTACCCTTTTCCATTCACGACACCGGGAAATATACGGATACGCCACCTCGGATGAGCCCGTTGAAATAGTGAACGTGCGTCTGGCGGCTCGGGGTATAACGAAAAAGCCCGTGGTCAAGCCCGTCGAGACACACGCGGCAGAATCAAACGACAGCCCGATAACGGCCATGAGAAACGTGTATTTTCATCAAACCGGCTGGGTTGATACTCCAATTTACTCTCGAGTCGATCTCAGACCCGGCAACCTTGTCGACGGCCCCTCGATTATCGAGCAGTTCGATGCCACCACGGTGGTTCCCCAAAACTGGAACGCCCGGGTCGATCAGTTATTAAACCTTCGTTTGTCTCAGAATGATGCTGCCCCTGGAGAGAAAATCACATGATTCTTGATCCCGTAACAGTGGAGGTTATCGGCAACGCCCTCGGTTACACTGCCGAGGAGATGGGCATCGCCCTGAGAAACGCTGCCTACTCGCATAATATCAAAGAGCGGATGGACCACTCCTGCGCCCTGTTCGATAGCAGTGGAAAGCTGCTGGCACAGGCTGAACACATCCCCGTTCATCTCGGATCCCTTCCCTGGGGAGTCAAGAACACCATCCTGTACCTCAAGACCCGTTCCATCCCCCTACTCCCCCAGGACATCGTCATGGTGAACGACCCGTATATCGCCGGGACCCACCTGAACGACATGACGCTTGTTAAGCCGATTTTTCATGGAGACAAGTTGGTGGCGTTTAGCGCCAATAAAGCTCATCACATAGATGTGGGCGGCATCGCTCCCGGAAGCATATCCATGCGTGCAACAACACTCGAGCAGGAAGGCCTGATCATCGCACCGGTAAAAGTGATCGAAGGAGGTGTGCCATGTGAACCGGTTCGTGACCGGTTCATCAGCCAGGTAAGAAATCCGGACATCGCTCTCGGCGACCTCCGGGCCCAGATAGCTGCCGTAAACCTTGGTGAAAAAAGGGTGATTGAGCTCTTTGAACGATACGGCCCGGAGACCATATCAGGTGTTTTCGGAGAACTCCTCCGGCGGGGTGAAAAGCGCATGATCCACAGCCTACAGGCTATTCCACCGGGGATCTACCGGGCCGAAGACTGCCTGGAGGACATCACCGGGACAGGCAATCTTACCTGGATTCGGGTCAGCCTGACACGGTCCGCTGAGAAACTGCTCATCGACTTTGAGGGGACCGATCCCCAGGTGACCACGCCGCTCAATGCCGTTTTCGGCGTTACGTTATCGGCTTCTTATTTCGCGGTAAAATCGGTTATTGCCGCTGAAAACCCCCTTAACGAAGGTGATCTGAAACCGCTCCGGATCACCGCCCCGGAAGGTTCGCTAGTCAATCCCAGGAGATCCGCACCGGTGGCGGGAGGGAACCTGGAAACCTCTCAGCGCATTGCCGATACGGTGTTTAAAGCCCTGATATTGGCACTGCCCGGCCGGGTTCCCGCCGCGGCCCACGGTAGTATGAACAATGTCATCGTGGGGGGAGACGACCCAGAGCGCAACCGGTCGTTTGTGTACTATGAAACAATCGGTGGCGGAAGTGGCGGCCGGCCGGGTAAAGCGGGAGTCGACGGTATCCAGTGCAATATGACCAATACCATGAACACTCCAATCGAAGCCATGGAACAATATTATCCACTGCTCTTCAAACGCTACGAGGTGCGGGAAGGGACCGGAGGCGCCGGGCGGTGGCCAGGCGGATGTGGAATAGTGCGGTCATGGACCCTGCTCGCTCCATCGGCAGAAATAACTGTCCTGGGAGACCGTACCAAAGTGCCTCCCTGGGGAGCGGCCGGAGGAGAACCGGGAACCCCGGGAACCTACCAGGTACATCACCGTGACGGCTCGGTGGAGCAGCTGAGCAGCAAAAGTACGCTGACAATCAACAAACACGACTCGCTGGTTATCGAAACGCCGGGAGGCGGTGGATACGGTAAACACGAACCATCTTCGGCCGATTAATTATCATGACATCCTGATCAACTATTATTTTTTTGTTTGCCATTTACCTATATCCGATTATAATTGAAGAAAGAAAAATATAGATAGGAACCTATTATGCCAATTCGTGACCGGAGGAAATTCCTGCTGGACGATCCCAAGGGAAAAGCCCGTAAAGCGCTTCTCACAGGAGACAGGAAAGCAAAAGGTGAACGAGAGTATACTTTTAGATGGATTCAATCACGCATCGGGCCGGCTCTGCGAATAAAAGAAACCAAAGGAGAGAAAACCCGGCACATTACCATCCTGCAAAAAAAACTACCGCAGTTCATAGAGGACCTCAAGGAAATATCAAAAACCGTCAGGTACTGAACACGGCAGCCGTTTGATCAGGATATCTCACGATTTACGGTGAACTTGTCTGAGTTACATCTCCGGACGTTTTAAAAACCCTGATTTTATTGACGCAACTCCGGCCGTATGGTACGGTGAATTTAGTCCTTTTTCTATTGAAGTTATATCCCCGAGCAAGAGACTATCCACGATCCGGAATGGGCGAAATCATGAATTCGAAGCCATATGATTCGGATACTCCTGGGAAACCGAACGACTCTTCGTCTGAGCCCGGCGACAATTCGGTACAAGATGGTGTCGGAGACGATTTCTCCGATTTAGAAGAAGGCCCTTCCATGGAAGAAATCCTGGCGAAAGTCAGGGAACAGTTCGGCGAAGTGTCAGAGAGAGACGCCAGTCACTACACCATTAATCTCGAATCCCTCATCTTCATCTACCAGAACTACCGCGATCACCTGGTAGATAACCGTCACCGCTCGCTCCAGGAACGGACCGACATGTATCTCAGCGCTTGCGACGAGAAGATATTCGATCACTTCATGAGTTGTTACAGCCGTTGCGTAAAGGACACCGAGCACCGTATAACGCTGAAAAAAAACCACACGATCTCTTTCACTGAATTCACCCATAACATTATGAGAACCCTTGAAACCATCGACCCGGACTTCAATTTCCAATACGTCAGCTTCATGCAGTCCCTGCGCTCGGAGATGGCCGAGGTAAATGAAAGCCTGCAGGAAAAGATTGAACTGCTGGGTATGAAAGAGTTCTTGCAGATGGAAGTCGACAGCAAACGGGAGAGCCTGCATAATTCCAACCCCGAGTTTCTGGATTTTTTTGACGGAATCATGAAACATGACGAGAAACTTGTTTCGAATATTAACGACCATGATTTCCTAGACCTGCTGCTTGATTTTAAGAAACGGAACTATTTCCGGCGTATGATAATCATCAGACTGGCCCTGGAAAAAAACGAATCAAAGAACCTGGTGTTTCTGTTGATGGACCGTGGTTACCACGTTGGTTTCTGGTTTATAAATCCCAAAGGAGAAGCGTACCAGACCTGTGACTCGTTGTACAAAGAGGTGGAAAGAACCAGGATTCCCTTCACCAACGGGGTTATCTACAACTACCAGGACCACTATGCGAAAATCGACTGCCGCTTCAGACCGATAATTACGGATGACGATTTGCCTGAATGGATCGTCAGGTATAAAGTGATAACTGCCATTCTGACCGAGTTGGAGCTTGACAATAATGGAATCTACACCATCATCCGGAGGACCAGATTGGACCCGTCAAATTTTGGTGTCCTGGCCGCCCGTACTGCCTGGAACGCCCGCGAGTTTTGGGACTTAACCAGAGAAGATTTCAACCGTGCCCGGAGACGATTTTCCATTAGAAACTGATTCGTTAAAACCTGGAAAATGCAGTTGACTGCTACTGCATTTTCCGGGTTAAGAGGAGGAATACATTGGCTAAACGTAAGCATGGACAGCGAGTAAATCACCAGAACAGTAAGGACCCTGTCCGTGTCCTGCTGACCGGGTTTAAGCCGTATAGAAAGATCACTCTCAACACCTCGGAAACGGTAGTGACCGCGCTTCGGAAAGATGATCTTGCAGGGCTCGATCTTCACACCGCCGTGCTACCGGTTTCTTTCAAGCAGGCCCCCCGGAAAATCATCTCGCTGATTGAAGATGTCCGTTCGGACATTATCATCATGCTGGGGATCGCTTCAAAAACAACTTCGTTGAGAATAGAAAAGGCGGCGATGAACGTTCACGATCGGAGCGGCCGGAATAAAGACATACCCATCGTCCCGGAAGGCCCGGCAGCGTTCTTCACCAACTGGCCGGTCAAACGGCTGCTGACAGCGTTGAAACGGGCAAAGATACCCGCATCACTCTCATATCACGCCGGCACGTACGTATGTAATTATACGTTTTATTCAGTCGCACGGCACTTAACCACCACTAATCAGGACACACTTTTTGGATTTGTGCATCTACCCTGTCTGCCCGAGGAAGCCGTCAATCTTGGAGCCAAGAATCACGGCAGCATGAGCCTGGAACTGGCTGTAAAAGGTGTAGAGGTTATCATTCGTGAACTGGTTAAGATAACACGAAAAATGCAGTAGTTTTCCACATCTGGCGGTTCACGGACACGGCACGCACGGATCGTCACCGGTTGGCTTCGGTGCGATGGTTCGCGCCGGTTCTGAAGAGCGCGGTTCTTTCCTGCGGCTTCCCGAACCTCGTTCGATCCCGGTTTTCCTCTTCGTACCGGAAGCGTCCGTTTCCCAGAATTTCTCTTTCACCGGCGGGCACTTGATTATGCCGGGAGGAACGAAATCGGGATCGACTTCGGGGTCAACCCGCTGTGGGCAGACGGGATTCTCAAGCCTGATATGATACTCGTAGAGAGAGAGATCCGAACTGGCCAGGTCGCGCAGAACGAAGAAACTGTCGTCTTCTTTCTGCTCCTTTTTTTCCGGCTTTCCCTCTCCATCATGATGAATGTACACATGGACATTAACGTTGACGTTCAAGCCTCCAGGAGGAGTTCCTAACGGAACGCGAACCGGGCGCCGGGGGACTTCCACCGGCCATGGGCCTTCCCTGAGGTTAATCCCTTCCAGCAGAAGTACGAACTTTCCGCTGGAAACCGGTCCCATGTCAAGGCTGAACTCGAATCCCACTCCCGATATCAAACGGCTGAATTCCGTCCGGGCCCATACGGGATCGAGAAATGCCTGAATGTATCCTCTTCCCTCGCCGCGCGTCACCTCAACTTCGCCCACACAGGTCGATTCTTCGGGAACAGATGGATTTTTAGGGATAGGAGTCCAGAAGAAGAGCCTGACGGTAGCGGAAGGAGCCGATTCCAGGTGGTAGTCGAAATATACCGTGAAAGGCTTGCCGGATTCAAGTCGACCGGTCCAGTTGAACTGTTTGATGAAATCAACAGCCGCCAGGGCGGCAGGAAACAGGTTCAAAATAACTATGACGGCAACCAGCGTGCTTATCCGTGACCGATTACAGTTCATAAATTCCACCTGCCAGCGTATAAATTTCCATCTTGATTATAAGGTAGTTTGGTCGATCCATCAACCGCCTCGACCGGGGAACCAAGCATACTTTCTACACTTTTGATCCAGAGGAGGTGGAACGTGAAAACGGGCGGCATCCGTAAGACGCTGCCCGTTTTTTGTAGACCGAATCTATCTATAGTTCCGATCTGTCCCCCTACGACTCCTCTTCTTTAGAAGATGAGGAACCGGCGTTTAAATTCGTATATCACCGTACCGTCACCGTGGCAGGTGTCGCAGCGGACGTACTTGTTCACATAACCGTTTCCGCGACAGAACGAGCAGGGCCGGTAGCCGCCGTTACCGTCAGGTATGTGTCCTGAACCGCCACAGGCCGTGCACTGAACGTTTTTCCAGTAATGCCCGTGTCCGTTACAGGTCTGGCAGCTCACTTCGTGCTGCTCGATTTTGTAATCGCTTTGGAACTCCTTCATGTTGTACCGGCTGAAGATCAAGTGGCTGTCGGCCTGTGACACGCCCCAGGCGTAATCGCGGCGGTCCTTGAACAGGTCCTCTTCGATGCCTTGCCCCTTGCCGAACTCCTGCCGCTTGTAAACGGTCTTGCCGGTCTTCTTGTCAATGATGATGAACCGGTAAGCGTCGCCCTCGCCATCCCATCTGAACTCGACGTTATTTTCTTCTGAGAGTTCGATCCTGCCGGACACCGGGCTGACCAGAACCGGTTTGTAAAGCGCTTCGGGAAGCTCGTAGCCTTTGGCCATGATGAACTTAACCGTGCAGGTAACTTCCACGGTAGCCATCCACTTTTTGGAGAGGTGCAGCACGCAGGTGTATCCATTGGGGCTCTTCTCTTCCCACCGGATACCGCCTTTGCCCTCGATGGACACGATCTCACGCCGGACCAGCAGGTAGCCCTCGTCGAGCAGGTCACTGGGTGCGGTGAAACGGTCGTTGAAGTCCTGGGAGCTGGAGAACCAACCCTTTTTATGCGTCACCTGGGCTGTCACCGCTACCATATCCGCGCCGAGAGACTCGGTATCTATTACCTGAAAATCCTCATCGATGTCTTCCCTCACGTTTACGACTCTGAACATCGCCTCGCTGTTAGCAGCCTGTTCCTCCTGTAAAACAACCTCGTCAGCCGTCACCGCGGTAGCGGCGAACAGCACCATCATCAGTACCATTAAACCCTTCATCAATTTCCTCATCTGGTTCATGTTTTGCTTCCTCCTTCATTTTTTCCTTTTTTTCAAGCTCACATCCAGTGTACAGGGAAAAAATTAACTCCACTACTTACAAGCCACTTACAATTCCGCTTACAAAAATAACGTTTGTAAGTGATGGGAGCTGAGTGGGTGTCCAAGCAAGAAGTGTGGTTTGAGATTTTTACCTGGGTGGAGCCTGGTTCCTCCCTCTAAACGTATGGGTAAACATTGAGACATAGCGTGAGCCGGGTGGTCCCGCCCTCAAGCAAGAAGCGTGGAAAGTTAAGGGGAGATGTTATAGATGTGAAATTCTATGATATGATCGTATAACTTCAAAGTTATAATATAAGAATATATAATGCAGTAAGATAGCGAAGGCGGGCCATGAACACGAATAAACCATTTGAAAACCTCTTCAACGATGACTATTTATATTTTTACAGTTCCGGGTTTACCCCGGAAAGGACCGGAGCCGAGGTGAATTTCATCGAGTCCGCGCTGTCCCTGCAACCAGGGGAACAGGTACTGGACGTGGCCTGCGGGCATGGGCGCCACCTGAACGAACTCGCCCGGCGCGGCTGCCGCTGCACCGGCGTGGACATTACTCCGGGATTTCTGGAGATAGCCAGGAAGGAAGCGACGGCGGAAGGCCTTGACGTCCGCTATCTGCAGCAGGATGTACGGAAGCTCGATTTCGACACGGAGTTCGACGCCGCCTACTGCTATTTCACCAGCTTCGGCTATTTCAACGACAAGGAGAACGCCGTCGTCATCATGAACGTCGCCCGGGCCCTCAAGATCGGGGGACGGTTCCTGCTGGAATCCATCAACCACGACTTCATCGTCAAGAACGGACGACTGCACAACATTAACGAACGCGACGGCAATCTGATGCTGGACACGAGCCGGTTCGACCCGGTGAAAAGCCGTATCTTTACCAGGCGGAGAATCATCCGGGACGGCCGGGACTACGAAACCGGTTTCACCGTCCGGCTCTATACCCCACCAGAGCTGAAGCAGCTCCTGGGCGCCGGCGGCTTTGTCATCGAAACCTTCTACGGCGGTAGGGACAAACCATTCGAGGTGACCAGTCCCCGCCTGGTAGTGGTAGCACGCAAACAGTCGTGAAACTGAAAGCCATCCTCCGGTTTCCGTGGCTGCACAGCACTAAGAGCGGCAGAGAGCCGGACCGGACCAGGGGGTTCAAGAAGTATCATAATTATATTGCTTATCCTGCAACAGCTCTCGTTATTTTCATTGCAGCCATAGTAAGCTGGTGGATCATGATCAAGGTGCCGGGAAAAAGTTTTAATGGTCCCCTGCCGCCGCTGACGAAAGAAGAAATGCGGTTGCGGGGAGAGATCAAGGCGGTGGTTGACAAGCTGGGACAGGAGATCGGAGAGCGAAACGTCTTCCGGCCCCGCGCCCTGGATGCGACCGTCCATTACCTGGAAGACTGCCTTACCGCCGCCGGCTACCAGATGGAACACCAGGAATACGAGGCGGAAGACGAACTTTGCCATAACCTGATCACCGAAATTCACGGGTCCGAACATCCCGGTGAGATCCTGCTGATCGGTGCTCACTACGACTCGGTGTACGGATCACCGGGAGCCAACGACAACGGCACCGGAGTGGCGGCGGTAATCACGCTGGCCCGCATGTTTTCCGGCCGGAAACTTCCGAGGACCTTGCGGTTCGCGCTCTTCGTCAACGAGGAGCCGCCATTTTTCCAGACCGCCCGCATGGGCAGCCTGCTCTACGCTAAACGCTGCCGGGAGCGAAACGAGAACATTATCGCCGTACTCATCCCGGAAACCATCGGCTGCTACCGGGACGAACCGGGAAGCCAGGACTATCCCTTTCCTTTAAGCTTTTTCTACCCCGACCGGGGCAACTTCATCACCTTCGTCGGCGACACTTCCTCGCGCCGGCTGGTGTTCCGGGCGGTGGAATCGTTTCGGAGGCAGGTCAAGTTTCCCTCGGAAGGAGCGGCCCTACCCGCTCTCATACCCGGTGTTGGTTGGTCCGACCATTGGGCTTTCTGGCAGGCTGGTTATCCGGCCATCATGGTGACCGACACGGCACCTTACCGGTACCCGTTTTATCATACCGGTCAGGACACGCCGGACAAGATCGATTACGACCGTACAGCCAGGGTGGTTTTCGGTCTCGGCAAAATAATTGACGATCTAATCCATAACGGAATATAGCCTGTCTTCTCCGCTTTCTTCACCTGGAATTCAGAGGGTGGGTGGGGCATCTTCTGAGTTACGCTCAATCGACCGGACTGTTTCCTCGAACTCGCCGGTGTCCGTGTTCTTCCGGACATTGTCCCAGCGGAAAAAGCGGCCGTTCATGGCAATAAAGACTCCCGGAGGAAGACACTGCGCGCAGGCTAAAGCGCTGCCCAGGTTGAACAGTCCGTCGGAGCTTCCGAACTTGTAAGGAACCATGGCTCCGGTGAGTACGATGGTCTTGCCCGTAATGGACTGTCCGAGCAGTCGGGCGGTGGCCACCATGGTATCCGTGCCGTGGGTGATGACGATCTTGTCTTCCTCTGATTTGCGGCAATTCTCCAGGATGATCTGACGGTCGGAATCAGTCATATGTATGCTGTCGACCATCATCAGAGTCCGCACCTCGAGGTCCAGTTTGCAGCGACCGAGCTTCAGCATTTCGGGAAGATGAGAGTCCTTGAAAAAGAGCTGACCATTCAGCTCATTGTACTCTTTATCGAATGTCCCGCCGGTAATGAAAACACGTATAGCCATACCGTATCATATACAAAACACAAGCATTTTTGTCAAACAGCAAAAACAATTTTACACCTTTCTCCTGATCTGTTATAAGGAAGGCTAACCTTAAGAAAAAGAAACACAATACACATTTATATACATCCGATGTATATGAATGTACATCGTATGATGGTATATTTATAATATAGAAAGAGTTTTTTTTTAATAACAACTCGAATACCCTATTATATCTATCATTACAGACGATACTGTTTTTTTGGCACGATACTTGCTTCATAACCGTTAGTGGAGACGTTGCCGCCACTTTGACTGGAGAAGCGGCTCACTGCTATACTTATTTGTGAATTCGGCAGTGTACGTTTACCTAATTTACGTGACTGGTGGTGGTCTGTATGGGGGCTCTTTTATCCATATTCATCGTACTTATATGCGTAATCGCCATAAAGTTAAACAGTATCACTCGAGATTTGAAAGCTCTTCACACGGAGCAAGAATATATCTACCGGCGCCTCGGGCTATTGATAGATAAGATAAATACTCTAGCCAAGACCGTTATGCTACCGGTGAAACCAAAAGTAGTAGCGGAAAAAGCTCAACCTGAACCCGTGAAACCCGAAGTCCCGCCAGAACCCGAGCCGGTGAAAACAGAAGAGGAACCAGCGAAACCCGAACCGCAGGAAATCCCAAAACCAGTAAAAGTACCCACGGGCAAAGCCTTAACAGAACAAGTCCAGACAGTCCGGGAAGGTATCAGGATCAATGTTCAACCGCCGGCGCAGCCGCCTATAAAATCGGAGATTATCGCTTCCGCGGCGGTCCCGAAACGACCGGTAACACCGTCGGTAAAAGCTTCTCCCCTGGTAGAGTCGGCCCTGGAGATATTGCAGAAAATCTGGAACTGGATACTGGTGGGAAAAGAGCACCGTCCGGAAGGCGTCTCCATGGAGTACGCGGTAGCCAGCACCTGGCTCCTGCGGGTCGGTATCGTAGCCATCGTCGCCTGTATCGGGTACTTCCTGAAATGGTCCATAGAAAACAATCTCATCGGAGAACTCGGCCGCATTGCCCTGAGCATTGCCGCCGGACTGGTCATGCTGGTGTGGGGAGTTAAACTGGCCGGAAAGAAATACGACCTGATCGGTCTGGGACTGATGGGGGGCGGTCTGGCTGCCTTGTATTTCAGCGTCTACGCCGCCGGGCCAATGTACAATATTCTCCCGGAACCAAGCCAACTGGTAAGCTTTGTTTTGATGATACTCATCACCATCACCGCCGGCGTGCTGGCCGTCCGCACCGACTCCAGGCTGGTAGCCATCCTGGGAATTATCGGCGGATACTGTACACCGGTCATCCTGAGAACCGGCGTGGTCAACTTTCCGGGGCTCTACTCCTACATGCTGTTACTTAGTTTCGGAATCCTTGGTATCGCCCGCTACAAACAGTGGCGGATTTTGAACTACCTGGGTTTTGGGTTCACGTACGTGCTCGTGATCGCTTCCCTGTCAAGCGGCTACCAGAACAGCCATTTCAATGAAGTAATGCCGTTTCTTGCTCTATTTTTCGTCGTCCACTCTTCGCTGGTCTACTTCAACAACATCATCGAGGGCAGGAAATCAACCAATCTGGAAATCCTCCAGCTCGTGTTGAACGCCGTAATTTTTACGTTCTTATCATACCGGCTCATCGACGATGCATTCGGGCGGCCTTACCCGGCTATCCTGTCCGTATCCATGGCCGTTTTCTACATTATCCACGTTCTCGTTTTTCTTCGGAAACGCCTGGTTGACCGTCCCCTGCTGGCAGCCCTGATCGGACTGGCTGGCGCTTACACCGCCTGGACTCTGCCGCTTGTGTTTGAAAAAGAAACATTGACCTTGAGCTTGGCTCTGTTAGCCCTGCTGTTCATGTGGTTGTCGGGAAAACTCCGGAGCAACTTCATTCACAACCTGTCGCTCGGACTCTATATCATCGTGTTCTGCCGCCTGCTGTTCCTGGAAGTAGGGAGAGGTTTTCTCCGTGGAGGACAGGCGCACCCCGAGTCGATGTCTATTTATTTTCATCATCTGGCCTCCCGGCTCTGGACCTTCGGCGTTTCAATCGGTTCCATCATCGGAGCGTTCTTTTTGCAAAGACGGATGCCCGTGCCCGATGAAAACCTGGCGGTGGAAGAAGGCAATGACACGTCACAACTATTTGCACCATCCGTTTCAACCGGCATCTTCTACTGGTTCTCAGCCCTGTTCCTGTTTCTCTTCCTGTATCTGGAAAGCGGCGTTTTCCTGTATTTCTTCCGGCCGTTCCGCCTGCCCTTCCTCACCATACTCTGCTGCCTGATGGCGTTTTACTTCCTTTGGAAATATCTCGAATCGGGAAAAACCGAAGGGGTATTTCTAACCATGATGCTACTGTTTCTGGGAGGAGCGGTGTTTAAAATACTGATCTACGATCTGGCCTCCTGGAACTTCTGTCCCGGGTTCTACTATAACGTGGAGTACACCGCTTTGTCTGCCCTGATGCGGTTGATCGATTTTGCCGCTCCCCTCATCATGCTGTTCGCGCTTTATCAGTTGCTGCTCAAAGACAAAGCAGTCGCCACCAATCCGGTGGTGTTCGGATTCAGCGGTCTGGCACTCTTGTTTCTGTACCTGACCCTGGAAGTGAACAGTTTTTTTCACTGGCAGCTCCCTGACTTCCAGGCCAGCGGGCTTTCCGTTTTCTGGGCTCTGTTCGCCATTGCCGGGATAGCGGGAGGAATCTGGAAGAATGTTAAAGAGCTGCGGTACACCGGTCTGGCTTTGATCACCATCGTCGTATTCAAGGTATTCCTGTACGATTTGGCCGCTACTCCGGTGATTTACCGGACTATCGCTTTCTTCATCATGGGTCTTTTGATGATTATCGGCGCCTTCGCCTATATCCGTTCGGATCGTAAATTTATCACGGTAGCAGTCCTTGTTTTTGCTGCCCAGGCGGCCTTGGCCGTTGAAAGCGATATCCCGTTTCCGTATTACAAATCCATCCTGCCGGGAAAAATACAAACAAAGGAAAGCAGCCATCTGGTGTTCCTGGATCTCGACGAATTTGTTACCCGCCAGAGTAATGACCAGTACACCAATCTTCGCATTATGCAGATGGTCAGCTCTAAGCCCGGTCAACGAAAATTCATGGAAATCCCCTACACCGTCACTCCCAAAACTGAAATCAAAACGGTCTTTACCGAGTTCCCAATCGAGATGGAGACGCTGGCCGTCGAAGAACTGCCGGATAATCAGCTGCGGATTGTCCTGCGAAAGAAAGACCCGCAAGCGCCGGGCGTGGTTGTGTTTTCAACCCCGGCCAGGGATTTTGAAAAACAGATAACTATCGATGGCAGTCATGACTGGAAAAGGTGGACGGAAATTGTTTCCCGGAAGTCGATATTTGATTACTCCAGATATCTCGATATCAGGAAGGATCGAGTGGAACTCCTGGCAAACAATTATCAGTATTACAAAATCGAGATAACAAATATTATAGAGAATCAACGATCTCCTTTGGTTACTATTCTCAAAGAACAAAAAAGCGGGAAAACCATCAAAGAACTCGAGAAAACCAACCTGTTTCAGAAAACATTCAGAATGGATACGATTACGTTTCTTGAAAAACGCATCGAACAGAGAACGGGAGAACGGGAACTGAGATCCTACCGGCCGGACAAAATAACGTTTGAGCAGGACGAGAAAAACCGGGAGACTATTTTATCGATTTCCACTGCGCGCCAACCTGTAACCCAGATCGAGGTCAGCGTTCAAAACGCTACTTTCTGCCGGAACGTCATCGTGGAGGGAACCAATGATACTGGTAAAAGACCTGTCTGGAAAGAGCTGTGCAGAAGCCTTATCACCAGGATAGATCTCAACGATCCCCATGAAGGTCTGGTCGTGGACGACACGACTATTTCCCTGGGCACGGTATACCGGTACCGTACCTATCGTTTAAGAATTCTCAACCTGGATAGCCCGCCGCTTCCTTCCATCAGAATCGCCATGATAGGGCCGATTCATCAGATCCTCTTTTTCCAAGATCCCCAAAAAGTCTACCGACTCTACTATGGCGCCAGCGGCCTCAAGCAGCCTCAGTACGATATAGACAAAATTCTCACGCGAATAAAAACAGTTAATACCGTTGCCCTTATCCTTGGTAAAGAAATTTCCAATCCGAACTTTATCAAACAGTCTGAAACGCTCCATTTCGACAATAAATTGGCTTTTCTCGCAGCGATTATATGCATGGTGGTTGTCCTGAGTTGGGTTATTGCCGAGGCCGGTAAACAGGTCGAAGAAGTGGAAAAAGCAGCCAATGGAGTATCCGGAGATAAATAGGCGCCACCATGATTTCCCATAAAGCATTTCTAACCGAAAACATGGAGATCAGGCAATATTACGGACGCACCAGTAATATCTACCTTATTATCTCCCGGGAGGCACAAGAAACTTATCTGGTTGACTGCGGTGTACCATCGGACACGAGAGGACTCTTAGCCGTTCTCAATTCCCTTCCGCCCTTGAAACGCGTGCTGGCAACCCACTTTCATGTCGATCACATTACCGGGTGGATCACGCTTAAAAAAGCTTATCCTCAGGCGGAAATCTGGTTTCACCAAAAGGCCCGGCCACTGGTGGACGGGAGAGAACGAATCCTCTTCCCGTCTCTGTCAGATTTCCTTGAAATTATCTACCCCTGCGTGAAAGCATACGGATTCCTACCAGGAATGCGAGACATCCTCCAGGGAGGCCGGTATGGAACTCCGTTTAAAGCTGGATTTCCGGCTGACCGGGTGCGGTATTTCTCTGAATCCCAGGAAGTGCTGCCCGGTTTCACGACCTTTCACACCCCGGGACACAGGTCAGATTCGGTCTCTTTCCTGCACCCGGGGAGCGGCGTTTTTTTGACCGGCGATTTCCTGCTGGTTATGCATGGACTGGTAGTTGTCAATTCCTACGTGTTCTGTAAAAAAGCCCAGGAAAAATCCGTCAACAAGATTAAGCAGGTAAAAAGCATACAGTATATCTACCCCGGTCACGGCCGCTGTATCCCATTTGACGTCACCGATCTTTCCACCTGACCGGTGAATCCACCTAACTTTCTCAATCTCAAACAATTTTGCTTAAATAATCTATCCTTGTGTATAATCTCCTTAACCCAACTCTATTTCAACCCGGAAAAGACGGTGGTACATTCGCATGTCCAACTGGCACGCATTGCCTAAAGAAACTGTTTTAAAACAACTGGATACCGATGGCGAAGGTCTTTCTCCGGAAGAGGTCATTCTGCGCCGGAAACAGTATGGGAAGAATATTCTTCCCGATCCGCCGGCGGTTCCTGTCTGGAAGATTTTTTTCCGGCAATTCCTCGACTTTCTGATCGGCATTCTCATCATCGCAGCCATCATCAGCGTGATGCTGCACGAGTGGCGGGACGCCATCGCTATCATCGTTATCGTTGTTCTCAATGGATGTCTTGGCTTTTTCCAGGAACTAAAAGCAGAGCAAGCCATGGAGGAACTTAAGAAGATGATGCTCATGGAATCACAGGTGGTGAGAGACGGTCACCGGACAACCCTGGACGTAGCCGAACTCGTGCCTGGCGACCTGATCATCCTGGAAGCCGGGGAGCGGGTACCGGCAGACCTTTTTCTCCTGTCAGCCAGCGACTGCCAGGTCAGCGAAGCCGTGCTCACCGGTGAATCGGCACCGGTGAGGAAAAATCCCGGGCCGCTGCCCGAAGATACCCCTCTGGCCGAACGATCGAACATGCTGTATTGCGGAACAGTGCTATGTAACGGGAGCGTCACCGCACTGGTAGCTGCCGCCGGCGGTCTGACAGAGTTCGGGAAGATAGCCGAATTGACCGGCTCCACTCCAGAAGAATCGTCTCCTCTCCAACGTCAGACTGCAAAACTGTCAAAAAAACTGGGTCTCATGGCCGCCGCCCTGTGTGTTCTTATTGTCATCCTTGGTATTCTCAAAGATTTTTCCATAAACAGTATGTTCATGTTTGGTATAGCCCTGGCAGTAGGCGCCATTCCGGAGGGACTGCCGGCGGTGCTCACCATCACCCTGGCCCTGGGAATGAGGAAGATGCTCACCCGGAAATGCCTGGTCAGGCGGCTGACAGCCAATGAGACCATGGGAGCCACCGGAGTAATTTGTACCGATAAGACCGGAACACTGACCAAAAACGAAATGACCGTCACCCGACTGGTTCTCCCCGACCGCGTATTCGAAAAGAAAGGAGAAGCCGAAGTGGAAGGTCTTGGATATGAACCGACAGGCTCGGTTCTTATCGATGGCTTGGACGCCCGTGATCGGGAAGATGTAAAAGCCCTGATGGAGGCTTCCATACTCTGCAACCACGCTACCATCGAAGAAAAGGAAGGAGTCTGGTTGGCTATCGGGGACCCGACCGAGGCCGCCTTGATCGTAGCCGGGATGAAGTGCAATATGACTATCGAGGGGCTGGTGGGAAATACCGCTGCTCTGGGTGAACTGAGTTTTGACTCCGACAGAAAACGAATGAGCATTGTCTGGGAACGTGACGGCACTATGACTGCCTACATCAAAGGCGCCCCGGAGATGGTCCTCGACCGATGCGGCAATGTTCTTCTCAAAGGCCGGGAGGTTCCCCTCAAAGACGACATGCGCGACACCCTGTTCGAGAGAAACAAGGTTTTGGCTTCGGATGGTATCCGGGTATTGGCGGTGGCCAGGCGAGTACTCCCGGGAAAAAATACCCCTTCCAAACAATGGGAAGACGGCCTGACCTTTCTGGGAATGGTGGGGATTACCGACCCGCCCCGCCCGGAAGCCAAAGCGGCTGTTGCGGCGGCCCATTCAGCAGGAATACGTATAGCCGTGCTCACCGGTGACAACGCCCTTACCGCCGGGGCAGTAGGAAAAGCCATCGGGCTTGAGTTCGATCGGGTCATGACGGGAACCGAACTGGATGATATTGACGAGAACAAGCTCTACGAGGTGCTTAAAAGCAAAGATTCTCTCTTTGCCCGGGTTACCCCGGCCCACAAGATGCGATTGGCCAAAGCGTTTCAGACCATGGGTAAAATTTGCGCCATGACGGGAGACGGTGTTAACGACGCTCCCGCTCTTCGGCAGGCGGACGTGGGGATCGCTATGGGAATCAAAGGAAGTGATGTGGCCAAGGGCGCCGCCGACGTCATTCTGTTGGACGACAGTTTCTCCTCCCTGGTAGACGGGATCGAAGAGGGACGTCGCCAGTTTTCCAATATTAAAAAGTTTATCTGGTACATGCTCTGCAGCAATTTCGGCGAGGTGATTATTCTCAGCGCCGGTTTGTTCCTGACCGGCTTGTTTGCAGGATTCCTGCCGGATTCAACAAAAGAAGTTTTTGTCCTGCTACCGGTCCAGATACTGTGGCTAAACCTGGTAACCGATGGAGCAACCGCCCTGGCTCTGGGATTCGAGCGGCCCGAACCAGGTATAATGAAAGAACCACCCCGCGATCCCAGGGCCTCCCTGCTGCCCTGGAAAGTCGTATCCATACTGTCAGGAATTGGTTTGTATAAAGCGGTCTTGATCCTGTTTGCATTTTGGTACGTCTTGAAAAACCCGGTTCCCGGCAAGGATCCACTGATTCTGGCTCAAACCGTGGCCCTCACCGGGATGGTCATCTTCAGCAAGATCAACGTGTTTAATTTCCGGTCCCTGGAAAATCCGCTGTCCACCATCGGTTTTTTCACGAACCGCTTTCTGTTGGCGGCGGTAGCGGCCACGTTCGTAATCCAGGCCGCGGGAGTGTATCATCCCCTGCTTCAAGGCTACCTGGGAACCACCGCTATCCCCTTCAAGTACTGGCTATATTTGGGTTTGCTGGCACTCCCCCTGCTCGTTATCGGAGAAGTTTACAAGTTCGCAGCCAACCGTGCGAAGACCTAGATGCGGAGATACTGCTTCTTGAGAGAAAAAAGAACCCGGAAAATATACCTGCTGATCATCCTTCTGGCTATTGGTATTACCGGAGGTATTTTGGCCGGACCGGCTGAAGCTGAGGAACTGATGAAGCAAAACAATCAGCAAGCTGAAATAAAACCCGAACTGCAGGAGACCGTGCCCCGTCTCAGAAACGAGATGGCCACCGAGAACTTGAGACGGTTTAAAGCGACTGTTGAACGGCAGGCCCTGGCTTTTCCCGGGCAATTTTTCCTCGAAGCCCCGCAGACAACCGGCAAATTTGTGGCTTTAACGTTCGACGATGGACCCGATTCGGTGTTCACACCGCAAATACTCAAACTTCTCGCTCAACACAAAGTGACAGCCACCTTCTTCTTGCCCGGCCGGAAAATAGAACGGTTCCGGGAAACGGCCCGCTCTATAAAGAAAGCCGGACATGCCGTGGGAGGACATTCATACGATCACCCCGATCTCAGAAAACTGACAGAAGAGGTAGCCTACAATACGCAGGTTAATAAAACCCAGCGTATTTTCAAAAATATTCTGGGATTCAAACCGGCAATCTTCAGACCTCCATACGGCGCCGTCACCGACCGGCAGATATGCTTTTTTGCCGAGACCGGATTGAAGATAATCAACTGGTCTGTTGACACTTTCGACTGGGACCGGGCCAGAAACAGCCCGGCTCAAATCGCTTCGACCGTGCTTAAATACGGACATGCAGGCAGTATCATACTGATGCATTCGGCCGGCGGCGACCGGAGCGGCACCGTTAAAGCGCTGCCGGTCATCATAAAGACCTTGCGCCGGCGAGGTTTCCAGTTCGTAACGGTGACCGAACTGCTCGGTCTGCCGGCGGAATTGGAATAATAACCATGGGAGAAATTCTTGCCTGGGCAATATCGCTGGCCGGCTCCCCCCAGGGTATACTGGCCCTCTATTTACTGGCGTTTGCCGAATCAGCCTTTCTCCCTTTCCCCTCGGATATTCTCTTGATGACATGTGTTCTTGCGGCCCACACTGCTGGGAATCAATCTCTGGCCATCCTGCTGGCCCTGATCGCCACAGCCGGATCGGTGTTGGGATGCACCGTCGGTTATATCATCGGGAAAACGGGTGGAAAAAAGCTGCTCCTGAAACTGGTGTCCAGGGAGCGCATGGAGTCGGTACATGCGACCTACGAAAAATACGAAGTGTGGACCCTGGGAGCAGCCGGATTCTCACCAATTCCGTACAGTGTTTTCACCATCTCGGCAGGCGTGTTCTATATTAAATTTCCAACTTTTATCATTGTTTCCACTCTTGCCCGGGGTGTCCGGTTCGTGCTGGAGGCGCTACTCGTTTTTCACTTTGGAGAACCGATTATCACAGCAATTCAAAAGCATTACACCCTGGTTTCAGTGGGGATTTTGATACTGGCAGCGGTACTCATCGCGTTAACCAAGAGGCGTAGAAGTGTAGGAAACATGGATGATAGCCGGTGAAAAACGCGTTTTTTAGCGCGCCAGGATATCGATCATTTCGTCGTGTATAAGACCGTTTGAAACAAGGATCTCGCGGCCATACAGGTCAAAGGGGGAGCCGTCGAAAGAGGTAGCCTTGCCGCCGGCTTCACTGATGATAAGCAGGCCCGCAGCCATATCCCAGGGCTTCAGGAACAACTCCCAGAATCCGTCAATGCGGCCGGCCGCTGTCCACGAAAGATCGATAGCCGCCGAGCCCGGCCGGCGCACGGCCTGAGCACACTTGATGAAATTGGCGAAGTTATCCAGATTGTCCAGCGCTTCTCCCTCCTGGATATTATAGGCAAAACCGGTAGCCAGAAGTGATTTCTGGAGTTCAGATGTCTCCGATACATGTATTGATTTGCCGTTAAGACTCGCCCCGCAGCCTTTTTCAGCCTCGAATAGCTCATCGCGCGTGGGATCATAGACGGCCCCGGCCACTATCCCACCGTTTTGTTCCAGGGCGACAGAGACCGAGAAGAAGGGAAATCCGTGGGCATAATTAACCGTTCCGTCCAGGGGATCGATAATCCAGCGGTTTTCAGATCTCTGGCGGCGCCCGGACCCTTCCTCGGCCAAAATATCGTCGCCGGGAAACAAACGCTGAATCTCACCAACGATGAATTTCTCACATTTCCGATCAACCTCGGTGACCGGATCGATAACTCCCTTGTACTCGATTTTTTTTACCTTACCCACATGTTCCAGCTGTATTTGGCCGGCCCGCCGGACAAGATATCTTATTATCTCGAGAATCTCGCTCATACCGCTGCGCTCCCCCTGACCAGAATACTATATCGTATCGCG
>CAZQHK010000019.1:80286-90295 GCA_964593455.1 uncultured bacterium
GAATCTCGCTCATACCGCTGCGCTCCCCCTGACCAGAATACTATATCGTATCGCGTCCATTGTTCTCAAGTTGAAAGAGGCCGGGTTGGTCGATAACTCTCGCCAGGAACGTAGGCTCCCGGGCCGGCCAACCCAGGGGATAGTTCTGATTATTATTACTCGAACAAGTTACTAAGGCTCCCGGGTGGAATTTCACAAACGTTTTCACTATACTTGTCTTATTGTAACCAGGGAAGGACGTCCGCCATGAAGATCATTTCCGACCGTCTTCATTTCGACACTACCAACCGAACCGATATTATTGATATCACCGGACACTGCCATGGATTCCTGTCATCCTGCGGCGGGAGAAAAGGGATCCTGAACATTTTCATTCCGGGCTCTACCGCTTCCGTAACCACGATCGAGTTCGAGGACGGCGCCGTTAGTGACCTGAAAGACATGCTGGAGGAAATCGCGCCCGCCGATAAGAGCTACCAACACAATTTGCAATGGCACGACGGTAACGGTTATTCTCATGTACGGGCTGCCCTATTGAAATCGTTCATGACCATTCCGGTGGAAAACGGAAAACTGATTCTCGGAACCTGGCAGCAACTCATTCTCTGTGATTTCGACAATAAACGCCGTCAGCGAGAAGTTTTTCTGCAGTTCATGGGAGAATGATGAAACATTTTGAAGGTATATGCATAGACCAGTATGAAGCGGAGACAGCCCGGCCGCTTACCACTCCGGATCGAAACGAGGTGCGAGAACAATGAAAATCATGTCAACCATTCTCCTACTTTCAATTTTGCTGCTGGCAAACGCCAACCACTGCTTAGCCGCGGGAATACTGGATACCATTACCAACAGCCAAACTACGGCGGCCGAGGCGGCTCAGGGGGGGGCTCCTGACATATATGTCAAGTCCGGCCTCGTATACAATACGGGTGGATTGGGACTTAATGTTCGAGTAAAACCGTGGGGACGCGTTATCGGCGGCCTCCGTGATGGAAACCAGATTATCATCACCGGAGAATCAGGTAACTGGTATATCATCGACTACTACGGGAAAACCGCTTACGTTCACAAAAACTATATCAAAGTCACCGGCGGGCTCGGCGAACGGCCTGAAAGTCCGAAACAGAAACCAGGCGGCCGGCGCGAGCCAGACCCGGTTTCACTGCGATTCAACCAGAGCGAGATCACGGCGGTCTCGCCCCAGTTTGACGGTTGGTTTGAACACGCGATCAACGCTAACGGCAATCTACAGCGCAAACCGTACGTGGAAAACAGGTACGGGAAGGAAGTAACCTCGGAGCGAGTACTTAAAACCATCATGTGGATCGAGTCCCGCGGAAACCACACCAAGAACGGCAAAGTAATCGAAAACGCATGGGGTTTCACCGGTTTCATGCAGCTCGGACGGCACTTCGGCGAGGGCCGGTTCGACCCGAAACAAAACCTCACCATGGGCGCGCGGTTTTTGAACGACTCCTGTTTCCGCAGTTCTACTCCGCCACCGGGGAAATTCAGAGGACAAGTTTACCATCCTTCCGATTCGCCCGACGACATGCTTATCAAGGGGATGGTAGGATACAACCGAGGTCCTTATGCCACCACCGATATTCTGCGCAATGCGGGACGGATCAGTCCCCCGGTTGTCGGCCTGGACCGGCCCTGGTCCGAGGTGGTCGCCAAGACTCCCACCAGCGGCCACAGCTACATGCAGGAAGGTGTTTACTACGGACTCATGTCCAAGGCCGGCCTGGGGCTTGACTTCACCGCCCAGGAGAAAAACTGGATTAAGAAGTTCCGCCGGATCAAATCGGACCAGGCCTTCGAAGCATGGCGAGACCGGCAGTACGGCTCGATACGGGCACTGTAAATGAGCGGGAGGAGACGAACAATGAACGTAAACATTCGGATACAGGCAGTGGTTCTTCTTGCTCTGCTTTTAATCTTCACAGCTATCCCGGACAGCACGGCGGGAACGGATAAGGATATCATCAAAGGCCTGCTCGAACCGGGTGAACGCCTGACCGGTTACCGAAAGGTAGATGTTAACCGGGACGAAATTGATGATTTTATCGTCCATTCCAGGAAACCCGGTCAGCCGCTGGCGACAGAGTACCTGCGAGTATTTCACCGTCAACCCGATTCAACTTCCTGGCAAGGCAAACTCCTGATGGAAGAACAGAACCTCAGTTGCAGCGACTTCGAGTTCATTCCAGGGCCGAAAGTCCTGTCGGCCATCGTTTCTACCTGGACCGTCGGCGGAGGGGGTTCCCGTATGCCACATGTGTTTTTCGGGCTGGGAAACAAGTTCGTCAGGTTCACCGGTTTCCAACGGGTTGGCACACAAGAGTTCTCCATCGTACGAGACGCCGGGCGGGTTTTTCTGGCTGCCCATAACCCGATCTATTATCATAAAGCCGGCACTCCTTTTTCTCTTCGAACCATTTACTACGGCTTCAAGGGCAACTTATTTTACCGCGTGAGTGAGATCACCAACCAACCGGCAAACCCGGGTGAGACGATCAACCTGGCGGCGTATTATTTTCTCAAGGAAAATTACCGTAAAGCCGCCTCTATCTACCATCAGGTCCACGAAACGTTCGTCATCACGGACGATATTTCCGACGACACTATCGACCTGGTAGTGGAAGCGCTCTTTTACAAAGCAAAATCACTCGAACTTGGCGGCCAGACCGTCAAAGCGAGCGAAACCTACCGTCGCCTGGTCAGTTTGTATCCCGAACACTGGATGAGTGAAGCCGCGCGTGGTGAACTGAAAGCTATAGGCGGACGGTAGATATCTGATCTCTGTTTCTCTTTACTGCCATTTTGTTCAATGCTATACTCAAGCAAAATCACAATTTTACATGATCATCCTGTCCCGAGGAGGCTTATTATGAGTAAAAGCACGGACAAAGTAAAAACCGGCCAATATGCAGTTGATGAGTTCATCGCCGACGGAAACGGAAACCGGATTACCCACGTGGCAGTCTTCACCAATCAGGCCTATGTCAAGCGGGAAGCCAAGATACGTGTAAAGAAAGGCCTGAACAGGCTCAGGCTGGAAATCAAGGCGTTTGATATGGACGGAGATTCCGTCCAGGCCGCCGTTCACGGCAAGGGTGAAGTCCTGAGCATCCAATATAAAGAGATGCCACTCAAAGAAGCCCCCCAGAAGAGTATCAGGGATTTAGAAAAGGAGCTTACCAGGCTTAAACGGAAAAAACGCGCTATTCTCGACCAGAAAGAGGTCCTTACCAGGCAGGGCCAGTTCGTTAACTCGCTGGTAGAGTTCGCCAAGATCGAGGTGCCCCGGGAGATAAAAACCAGCCTGCCCACCGTGATCAAACTACAGAAAACACTCGATTTCCTCAAAGAAAGCTATGGAGCTATCATCGGGGAAAACAGGAAACTCGATTTCCAGGCCGATGACCTGGAGGAAGATATCCGGGTGGCTGAACGAAAACTCGAAGTACTCGCCCGTTGCGTGGACAAACATCACAAGGTGGTGGAAGTTATCTTTAAGGCCAGCCAGGCGCAGGAAATCGGCATTCAGACCTCTTATGTGGCCTACAATGCTTCCTGGGAACCTGTATACAAGATAGATATTCCTCTCCAACTCGACACCGTGAACCTGACCATGTTCTCCATGATCAGGCAACAAACGGGAGAAGACTGGACAGATGTCATTCTTTCCGTATCAAATGTGATCCCGCTCAAAGGGATGAAACTTCCGGTTTCTCACAGCTGGTACCTGGAGCTTCCCCGGCCGAAGCCCGCGCCCCGGCGGAGAACGATGAAAAAAATGGCCGCAGCTGTCTCAGATTCGGAGGAACTGCGTGAACTCGCGCTTGAAGCCGATTTTGAAGAGGAAACCGTTTTTACCGAGCCGGAAGCGGTGTTCACCGAGGCCGTGAAAAAGGAATTACCCAACGCTTTCGAGTATGAACTACCGCAGTTTTTAAACATCAACTCTACCGACCAGGAAACCATCCTGCCCCTGTTTTCCCGCACTTTGGAGGGAGGATTTTTCTATCACCTGGTCCCCCGTGTCCAACCCATGGCCTTCCTGGTATGCCGGGCGAAAGCCGACAGGGAGATGCTGGCCGGAGCTATGAACATATACTTTGGTGGCCGTTTCGTGGGATGCACGTTCCTGGACGAAAAGAAACCCGGAGAGGATTTCCAGCTTAACCTGGGAGCTGAACGAGGTCTCAAAGTCACCAGGGAAAAACTCCACGACAAGCTGAAAGAAACTTTCCTGGGCAAGTTTGAACGGCAGACGGTGTATCGGAAAATGGCCTTTAAAACCGTGCTTGAAAACCTGAAAGACAAACCGGTTTCCATAGAACTTTTCGACAGTATTCCCGTCTCCACTACCGACAAGATCGAGGTCAAACTATCTGAAATAAAACCGAAACCATTCGCCCAGGATTACCGGGATAAAGAAGGTATCATCTATTGGAGTGTCCAGCTCGAGCCTGAAGAAACCGCCGAGTTCCGAATCGGATTCAGCATCAGCTATCCAAAAGAAAGTCCCCCGGTAGGGCTGTAAGAAAGGTTTTCGAGACGGCGAAAAGCCGGCAAAAAAACCTCGTGTGCGTGTTTGTAACATCGTGTTTGTAACATAACGACTTCACTTCATCTATATATAGATAGTAGCAATTGTAGAATCATGAGGTGCAGTAGTTTGAGTCGTTCTTTACGTTCATTAGGTATTTTTCCAGTTATATTTCTGCTTTTTTTTATCGGCGTGCTGTCCGGTGGAATATTTATTGCCCCGGCGTCTGCCGATGAGATGGAAACCAATCTTGACGGTCCCCGCTCTGATAGAGAAGACACGGCTGTCTCGGTTAAATCCGTTCCGGCGGATCAAGAGCCCGCCGTTTCCTGGTGGCAAAGTGCTATCCAGGGTATATCTTCCTTCTTCCGGTCGTTGTTCGGAGGAGAAAATAGTACCATCCAGAAAGGAAGCGTCACTTCCACAGTTGGTCTCACCGTTCGCTCCGGAGCCGGCAGCTTCAACCGGGAGGTCGGTTCCCTTCCCTACGGTACCGAGGTGACCATCATCGGAGAACGGTCAGGCTGGTACAAGATCGAATACCAGGATCGTAAAGCCTGGATAAGTTCCAGGTACGTATCGGTAGCGGGAAGCGCCCAAAAACCAAAGACTGTCAAGTTACCCCGGGAAGCGCTTCCCCCGTCTACCATCGCTGGCTATGTCAGCGCTCCCGGAGGCCTTAACGTCAGAAGCGGCCCCGGTACAAGCAACAACCGTATCCACGTCCTCAAACCGCGGGACAGCGTACATATCCACGACGAAAAGGACGGCTGGTACAAAGTTACGGTGGGAGGATATACCGGCTGGGTATCGGCCAAGTACATCACCTTGGGAAAAGCTCCGGCAAAGAAAAACGCGCCGCCGAAGAAGCAACCGTTGAAAGTCTCATTAAATGTTCCCCAACGGACACAGTTCGACCCGGTCAACGGCAAGTACCAGAGCTCCTGGTGCGGCCCCACTTCCCTGGCCATGCTCTACGAGTATTACGGCCGTAAGGAAAAAACATGGGACGTGGCCAAACGGACCTACGATTTTAAACGGCGCCAGGGTACCGATGCCGCTAAAATAGTGGCCGACGCCAAAGCCCACGGTTTTCCGAACACAAAACTCGTCACCGGCGTCGATTTCAACTTTCTGGAGCAGAAACTTAAAGAAGGAAAACCAGTCATGGTCGGTGTTGAAGTAGCCTGGCAGTCGGGACATTACATGGTAGTCGTCGGGCTCGAGGGAGATAAGGTCATCGTCAACGATCCGGGACGAAAAGGTGTCCGGCGTACCTTCAGCCGCTCTTGGTTTCTCCGTCAGTGGGAAGGCCGCTGGCGCCGGTCTATCGTCCTCGAAAAATAACGACCTAATAACCTCACTTTCTACACTGATACTCACACCTCTCCAGGTAAGAAACGTTGAAATTGTGGATCGAGATATTTGATGTTATAATGTCGTGGTACATTTTTTAAGAATATTATTGAGAAGAGAGGATTACGCAATGTTACCGAGGACATTTCATTCAGACTATGAGAGTATCAGCCTGTCACCTATCGTGGCTATTAGCGAAGCGGCGCGACAGAAAGCCCCCGAGTTCAAGAAACGCACCGGCAAGAATTTTGTCCCGTTCCAGCGAGGCGAGGTTGATTTTCCAACTCCCGACTACATCGTCGAGGCGGTCAAGCAGGCCCTTGACTCAGGCAAGACGAAGTACCCCAAATCCGGCGGCGAACCGGAGTTCAAACAGGCCATCCTGCAGAAACTGGCCAGGGAGAACGGCGCCGACCACCTGCACCAGGAAAACGTCGTGGTGAACTACGGCGGCCAACAGGGTCTGCTCCTGGCCTTCAGGCTCTTCTCCGGCAAACGGGGCGTCGGATTCGCTCCCTGCTGGAGCTGTGTGTTGAAAAACATCATCAAGTTCGCCGGTACCGAATTCACCCTGGTGCCCCTGAACAATGATTTCACCATCGACTACGAACTGTTGGAAGACGTGCTGGAAGGCGCGGCTTTCCTCTACCTGAACACACCGCAGAACCCAACCGGCAAGGTGTTTACCGAAGACGAACTCGGACGTATCATCACCATGTGCAGGAAGAAAGGGATCTTCATCATCTCCGACGAGCCTTACGAGCATATCGTGTTCGACGGTAAACGCCACATCAGCCCTTTGTCCTTCAAGCAAGACCACATCGTCAGTGTTTTCTCCTTCTCCAAGTCTTATGCCATGACCGGCTGGCGGCTCGGTTACTCCGCCACCAGCAATGAAAAAGCAGCCAACCTGATGCGCCTGGGCAACTACACCCAGACCGCCGGCGTGACCACCTTCATGCAGTTCGCGGGTACGGAAGCCATCGGTAATGCCGAGGCCAGCAACGCCTCCATCAACTCCCGGGTCAAGGAGTTCCAGGAGCGCCGCAACGTCCTGTACGAAGGGCTTTCAAGCATAGAAGGAATCTCCATTACCAGGCCGGGTGGGGCCTTCTACATGTTCCCCAACTTCAGCCAGGTGATCCCCGACAGTCTGATCGGCGAAGTCCGGGAGAATTTCGTTACCGACCGGCTCATGGACTTCGGTATAGCGGTGGTGCCCGGCGCCTGCTTCGGCAAACACTTCCACGACTTCATCCGGATATCCTTCTCCACCACGCCGGTACCGATCATCAAAGACGCGGTGGAGCGCTTTCGCGAGGCGTTTGCAAAATAGCGCCACTCTGGATGTAATCAGGCTTTTCCGGTAATATGGGGCTAGCCATACCTGGAAAGGAACCTGCCCATGTACGTTACATTTTATGGCGCCGCGCGGGAAGTCACCGGCTCCATGCACATGATCAGCACCGGCTCCGACCGAATTCTGCTAGACTGCGGCATGTTTCAAGGCCGTCGCAAGGAAAGCACTGAAAAAAACAAAGTACTTCCTTTCGATCCCAGAATTATCGGTAATATAGTTCTGTCACATGCCCATATCGACCACTCCGGCCGAATCCCCATGCTGGCGAAACGAAATTTTCACGGCCGGGTCATCTGCACCAGGGTAACGGCTGACGCCGATAAGTACCTGCTGCTCGATTCCGCCCACATTCAGGAATCGGATGCCGCCTACCTCAACTATAAAACCGCCCGGAACTATCTCAAGAAAATGAAGTCCGCCGACAATAGAAAACAAGGCGGGCAGACGCGCTTGACCGGCGAGGAGATCAAGGAGATCAAAAAACGTCTCCGGCACGAAAACAACCGGCTCAACACAGAGAGCATTCACCGCCTGCTGGAAGCCAATGAACTCAACACGATCGAACCGCTTTACACGACCGAGGACGCGGAGAAAGCGATTACGATATTAGACGGCTACCCGTACCAGACCCCCGTCACCATCAGCCAGGACATGACCTGCACATTCTACGACGCCGGCCATATCCTGGGATCGGCAATCTGTGTCATCAAGTCCGGAACGGAAGAAAACCGGAAAACCATCATGTATTCGGGAGACATAGGACGGTTCGGGAAACCTATCCTCCGGAATCCGACGCTTCACTTTGCAGAAGAAGACCGGAAAATTGACCTTCTCATCATGGAAAGCACCTACGGTGACCGAACCCACGATCCGGTAGCCGACCTCAAGGGACAGCTTCAAGAAGTGGTCGCCGAAACCCTCGAACGAAATGGCACCGTGGTTATTCCATCTTTCGCCTACGGTCGTACCCAGGACCTGATTTACACCCTGCACGAACTCTACAACGAGAAAGCCATACCTAAAGTACCTATTTTCATCGACAGTCCGCTGGCCATCAAGCTGACCAGGGTTTTCGGTGAGCACCCGGAGGTGTACGACCAGGCAACCCACCAAACCTTTCTTGAGAAAGGCCAGAATCCATTTTCTTTTGAGCAGGTAAACTTTGTTACAGCGGTGGAAGAATCCATGGCGCTCATGCGAAGAGAGACTCCCCATATCGCCATCGCCGCTTCCGGTATGTGCGAAGCGGGGCGGATACTGCACCATCTCCGGTACCGGTGCCACAACCCGCTCAACACCATTCTGATAGTCGGATACATGGCCAAGTACACCCTGGGCCGCCGGATGCTGGAAGAAGGGTTGGAGTACGAGAAGTCCGGCCGTGAAGGCCCGCCACCAACACTAAAAATACTGGGTAAAAAGTATCCGTTGAAGGCCCGCGTGGCCAGAATCGACGGGTTCAGCGCCCACGGTGATCGGGACGAGATGCTCAGGTTCCTGAAAGAAGCAAACCTGGAGATCAAGCGGATCGCCGTAGTGCACGGCGAGGAAGACCAATCGCTGGCTTTCGCTAAACGTCTGGAGCAGGAAGGGTATCCCTCCGTGGTTCCGAAGATGGGTGAAACCGTAGAGGTAAAATAGCCTAGTAAAGGAAAACCATTTCACTTGATTACCATCGTGTCAGGGCTACCGCGTTCCGGTACTTCGATGATGATGCAGATGCTTGAAGCCGGCGGGCTGCCGCCGCTGACCGACCATATCAGGAAACCTGACGATGATAACCCCTGCGGTTACTACGAGTTTGAACGGGTCAAAAAGATCAAAGAAGACACTACCTGGCTGGATGATTGCTCCGGCCGGGCGGTCAAAATGGTATCCATGCTGCTCTACGACCTGCCACCGGATAGGCAGTACAAGGTCATCTTCATGAGAAGAAACCTGGACGAGATGCTGGCCAGCCAAAATAAAATGCTTAAACATCTGGGCACCGGAGAGGCCGGCATCAGCGATGAGATGATTATGGATACGTTTACCAAACATATGAAGGACATAGAAATCTGGCTGGAGAAACAACCGAACATCCACGTCATTTACATGAATCATCACGACGTGATCAAGAATCCGACAGAAGTGGCCGGGAAAGTTAACGCTTTTCTGGATGGTCCATTGGATGAAAAGAAGATGGCCGGTGTGGTAGACCGGAAGTTATATCGGCAGAGAAGACAATAATATACAACGGTATCAGGAAGAAAGGTGGAGGGAGCAACCAGTATGAACCAGTGTCAGAAATGCCAGACTGAATTTACGGGACGAGTGTGTCCGGATTGCGGACTCAAGTGGCACGCTCGCTGCTCCAAGTGCGGAGCGCGGATATACTGGAACGAGATGGTGGCCTGCTCAAGCTGCGGTCACACAGTCAATGAAAACGATTTTTTTGAAACACACACCAAAGTGGAGCCGACAATTCCCTAACGTCATTAACCGGCTTGATCAACTATGATTAATTCAAGATTACGAACGGCAACGATAGCTATACTCAAGCTCGGCGTGGTCACCGGCCTGCTCTGGTACCTCGTCACCACCGGCAAACTCCGGTGGGAGTATCTCCGGGTGCCGAAGGGTAATTTCGAGTACATAATTCTGGCCATCGCCATGATACTGGCCGTTTATACCATCGGCTTCATTCGCTTTAAATACGTTCTCAAAGGAGCGGATGTTCACATCAGCTACCT